>NZ_JBTKYW010000021.1:0-1002 GCF_054459035.1 Synechococcus sp. LTW-G | reverse complement strand
TGGTTGGAGGTGCCGGTGCGACGGGTGCGCTGCCCCCGCTGCGGTGTCGGGCGTGAGGCGCTGTCCTGGTTGGCCCCGCGAGCTCGGCTGACCCACCGACTGCGCCAGCACGTCGAGGTTCTGTTAAGCCTCCTGCCGCTCAAGCAAATCGCCGGCCTGACCGGGCTGCACTGGCACACCCTTAAGACCATCGACAAGGCCCGGCTGGCCCGGGACCTGCCCGAGCCGGACCTCAGTCTGGTCCGCTATCTGGTGATGGACGAGTTCGCCCTGTTCAAGGGCCACCGCTACGCCAGTGTGGTGATCGATGCCGAGACCCGGCAGGTGCTGTGGGTGGGCGAAGGTCGATCCCGCGAGGCGGTCCGGCCCTGCTTCGAGTGGCTGGGGCCTCATTGCGAGCACATTGAGGCGGTGGCCATGGATATGAACACCGCTATGGACCTGGAGGTACAGGCCTGGTGCCCCAAGGCACGGGTGGTCTACGACCTGTTCCATGTGATCGCCAAGTTCGGCCGTGAGGTGATCGACCGGGTTCGGGTGGATCAGGCCAACCAACTGCGCCAGGACAAGCCCGCACGACGGGCCGTGAAGCGATCACGGTGGTTGCTGCTGCGCAATGCTGAGAACCTGAAGGCCGATCAGGCAGACGAGCTGAGGACGTTACTGGATCTGAATCAGCCGTTG
The DNA here is from genome assembly GCF_054459035.1 of Synechococcus sp. LTW-G. Lineage (NCBI taxonomy): Bacteria > Bacillati > Cyanobacteriota > Cyanophyceae > Synechococcales > Synechococcaceae > Synechococcus > Synechococcus sp. LTW-G. The sequence continues at coordinate 318 of NZ_JBTKYW010000021.1, read as the reverse complement.
ATGGTGGTGTATCTGATGAAGAGCCAGCTCAAGGAGCTCTGGTACGCCCGCACCGAGCGGGCCGCCCGGTGGCGTTGGACACGATGGTTCAACATGGCTCAGGCGAGTGGCCTGGCGCCGTTGATCCGCTTCGCTCGGCGTCTGAAGCCCTATGCCGAGGGCATCATCGCCAGCGCCACCTATCGGCTTAACACCAGCGTGCTGGAGGGCATGAACAACCGCATCAAGGTCATCAAACGCATTGCCTATGGCTACCGGGACAGCGACTACTTCTTTTTGAAGATCAAAGCCGCCTTTCCCGGTAAACCGCGATGAACC
>NZ_JBTKYW010000020.1:0-1032 GCF_054459035.1 Synechococcus sp. LTW-G | reverse complement strand
CAAGCAACCACACAAGGACACTGCCGCCATGGGCGATGCTACGTTCCCCGGCTCGGGCTGGGAAGGCTTTATAGCGACCCGGTTCGTTCCGCTCTCCGATTCCGAGTGCCTGATTTACCTGATCCCCGACCCTCAAGTGCCGCCTTGCTGTCCAAGCTGCCGGCGATCCTGCTCCCTGATCCATGACACGACGACGCGGCGAGTCCGAGACCGGGATCTGTTCGAGTACCGGGTCTGGTTGGAGGTGCCGGTGCGACGGGTGCGCTGCCCCCGCTGCGGTGTCGGGCGTGAAGCGCTGTCCTGGTTGGCCCCGCGAGCCCGGCTGACCCACCGGCTGCGCCAGCACGTGGAGACACTGCTGACCTTGCTGCCGCTCAAGCAGATCGCCGGCCTGACCGGGCTGCACTGGCACACCCTCAAGAGCATCGACAAGGCCCGGTTGGCCCGGGACCTGCCCGAGCCTGACCTCAGTCTGGTCCGTTACCTGGTCATGGACGAGTTCGCCCTGTTCAAGGGCCACCGTTATGCCAGCGTGGTCATCGACGCCGAGACCCGGCAGGTGCTGTGGGTGGGCGAAGGTCGATCCCGGGAGGCGATTCGGCCCTGCTTCGAGTGGCTGGGGGCGCACTGTGAACACATTGAGGCGGTGGCCATGGACATGAACACCGCCATGGACCTGGAGGTACAGGCCTGGTGCCCCAACGCCCGGGTGGTCTACGACCTGTTCCATGTGATCGCCAAATTCGGCCGGGAGGTGATCGACCGGGTCCGGGTGGATCAGGCCAACCAACTGCGACAGGACAAGCCCGCACGACGGGCCGTGAAGCGATCACGCTGGCTGTTGCTGCGTAATCCGGAGAACCTGAAGGCCGATCAGGCGGACGAGCTGAAGACGTTACTGGATCTGAATCAGCCGTTGATGGTGGTGTATCTGATGAAGAGCCAGCTCAAGGAGCTCTGGTACGCCCGCACCGAGCGGGCCGCCCGGTGGCGTTGGACACGATGGTTCAACATGGCTCAGGCGAGTGGCCT
>NZ_JBTKYW010000019.1:0-1267 GCF_054459035.1 Synechococcus sp. LTW-G | reverse complement strand
TTGTAGATACCCTGTTCGCGGTCAAGCCTTTTGAAGGCCAGCGGTTTGAAATAACCGCGTCGAATCGAACGGGGTATCGGTCTTCAAGCAGGCCCACAGCCCGGTGAGATACTTGCGCATCACCGCTACCAGGGCCTGTATCTTTTTCTTGCCCCGGGCTACCAGGGCCTCGTAGAAGGCCTTGACGTTGGGGTCATACCGGACCGCCGACAACGCCGGCATGTACAGCGCCGAGCGCAGGTACACGTTGCCGGCCTTGCTGATCCTGGCGGGCCGATTGACGCTGGCGCCGGACTGATGTTGGCGCACGTCCAGTCCCGCATGCCGGCTGATCTGGCCCGACTTCAGCGAGGTGGGCAGCACACACAACTCGGCGAGAAGCGACAGGGCCGTTGCCTCCCCGATGCCCTTGGCGGCCAGCAAGTGCTGATAACGGCGTTGCAACTCTGGCGCCTCGGCCAGCAGTTCCAGAGCCGCCTGGCGGAGCCGGTCGATCCGGCGCTCCAGCATGGTAATGCCTTCCTGCTCGTCCTCGATCAGCAGACTCGGCGTGGAGCGGGTCGCCTTCAGTGCGTGCAGCCGGTTCCTGGCCTGGGCCCGACAGCCCACCAACCGATTAATCTGCCGCCCCAGGCTTCTCAGCGCTTGGTGGTGCTGATCCGGTGGTGTCCACGGCCCCGGCGCCATCCGCTGGCCGTATTCGGCCAGCAGGTCACTGTCGATCGCATCAGTTTTACTGGTCTGCAGCTTCAGCTCGGCGAAATGGCGAAAGCTCTTGGGGTTGATCACGGCGACGGGCAAGCCTGCTTCGACGAGGGCGACGGCCAGATCGAAGTAATAGATGCCAGTGGCTTCCATGACAATCAGGGTGGGTTTGGCCTTTTTGAGCTGCGCGATCAAGGCGTTATGCCCTTCCGGCGTCTGCTTGTAGCGCCTGGCTTTAGAGGCCTTGTCCGCTTGCCGTGTGACCAGATCCACTGCGTAGGCACCGATATCCAACCCTGCGTAAACCGACATGTCTCTTCACTCCTTGCAATCAATTGGGGACAATGGTCACCGGTTCCCCGACCTCGCACTGGTTGCCGCTACCGACCTTGTGTATACGAAGTCCCGTAAAACGGGCTTCTGGATACCCTTCGGAGTGGGCAATGAGGCGGGGAGCCGCTCTACAAACGAAGTCAGACTACGCTGCTTCCAGGAGCGAACGGCCTCCCCGGTAACCGGGCCAAACCTTACCCAAATCTCTGGATCGAACATACAAGGAGCG
>NZ_JBTKYW010000018.1:0-1558 GCF_054459035.1 Synechococcus sp. LTW-G | reverse complement strand
CGCTGCTCTGGTCTGATTTTCAGCCCCAAAGCAGAGACGGCAAAGTCTCGACGCGAGCCCCCCGAAAGGGGGGCTTTGTTGTTGCCCACCCGCCGGCAGGGGTGTAACGAATGTGACGGGGTCTCTCAGGAAACTCGGCGGATTAGCCATAGGATTTTCGCCAAGCCTTTTTTGGGCTTCAGGACTTTCCCTGTCCCTCCAATGTGTTGGCTGTTGTTAGACACATTGCGAGCTTGGCAGCTCGCCCGCTGCCATCAATCTCCCCCTTGCTCCACCTGCCATGACGTTGCTGAATGCTGCCTATCTGGGTATTGATCGATTCGCCAATAACCGGGTCAAGGAGAACTGGTCCTCTGGTTCCAGCCAAGACGACAAAACGGCCCTGATCCGCGCCGTCTATCGCCAGGTTCTTGGCTTTCAGTACGTCATGGAAAGTGAGCGGCTGACCGGTGCTGAATCCCTCTTCCGCAATGGCTATCTGAGTGTTCGCGAATTTGTGCGCACCGTTGCCAAGAGTGGCCTCTATCGCAGCAAGTTTTTTGAGAATTCCAACCCTTATCACTTCATTGAGCTGAACTTCAAGCATCTGCTGGGCCGTGCTCCCCAGAACAAGGCCGAGATGCTGCACCACTTCACGATCCTGCAGGAGCAGGGCTACGAAGCGGAGATTGATTCCTATCTCGATAGCCACGAGTATCAGGAGCGTTTTGGTGAAGAGCAGGTCCCCTATCTGCACGGTTGGGGTTACTCCAAGGGCCACGAAGGTCGTCAGTTCTCCTGGTTGATGCAACTCACCCGTGGTGCTGCCGCTTCGATCAAGGGTGATGTCACTGGGGTTCAATCCCGCTTGGCGGGTGCCCTGCACCAAGACCGCGCCGTTCCTGTGGTCAGCCCCAATGCCAAGGGGTCGGCCGTTCAGCCCGCCGGCGTGGCCCGCACCGCGATTACCCAGATGGCCAAGGGCATCGGTCAGAAGCCGCGGATGTATCGCATCGAGGTGACCGGCCTGAACAACTACCGCCTGCACAAGCGCAGCAACACCGTTCGTTTCGTGCCCTTCGACAAGATGCTGGAGACGCAGCAGCAGATCCACCGTCAGGGTGGGCGCGTGGCCAGTGTCACGCCCGTCAACTGATCCCTCTGCTTGGTGACCCGAGCCCCGCCAACGGCGGGGCTTTTTTCATGGCCAACAACGGCAGCATTAGCCCGCTTGCTTGGCCTTGGTCCTTAAGATTCTGTTCCGATTCTTGCTGTCTTTCGCGCTCCAGTACCCAGTCGCCGCAAGGGTTCTACCCCAACGGTGACCCTTTGTGAACTTCGGGCGTTCCCTGGTGCAGTGCTTTGCGTCTTGAATTCACAATGACGCAGGTCAATGAATTCAAGGGCCGCGCTGATCTGCGATCTGCGTTCACCTCGAGTTCGACTCCGTGACCCGATCTGATGCTGTATTGCAGCGGAGTGTCGGTTCGCACCCCCTCTTCCCCCTCTCCCCGACTCACGTCGAGAACAGGAGTTAATCAATGTTCGACGCCTTCACCAAGGTTGTTGCCCAGGCTGA
>NZ_JBTKYW010000017.1:0-1658 GCF_054459035.1 Synechococcus sp. LTW-G | reverse complement strand
ACCTACCGCGGCAACCGTGCGATGACCCGCTATGAAGCGGCCGCACTGCTGAACGCTTGCCTCGACCGGATCACTGAGGTGACCGATGAGCTGAAGCGCCTGATGAAGGAATTCGAGCGTGAGCTGGCTGTGCTGCGCGGCCGCGTGGACGGTCTCGAGGCCCGCGTTGGCGAACTGGAAGCAACCCAGTTCTCCACCACCACCAAGCTGCGTGGTCTGGCCACCTTCGTGGTTGGTGCTAACAGCTTCACCGGCACCAGCCCCGACGTTGAGGCCAACAAGGCTGCTTATGGTGCAACCACTTTCAACTACGACCTCCGTCTGATCCTTGACACCAGCTTCACTGGCAAGGACCTGCTGCGCACCGTTCTGCGTGCTGGCGACTTCGACGGCAGCGCCTACTTCAACGGTCTGACTGCCCTGGAGACTGCCTTCCAGTCCCCCGCGCAAGACAACATCGTCGCCATCAACCGCCTGTTCTACAACTTCCCGGTTGGTAAGGATTTCAGCGTCACCGCTGGTGCCAAAGTTCGTGTGGACGATGCCGGCATGCTCGGCATGTGGCCCAGTGTCTACCCCGCTGACACCGTCCTCGACTTCTTCACCTACGCCGGCGCTCCTGGTGCCTACGACCTCGATGGTCTCGGTGGCGGTTTTGGTGCTACCTACAGCAACGTTCTGGGCATGGAGGGTGTGACCCTCTCCAGCAACTACGTCTCCATCAACTCCAGCAACGGCAACCCTACTGAGGGTGGCTTGATGACCGACGGTGCCAGCTCCGTCAGCGTCACCCAGTTGGCCTACACCGGTGGCAAGGCGCCCCTCGTTGGCGGTAGCGCCTGGGCGATCGCAGCTGCTTACACCTACAGCCAGAACAACTCGCTGTTCATCGGCACTCCGCTGACCATGACCTATGGCGGCACGGGTTCCACCAACAGCTTTGGTCTGAGCGGCTACTGGGTTCCCGAGAACACCGGTTGGATTCCTTCTGTCAGCACCGGCTGGGGCACCAGCTCCTTCGAGTACGGCGCTGTCCGCACCGATACCTGGGCCAAGGCTCAGTCCTGGTACGTGGGTCTGCAGTGGCCTGACACCTTCGTGAAGGGCAACGATCTGGGCATGGCTGTTGGCCAGGCTCCGTTCGTGACCCGCACCGGCTACGGCCAATCTTCTCCGAAGACCCCCCTGGACTCCAACTACATGTGGGAGTGGTGGTACAAGTTCCAGGTGACCGACAACATCACGGTCACCCCAGCCCTGTACTACATCAACAACTACATGGGTCAGCTCGGCAAGGTCAGCACTTCCGGTGCTTACAACGCCACCAACAAGGTGTTCGGCGGCCTGCTGAAGACCACCTTCAAGTTCTGATTCAGAACGCTTAGCGGCCTCTCCTCACACACTTGGCCTCTTCAACCCCGGCTTCGGCCGGGGTTTTTTCATGGCAAAAAATCTCTGTGGAGGGCTGCGCATTGTCGGCCCCTCAGGCGTGCTTTTTGATCCAGAACGGATTGCCAGCTGGCACATGCCCTGTTTGCCGTGATCAGTTTCTTGATCATTTTGTGTCGGCGATCACATTTGTGGTCGTATTCCTCGTTTTGGTGTGAGGACCAATGAAACTGTTCCAGAAGCTTCTTCTGGCGCCTGCAGCTCTGGGC
>NZ_JBTKYW010000016.1:0-1842 GCF_054459035.1 Synechococcus sp. LTW-G | reverse complement strand
CGTGCGATGACCCGCTACGAAGCGGCCGCACTGCTGAACGCTTGCCTCGACCGGATCACTGAGGTGACCGATGAGCTCAAGCGCCTGATGAAGGAATTCGAGCGTGAGCTGGCTGTGCTCCGCGGCCGCGTGGACGGCCTCGAGGCCCGCGTGGGCGAACTGGAAGCCACTCAGTTCTCCACCACCACCAAGCTGCGTGGTCAGGCCACCTTCGTGCTGGGTGCGAACAGCTTCTCTGGTACCAACTACGCCAACCCCACCAAGCTCCAGCTTCCCGGTGCGTTGGGCGTCTTTAACGGTCAATCTGTGAACCCCAACACTGTTGGTGGCGCGGGTGTTGTTGACGGGGTCTCTGGGACCGCCGGCTCTGGTATCGAAGTCGGTACCCCTGCCTACAACAAGGCCAACTTCGGTGCGACCGTTTTCAACTACGACGTTCGCCTGAACTTCGACACCAGCTTCACCGGAAAGGATCTGCTGCGCACCACCCTGCGCGCTGACAACTTCTTCGGCAAATACGGCAGCCCCTACGGCATTGGCCTGACCTTCCTCGAAGTGGCTACCAACGCCCCCGTTCAGCAGAACGTGGTGGAAGTCAACCGCCTCTTCTACAACTTCCCTGTTGGCAAGGACTTCAGCGTCACCGCTGGTGCCTTGGTCCGTATGGACGACGCTGGCATGCTGGGCATGTGGCCCAGTGTCTACCCCGCTGACACCGTCCTCGACTTCTTCACCTACGCCGGTGCGCCTGGTGCCTACAACACCGGCTACGGCCTGGGTGCTGGCGCCGGTATTGTTTACAACAACGTCCTTGGCGCGAAGGGTGTGACCCTTAGCACCAACTACGTGTCCAATAACGGCAGCTTTGGTAAGCCGTCTGAAGGCGGCATCATGACCGAGGGCTCTAGCAGCACCTCTGTCACCCAGCTCGCCTTCACCGGTGACAAGGCTCCCCTGGTTGGTGGTAGCGCCTGGGGTCTGGCTGCTGCTTACAGCTATAGCCAGAACATGGGTCTTCCCATCGGTACCCCTCTTGCGCTGATCCGTAGCTTGTCTGGAGTCTCCCAGTCCAGCAACAACTTCGGTCTGAGTGGCTACTGGGTTCCTGAGAGCACTGGCTGGATCCCCTCCGTCAGTACCGGTTGGGGCATCACCTCCATGAACCAGGAAGCCGTGGCTGCTTGGAGCAACACAGCTGCTCAGGCCAACTCCTGGTATGTCGGTTTGCAGTGGCCTGACACCTTTGTGAAGGGTAATGACCTCGGCATGGCCGTTGGTCAGGCTCCCTTCATCACCAAGAACGGTGGCGGTAACAACGCAGCTGTGACCGGTATCAACGGCAACCTCGACTCCAACTACATGTGGGAGTGGTGGTACAAGTTCCAGGTGTCGGACAACATCACCGTCACCCCCGCGCTGTACTACATCAACAACTACGGTGGTCAGCTGGGCAAGATCAACATCAGCAATGGTCAGTACAGCGCTACCAACAGCGTGTTCGGCGGCCTGCTGAAGACCACCTTCAAGTTCTGATCCAGAACACTTGGGGCTCTCTCCTCACACTTAGAGCCCCACTTTCTTCTCGCACACCGTCCTCAAAGACCTCGATCAACCCCGGCAATCGCCGGGGTTTTTTATTGCTTTGATCGCAGGATGTGAGCGCTGCTCTCCAGTGGCGTTGCATTTGATACGTCACTGCGTGCCCTCTGCTGATGCGCCGCTCTGGTCGGCGAATAGGGTTGCGCTTCGTCCCCTTCTTTGGGGCTCCTCGTTTTGGTGTGAGGACCAATGAAACTGTTCCAGAAGCTTCTTCTGGCGCCTGCAGCTCTGGGCCTTCTGGCT
>NZ_JBTKYW010000015.1:0-9817 GCF_054459035.1 Synechococcus sp. LTW-G | reverse complement strand
GAAGGCCTGCGCGCCTGGATGGCCCCCGCGGACCAACCGCACGAAAACTTCGTCTTCCCTGAAGAGGTTCTGCCCCGCGGCAACGCCCTCTGATCCAGATGGACTGACATCCCACGCCTGGCGTGGACACCTAGCGCCCCAAATGGGGCGCTTTTTTATTGCCCTAATCGAAGGTCAGCTGTTCATGGACAAAGCCGCTGGGGTCCCACCAACCCAGATCGGCTGAGCGATAGGCCAGCACGTTGAACATGCCGCGCATGTGGTGATAGCTGATGTGGCAGTGGAAGGCCCAGAGGCCTGGGTGGACGGCATCAAAGGCAATGCGGCAGCGGCCGCCCTTGGGCACCAGCACGGTGTCGCGCATCGGGCCAGAGAACGGCTGCCCGTTGATTTCGATCACCTGGAATTCATGGCCATGCAGGTGCATCGGATGGCCCATCGGGGTTTCGTTGCTGAAGACCATCTCCACCCGTTGTCCCTCCTCGACCCAGTAGGGATCGCGGTAGGGATAAAAGCGGTCGTTGAGGCCCCAGCGGTACTGAGGGGCGGGGCCGATGAGCGCCACTGGAATGGTGTTGTCCGCCGGTTTCTTGGGGAGGGGTTGCTGTGCCCTGAGTTGCTTGTCCTGGGTGAAGTCCAGCCGTCCAGTCCACTGCTGGGTTTGTGGGGCCAGGTTCGGGATCGCCTGCCCGGGGGCTGTACGTAGGACGACTCCGCAGCGCAGGTTGCTCTGCTCTCCGCAGGCCAGCAGCGGGAACACCCCCGGCGTCTCCGGCAGGCGGACCCGCAGGGTGAGCCGTTGGGCGATGGCCAGCTGGAAGACCGAACCTCGGATCGGCTCCACCGGGTTGGCGTCGGTGCGTAGTAGTTCTCCCTCCAGCTCGCCGAGGTCCAGGAAGAAGTTCATGAAGGCGCTGGCGGCGATCCAGCGAATGGCCACGGTCTCCCCGGGTCGTGCCTCGATCACCTGGGGTGCGTCCAGGCTGCGCTCGTTGGCCAGCAGGGCGTCATAAACCACATCCGGCAGCATCAAGCGCCCCGGTTTGCGCTGCCAGCTGAACCGCTCGGCTGCTGCATCCCATTGCTGCGTAAGCAGGGGCCGAGGCTGCTGCCAATCAAAGGTTTGGAGCGAGCGGGCCATGGCGGTGTCGCCGCCCCGCTTGCCGGAGACGATGTTGCTGAGGATGGTGTTGGCCGGTGTGAAGCTGAAATCCCTCAGGGTGACCGTGACGGTTTGGTCCGCCCATTGCTCCTGTTCCTCGCTGAGGATCACGAAGGGCTCAGCGACAAAGCTCTGGGTTTGCAAGCCGTAGTGGGAATGCATCCAGAAGGTGCCGTCCTGCTGGAGCGGGTAATGGATGCGTTGGCGCTCCCCCGGCGGGATGGGGGGTTGGGTGACATAGGGCACCCCATCCATGGGATTGGGAAGGATCAGACCATGCCAATGAATGGTGGTGGGAACCGGAAGTCGGTTCACCAGCTCCAGGTTGACGCCGGCCTCCCGGCTGGTGGTGTAACCCCGTTCCCCAGTGACCTGTCGAATGCAGCCCCGCTCCACTTGTCGCCCCAGCACGGTGATGGGTGCTGTTGTGATTTTCAGAACGGTGGTGGCTGGATTGGTGGGCACCTGGAAGGTGGCCTGGCCGATGAATCGGCTCCAACTGCTCTTGGCTTGGGCCTGGGCTTGCTTGAGCAGCTCCATTGCCGTGCCCCCAAAGGCGGCCCCCATCAGTCCGAGCTGGAGTAAGGCGCGACGACGCATTCGCAGCTGCTGTGCTGCTGGTTCTCTAGCCAGGGCGGGCGGTGTTGTCGCATCCGCAACGCCGTTCTTGGGTCAGCCTCGATAGGATTTGGGAGATCCGTTAGCAGTGATGTGGCGGCGCAGAACCCTTCGGGCGGAAGCGTTGCCGGATGCATTGCCGGCTAACAACAACCCCCACAGGAGGAGGTGCCCGTGTCCCACAGTTGTAAGAAGCAGGGTCTGCTGATCGCGGAGAACGCCGGCTGATTTCGGCGCCTCGTTCCTAGATCAAACGGTTCCGCGTCAGAGCGGACCCGGCGAGAGCCCCCGGTTCCTTTCGAGGAATCGGGGGCATCGTTTTGACTGGTGCCTCTTGGGGTGCCCCGCTGATGCAGAGCAGACGGCAATCGTTGGATTGGCCCGGCTCGGTTGTGGTGCTGCTGGTGGCGCTGGTCCAGTTCTTTCGAGCGGGTGCCCTCGGGAGTCAGTGCTGGCGTCCGGGCGAATCCCTGACCTTCTGCATCGATCAGTACTGGGTGAACCAGCTGCTGAAGAACTACGCCGGCGGCTTCACCAAGCGTGGATTCAGCGGTGAGGTGCTGCGTCACCTCTTCCCGTCGGGGTTGGACCTGATATGGCTCAATGCCTTCGCCTTGCTGCTGCTAATGGCGCTGGCCTTGTTGATGTATGCCCTTGTGCGCAGGCTCTTGGCCCGCTCCGGTTGGCCTCCGCTGTTGATCAGCGTCCTGCTGCTGCTAGCTCCCTTTGGTAAGGCGTTGGCGGAGACCGCCTTGGATCCGCTGCAACTCTCTGTGCTGTTGGTGGCTGGCGTGCTGCTGACGCCAGCCAAAAGCCCGGCTCGAGATGGGGCTGTTGTGGTCAGTTTTGCGTTGGCGTCCTTGATCTACGAGGGCTGCGCCCTGTTGCTCTTGCCGGTCGGCTTTTGGTTGATGCGGGCTACGCCCTGGCGCTGGTTACCGCCGGTGCTGGCAGTCGGGTTACTGCTGGTCTTCCAGCAACCGGATGCCCCCCTGGTGGGTCAGGCCGCCCGTGAGGCCTTGGTGGCTATCAATCCTTTGACTGGCGAAGAGCTGCGTTACCAAGACGGCGGCGGCTTGGCGGCCTCTGTGAGCTTCAGCTTCAACGTGAAGCAGGAGTTCAGCCGCTACTTATCCGATTCCCCTCGCGACACCTTTGCGCGCGTCTCCCGCTCCCTGGGAGCGGTCGTGGTTTATGGGATTGCTGTGCTGACCGCGATGGCCGAGCGCCGAGCCACTGAGCGCCCGGTCGCGTGTCGCGTCTGGCTCTCCTGGGTTCCCGTGGCCTTGCCGTTTGTCTTGATCACCCACGACTGGCTTCGCTATGGCGTGATCCTGTTGCTGTTGGCGATGGTGGTGACGGCGGCCCAGTGCGAACCGCTCCCGCTGGAATCTGGTCCCGCTACTCGGCCTGAGCTGCTTGCGATCGGCCTGCTGGCCATGGCTGCCGCCGTGCGGCCGGCAACGGGTGATGTCCGCAAGTTCCTGCCCCACAACTATTTCCACGCCTCCCTGCTGATGCTGTTGGTGGCCTGCGTAGTACTGGTGGTTGAACAGCGCCGGCTGTCGAAGCCCTCAGCGTGATTCCGCGGCTCGGCTGAGATCCGGTTGGCGCATCAACGCCAGGACTCCGACTAGGCAGGGGATGGCGAGGGTGCAGAGACGAAGCAGGAGCGTCACCGCCAGGGCCTGGGAGCGATCAGCTCCGTAGAGCATGGCCAGGCCAATCGAGGTGGCTTCACTGGTGCCCAAACCAGCCGGCAGCAGCGAGATCACTCCGCCAAGACCCGTCGCGGTTCGGATCACGGCGGTTTGGTGCAGGCTCAGCTCAACGCCGAGGGCGTGATACAGCGCCACCAGCAGGCCCGCCTCAATCATCCAGCAGACGCAGGCCAGCAGGGTGCCGGCGATCAGGGGCTTGGGTTTCATCAACTGGCGCATCCGGCCCATGGCCAGCAGTGCTTCCCGAAGAAGCCGAATCAGGCCGTTCCAGCGTTGATGCAGGGGCAGGCTCTCGAGCCAATGCTCCAGGCGGCGCAGGACCCGCGGGTGGGTCAGTACCCAGCCACCGACTCCGAGGACCGTCAGGCCAATCAGCATGGCAATCCAGACCTGCTCCCCGAGGCCCCAGCTGAGGACCAGTAGCGCACTGGCGAGATCCGCCAGGCGCTCGGCCAGGGTGATGCCCACACCCACGGTCAGCGGGAAGCCGTGGCGCCGCTGCAGCCAGAGGCCGCGCACCGCCTCGCCGCTGCGGCCGGGGGCTGCAATCAAGGCCAAGCCGGCGGCGTAGATCTTGGCGGCGGGTTTCAGGGGCAGGGGAAAGCCCAGTTGCCGCAGGTAATAGGACCAGCGCCCGATCAGCACCAGATGGCTACCCAGGCAGATGGCGGGCGCCAGGATCCACCAGCGCCAGTGCAGTTGGCCCAGGGTCGCGCTGACCTCCTGGATTCCAAAGGCCGTGGTCAGCCCGAGGTAAATCGCCAGGGCTGCGACCAGCCCGAAGAGCCAACGGCGCCGCATCAGGGAATGAACCGCAACTTGCGGGCGGCATAGAGACACATCTGGCCCAGGATCAGGCCCTCTTTGACGTGGGCGATGTTCGAGCTGCCGTAGCTGCGCTCTTGGTAGCGAACCGGGACCTCCACGATCTTCAGGTTCAACTTGCTGGCGCCAAACAGCAGGTCAAAGTCTCCAAAGGGGTCGAAGTCACCGAAGTAACTGCGACCGGCCTTGAGCCGTTCGTAGTCGTCCTTCCAGATCACCTTCGTGCCGCAGAGGGTGTCCTTGAGCCGTTGACGCAGCAACCAGGAGAAGGCGGCGGCAAAAAAACGGTTGGCTGCCGTGTTCAGCGGGGGCATCGCCTCCCAGCTGCGGGGGTAGACCAGGCGGCAGCCGTTGACGAACTCCCCGCGGCCATCGGCCATGGCTTGGGCGAAGCGCGGCAGATCCTCCGGCCTGACGGTCAGATCGGCATCGAGGATCATCAGCACATCCCCCTCGGCCTGATCAAAGCCCAGCCAGACCGCATCGGCTTTGCCCTTGCCGGTCTGGCGGAATTTCTTCAGGCGCATGGGCCCCTGATAGGTCGCGCAGACCCGCTCGATCTCCTCCCAGGTGTTGTCAGAGGAATGCCCCTCGACAAAGATCACCTCGGTGAAGCGGCCCAGTTCCGGCAACCGCTCAATCGCCGGTGCGATGTTCCCTGCTTCGTTGCGGGCCGGGATGACCACGCTGACGCTGGGGTTCTGGCGCTGCTGACGGGCGGGCCGGGCCACCATCCAATGGGTCAGCCCCAGGTTGTCGATCAGCGGCAGTTGGCTCAGCCAACGGTTGGCTAAGGGGGTGAGTAGCGGAATCTGGCGGGGGATCAGGCAGCGCTGGCCCTCTTTCAGCACCTCCCAGCTCGCAAGATCAAGCAGGTTGCGGACGTCGTTGGGAGTCAGCCAGCTCTCAGGCGGTTGCGGTTGCCGTTGCCCCAGGCGCTCGGCGGCCTTCAGCAGCGGTTGCCAGAGCCAATTGTGGAAACTCACCACCAGGCGTGTGCGCGGGTGGCAGAAGGCCTCAAGCCGCTCCAGCACCCCTTGGACGTCCTGCAGCGTGTTCAGAGTGTTCGGCAGCAGGATCACATCGAACGGCTGGGTTTCGCCGATGGACGCCGGGGTCATCGTCTCGGCGTTGGCCGCCAGGATCCGCAGCTCCGGGTGCCGCTCGCGGGCAACAGCGGCGACATCTGGATCCAGCTCGATGCCCACCCCATGGGCCGGTTGTAGATGGGCCAGCAGATCGCCGCTGCCGCAGCCCACCTCCAGCACCCGCAGGCCCGTTGGCACCAGCAGTTGGTGCAGACGCTCCAGGTCGGCGTAATAGGTGCGGTTGCGCTGGCGGAAGTGGATCTGCTGGCTCGGGGCGGTCATGAACGAAGCAGGTGGAGGGTCTGGGGCAGATCCAGGCGCAGGGCACTGGCCACGATGCGCAGGGTGCGCAGGGTGGAGTTGTTGGGGCTCATCTTCGCTGCTTGATCCAGCGCCACCTGCGCTTGGGCGGGCCGAAAGCGATAAAGCTCCACGACTCCAAGCCCCAGCAGTGCATTCGGATTGGAGGGATCCAGGGCCTTGATCTGGGTCAAGGTCTGCGCCGCATCGCCGGCGTGGCGTTGTAGGGCTTGGGCTAGGGCCAGGCTGTAGAGGTCATTGAGATCCTTGGGATCCTCCGCAAGCCGGGCACGCAGGATCGCCTCGGCGTCGCTCAGATAGACCTGCTCCGGGTCGCTTTGGTTGAGCTGTCCGACCTTGGAGAAGAGGCTGTCCAGTTCACCGCGGCGCAGTTGTCCCCCCAGCTGACGCAGTAGGGCGACGCGGTTGGCCGTGCGTTCACCGGGATCGCCCTGCCCGGGTTGCAGCAGCACCGCTCGATCGGCCGGCAGCTGGATGGCCTGCCTCTGGCCATTGGTTCTCAGCAGTTGCAGCTCAGCGTTCCAGGCCCCATCGCCGCGGGCCCCGTCACTCAGGGACAGCTGTTGCTGAACCTCGAGGCATCCCTTCGGCAACCGCAGCAGGCCTTGGCCCAGGGCCTGGTCGGCTTCGAGTCGTTGCTCGCCCTGGCGGAGGGTCAGCAGCAGCTTGGATCCCTGCAGGGTGGCGCTGGGGCCTGAGACCCGGATGTCCAGGCCGCCTGGAATGGCTGTGATCGAGCCGCTGAGCTGGGCCGGGCAGGTGATCGCTGCGGTGCGCACGCTCAGCCGTTTGCGGCGTATCAGTTGCGCTTGGCTGCCATCGGGCAGGGGCCAGCTGCCCACCTGCACGAAGTGCGCTGAGTTCTGCAGCAGTTCGCTTTGGCGAGCCTGCCGCTCATCGCTCATCACCCCCTGGTCCCCGCCTTTGCGGAGGAACCAGTCGAAGTTGCTGAGTTCTTCCTCCAGCCGCTCCTTGGGGGCCACGGTCTGGCGGGCGGCCAGGCGGAACTGCTGGCGCCGTCCCTCGGCTTCGAGGTTGAAGGCGTTGAGCCCTTCACTGTCTGGGAGCACCGCCAGGGTTGAGAGCTGGTTGGGGCTGGTGCTGCGAACGCTGGCCACGATCGCTTCGATGGGCCAGCCCCCCTGGGGGTTCGGGCGATGGGGCGGAAAGCTGCTGAGCTTGGGCCCCCAGCCGAATTGGCTCCAGAGCGCCCCCAGCAGCGCGACCAGCACCAGCGCCCCCTGCCAAAGGGGTGCCCAGCGGCGCTCGACGCTGGCGACGATCAGGGCCAAGGCAATGGCCAGCTGCGGCAGCAGGGGCAGGACGAAGCGGAAGTCCTTGCTGGTCATCAGGATGCAGATCAGCAGTCCCCCCAGGGGAAAGCTCAGCCACCAGATCAGCCAGGTCTTGTCTGGGTTGAGTAGCGGTCTGCGCTCCACCAGCGCGATGACTCCGCCCACCAGCACCAGGGCCGTCAGGCTGCTGCCCAGCATCGCCGGCAGCAATTTCAAGTAGTAGAACCAACCCTCCAGGCTGTTGGCCTCCAGGCCGTCCTGGTAGGCGACCCCCCACTGGCGCGCTTTGTTGATCGTGCTCAGGATCGTCAGCCAGTTCTGGCTGAACCAGGGCCAGACCATGAGCCAGGCGATGACGCTGGCCGTGGCGCCCTGCAGCAAAGGCCGCCATTGGCCGCGCCGCGCCGCGCCCAGGCCCCCGATCAGGAGCAGCAGCAGGGGGAGCCAGAGCAGCACCAAGCCCGTCGGCCGGGTCAGGGCCACCAGCCCCAGTCCGATTCCGCTGAGGACGGTCCAGAGCCAGCGACGGCCGGCTGCAAACCAGCGCCGCTGGCTCAGGATCCACCAGCTGCCGGTCATGACCGCCGTCAGGCTCAGGTCGATCAGGTAGTCGGTGCGTTGATTCAGCAGGGCCGGGGCTGTCGCCACAAACAGGGCGGCCCAGAGCCCCGCGCGGCGGCTGTTGAGTTGCCGGCCTTGGCCGTAGCAGCTCAGCAGCAGGATCCCGTTGAATACGGCGCCGGAGGCCATGGCACTGCTGAAGCTCGGGCCGAGCAGCTGCAGAACGGGTGCACTGAGCACGTAGGTCAGCGGGCCCCGGTAGCTGGGGGCCTCGGCCCAGAGTCTGTGCCACCAGTCGCCGCTCCAGGGGGCCGGCTGGCTTAGGACCTGCCAGACCCCGAGGGCGCGGCTGAGGTGATCGCCTTGGTCCCAGGCCGGCGGGGCCTGGTGCTGCTGAATCCAAAGGCCGTCCAGCAGTAAGCAGAGCAGCCAAAGGGCCAGCAGCAGCAGGCCATCGCGCCGGTTCAGTTGCCGCTGGGGCTGCGTACCAAGGTCCATGGGGCCAGATCATCGCCCGAGGTCAGGGGGATCAGCTCGCGATTGGTGGAATCCTGCAGGGCCGCTGTCTCAATCCAGGCCAAGCTGTCTGGCTTCAGTGCCGCCGCGCTCTCCACCTTTGCTCCCAACTGCGGAGTCCCCAGGGCCAGCAGGATTAGTTGGGCATGGGCCTGGCCGCTCAGGGGGCTGCCGCTGATGACGGCCACCGGTTCTGCGGCCAGCAGCGGTTGGATCGCGCCATCGCTGAGGGCCTGGCGCAGACCTGGAGAGCGATCGCTGAACAGGCCCCCCTGCACCAGCAGGCTCAGGGCCAGCCAGGGGCCGATCAATACGGCGGCCAGGACGCGTTTCTGGGTCCGTTGCTGGGGCAGTAGCGCCCAGCTCAGGCCCAGGGCCAGGGCCGCCAGACCCAGCAGTGCGGGCGCCAGGGGCGGGATCTCGAGTGGGAGCAGGTTTCCGGGGAGTAGCACCAGCGCTCCGGCCAGGCAGAGCAACACCCCGAGGCCAGCGATGCTCCAGGCGATGGCCCGCGGCCGGGCGATGCCGGATTGCGCGAACAGCCGCAGGCCGCTCGCGGCCCAGATCGCGAGAAAGGGCGTGAGCTGCAGGCCGTAGTAGGGCGTCTTGGTGCGGAAGCAACTCAGCAGCAGCAGCAGGCCGAGCGGATAGACCAGTAGCAGTAGGCCCTGCTCTGAGCGCCAGCGCCTCAGGCCCCAGACCAGCCCAGCGATGGCCACCAGGCTCCAGGGCGCGCAGTTGGCTGGGATGTTCCAGAAGTAATAGAGGGGGCCGGCGCTGTAGACGTCGCTTTCCGAGAGGAACAGCAGCTTGTCCAGCAGTCCCCCGACGACGCCAGCCCCGTAGTGCTGCAGGCTCAGGCCCAGCCAGAGCCCGACGGGCAGCCAGCCCAGCAAGAGTCCGGACCAGAAGGCCCCCGAGCGCAGTAGGACACGCCGCCGCAACAGCAGGAAGGGCAGCAGGGCCAGCACCGGTAGGGCGACCATGAAGCCCTTGATCAAAAAGGCTGGTCCCAGCCAGGCACCCGCGGCGAAGCTCCAGCCGCGGGACCGTTCGTCTGTTCGCAGCAACGCCAGGACCCCCAGCAGCTCAAGCGCCAGCAGGGGCATGTCCTGGCTGGCCAGGTGGGCGTAATTAATAAAAAGTGGTGTGAGCGCCAGGACGGCGGCACTGAGCCAGCCCAGTCCTGGGCCCAGCAGGCGATGGGCTAGGCCGGCGGTGAAGGCCAGAGCCAGGGCTGCCGCCAGCAGCGAGGGCAGGTGCGCGGCCCAGCTACTGGCACCGAAGAGCTGCTGGCTGCTGGCGATCAGCCACTGCACACCGACCGTGCGATCAAACAGCGGTTGATCCCACCAGAGGGGCGCGAGCCACTGGCCGCTCTCTTGGATCCAGCGGGCCTGGAGGGCGTAGTAGCCCTCGTCATGGGCCAGGTAGCTGCGGGGCGCAACGCTGACCAGTAGCGGCAAAAACGGCAAGGCGCGCCACCACAAAAAGAGTGCACTCGTATACGAAAACACCCCTGCCTTGTATCGCTTGTTACTAGTCATTGCAGGTTGTGGCACACCCGATGGTTCTGGCTAGGGGGTCGGTTCCGCATCATCACCGGGGGCCTTATGCCCTTCTCCTCGATTTGGTGTGAGGACCAATGAAACTGTTCCAGAAGCTTCTTCTGGCGCCTGCAGCTCTGGGCCTTCTGGCTCCCGTTGCTGC
>NZ_JBTKYW010000014.1:0-11894 GCF_054459035.1 Synechococcus sp. LTW-G | reverse complement strand
CTTTCGGGCTCTCGGTCCGCGGTCTCGCGACCGCTTGTTGAACCTACATCACCGAGTTCCCTCGGCTTTCGGTTCACCGCTCGTGATCTCGCGATCGCTGAGCGGCTCACAAACATACCAGAGCCGCTGTCGCCTTCGCTACAGGTCCGCTTTCCCTGGGAGGCCTCAGATGTCCTCGTCGGACTCGGGGTCACTTAGGAAGGTCTCCAGGGTCGTCAGCAGCAGGGCCAGGGCCGAATGACGGGCCAGGTCAGAGCCGCTCACGTGATCCAGCCACTGCCCTGAGAGCTGCTCAATCTGGGAGAACAGGGCCTGTCCCTCCCGCAGGCGCTCCATCACCCGATCGACGTTGGCCTCGTCGGTTTCCGGCAGGGGGCCAACGACATAGCGGCGGCCGTCATCCCCCACATAGGTGAGGTTGCCGTCGGCATCAAAAATCGGGACCGCATGGGGTGTGATCGGTCTGTCCTCCACAGCTCCCCCTCCAACGGCTACACCCTCGTTAGCTCTGCCCATGCCCAAGAGCAAGCTGCCAGGCTGCAGCCATGCTTCGCCTCGTTCTGGAACTCGCTCCCTGCCTCCTCGGTGGGTTCTGGCTGGGCCGGCGTTTCCCAACTCTCCCCAGCCGACTGGCACCACTGCTCTTGCGCTGGGGCATGCCCCTCAGCCTCACGGGACTGCTCTTAAAAGGAGGCCTGCCCCTGAGCGCGATCCCCATGGCGGGGCTCATTGCGGGCTTGACCTTGGGCGGCATGCTCCTCTGCCGCCAGGCCCCTGGCCTGCTGCCCACCCGCAGCCTGCAGCTTGGGGCGATGGTGGGGAACACCGGCTACTTCGGGCTTCCCGTTGCCATTGCCCTACTGCCCAGTGAGGCCCTCAGCTTCAGCGTCATCTATGACCTCATCGGCACCCTGATCACCTGGAGTGCCGGCCCGCTGCTGTTGTCGCCAGGGAAAAGCTCAGCCACGGCGATGACCCTGCTGAAAACACCCGTCGTTCAGGCCCTGCTCCTGGCCCTCCCCCTTGGGCTCACCCCATGGGGGCCGCTGCTGGGGCAATGGCTCTGGCTCCCCGCTCGAATTGTGCTCTGGCTCCTCCTGGTTCTCGTGGGGATGCGGTTGGGGCTGGTGCTGCAGCGCATCGATCAAGCGGACCAGGGCGAGAGGCCCTCACTGACCGGCGCCCTGATGATCAAGCTGCTGCTGCTCCCCGCCTTGATGTGGCTCCTGAGCGGGCTGCTGCAACTACCGGAGCTGATGCGACAGGCGCTGGTCCTCCAGGCCGCTGCACCGACGGCAATGTCCGTGCTCCTGCTCGCTGAAGCTGCCGATGCTCAAAACGGAGCCAGCAAGGAAACCCTGCCAGCCGCCCGATTAGTGCTTTGGAGCAGCGGGGCCGCTGCCCTCAGCCTGCCGCTCTGGTTTCAGCTCACCGCAGCCATGTGAGTGATCAGGTCAATGCACTTGCAGCTGTAGGCCCACTCGTTGTCGTACCAGGACACCAGTTTCATAAAGGTGTCGCTCAGGGCCATTCCAGCGCCGGCATCGAAGACGGAGGTGCAGCTCTCACCAAGGAAATCATTGGAGACCACCTGGTCTTCGGTGTAACCCAGGATTCCCTTCAACTCCCCTTGAGAGGCGGCCCTCATCGCCGCCTTGACCTGCTCATAGCTGGCGGGCCTGGCGAGATTCACCGTGAGGTCGACCACGGAGACATCCGGGGTCGGGACCCGGAAGGCCATGCCCGTGAGCTTGCCGTTCAGTTCTGGGATCACCCGGCCCACAGCCTTCGCGGCGCCTGTGGAGCTGGGAATGATGCTCTGGCCGGCGCCGCGTCCACCGCGCCAGTCCTTCAGCGACGGGCTGTCCACGGGCTTTTGGGTGGCCGTCGTGGCGTGAACGGTGCTCATCAAGCCACTGACAATGCCGAAGTTGTCGTGGACCACCTTGGCCAAGGGCGCCAGGCAGTTGGTCGTGCAGCTGGCGTTGGAGACGATGTCCTGGCCGGCGTAACTGCTGTGGTTCACCCCCATCACGAACATCGGGGTCTCGTCCTTGGAGGGGGCGCTCATCACCACCCGCTTGGCCCCGGCCTCGATGTGGGTGCGTGCCAGGGGATCCGTCAGGAAAAAGCCCGTGCTCTCGAGGACCGTGTCGACTCCAATGGCATCCCACTTGAGGTTGCTTGGATCCCGCTCCGCCGTAATCCGGATGGCGTTCCCATCGACCACCAGCTGACCGTTCTCCACCTTGACCTCGCCTTTGAAGCGGCCATGGGTGGAGTCGTAGCGCAGCAGATAGGCCAGGTAATCGACATCAATCAAGTCATTGATGCCCGCCACCTCAACCCCGGGAGTGGCCATCGCGCGGCGGAAGGCCAGGCGGCCAATCCGACCAAAACCATTGATGCCGATCCGAATGGTCAAGGGAAGGGGCCTCGAATGCCACTCCCCAATACAGCGGGTGTTCCGGCTCTGTCGATGAAAAAACAGCAGACCTAGATCAAAAAGGCTGCCAATCAGCCCTCCTGGGGCTCCGTTTCAAATTGGTCGCTCAGCAGTCGACGCTGATATTCCGCCGTCAGGGCATTGAGGTGCTCAGTAGCCGCTGCCGTCATCTCCTCATCGATCTGATCGAAAGCAGAGCCCTCTGGAACCGTGATCCCCAGCACCAACGCCAGGGCATCAAACAGACGCACCTGATCGTTCTGCCAAGCCTGGTAGTCGCCTGCGACCTCGATTAAGGCGTCCTGCTCCACCGTGCCGCGATCCACCTCCGAGCGGATGGTCTGGATCTGAGCCAGCCGCGCTGAGCTCACCACCGCATGGGCCGCCCCCAGGGCCGCCAGCGCATCGCTGGCCTCCCGCTTAAGAACACTCAGGTCCCGATTGCGAACTGCCTTGTCGATCGTCAGGGGCGAGCGCAGGCCTGGCATCTGACTGACGGCCGAGCGCTTCTGCGGGGTCGGAACCGGGCGCGCCGGCGGCGCGGGTTTCAGGGCTTGGCCCCAACGGATCAGGGCATTGCCCAGGCGCCGCCTCCAGCTGCGTCTTGCCATCCCCCTCCGAGCCGACCTGTCTCCAATCTGATCGGCCAGGGGCGAAATGGGTAGGGGAAAACCGAATGGCCCTCAGGACTGGGGCTCAATCTGCAGGGTGCTGTGGTCGATGCCCAGCTGGCGTAGGCGCTCCTCGCCAAGGCGGAGCAGATCAACCGATGGCTCGCTCTGCACCTGCAAATGGGCCGTCAGCGCCACCCGGCGGCCACCCAGGCCCCAGACATGGAGTTCGCTCACGCGCAACACCCCCGGCAGCTCCCGCAAGGCCGCCTCAATGGACTGCAGATCGTGACCCTCCGGGACCGCATCAAGGCTCGCCGCCAGGGCTTGCTTCAGCAGCCCATAGGCACTGACCATCACCGCCGCGCCGACCGCAATGGCCGTGATCGCATCCAGCTCCGTGCGGCCGGTCAGCGCCACCAGGATCGCGCTGAGCAACACAGCCGCTGAGACCGCGGCATCGCTCAGCAGATGCAGCACCGCCGCGCGGCGATTGAGATCGAGATGGTCCTGCGCCCCAAACAATCGGGCGGAAAGCAAATTGATCGCAATCCCTGCAGCGGCAGCAACGGCCACGGGCCCAGCCACCAGGGGCTCGGGCTGCTGCAGCCGGTCCAGGCCTTCCACCACCACCAGCAGGCCCGCTGCAAACACCAGAAGGCCATTGATCAAGGCCGCCAGGTGGGTGCTGCGGCCAAAGCCATAGGTGAAGCGACCGCGGGGGGGCTTCAAGCTCAAACGCTCAGCGCCCCAAGCCAAGAGCAGGCCCACCACATCCCCCAGGTTGTGGATCGCATCGCCGATCAAGGCGAGGGAGCCAAAGCCAAAGCCGATCGCCAACTGCGCTCCCGTCAGGAAGGCATTCAGCAGCACGCTCCAGCGAAACGCCCCAGCGTGATGGTGGTGGTCGTGGTGACCCATGTCCCACTTTTAGAGTGGATTTCTGGAATCCGGTCCATGGCTGTCTCCGCCGTTCAGCAACACGCCATCGCACCCGCCAACTTGCTGCGCGGCAAAGGAGCCTGGACTGAAGCGCTGCTGCTGATCGCGGGCCTCTGCCAAGCACCGCTGCTGCTGGGCCGCAGCGCGGCCACCCGGGAACTGCGGCTCGGGCTCCAAGCCGATCTCAAGACGCAAGGCCTACGGGTGCTCAGCGCGGAGCTTGAGTTCGACTGCTGCGAAGAGGACCTCAGCCGTCTCGCGGAGCTGAGCCAATCCCAGGGCTGTGATGGGGTCGTGGCCTGCGGCGGCGGCAAGGTGCTCGATGCCGGCAAGTTGCTGGCCCACCGCCTGGGGCTCCCCTGCATCACCGTGCCCACCAGTGCCGCCACCTGCGCGGGCTGGACGGCGCTGGCCAATCTCTACAGCCCCCAGGGGGCATTCCAGGGAGATGTCGCTCTGGAGCACTGCCCGGAGCTGCTGGTCTTCGACCACGGCCTGGTGGCCTCAGCCCCCAACCGCACCCTGGCTAGCGGCATCGCCGATGCCATGGCCAAGTGGTACGAGGCCTCCGTCAGCAGCGGCGCCAGCCGCGATGGCCTAGTGCAACAGGCCGTGCAACAGGCCCGGGTGCTGCGGGATCAACTGCTGCTGGAGGCCGAGCAGGCCCTCGGGGAGGTCGGCGGCGAGGCCTGGGTGCGCGTGGCGGAAGCCAGCGGCCTGACGGCCGGCCTGATCGGAGGGATTGGCGGCGCCCGCTGCCGCACCGTCGCCGCCCATGCGGTTCACAACGGCCTGACCCAACTGGAGGCCAGCCACGGCCAGCTCCATGGCGAGAAGGTGGGCTTTGGAATCCTGGTGCAATTGCGGCTGGAGGAAAGCGTCGGGGGTAGCCAGCTGGCGGCCCAAGCCCGGCGACAACTGCTGCCCTTCTTCCAACGCCTGAAGCTCCCCGTCAGCCTGGCGGACCTCGGGCTCGCCCAGGCCAGCCTCGCTGAACTGCAGGAGGTGGCGGAGTTTGCCTGCCGGCCTGGCTCAGATCTCCATCACCTGCCCTTCAGCGTCGGTCCAGCGGATGTCCTGGCGGCCCTGGTCAGCACCACCGCCGCCCTGAGCAGCGTGGATGCCTGAGCACCTGGATCAGCGGCAGCTGCTGGAGCGCGCCGCCAAAACCCTGCTGGATCCCAAAGGACAGGCCATCGCTCGGGCGGTGCAGTGGTGGGACCTGCCGAGCGCCTGCGACCAAACCCGTGAACCCTGGCCCGTGGCGGTCCTCGGCTCAGGAGCGCCGGTGCTCCTGCTGCATGGCTTTGACAGCTCCCATCTTGAGTTTCGGCGGCTCAGCCCGCTGCTCTCAGCCCATGCGCAGCTGTTCATCCCCGACCTCTACGGCTTTGGCTTCTGCCCCAGGCCCCAGGGCGGCGACTACAGCCCCGCGGGGGTACTGCGCCATCTGGAAGCCGTGCTCGATGCGGTCCTCGAGCGCAGTGGCGCCAAGCGGGTTGGCCTGATTGGTGCCTCCATGGGCGGATCGGCGGCCGTGGAATTGGCCCGCCGGCGCCCGGATCAGATCGATCGCTTGCTGCTGCTTGCCCCAGCAGGGCTGACGGGAAAACCCATGCCGGTCCCGCCCCTGCTCAACCAACTGGGCGCGCGCTTTTTGGCGCTGCCGGCGATTCGGCGCGGGCTCTGCCGCAGTGCCTTTGCCCAACCCGACCGTGATGTGGGGCCCGCCGAGCTGGAGATCGCCTCGATCCATCTGCGCTGCCCCAACTGGGCCCCCGCCCTCGCGGCCTTTGCCGGCAGTGGGGGCTTCGGGGGCTGCGGGTTGCCGCTGCCGCAGCAAAGACTGCAAGTGCTCTGGGGTGCCAATGACCGGATCCTGCAGGGCAAAGCCAAGGCCGACGCTGCAGTTCTGTTAGGAGAGCGCATCACCGAGCTGAGCGATTGCGGGCATCTGCCCCACATCGATCAGCCCGAAACCGTGGTGCGCACCTGGCATGGCTGATCCCGTTCTGCAGCTGCTGGCCAGTGGGCTGCAGTTCTGGATTCGCCAGCAATGCGAGTCGGTCGATCAGCTCGAGCTCCAGCTGCACGGCTCCACCCTGGCCCTACTGCGGGGACGGCTGGAGGGGGTCAGCCTGGTGGCCCGCAAGGCGGTCTTCAGTGCCCTTGAGATCGAGCGGGTGGAGCTGCGCAGCGGCGCGATCAGCGTCCAGATCGGCCGGCTGATGAAGGGGCAGTCCCTGCAGCTGGATCAATCCTTCAGCGTGACGGGCAGTGCCGAATTCAGTAGCACTGGCCTGAGCCGCTCGTTTAGCAGCGCCCATTGGCGCGGCCTGGGCGATCAAATCAGCGAGGCGCTACTGGGGCTGACGCCGCTGCAGGAGTTGACGATCGCAGGGGACCAGCTGCTGGTGCGCGCCCAGGGCCGGGAGATGGCGACCCAGCCGCTGGCGGAGGCCGGCTGCGTTGTCCTGCAGCAGAGCAATGGCCCCCAGCGCTATGCCCTGCCCGGAGACCCCAACATCACCATCGAACGGGCGGAACTGCAGTCCAGCCGGCTGCTGGTCAGCGGCAGAGCGACGGTCAGTCCCTAGGCCAGGAAGGTCACCACGGTGAAAAACACCGCCGGGATGAAGAGATAGCTGTCGATGCGATCGAGGATGCCGCCATGGCCGGGGAGGAAATCGCCCGAATCCTTGACGCCGGCATCGCGCTTCATCATCGATTCCGTCAGGTCCCCCACCAAGGCAAAGACCGTGACCGTCGCCCCGAGCAGGGCACCAATCGCCCAGCCCCAGTTCCAGCCCAGCAGCACCCCAAACAGAGCCCCGAGCAGCATCGAGCAGATCAGCCCGCCCAGGGCCCCCTCCACGGTCTTGCCCGGCGAGGTGGGCGAGAGGGGGGTGCGGCCGTAGCGGCGGCCAATCATGTAGCTGCCGATGTCCGTCGCCACGATCTGCAGGCAGGCCATCAGCATCAACACCATCCCCGAGGTCAGCGGCCAAGGCCAGTGCTGCAGATTCGGCGCCAAGAGCGGATCGGTGAGATCGCGCAGGCGAATCCAGTAGCTGGGCAGATAGCCCAAATAAAAGAGGGCAAAGATGGAGGAGGCGATATCGGCGATCGTCCCGGTGACGGGCTGCAACAGCAGCCAGCCGCAGATGACCGCGCCGGCCACGGGCAGCACCGCAGCGGAGAGCTCCAAGGCAAAGCCGACGCCCGCCACATCGCCGCCATGGGCCCACTGGGTCGTGATCAGCAGCAGCTGCACGAGCACCAAGGTGGTCTTGCTGGCCGGACGGATGCCCTTGGCGCGGGCCAGGTCGAAGTACTCCAGCAGGCCCAGGTGGACCATCACCCCCAGGGCGATGGTGAACCACCAGCCCCCCAGACCCACCACCAACAGACCGAAGGCACCGGCGGCGTAGCCGCTCAGCAGGCGCTGGGGGGAGGTTCGGGTGCGCGGGGGAGGAATCAAGGGCGTTCTGCCGCAATCACAAACAGGGGTTCTGCGGCCGCCAAGCGGGCCTGGCTGCCGCGGCGCTGCATCCGGTGAACCGTGGCTTGCACCACCTGCAGATCGACCGCCGCCAGTTGCCCCAAGGTATCGGTGGCGTCCACCAGCCCCTCCAGGCTGGCGGTGCTGATCACCAGGCGCCCTGCTGGGACCAGGGCATCCCAGACCTGATGCAGGACATCCCGCAGCGGACGGCCCACCTCCAGCAGCACCCGATCCGGGCGCGGCGGCAACTGCGCCAGGCCATCGGGCGCTTCCCCCTGGTGGATGTGCAGGTTCTCGATGCCAAAGCGGCGGCGGTTGCGCTCCAGCAGCTCAATCCCGTCGGGATCCCGCTCGAGCGTGTGCACCGCTCCGGCGGGCATCAGCCGGGCGATCTCAAGAGCCAGGGCCCCGGTGCCGCCGCCCACATCCCAAACCAGGGAATCGCTCTTGGGCCGCAGGTGCGAGAGCAGCATCACCCGCTGCTCCATCGGGGTCGGGCTGAAGCCGGGGGCATCGGCAAAGGCCGCATCCGGCAAACCCGGGGTGACGAAATCCCATTGGAAGGAGCCCTTCCCTGCCGCGGGCATGCTCCGCCTCACGCGATCAGCACCTTCACCGTATCAGCGATCTGATGGGGCCAAAGCCGCCGCTGCTCCTGCAACCAGGCGGCCCGGGGCCCATCGATGCGCTCCCCCGGAATCAACAGGGGAATCCCCGGGGGGTAAGGGCAGAGGGGTTCCGCCGCCAGGCGCCCGGCGGCCTGCTCGAGGGGCACCGCTTCTGCCGGCGCCCGCCAGGCTTCCGCCAGGGGCCGCTCCGGGCTGGCCACCAGGGGCAACGGCGGAGGACTGAAGGTCAACAATTCCGCGCTTCCGAGCGACCGGCGCAGGTGGTGCAGGGCCGCGGGCAACTGCCGCAGCAGGCCTCTGGGCGGCTGCAGTCCCAAACAGAAGGTCAGGCAACCCGGCTCAGGCAGCTCCGCGATCACCCCCCGCTGCATCAACCAGTCGTCGGCCTCCAGGCCATTGATGCCATCGGCGGCGCAGATCCAGCTCAGACGCAGCGGATCTTGGTTCTCCAGCAGCCGCAAGCCACGGGCCTGGAGGCGCTGGCGCAGCCGTAGGCCCTGATCGAGAGCCCGGCGCAGTTGCTGGTGTCCTTGGCCACTGCGCAGATGCAGCAGTGCGGCCTCCGTTGAGGCCAACAGAAGGGCGCTGGGGCTGGAGGTTTGCAGCCAGAGCAGCGCCCGCTCAATCCGCCCTGGATCGAGATCGCTACCAGCCCCCTGCAGCAGCACAGCACTTTGGGCCAGGCCACCGGCGGCCTTCTGCAGGGACTGCACCACCAGGTCCGCCCCAGCCTCCAGGCCAGGGGCCGGCAGCCGCGGATCCAGACCCAGGTGCGCGCCATGGGCCTCATCAAGCAGCACCGGCAGCCCCTGCCGGTGGGCGACCGCCACCAAGCCCGCCAGATCCCCAGCGAGGCCTTGGTAACTGGGGGAGACCAGCACCAGCGCCGCCAGGGGACCCTCGGCCAGGGCCGCGCGGATCACCGCCTCCAGGTGCTCAGGACTGGGGGGCAGCCAGAGGCCCGAGGCCGGATCAAAGGGCAGATCAAACAGAACCGGCTCCAACTGCCCGAGCAGACAGGCGTGCAGTAGGGAGCGATGGAGATTGCGCGGCATTAGGACCCGCTCACCCGGTTGCGCCAGGGCCAGCAAACCGGCTTGCAGCAGGCCGCTGGCCCCATTGACGCCGTACCAGCAGCGCTTGGCTCCCAGCAGATCCGCCAGGGCCCGTTGGCTCTCTGCGACGGCCCCCTCGTCCTCAAGCGGTCCACCGATCTCAGGCAATTCCGGCAAATCCCAGCGACCCGGGGCTTGGCGCAGCAAGCGGGCCAATGCCGGCGCCAGGCCCCGCCCGCGGCCGTGGGCCGGCAGATGCAGCGGCAAGCGGGGCCGGCGCGCCTGAAGCAGCTGCTGGAGCAAGACCATTCCTAGAGTTTGCAACTTGCTGGCGGATTGGATGAGCACCTACGACCCGGGGCGTGACTTGCGCTGGCTGCTGCTGCGGCCCTGGCAGCTGGTCGGCCGATTGGTCGTGGTGCTCAGCAGCCTGCTGAGCCTGGCGCTGGTGCTGGTCTTCCAGGCCAACAATCCCGACCCGAAGGTGCAAGAGCGCCTGGGGCAGAAGATTTTCACCACCCTGACGGGACTGGGGCCCTGTTTCATCAAGGTGGGGCAGGCCCTCTCCACAAGGCCGGACCTGGTGCGGCGGGACTGGCTGGATCAGCTGACCCAACTGCAGGACAACCTGCCGGCCTTCCCCCACGCCATCGCCCTGGAGACGATCGAGTCTGACCTGGGGGCCCCGGTCCAGCAACTGTTTGAAGAGTTCCCGGACTATCCCGTGGCGGCCGCGAGCCTGGGCCAGGTGTACCGGGCCAAACCCGTCGGCGGGAACTGGGTGGCCGTGAAGGTGCAGCGCCCCAACCTCGAGCGGCAGCTGCGCCGGGACTTGGTGCTGATCCGGCTGCTGGGGGTGATGGTCGCTCCGCTGCTACCCCTGAACCTGGGCTTTGGCCTGGGGGAAATCATTGATGAGTTCGGCCGCTCCCTGTTTGAGGAGATCGACTACCGCAAGGAGGCCGACAACGCCGAGCGCTTCGCGCGGATGTTCGAGGGCAATGCGGCGGTGATCGTGCCGCGGGTGGACCGAAGCCTCTCGGGCCAGCGGGTGCTGACGACCACCTGGATCAACGGCACGAAACTGCAGCAGCGCCAGGAGCTCGAAGCCCAACACCTCGATCCCGCCTCCTTGATCCGTACGGGCGTGATCAGCGGGCTACAGCAGCTGCTGGAGTTCGGCTACTTCCACGCTGATCCCCACCCAGGCAACCTCTTTGCCCTGCCGGGCAAGACCGGAGCCCTGGGCCATGTGGCCTACGTGGACTTCGGGATGATGGATTCGATCAGCAACAGCGATCGCCTGACCCTGACCGGGGCGGTGGTGCACTTGATCAACCGCGACTTTGAGGGCCTGGCTCAAGATTTCGTCGATCTGGGCTTCCTGAACGCCAAGACGGACCTCACCCCGATCATTCCCGCGCTTGAGGAGGTCCTCGGCGGTGCGCTGGGCGAGAACGTCGGCTCCTTCAACTTCAAGGCGATCACCGATCGCTTCTCGGAGTTGATGTACGCCTACCCCTTCCGGGTGCCGGCCCGCTTTGCCCTGATCATCCGCGCGGTGGTCAGCCAGGAGGGCCTGGCGATGCGCTTGGACCCCAGCTTCCGGATCATCAACGTCGCCTATCCCTATGTGGCCCGGCGCCTGCTGGCGGGGGACACCGCCGAGATGCGCGAAAAGCTGATGGAGGTGCTGTTCGATCGCGACGGACGCCTGCAGCTGGAGCGCCTGGAGAACCTGCTGCAGGTGGTCGAGAACGACGACGGCGGTGGCGGCGCCACGGACCTGCTGCCGGTCGCCGGCGCGGGCCTCAAGCTGCTCGTCGGCGAAGAGGGCAAGAGCCTGAGGCAGCGGCTGCTGCTGACCCTGGTGCGCGACAACCGCCTGAACACCGACGACCTGCGCGGCCTGATGCAACTCCTGGGCCGCACCTTCTCACCGCGCCGCGTGGCCGGTCGCCTGCTCACTCGGCTGAACCCGCTGGCCGCTTAGGGTCAGCGCCACTTGAGCCCACAGCGATGTCCCTGGCCCCGATCAACCTGAGCGAAGCCGCCCAGGACCTGGCCACTGGGGACTTCGGCGACCTAGACCCCAGCGAGATCCTGTTGGAATTCGCCCCGATGTTCCAGCCCCCCTATGTGCTGGCGGGGATTGGCCTGGCCATGGGGATCCTCTGCGGATTGACCTTCGCCAGGCTCGTTCAGAACAAGCTGGACGGATGGAAACAGGACCGGCTGGGACTGCTGCCATTGGGGAACTTTGAAACCAACCTGCCCTACACGGGGATCGTCGTTGGCATCACCCTCTTCATCGGCGGAAGCCTGCAGATCTTCGGCTTCTCCTCGGGTGCGGCCCTACTGGTGGCCTTCGTGCTGTCGATGGCGACCGCAGGCGCCCTCTGGGTCCAGCTAGAGCGGCTAATGACCCAGGTGGAGAACGGCACGTTCAGCGCCGTCGACTTCGACAACTTCGACGAGTTCTTCTAAGCCGCCAGATAGGCGTGCATCTCCTCGGAGCGGCGGCGCAGCTCCTCGTGGGCCTTGCGCTCAAGGCTGCGGGCACGGTCGCGGCTCATCTCGAGCGCACGGGCGATGGAGCTCAGGCTCATCGGCTCCTCCACATCGATGCCGTAGCGCATCTTCAGCACGCGGCCCTGCAGGTCCGGCAGTTGGTCCAGCAGTCCCCGCATATCCATCCGTAGGCAC
>NZ_JBTKYW010000013.1:0-12563 GCF_054459035.1 Synechococcus sp. LTW-G | reverse complement strand
TTGAGTTGAAGAGTAGTGTTGTAGGAAGCAATGGCAGCGTCTAGGTTGCCCTGCTCCTGGAGAGCATTGCCCAGGTTGTTGTGAGCGTCTGTGTAGTTGGGCTTGAGTTGAAGAGCGGTGTTGTATGAGGCAATGGCAGCGTCTAGGTCACCCTGCTCCTTGAGAGCAATGCCCAGATTGTTGTGAGCCTCTGTGTAGTTGGGCTTGAGTTGAAGAGCAGTGTTGTAGGAGGCAATGGCAGCGCCTAGGTCACCCTGCTCCTTGAGAGCATTACCCAGGTTGTTGTGAGCGTCTGGGTAGTTGGGCTTGAGTTCAAGTGCTTTGTTGAGGTTGGTTATTGCTTCTCCTAGCCTGTGCTGCATCAAGCAGATCGCCGCCAGATTTCCATAGACAATGTGATTTCTTGTTCCAGCGGCAATCAGGTCTCTATAAATCGCTTCTGCTTCTTGAAGTTTCCCTTGATTGATGAGTGCAACAGCCTGTTGTTCTTTTGCGGCTTGCTCCCCAGAACTCTTGGTGATCTGCTGCTTGGGGGCTGCTGCTGGCTTGGCAGAGAACCCAGTGCCACTCCGCTTGGGCTTGCCCACGCCGCATCACCTGCTTGACGCCAATCTAAGAAAGCCCCATCGCCAAAGCCACTCCCATAGCCACCCAGCCCATCACCCAAGACTTCCCAGCCCTCCCCCAAGCCTTCTTCGCCCGCCCTGCCGAGCTGGTCGCCCCCGACCTCATCGGTTGCCTGCTGGTGAAACGCCAAGAGGACGGCAGCTTGCTTTGGGGCGTGGTGGTTGAAACCGAGGCGTATTCCCAGGACGACCCCGCCTGCCACGGTTTTCGCCGCCGCTCCCCAAGCAACGAAACGCTCTTTGGTGAGCCAGGGCGTTTTTATGTCTATGTGAGCTATGGCATCCACCACTGCGTGAACGTGGTGACCCATAGGGCTGACTGGGCCAACGGCGTTCTGCTCCGTGCCCTGGCGATGCCGGGGGAGCCGGAGCGGATTGCCGCGGGTCCGGCCCTGCTGGCTCGCCGCTTTGGCCTGGACCGCAGCCATGACTGCTGCCCCAGCAGCCCTACGCAGGGGCTTTGGCTGGCCCCTCGCTTGCCAGAGCTAAGTGAAGCGGAGCTGGTTCAAACCACCCGGATCGGCATCAGTCAGGGGCAGGACTGGCCTTGGCGTTGGTACCTCCGCAGCAGCCGCAGTATCAGTCGACGTGCCAAGGGAGATCGCAATCCACCTCTGGCCCAGGCCTGGGACGTGGCCTCTTGCGTCATGGGCTTCTAGCCTGCAGTTGACGCTTGCCTCAGACCTTGAGCGACTGGACCCACCGCCATGTGCTGGATCTGGCGGCCTTCTCGCTTGAGGACTACACCACTGTTTTAGAGCTGGCCCAGCGGTTTCGGGCGATGCCCACCAGTGGCGCCCGCAAGCTGCCAGCCCTACAGGGCAAGCTCGTTACCACCCTGTTTTTTGAGCCCAGCACCCGCACCCGCAGCAGCTTCGAGCTGGCGGCAAAACGGTTGTCGGCCGATGTCCAGAGCTTCTCTCCCTCCTCCAGTTCCCTCAGTAAAGGGGAGAGCCTGCTCGACACGGTGCGCACCTATGTGGCCATGGGAGCTGACTTACTGGTGGTGCGTCACCGCTGCACCGGGATTCCCGCCTCGTTGGCCCACGACCTTGACCTCAGCGGTGATCGTGTGGCGGTCTTAAACGGTGGAGACGGCCTGCACAGTCATCCCAGCCAGGGACTGCTGGACCTGTTTTCCCTGGCGCGTCAGTTCAACCCCGAGAGCCCAACGCCTGAAGCGCTGCGGGGCCGGCGGATTGTGATCGTCGGCGACATCCTCCATTCCCGTGTGGCCCGATCGAACCTCTGGGCCCTGACCGCCTGCGGCGCCGAGGTGGTGCTCTGCGGGCCCGCCACCCTGCTGCCGCAGGCCTTTGAGCAGTTCGTGGATGCCCCGCCGCCTGGGCAGGCCAGCGACCCAGTCGCCAAGCGGGGCCGCATCCGGATCGAGCGCGATCTCGATCAGGCCTTGGTCGGCGCCGATGCCGTGATGACCCTGCGCCTGCAGAAGGAGCGGATGAACCAAAACCTGCTCACCAGCCTCGAGAGTTACCACCGCCGTTTCGGCCTCACCCATGGGCGCCTGCAGGGCAAGATTCCTGTGCTCCATCCCGGTCCGGTCAACCGTGGGGTCGAGATGAGTGGTGCTCTGTTGGATGACCCGGCGCTCTGTCTGGTGGAGGAGCAGGTCACCAACGGCATCCCGATTCGGATGGCCCTGCTGTATCTCCTGGCCGCCGGTTAGCTCAGAGCAGCTTGAAGCCTTCCAGCAGCAGGCCATAGCAAAACCCCACCCGGCTCATGTCCAAGAGCTGTAGCCCCAAAGGGTTACTGGTGTTCCGCAGCAGTGGGCCCCTAAGGCGAATCGCGGCTTCGATCGCCAACACGCAGAGCAGGGCGGCTGGGGGATCCAGAAAGGAGCGCGCGCCCGTGAGGGTGGCGATGGCATTCCCCAGGAAGAAGGTGCTCAGCAGCACGATCAGCAGCACCGAGAGCCGTCGCCAGGGATTGCTCGCCCAGCGCTCTAGGCGCGGCCAGGCTCCACCCAGGTTGCGCTGCAGCCTGGTGCGCTGAGGTGGGGGCGTCAGGGTCAGGGGGGGGCGGTGTGGTCTGGTTGCCTTGAGGTTTACCGCAGGGGCATTAAAAAAGCCCGGGTATCCCCGGGCTGAGTGGATCAGCTGACTTCAGCTGTCGGCATCTTTGGCTTTGCGGCTGCCCTTGCCTTCCAGCAGTTCCAGCAGTGCCTCCATCTGGGCCATCACGCCCCGCACCTCGCCGGCTTCAGGCAGGAGACCGTCTTCCATCACGCCTTGATGCATCTCGCGCAGTTCTTGGCGGATGTAACGCAGGTGGCTCACCACTTGCTCGCGCTTCGACTGCGACATGAGCGGGAAAGGTCTCGAAAGCTAAACCCTTTTACCCCATCGCCCTTTAGCAGAGACTTGGCCGCAGCCAGCCCGTCAAACCCCACAAGGGTGGATCGCGGCCCTACTTCTGGCCGAACTTGGCCTTGGCGTCCTCGAAAAAGGCTTCGTCGATCACATCCAGTCCAGCCTCGTTGGCCATCCCTTCAATCCGTTTGCGGGCGGCTGGGCGCACAAAAAAAGGGATCTCCTTGAGCTTGGCCTCTGCTTCTGGTTTCCAGTTCATGGCCAGATCCGCACAGGGACTTCAAGGGTGGATGGAGAATAGGGGACTCGAACCCCTGACCTCTGCGGTGCGATCGCAGCGCTCTACCAGCTGAGCTAATTCCCCTAAAGACCAGGAAGAATCCTTGTCCTGGCCAGAACTTATCAGTCTTCAACGGCCATGACCGCTTCCCCTTCCATCACCCCTGAGTTGATCGCTGCCCAGACCGAGGCCTCGATGGAGGAACTGGGGCGACGTTTGGATCAGGACGACTACCCCAGTCCGTTTGCGGCCTTGAACGATTGGCACCTGCTCCGTGCCATCGCCATTCACCGTCCGGAGTTGGCGCGGCCCTACGTGCACCTGGTGGATCAAGAGCCTTTCGATGAGGACTGAGTCCTTGGCTGATCCCCTCAAGGGGCGTCGCGTTCTGGTCGGGATCAGCGGCAGCATCGCCGCGGTCAAGCTCCCGCTGGTGGTCAGTGCTTTGGCCAAGCGCGGCGCCGAGGTGCGTTGTGTCCTGACCCCCAGCGCTGCGCAACTGGTCAGTCCGGTGGCCCTGGCCAGCCTCAGCCGTCAGCGCTGCTATCTGGACGCCGACCAGTGGAGTCACACCGCCGCCCGCCCGCTGCATGTGGAGTTGGCCGAGTGGGCAGAGCTGGTGCTGCTGGCCCCGTTGTCGGCCACCAGCCTGGGCCGCTGGGTCTACGGGCTGGGCGACACCCTCCTGGCCTCTCTGCTGCTGGCCACGGAAGCGCCAGTCCTGGCGGCTACGGCGATGAATACAGCCATGTGGTCTTCACCGGGGGTCAGCCGCAATTGGCAAAACCTCCAGGACTTCGAGCGGGTCTTGCCCTTGGGGCCCGCCGCCGGACTGCTGGCCTGTGATCGCGAAGGGGCTGGGCGGATGGCCGAGCCTGAATCCCTGCTGCTGGCGCTGGAGTCGCTGGCGCTCTGGGGTTGGCAGCGCGATTGGCAGGGACGCCGGCTGCTGGTGAGTGCTGGCCCCACCCGCGAGTGGTTTGATCCAGCCCGTTGCATCACGAATCCCAGCAGCGGTCGCATGGGGGTCCTGCTTGCCCAGGCCGCTCGTCTGCGCGGGGCTGAGGTGGATCTGGTGCATGGGCCCCTCCAGCTCGAGCCGGCTTGGCTCGATGGTCTGCACTGCCATCCGATTGAGACCGGAGCGGAGCTGCAGGCGTCCCTCGAGGCGCTTCAGCCCAAGGCCGATGCGATTGCGATGGCCGCGGCTGTTGCGGACCACCGCCCGAAGCAACGCTTCAGCCACAAACCCGACAAGCAGGACCTAGCGCTGGCGATGGAGGCGGGTTGGGAGCCCATCCCGGATGTTCTGCGGGGACTGGTCGAGCGCCGTCCGGCTGGGCAAGGGATTCTCGGCTTCGCGGCCCACACTGGAGACGTGCTGCCTCAGGCCCAGGCCAAGTGGGCTCGCAAGGGATGCGATCTGCTCTTCGCGAACCCGATTGATCGGCCGGGAGCAGGATTTGGTGACCTGACCAATGAGGGCTGGATCCTTGGCCCTGGTGAGGCGGTTCAGCGGGTTGAACCGATGGGCAAGCTCGCCTTGGCGCATCGGCTGCTGACCGCTCTGGCGGCCTGTTCAGGCGGCCATGGCTGAATCGTCGTCGTTCTGAAGCAGATCCATAAAGGTGCGGAGCTGCAGGCGGGGGATGTAGGGCCAGCCGCCGCTTTTCTCCATGCCCTTCAACAGGTTGAAGAGCTCGCCGCGATCAGAAGGGAGGCTGGAGCGGAAGGCACCGTCCTGGATCGTGCGGTGCAGCTCCTCGAGCCGGCGCAGCAGCAGGAGAAGGGCCTGTGCTTCACCATCCACCTCGGCGGCCAGCTCTTCGAGGCTCTCCAGCTCTGAGCTCAGGCGGGCTTCCCAGTCGCCTCGGACCAGGCTCTCGTCGATCTGTGTGGTGGTGCTGGCGTCGCTCATAAAGGAATTCAATCGGCCGCTCTCGCATACAGGTTGTTGAGAGCCGCGACATGGTACGCGGAATGGGCGTTTTGCACCGGTAGTATCCCGATCGGGCGTACCCCAATCCCTGAGGTTTTCCCCGCCAGACCGGTTTCTCCCCATGCGTTTCCGTCCTTTGCTGGCCGTCGTGCTGGCCCTTTGTTTGACCCTCGTGACCGCTTGCAGTGGCGGCGCGAAGGCTATTGATCGGGCTGATCTGACCTACGACGACATCCACAACACCGGTCTGGCCAACGACTGCCCGACCCTTCCTGACTCCGCCCGCGGGTCCATCCCCCTCGACAGCAACACCAAGTACCAGCTTCGCGAGGTCTGCATGCACCCCGCTGAGGTGTACGTGAAGGGCGAGCCCGCCAACAAGCGTCAGGAGGCCCAGTTCGTGGCCACCAAGATCCTGACCCGTTTCACCACCAGCCTCGACCAGGTCTACGGCGATCTGGCCGTGACCGGTAACGGCATCAACTTCAAGGAGCTCGGCGGCATCGACTTCCAGATCGTCACCGTGCTGCTGCCCGGTGGTGAGGAAGTGCCTTTCACCTTCTCCTCCAAGGAGCTCGACGCCACCGCTGATGGCGCCGCCATCAGCACCAGCACCGACCTCAACGGTGCTTATCGCGTTCCCAGCTACCGCACTTCCAACTTCCTCGATCCCAAGGGTCGTGCACTGACCACCGGTGTTCAGTACGCCCAAGGTCTGATTGCTCTGAACGGTCAGGACGATGAGCTGGCCCGTGAGAACAGCAAGCGCTACATCGACGGCACCGGTGAGATGAACCTCTCCATCACCAAGGTGGATGCTTCCACCGGTGAGTTCGCAGGCGTCTTCACTGCTGTTCAGCCCTCTGACACTGACATGGGCAGCCATGACCCTGTCGACGTCAAGATCGTTGGTCAGCTCTACGGCCGCCTCGAGAAGGCCTGATCCCCTTCCCGGTCTCAGAACGTTTGATTAGGGGGCTCTTCGGAGCCCCCTTTTTTCATGGTTTCCCGAGTGCTCTGGGAGAATCGCCGGCATTGGATCCATCCCTCGCCGCCATGACCTCCGCAGCTGCAGCAACCCGTTCGGGTTTGATCGCTCCCCACGGCGGCACCCTTGTGGACCTGCGGGTGCCTGCCGATCAGCTTGATGCGCTCAAGGCCGGCGTGGATCACGTTGTTGAGTGCTCCGATCGCAATGCCTGCGACGTCGAGCTGCTGATGGTGGGTGGCTTTTCGCCGCTGCGCGGCTTCATGCACCAGGACGACTATCTCTCGGTGGTGGAGAAGAACCGCACCACCAGCGGCCTTCTCTTTGGTCTGCCGATCGTGATGGATACCGATCGCGAGGACATCGCCGTCGGCCAAAAGCTGCTGCTGACCTATCGCGGTCAAGAGCTGGCGGTGATGACGGTCGAGAGCAAGTGGGAGCCCGACAAGGCCCGTGAAGCCGTCGGTTGCTATGGCACCTCCTCCCTGGAGCACCCTGCCGTGAAGATGATCGCCACCGAGCGCGGTCGCTTCTACCTGGGTGGCTCGATCCAAGGCCTGGAGCTGCCCGAGCGTGTCTTCCCCTGCAAAACCCCGGCTGAGGTGCGCGCCAACCTGCCTGAGGGCGAGGACGTCGTGGCCTTCCAGTGCCGCAACCCGATCCACCGCGCCCACTACGAGCTCTTCACCCGGGCCCTCGATGCCACCAACGTGAGCGATCAGGGCGTGGTCCTGGTGCACCCCACCTGCGGACCGACCCAGGACGACGACATCCCCGGTGCTGTTCGCTTCCAGACCTATGAGCGCCTGGCCGCTGAGGTGAACAACCCCCGCATCCGTTGGGCCTACCTCCCCTACTCGATGCACATGGCTGGGCCCCGGGAGGCGCTGCAGCACATGATCATCCGCAAGAACTACGGCTGCACCCACTTCATCATTGGCCGCGACATGGCTGGTTGTAAGTCCTCCATCAGCGGTGAGGACTTCTATGGCCCCTATCAGGCCCAGGACTTCGCCCGTGAGAACGCTCCTGAACTGGGCATGGAGACCGTGCCGTCCTTGAACCTCGTCTACACCGAGGAAGAGGGCTACGTGACGGCTGAGCACGCCGATGCCCGCGGTCTGCACATCCGCAAGCTCAGCGGCACCCAGTTCCGCCAGATGCTGCGCGGTGGGGAGGAAATCCCCGAATGGTTCGCGTTTAAGAGCGTTGTCGAGGTTCTGCGTTCAGCAGCCTGAGTCCGGTTAACATTCCTTAATCACTGTCCTCGAACAAGCGGAGAAGCAAGTGAAGAAGCGCTGGCGCAATGCGGGGCTTTACGTCCTCCTAGCTGTAGTGGTGATCGCTGTTGGCACGGCCTTCCTGGATCGTCCTGATCCCGCCAATGCGCCGCGCACCCTCCGCTACAGCGACTTCGTCGAAGCCGTTGAAGCCAACGAGGTCTCCCGTGTGCTGATCGCTCCCGATCGGGGTACGGCCCAGGTGGTGGAGAACGACGGCCAGCGTGCCGTGGTCAACCTTGCCCCTGATAAGGACCTGCTGAAGCTCCTCGAAGGTCACAAGGTCGACATCGCCGTTGAGCCCTCCCGTCAGCCCCAGGCTTGGCAGCAGGCCATTGGTTCTCTGATTTTCCCCCTGCTGCTGCTGGGTGGCCTGTTCTTCCTGCTGCGCCGCGCCCAGGGCGGTGGCGGCAACCCTGCGATGAACTTCGGCAAGAGCAAGGCCCGGGTTCAGATGGAGCCCGAGACCCAGGTCACCTTTGGTGATGTGGCCGGTATTGAAGGGGCCAAGCTCGAGTTGACCGAGGTCGTCGACTTCCTCAAGAACCCCGACCGCTTTACCGCCGTCGGCGCGAAGATCCCCAAAGGTGTCCTGCTGGTGGGTCCTCCGGGCACCGGTAAGACCCTTCTGGCGAAGGCCGTTGCCGGCGAGGCCGGTGTCCCCTTCTTCTCGATCTCCGGTTCGGAGTTCGTCGAGATGTTCGTTGGTGTGGGCGCCAGCCGCGTTCGTGACCTGTTTGAGCAGGCCAAGAAGAACGCCCCTTGCATCGTCTTCATCGACGAGATCGACGCCGTCGGTCGTCAACGCGGCGCTGGACTCGGCGGTGGCAATGACGAGCGTGAACAAACCCTCAACCAGCTCCTGACGGAGATGGATGGCTTTGAGGGCAACACCGGCATCATCATCGTCGCGGCCACCAACCGCCCTGACGTTCTGGATGCAGCACTGATGCGTCCCGGTCGTTTCGATCGCCAGGTGGTCGTCGATCGCCCGGACTACGCCGGTCGCCTGCAGATCCTTGGGGTCCATGCCCGCGGCAAGACCCTCTCCAAGGACGTTGATCTCGACAAGATCGCCCGCCGGACCCCTGGCTACACCGGCGCTGATCTCGCCAACCTCCTCAACGAAGCCGCGATCCTGGCGGCTCGTCGTCAGCTCACCGAAGTCTCCATGGACGAGGTGAATGATGCGATTGAGCGGGTCATGGCTGGTCCTGAGAAGAAGGACCGGGTGATGAGCGAGAAGCGCAAGCGCCTTGTGGCCTATCACGAGGCCGGTCACGCCTTGGTTGGCGCCCTGATGCCCGACTACGACCCGGTGCAGAAGATCTCGATCATTCCCCGCGGTAACGCTGGTGGTCTGACCTTCTTCACCCCCAGTGAAGAGCGCATGGAGTCCGGTCTGTACTCCCGCGCCTATCTCCAGAACCAGATGGCTGTTGCCCTGGGTGGCCGGGTTGCCGAAGAGATTGTCTACGGCGAAGACGAAGTCACCACCGGCGCCTCCAACGACCTCCAGCAGGTGGCCCGGGTGGCCCGTCAGATGGTCACGCGCTTTGGCATGAGCGATCGCCTCGGTCCTGTGGCCCTGGGCCGCAGCCAGGGCGGCATGTTCCTCGGCCGTGACATCGCAGCTGAGCGTGACTTCTCGGAAGACACCGCGGCTGCGATCGATGAAGAGGTCAGCTTGCTGGTGGCAGAGGCCTACAAGCGGGCGATCGCCGTTCTCAACGGCAACCGCAGCGTTCTTGATGAGCTCGCTGAGATGCTCGTTGAGCGCGAGACGGTGGATGCTGAGGATCTGCAGGAGCTGTTGATCCGCAGCGATGTCCGAGTTGCTGAATACGTCTGAGGTCTTCGCCTCAGATCCCTCTGGGCTTCTCAGGGGATTGCACCGCCAGCCTGTGCTGGCGGTGCTTCGTGTTTCTGAGCGTCAGCAGGCCCAGCAACAACTGAACCTGCTGGTTGAAGCAGGTCTGCGCCATGTTGAGCTGGCGGTTGCGCTCAC
Organism: Synechococcus sp. LTW-G; assembly: GCF_054459035.1. Taxonomy (NCBI): domain Bacteria; kingdom Bacillati; phylum Cyanobacteriota; class Cyanophyceae; order Synechococcales; family Synechococcaceae; genus Synechococcus; species Synechococcus sp. LTW-G. The sequence goes on along the minus strand of NZ_JBTKYW010000013.1, from coordinate 3,109 downwards.
TCCAGCCTGGGTTGAGTTGGCGATCGAGCTGCGCCAGTCCTTTCCATCACTGCGCCTGGGCGCTGCGTCGGTGCGATGCCTGAAGGGATTGGCGGCGGCTCAATCCGCCGGTTTGGCCTATGTCGTCTCGCCCATCCTTGAGCCTGAGGTTTTGGCGAGAGCCCAACAGGCCGGGGTCACCTTGATTCCTGGTGTCTACACCCCGTCGGAAGTGGCACGGGCTCAGGCCTTGGGTGCTCCCGCGGTGAAGCTTTTCCCGGCCAGCAGTCTGGGTCCGAGCTATTGGAACTCGCTTGCAGGACCCCTGTCGCCATTGCCCTATTGCATTGCGGCAGGAGGGTTGTCAGCCCTGGATGCACGTCTCTGGTTGGAGTCTGGGGTCGATGCGGTGGCCTTGGGAGGGAGCTTGTTTGAGACGTCTCAAGGCCCACAGCAACCCCTGCAATTGCGGCCAGGGTTGACGGCGCTGCTGGCATGGCTCGAGCAGCGCGCCAATGGCGACTTGTTGTCAGGTTGAGTCCAGAGTGTTACTCATGGGATAGACGTCTTTCGACCTATGTCTCAACTCACCATCAAGTTGAGCGATAAAGCTGATGCTCTGATCGCTCAGCTCCAAAAGGAGATTTTCAATCGCCGCCGCAAGAAAGTCTCTGCAGCTGGGGTCGTCGAGACCCTGGTTGAAAGCGGAGCCAAGTCGCAATCCGACAAGCGTTTCGCGACCTCTTGGAAAAACCTCATTTCCGACATTGAGAAAGCGGCCAAGCTCGCCAATGCCCATGGCGCCAAGCCCGCAAACCTCTCGGATGCGGAATGGGCTCTGATCCTGAGCCACCGCAGCCGCAGCACCATCAGTAAAGCGGCGCCCAAGAAAGCCGCCCCCAAGAAGACCGCCGCCAAAAAGGCATCGGCAACCACCACCAAGCGGGCTGCCGCCAAGGCCAAGCCTGCGGCGAAAGCCACAGCGGTGAAGAAAGCGGCTCCGAAGAAAGCTGCGAGCACTGCCGCGAAGGCCAAGCCTGCCGCTGCCGCGAAATCCAAGGTTGCGCCCAAGGCCAAGCCGGTTGCGAAAAAAGCAGCACGCAACCCGGTGAAGAAGACCGGGGCCACCCGCGGTGGCTCAGTGGCGAAGCGGATGGCGAAGGCCGTCGGCCGTTTGGGTTCCGCACCCTCGACCAACGGCAACAACGGCGCTGCTCAGCTGACCAGCCTGCGTTGATCCGCTCTCACCAGAGGCTGCACTGACCCTGCTGCCGCAGCAGGTGATCAGCCAGTACAAGGGCGACCATCGCCTCCACCATCGGTACGGCCCTGGGCAACACGCAGGGGTCGTGCCGACCTTTTGCTTCCAGGGTCGTGGCCTCACCCCGGGCATTGATCGTTTGTTGGGCCTTGCGGATCGTGGCCGTTGGCTTGAAGGCCACGCGGATCACGATCGCCTCGCCGTTACTGATTCCTCCTTGAATTCCGCCGGAGTTGTTGGTGGCGGTGTGCAGGCTGCCATCTCCAGTGGGCAAGAACGCATCGTTGTGTTCGCTGCCCTTGAGCAAGGTTCCGGCAAACCCGGAGCCGATCTCAAAGCCTTTCGTGGCCGGTAGGGACATCACCGCCTTGGCCAGATCGGCCTCGAGCTTGTCGAAGACGGGCATGCCTAGGCCGGCGGGCACGCCGCGAACCACACACTCGATCACGCCACCGCAGGAGTCCCCTTCCCGACCGATGGCTTCGATCCGCTCGATCATCCGCTCCGCAACAGCGGCATTGGGGCAGCGCACGATGTTGCTTTCGACGGCCTCAAGGGTCACCGCTGCTGGATCGATCTCGGCCTCGATGTCATGAATGCGTTTGACCCAGGCCACCACCTCTGTGCCGTGGGCTTTGCTCAGCAGCTGCTTGGCGATGGCCCCAGCGGCGACCCGACCGATCGTCTCCCGCGCTGAGGCGCGCCCGCCACCACTGCGGGCCTGGATGCCGTATTTCGCTTGGTAGGTGGCATCGGCGTGGGAGGGGCGGAAGGCCACCTCCATCTCCTTGTAGTCCTGGGGACGCTGGTCTTTGTTGCGCACCACCATCGCGATCGGGGTGCCGAGGGTGACCCCATCGAGCAGACCACTGAGGACTTCCACCCGATCGTCTTCTTTGCGGGGGGTTGTGATCTTGCTTTGGCCTGGTTTGCGTCGATCCAGCTCGGCTTGGATCGCCTCGAGGTCGAGTTCCAGTCGCGGCGGACAACCCTCCACAATCACGCCAACCCCGCCGCCGTGGGATTCGCCGAAGGTGCTGATGCGGAAGAGATCGCCGAAGCTGCTTCCCATGGGCTGAGTGCGCTGATGCGAGCCTACAAACTGGGCTTTGGTTGCAGCAGCGTTCGGTCTTGAGGAAGCAGGAGCGCGCGGCGCTGATCATGCAGCGCCTTGAGGAGCATTACCCCGAGACGCCGGTCCCGTTGGACCACAGCGATCCCTTCACCCTCTTGATCGCTGTCTTACTCAGTGCCCAGTGCACGGATAAGAAGGTCAACGAGGTCACGCCAGCCCTCTTTGCGGCTGGAGCAACACCCCAGGCCATGGCGGCGCTGCCTGAGTCCGAAATCCTGGGCCACATCAGACAGCTGGGCTTGGCGAAAACCAAGGCTCGCAACGTCAAGCGTCTCGCGGAGCTCCTGCTGGAGCGCCATGGGGGTGAGGTCCCCGCCAGTTTTTCAGCCCTCGAGGCGCTGCCGGGGGTGGGTCATAAGACCGCCAGCGTGGTGATGGCTCAAGCCTTCGGGGTCCCGGCCTTTCCCGTGGACACCCACATCCACCGCTTGGCTCAGCGCTGGGGCTTGAGCAGTGGCGTCAGCGTGGCTCGCACTGAAACGGATCTCAAGCGGCTGTTCCCCAAGGATGCCTGGAACAAGCTGCACCTGCAGATCATTTTTTACGGCAGGGAGTTCTGCACGGCTCGTGGTTGTGATGGGCGGGTCTGTCCCCTCTGTCAGGAGCTCTATCCCAACCGCCGTCGGCCTGTGATCTGGACCAAGGCCTAGCGCCCCCCCAACAAAAAGCCCCCTCTTGCGAGGGGGCTTCTGGTTCAACCGAGATTGAACCGTTTGGTTTGAGGATCAACCTCA
>NZ_JBTKYW010000012.1:0-32209 GCF_054459035.1 Synechococcus sp. LTW-G | reverse complement strand
GGCGTGACTGGGATAGGAATCTATGGTGCTGGTTCTCTCGAAGCGTTGTATATCGGTGGTGATCTAACGGTTGGTCAGATTTCTGCGATGACCTCTGGTGACGCATCCATCGAGGCTATGAACAATCAGGTTTCGTCTTATGGATGGATTCAAAATCCTGGAATTCTTTAATGCCTCTCTGAAACTTCATAATTTCAGATGATCCGTCTCGCAGCTTTTACGATAAGACACGTGAAAGTTTTATCCACTTACTAGGCAGATATTCAGAAATGTTCAAGCTTATAATTAGCTAATAGTCAACAATCGATGGCAAGATCGTCATCACAGGCAGCTTCAACTGGAGCCCCTCCGCCGCCCATCAAAACGACTAGGTGCTGCTGGTGATCCGCTCCCCGCAGGTTGCCGCCCACTTCACCCGTGAGATGGATCGCCTCTGGCGCACTGCCGATCTGGGCATCACCGAACGACTGCGGCGCAAACTCGAACGCAACCGCCAGCGCTGCGGCAGTGGCGTGGAGCGGATTTAGGCCGGCAGGATCTCGAGCTCGGGGTAGGCCGAACGCATGGACTCCAGGCGCGCGCGCAAGTGCTCGAGCAACGCCAGAAATCGCGGATGAGTTGCAAAGCGACGCTGCACCACAACGCTGTCGCCAACCCTCAGTGGAATCTCAATCGGCAAGATCACTTTTGGAGTGCGGTACAGACCAAGAGAAAAGGCATGGGCGTAGCCGACCGTGACTTCATCGGCGGTTCGGCCTTCCCAGGCCTCATAGGAATAACGGCGGACCGACGAGGGGGAGTTCCACAAACCCAATCCCTCGAACGCTTCCTGAGACTTCGGAAACGCTCCGTCGGGCAACGCCAAGCAGGGAAATTTCCGGACATCCTCCAGGGTGATGGCTGAGCCCAGGCGGGTCAGCGGGTGACCGGGGGAGACCACCAAATGGGTCGGCAAACGATCGAGATGAATAACAGCGAATTGATCATCATCGTCGCCTGGTACATCAGGAAAGCCGGCAATCCAAACATCCAGAACACCACGCCTCAACAGACTCAAAGGAGTGGTGACATCAAGACAATCAAAGGCGCCACAGAGCCACCCCTTGGGGGGCTGATCGAGCAATAGCGGGCCGGAATAATATTGAGCGTCGATTCGCAGGGGGAGGTCCCTTTTCCAGCGGCAATCTTGGTGAACTTGCCGCTCTAAATCGAGCAGCGTGCAATCCCCCTCCAGCTCCCATTCACCCTCGGCTTTTCTGGCCTCCAAGCCAAAGGCCACCGCGGCACGCCGCGCCTTTCTGGACACCGAGGCTTGATCCAAGTTGAGCCGTTGGGCCACCCGATCACCGGTGCGCAGCCAGATCAGGTAATCCAGGCAATCCAGTTCATCAAGTCCAATCATTAGCCGCTCAACAACTGACCAGCTCAGGGCGAGACGCCGAAAGGGACTGAGCCCGCGCACGCAGCTGAGCCACGAGCTGCACAAAGGCGTCGCTCTCCGCGAAACGGCGCTTCACCACCAGGGAATCCCCCAAGGTCAGCCCTGTGGAGAGAGGCAAAGCAACCTTGGCCCCAGCGAAACAGGCCACGGTGTGGGGGCTGCCGTAGCTGATGGTGAGTTGATCCTCGGTGCGCCCCTCCCAACGGCGCGGGTCATGGCGCGTCGTTCCCACTGGAGTGCGCGCCAAGCCCAAGCCCTTCAGGTGCTGCTGCATCTTCGGAAACGCACCATCGGGCAGGGAAAGGACCGGGAATCCCCGCAAATCCTCCAGGGTCAAATCGCCTGGCGACTCCAGCAGAGGGTGTGCACGATCCACCAAGAAATAGGCGGGGTAACGGCTGAGGGGGATCACCGCAAACCTGTCGTCGTCCTCCGGCAGATCGGGATGACAACCGATCCAGACATCCAAGATCGACTGGCTGAGCAACACCATGGGATAGGGAATCCCCATGAAGTTCGATCGACCGCAGACCCAAGGATCAGAGAGACCCTCGAGATAGGGCGCCCCAGCCCCGTAGATCCCGTCAATGCGCAGGGCATCCTTCCGTTGCCAGCGAGCGAGCTGATGCACCTCCCTCTCGGCATTCAGGAGCGAGAGATCCCCATCCAGGCTCCACTCCCCCTCGAGCTTGCGGGCATCCAGGCCAAGGGATTCGGCGACAGCTTTCGCGTTACGGGAAATGGTGGATTGACTGCAGGAGAGGCGAAGCGTGGCCTCCTGACCTGAGCGCAGCCAGATCAAGTAATCCAGGCAGGACAGACCAAACGGGTCAAACATGAGTTGAAGCCCAGGGCTCGACTGGTTGCCTCAAGTCAGTCACCCAAGTCCATCGTTAGAAAACCTATAGATCGCCTGGCCCCGTTAGTACCGGCAGATACAAAACGATGGCGCACCCAAGGCTGCTAGCCCCGCCGCCAGCGCCAAAGCCCCCAGAGGAGCAGGACCAGCAGCATCCAGGGCAGCAGGGCACGGAGCAACAGCGCTGCCAGCAGCAAGGCCACCGCAGAGACAGCAACGCGCTTGGTTAAAGCCTTGGCCTCATCGGTCATGAAGCGCCAGCGCGGCAGAAGAGGCATCGCTCCCACGGCAATGGAGCCTCCCTTTTAGCCAGGGGCCATGAAGAAGGGCGGCCTGTTGGCCGCCCTTGGCACCCGAGCGCCCGAACAGGGGCGTTCTGTTGGTGTCTGCTGCTGTTCTAGGAGTGCTCGCAGAGCAACACCATGAGTAAAAAAACCGGTCTCTTCAGCGTCCTGAGCCATAAAAAAGACGCTGGCCCCCCAGCGCCTTCAGTTCCCCATCCCCATCGGAGATGCACACACGTTATGGAGCAGAGCTGCGCTGCGCTATCGGTATAAACACCGGCTTTCAACAGTCCTAGGAACACAGTCTCTTCCAACTGTTGAAACCAAAGCAGAGCTTTTGAGCCCTGCCACGCAGAGCCGCGTTACTTGAGAGTGACCCCGCTGCTCTAGCCATGCGGATCCAACGCAAAGGGCACTATCTGCTGTTGTTCTGGCAGAGCAAGCAGGACGGATGGATCAACACCCTGATGATTGATCTGCTGCATCCCGCGCGCAGCAAAAAAATGGTTCTGGGCTAGGCGCCGCGATTTCGATCCAAGATGGATGCCAGTGAGCCCGGCCCCATGGTGTCCCTGCGTCAGCTGCTGCCCCTGCCCCTTGCCGCTGCTGCAGTTCTGAGCGGCGGAGCGGGGCTGGCGGCTGACCCCTACGTTCCCTTCCCCAGCGAAGAAAGCCTGAAGGAGTTGCAGCTGATCACCATCAGCTGCGCCCGTGACAACAGCGCCGCCAGCTGCTCACGGTCCCGAGAGCTCGCCGATCCACTAATGGATCACCCCCGACTTCCCGCCAGCTGCAAGGACCTGCTCTGGAGCATCCTTGAGAAAGCCAAACCCGCCGCAAGCAACAGCTATCAACGGCGGGAAGCCTTAAGCGATCCAGCCCAGCGCCTGCTTTTGGTCTGCCGCAGCCTGGAGTTGGCCAAGCCCGAAGCCAACCAGCCCCAAGCCCCTGACAGCCAGAAGAAGAGCGGCTTTGGCTTTGGCGGCAGCTAGTTCCGCCGCATCACCTCTGGAATCAAGAACATCGGTCTAACTTGGTGCCCCCTCGGCTCTCACCGATGACCAGCGGCGTGCGGCAGATCGCTCTCGAGACCCCCTTCTCCGATCAAAAACCAGGCACGTCGGGGCTACGCAAGAGCAGCCGTCAGTTCGCAAGGCCCCACTACCTCGAGAGCTTCATCGAGGCGATCCTGCGCACGGTTCCCGGGATCCAAGGCGGCACCCTGGTGGTCGGTGGCGATGGCCGCTTCGGCAACCGTGAAGCCATTGGTGTGATCACCCGCATGGCCGCCGCCCACGGTGTGGGCCGCATCATCACCACCAGCGGCGGAATCCTCTCCACCCCGGCCGCCTCCAACCTGATCCGCCAGCACCAAGCCACGGCCGGAATCATCCTTTCGGCCAGCCACAACCCCGGTGGTCCCGACGGTGATTTCGGAGTCAAGGTCAATGGCGCCAATGGCGGTCCGGCCCCCGAATCCCTCACGGACGCGATCTACGCCTGCACCCAGACCCTGGACGGCTACCGCATCCTCGAGTCCGCGCCGGTCCACCTCGATGCCGTCGGCCAGCAGACGGTGGGAGATCTCCGCCTGGAGGTGATTGATGGGGTTGATGACTACATCGCCCTGATGCAGAAGCTGTTCGACTTCGATCAGATCAAGGCGCTGATTCAAGACGACTTCCCGATCGCCTTCGACGCGATGCACGCCGTCACGGGCCCCTACGCCACCCGACTGCTCGAGGGCCTGCTGGGGGCAGCCGCAGGGACAGTCCGCAACGGCAAGCCCCTGGAGGATTTCGGTGGCGGCCACCCCGACCCGAACCTCACCTACGCCCACGATCTGGCCGAGCTCCTGATGGAGAGCGATGCCTATCGCTTTGGCGCAGCCTGCGATGGCGATGGCGACCGGAACATGATCCTGGGCAACCGCTGCTTCGTAAACCCCAGCGACAGCCTGGCGGTGCTGACCGCCAATGCCACGCTGGCGCCGGGCTATGCCCAAGGGCTCTCGGGCGTCGCCCGCTCCATGCCCACAAGCGCCGCCGTGGACGTCGTCGCCAAGGAGCTCGGCATCGCCTGCTTCGAGACACCCACCGGCTGGAAGTTCTTCGGCAACCTGCTGGATGCCGATCGCATCACCCTCTGCGGTGAGGAGAGCTTCGGCACCGGCAGCAACCACATCCGTGAAAAGGACGGACTCTGGGCCGTTCTCTTCTGGCTGCAAATCCTGGCCAGCAAGCGCTGCTCGGTAGCCGAGATCATGGATGCCCACTGGAAGCGCTTCGGCCGGCATTACTACTCGCGCCATGACTACGAAGCGATCGCCAGCGAGAAGGCCCATGGCCTCTACGACCGCCTCAAGGGCATGCTGCCCTCACTGGTGGGCCAGGACTTCGCCGGCCGCCGCATCAGCACGGCCGATGACTTCAGCTACAGCGATCCGGTGGATGGCTCCCTGACCAGCGGCCAGGGCCTGAGGATCCTGCTGGATGACGGCAGCCGCGTTGTCTTCCGCCTCTCCGGCACCGGCACCCAAGGCGCCACCCTGCGGCTCTACCTCGAGAGCTATGTGCCCAGCAGCGGTGATCTGAACCAGGATCCCCAGGCCGCCTTGGCCGACCTGATCACTGCAGCCGATGCCCTGGCTGAAATCAAGTCCCGCACGGGCATGGACCGCCCGACCGTGATCACCTGATCAGCCCTAACCCCGCGCCGTTGGAGCGCCAAACCAGCGCTCCTCCAAGTGTTTGATGGCGACATAGAACGGCGGAACCACCCCAAGCGACAGCACCGTGGCGACCAATAGGCCACCAAAGATCACGGTGCCGAGGGACTGCTGGCTGTTGGCTCCCGCCGTGGTGGCCACCACCAACGGGAAGAAGCCCGCCAATGAGGCGATGGCCGTCATCAAGATCGGCCGCATCCGCGACTCGGCTGCGGCAATGGCAGCCTCGCCGTAGGACATCCCCGATTCCAGATGCTGCTCGGCAACCTCAACGATCAGGATGCCGTTTTTCGCGGCCAAACCAATCAAGGTCACCAAGCCCACCTGGGCATAGATATTGAGATCAATCGAGCGCAGGGAGAGGAACGCCAAGGCACCGAGCATCGCCAAGGGCACCGTCATCAGGATGATCACCGGAGTGACGTAGCTCTCGTACTGGGCAGAGAGCACGAGATAGACAAACAACACCCCCAGGCCAAAGACCAACACGCTGGCGCTACCGGCCGAGAGCTGTAGAGCGGCAATCCCCGTAAAGGCATAGCCGATGTTGTTGAAATCAAGGGCCTTGAATTGTTGTTGGATCGCACTGAGCGCCTGACCAGAACTCTTACCCAAGGCCTGAACACCCTGAATCAAGACCGTTCGGTAGAGGTTGTAGTGGCTGATGACCGGCGGTGCACTGGAGAGTTCAGACGAGGCGAACTCCGAGACCTGCACCAACTTGTTGTCGCGGTTGCGCACGTAGTAACTCAGGATGTTCTCCAACCCCTGGCGACCAGCGGGCTCGGCCTGGACATAGATGTTGCGCACCTGACCGCTCTCATAGGTGAGACCGGAGTAGTTACCACCCGCCAAAATGGCGATCGTCTGCATGGCCTGCTGAAAGTCGACATTCAGCGCACCCAGAATCGATCGATCGATCTTCAGTCCAAAGGCTGGAGCGCTTGGAACAAACTGGGTATAGAGGTTGGAATAGGCTCCGCTGGCCTGCCCCTGGCTGACCAGTTGCTCCGCCAGTTGATCCAACTGCGTGAAGGTATAGGCACCATTACTGAGGTCGTTGAACTGGAAATAAAAGCCCCCTTGCGCCGAAAACCCTGGGATGGCTGGGGGTTGAGAAGCCGCCGCCAGGCCACTGCTGAAGCGGGACAACTTGGCATTCAGGCGATCAACAATCGCCGGGGCTTTATTTTCGGAGCCTGAGCGCTCATCCAGGGGCTTCAGCCCAAAGAAAAACAGACCTTGATCGGGGCTATTGCCGTTAAACCCAGCACCACTGATCACACTGCCTGCTGTGATGTTCTTCTCCTGCTTGAGCACCTCGGCGATCTGCATGCCCACCTGTTGGGTCTGAGAGAGGGACGCTCCGTTCTGAAGTTGGTAGATCCCCAGGCCATAGCCCTGGTCCTCCTCAGGGATGAAGGCCGTGGGCAGGGCATTGAAGGCAATGGCGGTGGTCACAATCCCAGCCCCCAAACCCATCAAGATCCAACGCCGGCGGTCGATCAGCCAGTGGAGGAGACGCCCATAGCCCTGCTCCAAGCGAGCAAAAAAGGCATTGAAGCGATCAAAGATCAGAGCCAGCCGACTGCCGGCAAAGCCAAACCCCGCAATCCCCACGACATAGGCCAGGGGGCCAAAGGAGGCGGCGCTGAATTTTCCAAAACCAAGCCCAATCACCAGACCAGCCACGGTCCAACGCCAGCCTTCTGGGCGGGGAGGCTTCTCGGTCTTCAAGATCAGCCCCGCCATCATCGGCGAGAAGGTCAGAGCGTTAAAGGTCGAGATCGCGATCGAGAACGCGATCGTCAAGGCGAACTGGCGGTAGATGATGCCGATCCCACCGGGATAAAACGCCACCGGCACAAACACCGCCATCAGCACCAGCGAGGAAGCAATGATCGCTCCGATCAATTCGCCCATGCATTCGAGGGCGGCCTGACGCGGTTTCATTCCCTGCTCAAGGTTTTTGGCCACCGCTTCAATCACGACAATGGCGTCATCCACCACCAGGCCCGTGGCCAAGACCAGGCCCAGCAAGGTGAGTTGATTGATCGAAAAACCAAAGGCCTTCATGAAGGCAAAGGTGCCCACCAAGGAGATCGGAATCGCCAGGCTCGGAACCACCGTGGCGCGCCAGTCCTGCAGGAACAGAAACAGGATCACCAGCACCAACACAATCGCTAGGCCCAGGGCGTCGGTGACCCCTCCAACGGCGGACTCAATGAACTGCCCGACGTTGTAGATCTGCTGCACCGTCACCCCCGGAGGAACCTGAGCGCGGAACTGATCCATCAGGTTCACCACCGCCTCGCTCACCTGCAGGGCATTGCTCTCGGGGGTCTGATAAACGCCGACGGTGATCGCGGGGTAGCCATTGATATCACTCCCTTCCGTCGCAAAGGTGTTGAAGCCATAGGTGGCTTCTCCCACGTCCTGCAAGCGCAGCAGATTGCCCTGGGGAGAGCGACCAACGATCAACTGGTTGAGCTGATCAACCGAGACCAAGTTGCCATTGTTCTCCACCAAGATCGGATAGGTGAAGAGCTGATTTCCCCCCGCCGGTGGACCACCGACCAGGCCGCCAATGGCGACAGAGTTCTGACTGCGAACAGCCGAGACCACCTGATCAGCGGTCAGCTGGTTGGCCGTGAGCTTGTTCGGATCGACGAACAGCCAAAAGGCCGGGTTACTCCCGCCAAACAAGGTCGCTTGGGCAACCCCTGGAATGCGCTCTAGCTGGTAGTAGAGCTGCTCGTAGATCAGGCCATTGAGATAGGCGCGATCGAACTGCCCCTCCGAGGAGGAGACCTGATAAGCCAACAGGATCGAGGGGGTCGTTTGGATCACCGAGACCCCCGTGTTGCTCACCTGCGATGGCAATTGGGGCATCGCCAAGGACACACGGTTTTGCACATTGACCTGGTCAATGTTGATGTCAGTGCCTTCGTCAAAAAAGACATTGACCGTGCTGGCACCGGTGTTGGTCGTCAGCGAGGAGATGTAGGCCGCTCCCGGCACGCCGTTGATCTGCTGCTCGAGAACGTTGGTGACCGCCTGCTCCGTCACTAGGGAGTTCGCCCCGCTGTAATTCGCCGTGACCTGGATCTGCGGTGGAGCGATGTTGGGAAGGTTCTCGATTGGCAGGGTGGGGATCGCAATCAATCCCACCAACACGATCAAGATGCTGCACACCGTGGTGAGCACCGGGCGCTTGATAAACCGATCCGAGAGCGACATCGCAGCTGCTCCCTAGGGCTTGCTGGCCGGAGCGATGGTCACGGGCAAACCCGTTCGCAGCAGAGCCGTATTGCTGACCACCACCTGATCCCCAGCCTTCAAGCCCGAACGCACGGGGTAGCGGTTGTGTTGGAGATCGCCCAGTTGAACCGACGTCTGCACGACGATTGGCGTCGAGCCGGGCATCGAGGCCAGCCACTTTTTCTGTTTTTCGGGGACGGTCTTGGAGGCTTTGATCTTGGGCAGGGCCTCCGAGAGACGAACGATCCGGTAAACAAAAGGCTGCTGGGCTTGCATCAACACCGCCGACACCGGCACCGAGAGGGACTGCTGGCTTCCGGTGATGATCCGGTTCAAGACGTACTGGCCCGTCTTGAGTTTGCCGGTGAGGTTGGGGAACGCCGCCTTCACCAACACCGTGTTGGGCGAAGAGCTGTTGCCGCTGACGCCGAAATAGGGAGAGATAAAGACCACCTTGCCGCTCCCCTCCACCGGCGGATTGCCCTGGGTGCGCAGCAAAACCGGCTGGTTCAGTGCGACGCGCGAGGCTTCCGTCGCAGGAACATCCATCAACGTCCAGAGGGTGGAGTTATCAACAATCCCGGTAATCGCCTGCCCCTTGCGGACGTAATCGCCGAGCTTCACCGTGTCGAGATCGCCAATCTCTCCATCGATGGGAGAGGTGACGTACTTGTATCCCAGAGTGGCGGCATCGGAGCGCACCCGCTCGGCACTTTGAATCGCCTGGGTGACGTAAGCATCCCGCTGCTTGGTGGAAACAGCGCCCTGTTCATTCAAAAAGACGTAGCGCTCGGCATTAAGGCGGTCCTTGCGCGCCTCGGCCTTGGCCGAATCCAGTGCCGCGGTCTGCTGCACGTTGTCGAGCACCAAAATCGGCTCGCCCGCTTTCACCTTCTGCCCCTGCTTCACCAGGATCTTCACGACCCGGCCATCGGCCTCGGGCCTGAGCGAGACATCGGTGGTCGAGCTCAAGCGACTGATGACATCAATCGATGGATTGAACTCAGCCGAACCAATCGTTTGGACCTGAACGGCCGTCGGCTGGCGTTGGGGTTGCTTGGGCCCACAGCCCACCAACAACAGCAACAACGGCAGGGGAGCCAGCAGGCGCCGCACGACAGTGACTCAGGAATCCGCAACCTAGGGATGCTGAAGGGTTCTGTCCCGCGGATGATGGAGATCGACACCTCATTCGGCGCGGCTTGAGCGATCTCTTCAGCCATCACGGTGAGCAGCTGCGCCAGCACCATGCCCCCCTGGCTGATCGCCTCAGGCCCAGGAGCCTCGACGACTTTCAAGGCCAGGAGGAGATCCTCGGACCCGGTCGACTGCTGCGGCGTGCCATTAATGCCGACCGTGTCGGCAACCTGATTTTTTACGGCCCACCGGGCGTCGGCAAAACCACCCTGGCCCGGATCATTGCGGCCACCACCCGGGCCCACTTCAGCAGTCTCAATGCCGTCCTCGCCGGCGTGAAGGACCTGCGCCACGAGGTCGATGAAGCCAAGCGCCGGCTCGATCAGCACGGCCTGCGCAGCCTGCTCTTCATTGATGAGGTGCACCGCTTCAACAGCGCGCAACAGGATGCACTGCTGCCCTGGGTGGAAAACGGCACGGTCACCCTGATCGGAGCCACCACCGAAAACCCGTTCTTTGAGGTCAACAAAGCCCTGGTCAGTCGCTCACGGCTGTTTCGGCTTCAGCCCCTCGAGAACCGGCACCTGCATCAACTGCTCGAGCGGGCCCTGCGCGATCGGGAACGGGGTTATGGAGAGCGGCCCGTCCAGATCAGTCCTGAGGCAGCTGCACATCTCGTCGAGGTGGCCGGCGGCGATGCCCGCAGCCTGCTCAATGCGCTGGAGCTGGCGGTGGAGACGACGGAGCCCGATGGCGAGGGACAGATCGTCATCACCCTGGCCATCGCCGAAGAGTCCATTCAGCAGCGGGCCGTTCTCTACGACAAACAAGGGGACGCCCACTTCGACACCATCAGCGCCTTCATCAAGTCCCTGCGCGGCAGCGACCCCGATGCCGCTCTCTTTTGGCTGGCGAAGATGATCGAAGCCGGGGAGAACCCCCGTTTCATTTTCCGGCGCATGCTGATCTCCGCCGGGGAAGACATCGGCCTGGCGGACCCCCAAGCCGTCGTGGTCGTTGAGGCCTGCGCCGCGGCCTTCGAGCGGGTGGGTTTACCGGAAGGCCTCTATCCCTTGGCCCAGGCGGCGCTCTATCTGGCCTCCACCGAAAAAAGCAACAGCCTGCTCGGCTTCTTTGACGCCCTCAAGAACGTCAAAGCCAGCAACCGCCAGGCGGTGCCTGCCCATCTGCGCGACGCCAACCGCGACGGCAAGGCCTTCGGCGATGGCGTCGGCTACCGCTACCCCCATGCCTACGCCGAGCACTGGGTCGCCCAGCAATACCTACCCAGCGATCTCCAGGGGCAGGTCTTCTGGCAGCCGGGAACCCTGGGTTGGGAAGGGGAGCGCCGCCAACGGCTGCAGCAGCGACGTGCCGCCCAGCTCGCCGCGGCCGTTGAGCATCAGCAGGAACTCGGCGAGATGCTCAGCAGCGGTCCGGATGACCCCGAGCTCGAGCGCTGGATTCAACGGCAGTCCGGCAGCGAAGGGGAACGGCTTGATCGCCTGCGCCAGGAGCTCTGGGCTGATGCCCCTTGGCAACGGCATGACCGGGTACTCGTGCTCGAGGCCCGCTCCCTGCTCTGGGCCCTCGATCCCCTGCAGTGCTGCCCCGAAGGCGGTGTGGTGATCCACGCCGCGAGCAGCGCCGATCAAACGCGACTGGGCACACAACTGGAGGTTCTCGACAGCCTGGAGCGCCCCCAACTGATCCCAGACCTCAGCGCACTCGAGGGAAGCGACCAACGCTTCGAATGGATTGCCAGCCGGCATCCGCTCAAACACAGCAGCCCCGAGGAACTCGAGGCCGCAGTTGCCGCCTTCACGGCACTCGCTGCACCGAAGGCCCGCCTGCGCCTGCTCTTCAGCCAGCCCCAGCTGGGTCCCGCGGGAGGACTGAAGCACGCGGGAACGCCCACCGATGCATTGGCCGTCCTGCTGGAGAGAGTGATGACGATCGAGCAGACCATCCTCAGGCCCCAACCCGAGCCCAGCGCGCTCGAGGCCGCCCTGATCCAGCAGGGCTGGACCCTGGAGTGGAGAGCGTGGGAGGAACGGCTGGCACTACCGATTAACGAGGGATTGCTCGCCCGTTGGTTTGCAGCGGATGCCCCCTACCGCCAGCAGCTCAGTCAAACGCTCAGCCCAGCTGAGATCGATCGCCTCAAGGCCGAGCTCCAGCAACGCCTGAAGGGGACGCTGCCGCAGTTGCTGGAGCATCGACTCCTCAGCGCTCGCCGTTCGGACTAAGACGACAAAAAAGCCCCGGCAATGCCGGGGCTTTGGGATGGATCAACCGATCCGCTGGATCACCAGAGACCGCGAACGGGCTGCTTGACCGGCTCGGGAGCTTCGGCGGTGTAAGCCGCGATGCAAGCCGGGGTGTTCATGTACCAGCTGAGCAGCGAGGTGGCCTGCTGGCTGTTCTCGATGCTGTTGACATCACAGACCTTCATCGAGCCCTGGAGGCGCTGGTCGGTGGGGAGCTGCTTCATCATCCCGTAGCTCGACAGCTTGCCGTCGGCGGAGTCGAGAATGATGGCGCTACGCACGGCCTGCAGGCTGTTCTGCTGGCTGTAGAAGGGGGTGTAGTTGTTCTCCTGAATGCTCTCTTTCAGGAACTGCTCACCCTTGGGGGAATACAGGAAGCGAGCCACAGCGGCCACATCCACGGAGTATTCCTGCTGAAGACCAGCCTGGAGCTGATCTTTGGACCAACCGGACAGGTCGGAGAGGTTGCGAGGAACAGGGTTGTCGATCACCTCGTTACCGCCCAGGGGCAGCAGGGTGTTGGAGCGAACGAAACCGTTGCTCACCGTCCGGGCGGTCTGGGTGGGGAGACCGGAAGGCTGGATGAAGGTCGGAGCGCCGAAGCCGACGCCGGACTGATCGGAGTTGATGGTGGTGGGGCCGTTCTGAGGGATGGCCTGCGCAGACAGGCCTGCCATCAGGAAACCAACGCCAGCCAAGGGAAGGAGTGCCTTGCGCATGGGTTTGCAGAGGAAGACATCCCCGGTATGGCGAGTCCCGTGGGACGCGACACGGCAACTCTGGTTTGTTTTAAGAATCGGCTGCGTAAAAAACAAACTCAGCCGCCCTCAGCCCACTGGGTATCGCCCGCGCCATCCCCCACCAGCGCGCAGAGCCAGCCGCCGGACTCCAGGCAAAGCGAGGGGGGCTTGAGGCCCCGTTGCAGGTGGATTAACTCCTGCTTGGTGTCATCCCAATACCAATGGCGCAACTCCTCCGCGATGGAGGACGCCATCCACTTAATCGCCGCCTCCTTGCGCACCCAACTGCGCAACACCTGCAGGCGACGCGCCTCCGCCGGCAGCGCTAGCAACGCCTGGTTCTCCTCAGGCGGGAAAAAACGCTGGGCCAACAGGTCCGCCTGCAGCACGCGGTCGCGGCGCTCCAGGTCCACCCCCACCGCCCAGGGGGACCAGGCCAGCAGGAGTTGCTCACCGCTATGGCTCAAGCTCACAAATCCCCAGCCCGCCCCCAGCCGCGGCGCCTCGCCAGGGGGGCTGCAGAGGGGAATGGACTCTGCAGAGACCGCAAACAAAGCAGCCAGGCGGGCGCGGAGCTGCTGGCGGCTGGAGCGATATCGGGGCTGGAGCGCAGCGGGCAAGGCCGCACACCACAGCTGCTCCTGGGGGGACAGGCCTGCAGCAGAGGGCTGCGCCAGTGGGCTGAGCCAGAGCTGGGGCGCCTGCGCTGGCAGTCCTTCTAGGCTCCCGCCAGTTGAACCCTCACCCCCCATGGCCCTGCAGGTCGGAGACGTCGCACCGGAATTCAGCCTGCCTGATCAAAGCGGCAACAGCGTCAGCCTCAGCAGCTTCCGGGGGCAGCGGGTGGTGATCTACTTCTATCCCAAGGACGACACCCCGGGCTGCACCAAGGAAGCCTGCAACTTCCGCGATCAGTGGGCCAGCTTTGAGAAACACGGCATCGCGGTGCTGGGGATCAGCAAGGACGGCGCCACCAGCCACAGCAAATTCATCAGCAAGTACGACCTGCCCTTCACCCTGCTCAGTGACGCTGAGCCCTGCCCCGTAGCCGCGAGCTACGGCAGCTACGGCCTCAAGAAATTCATGGGCCGCGAGTACATGGGCATGATGCGCCACACCTTTGTGGTGGATGCCGAAGGAAAGATCGAGAAGGCTTACCTCAAGGTGAAGGCGGCCTCGATGGCCGACGACATCCTTCAGGACCTCGGCCTCAGCTGAGCTGATCCAGGGCCTCCAGACACAGCTGAGGGGCCACAACCAACGGACTCGGGTTCAACCAGGGGGCCAGGCGCTGGGCGTCGCCGCCGGTCAGCCAAAGCGTGCAGCCGTCCTCCAGCTGCTCCATCGCCTGATTGACCGCACCGACCATGGCCTGCAGACAGCCCACCTCCATGGCAGCGGCGGTCTCCCTCGGCCAGGGCGGCAGGTTCTCGGCGTCGGGCTGGGTCAGCGGCAACTGCGCGGTTCCCTGATGCAGGCTGCGCAGCTGCAGCGCGAGGCCCGCGCTCAAACGGCCGCCAGCAAAGCGTCCCTGCTCATCCACCAGGGTGAGGCTCAAGCTGGTGCCGGCATCGGCTACCAGCACCGCTCCCTGCTGCTGCCGCCACGCCCACCAGCCCGCCAGGGCGCGATCAATGCCAAGCCAGGCGGGGGCTTCGGCCAGGGGAACCTGCTCCAGCCGCAAGCGCTGCGCCTCCGGCAAGGCCAAGGCAGCGGGGAGAGCACCCACCGCGGCCCAAGCCCGCAGTGGCGGCGCTGACCAAGCCTCGTCTGGATCCGGGGGCGGACTATCCCAGCAGCGCAGGCCCGAGGGCGAGCGCTCCGCCCAGTGCCATCGGCTGTTGCCCACCAGCAACAGCTCGGCCATTTAGATGCCCTCGCCGGCCATCCCGGGCAGGTGAATGCCGCATTCCTGCTTCAGACCGCCAAAGCGGGTGGCCCGTCCGCTGGTGCTGCCGTCATCGGGGGCACTGGAGTGCCAGTCGCCGACCGTCGAGTAGCCCTTATCGAACAGAGGGTGCTGGGGCAGGCCGTTCTCCTGCATGTAATAGAAGACGTCGCGGTTGTTCCAATCCAGCAAGGGGCGCAGGGCCCAGCGGCCACGGACCAGCTGGACGGGCTCCATCGCTTTGCGGTGATCGGTCTGGCCGCCGCGGACACCACTGGCCCAGCAGGTGACCTTGAGGTCGTTGAGCGCCCGGTCCAGGGGCTCGACCTTGCGAATGCGGTGATAGGTCTCCAGGTCTTCCACCTGACCGGTTTCCCAAAGGCGGCCATGGAGAGCCTCCATGCGCGCTGGACTGACGCCGGACTGGGCCACATGCAGCTTGAGGCCCAGATGCTCCACCAGCATCTGGGAGTACTGATAGGTCTCCGGGGGCAGATACCCCGTGTCCACCCAGATCACCGGAACCGGGCGCTCCAACTGACTGACCAGGTGCAGCGAGACCGCAGCCTGAATGCCAAAGCTGGTGGTCAGGGCGAAGCCATCACCAAAGGTCTCCAACCCCCAACGCATGCGCTCAAGCGCACTCAACGACCGCAGCTGCTCACAGGCCTGCTGGGTGTCGAAGCTGGGCGCAGAAGGGTTGGCAGACGTGGTCATCGCACCATCTTCCAATGTGGGGGGAGATGGTTAGGGTTCGCCCTGGTCTTCTTCCCCACCGTCTGCCGTGCCCCCATCCGAGGTTGAGCCCGCAGCTGTTGTGGTGATCGGCGGTGGTTTCGGCGGACTCAACACCGCTCTGCAACTGGCGGCTTCCGGTGAGCACCCCTCGGTGCTGCTGCTGGAGCCCCGCGAGCACTTTCTGTTCTTACCCCTGCTCTACGAGCTGCTCAGTGGGGAGCTGAAACGCTGGGAAATTGCCCCCCGCTACCGGGAACTTCTGGCGGGCTCCGGCGTGGTCTGGATCCAAGAGCGGGCCAGCCGCATCGACCGCAGCCGCCGCACCATCACCACTGATCGCGGGCGCGAGCTGCCCTACAGCCAGGCCGTCATTGCCAGCGGGGGACAACTGGAGACCTATGGGATCCCGGGAGTGCGCGAGCACGCCATTGGATTTCGTGACCTGGAGGACGTCGAGCAGATCCAGGGCTGGATTACGCGACTCAAAACCAAGCAGTCGCCGCTGCAGCGGATCGGGATCGTCGGCGCTGGAGCCAGCGGCGTTGAGCTGGCCTGCAAACTCGCGGATCTGCTGGAGGGCAGCGCCATCCTCGAGCTGGTGGAGCAAGGTCCAGAGCTGCTGCCCATCGCCAAGGCCTTCAACCGGGAGCAGGCCCGCAAGGCACTCCAACAACGGGACATCCGGCTGCGCCTGAATACCCGAGTGGCCAGCGTCGATGCCAGCGGCCTGCAGCTGCAGCGGCTCGGGGATGGGACCAACAGCACCGAAGCCCTGCGCTGCGATGGGGTGATCTGGACCGCGGGCCTGGCCGCCAGCGTTCCGGAACTGCAGCCCCCGCTGCCCCTGGACCCGCGGGGCAGGCTGAAGTGCGCCCCCTCCCTTCAGGTGGAGGGCAGCGAAGACCTGTTTGTCCTGGGGGATGCCGCGGCCTGCCCGGACTCCTGCGGTGCGCTCTATCCCGCCAACGCCCAGGTGGCCTACCAACAGGCCAGCTGCATCGCCCGCAACCTGCAACGGCTTCGGCTTGGCGCCCCCCTGGAGGACTTCGCCTGGAACGACCTAGGGGAAATGATGGGCCTGGGGGTCGGCCAAGCCAGCCTGACCGGCATGGGAGTGACCCTGGCCGGCCCCGCCGCCTTCCAGCTGCGGCGGCTGGCCTACCTAGCGCGCATGCCCGGACTCCCCCAACAGCTCAAGGTGGCCGGCGGCTGGCTGGCGAACTGGCTATGAGCGCACCCAGCGGCCTGCTGCTTGATGCCATGGGCACCCTGATTGGCCTGCGCCAGTCGGTCGGTGAGAGCTATGCAGCCGTGGCTGAGACCTTCGGCCTGACGATCGCCCCGGAGGCCATCAATGGCGTCTTTGCCGGTCTCTTTCGCCAGGCACCTGAGCTGGCCTTCCCTGGGCTCAGCAGTGAGGCACTGCTCGAGGCGGAAGAGCGCTGGTGGACCACCCTGGTCGCCCAGGTCTTCGCAGCCTGCGGCCACGGGGGTCCGCTGCCCGAAGGCTTTGGGACAACCCTGTTCCAGCACTTCGCCAAGGCTGACCCCTGGCTGGTCTACCCCGATGTGCGCGAGAACCTGCAGCGCTGGAAGCAGCGGGGGCTGAAGTTGGCCGTGGTCAGCAACTTCGATCAGCGCCTGCTGCCACTGCTCGAGGCCCTGGAGCTCAGTCCTCTGTTGGATGCCGTCGTCGTCTCCTCCGTGGTCGGAGCCGCCAAACCCAGCCCCCTGCCGCTGCAGGCTGCCCTGCAGCAACTGGAGCTCCCAGCCGAGCAGGTCTGGCACATCGGCGATAGCCCCGAGGACCAGGCCAGCGCCGCGGCCGCGGGGATCCGCTGCCTACTGATCAAGCGCCCGAAACCGAGCGGCACCCCTTGAAGCAATCCGCGCTCATGGGCCGCACCGCCGGCTTGCGGCCCGCCCAGACCAGACGCCTCGAGCGGCTCAGCCACCGGCGTCATCCCGAGAGCGCAGGGGTGGACTGGATCAGTCTCCAGCGCCTGGCGGCCGAAAGCGCCGAGCTGGACCTGCCGCTGAGCCTGGTGCTGGATGAGCGGGGGCTCTGCCGCTTGCTCTGGGTGGGCCCCCTGGAGCAGTCGGGCCGGCTGCTCGAGCGCCTGCCAGGCGGCCCCCGCAGGCAAGGCAATGCCCTGCGCCTGATCACCTGCGTGGGGCGGGCCAAACACCTCGAGCCCCAGGGCCATGAGGCCGTCGTCGGGCTCGATCTGCAGCCGGGGTTCTGGCTGCGTTTCGGCAACAGTCCCCAGGCCGGCGGCCGCTGGCCAGCCGCCGCCTTCAGCCCCAGCTCCGATCCCCACTGCCCCTGGCAGCCCCTGGAGCAGGACGACCTTGCGGTGCTCTGTGAGCTGGCACCGCCCGAGCCCCAACAGGCCCCGCCGGCCCGGGCGCTGGCGGGCCAAGAGCAGGTGCTGCTGCTGGTGCTCAGCACCTGCGATCCGGAGGATGCCCGACGTGAAATCGCCGAGCTCGAGGGACTGGTGCGCAGTGCCGGCGCCCAGCCCCTGGGGCTGGTGGTGCAGCGCCAGTCCAACCGCAACGGCCAGAACCTCTGGGGCGAAGGCAAGGTGCAGGAGGCGGCGCTGGAGGCCCGGCGTCTCGGCGCATCGCTGGTGGTGACCGATCGCGAACTCACCCCGGCCCAGGCCAGGACCCTGGAGGCCCGGCTCGAGCTGCCCGTCACTGACCGGAGCGAACTGATCCTCGACATCTTTGCCCAAAGGGCCGCCAGTTCCGCCGGCCGGCTGCAGGTGGAGCTGGCGCAGCTGCGTTACCGCCTGCCGCGGCTCGCGGGCCGGGGCCTCTCGCTCTCGCGGCAGGGGGGCGGGATCGGCACCCGAGGACCAGGGGAAACGCAACTGGAAAAAGACCGCAGGGCCATCGCCCGCCGGATCGACAAGCTGCAGCGGGATGTGCAGAAGCTGCGGGAACACCGGGCCCGGCTGCGCAGCAACCGCCGCACCCAGCGCCGCCTCGCCCTGGTGGGTTACACGAACGCCGGCAAAAGCTCCCTGTTGAACGCCCTCAGCAAAGCGCCGCAGCAGGAGGCGGTGCTGGCGGAAAACAAACTCTTCGCCACCCTCGATCCCACCACCCGCCGGATCGTGCAGCCCAACCCGGATGGGGGAGCCCCGGCGCACCTGCTCCTGACCGACACGGTGGGCTTTATCCGGGACCTACCGCCGCCGCTGGTGGAAGCCTTCCGCTCCACCCTCGAAGAGACCCTGGATGCCGATCGACTGCTGCTGGTGGTGGACCTCTCCGACCCCGGCTGGAGCGAGCAGCTCAGCACCGTCCACGCCATCCTCGATCAACTCGGCAGCGATGTCCCGCGGCAACTGATCGCCAATCAAATCGACCGCTGCCCCAAGGCCGCGATCGATCAGGCCAAAGCGCTGGACCCCCAGGTGCTGTTTGTCTCGGCCACCGGCGGGCTTGGGCTCGAGCACCTCAAGCGCAGCCTTTTCGCCTGAGGTCCGTCAGGCCCCGCTGCAGATATGCCACCATTTTTGCCTCCAACCGGCCACGGCCATGCCTCTGCAGCTCGGCGACACCGTTCCCGATTTCACCCAGGACTCCCAACTGGGTCCGATCAACCTCTACGACTTCGCTGGTGACAGCTGGGTTGTGCTGTTCTCCCACCCCGCGGACTACACCCCCGTCTGCACCACCGAGCTGGGCGAGGTATCCCGGCTGCGGTCCGAGTGGGACAAGCGCAACGTCAAGACGATCGCCCTGAGCGTCGATTCCGCCGAGAGCCACAAGGGCTGGATCTGCGACATCAACGAGGTTCAGAAGACCACCGTTGACTATCCGATCCTGGCCGACGAAGACAAGAAGGTGAGCGATCTCTACGGGATGATCCATCCCAATTCGCTCAACAACCTGACGGTGCGCTCGGTGTTCATCATCGACCCCAACAAGAAGCTGCGTCTGCAGATCACCTACCCCGCCAGCACCGGCCGGAACTTCAACGAGATCCTGCGGGTGATCGACTCCCTGCAACTGACCGACCACCACCAGGTGGCCACCCCGGTCAACTGGACCGACGGTCAGGACTGCGTCGTGGTTCCCTCGATCCCCACCGACGAAGCCCGCAGCAAGTTCCCCAAGGGCGTGACCGAGATCAAGCCCTACCTGCGCATGACTCCGCAACCCAACAAGTGACAGTGAGTCGCTGACCCCTCGTCAGGGTCCTCGGCCCCCGGGAGAATTCCCGGGGGCTTTTGTCTGCGCATGCGGGTCTTGGGACTGATGAGCGGCACCAGCGCCGATGGTGTTGATGCAGTGCTCGCCAGCTTCAGCGGCCCCATCAGGCGGCCCCGCTGGCAGATCCACAGCCGTGCCTCCCTGCCCTACCCCGAAGCCCTGCGCGCTCAGATCGTGGCGGTCGGCCAAGGGCAACCCACCAGCGCCGCGGAGCTGCTCGAGCTCGGTGAAGCGCTGACGGAGGTGCAGGCCCAGGCCGCCCTGGCCTGCGACCCCGAGGGCAGCGCCCAGAGGGTGGGCTGCCATGGCCAGACCCTCTGGCACCGCCCCCCCAGCGGCGAGCGCGCCGGCAACAGCTGGCAACTGCTGCACGCGCAACGCCTGGCCTGGCGGCTGAGGACACCGGTGGTCTTTGACTTCCGCGCCGCCGACCTGGCACTGGGCGGCCAGGGCGCACCGCTCGTGCCGGCGGCCGATGCCGCCTTGCTTCCCCCGATCGGCGGCTGGCGTGCCCTGCTGAACCTCGGGGGCATCGCCAACCTGACCCTGCTGCCGCCCCGCTCCGGCCCCGACCGCCAAGCAGCGGTGCTGGGTTGGGACTGCGGCCCCGCCAACAGCCTCTTGGACCTGGCGGTTCAACACTTCAGCCAGGGCGAGCGGAGCTTTGATGCCGGCGGTGCCTGGGCGGCGGAAGGCCAGGCCGATGAAGCCCTCATCACCGGCTGGCTGCAGGAGCCCTACTTCCAATGCCAACCGCCCAAATCAACGGGCCGCGAGCTCTTTGGTGCAGCCGACCTCCAGCGGCGCCTGGAGCAGCTCAATCCGCTCCAGCCCGCTGACGCCCTGGCCACCTTGACGGCCTTCACGGCGGCGGTGGTCGCGCAGGACTTGCGGCAGGCCCCTCCAGCCCTGGAGCTGCTGGTGGCGGGGGGCGGGGCACGCAACGCCACCTTGATGCGGGAACTACGCCGCCGCTGCCGCGGCCTACGCCTACGGCCCCTCGCTGAGCTGGGCATTGCCGACAGCGACCGGGAGGCCCTGGCCTTTGCCCTGCTGGCCTGGTGGCACGGCCTGGGCACCAGCGGCTCGCTGACGTCGGTGACCGGGGCCTCGCAGCCCTCCGTTCTCGGGCTCTGCGCGGAGCCACCGGGGCTCAGGCACCAACCCTGAGATCAACTTCCGTCGCGAAGGATCGGCAAGAGCCGATGCGATTTCTAGGGTGAGAGGGTCCGGCCGCAGAATCCATGAGTTCCGGCAATGCCCCCGCGCTCTATGAGCGCATCCGCAGCGATCAAGACCTCACCCAGGAGCTCTTCCGGCAAGCCCTGCAGGATCCCTCAGGCACCCTCAGCCGCATCTGTGAACTGGGGCAGAGCTGGGGACTCCCGGTGAGCCGCGACGACGTCAAAGCCCACTTGGCCAGCGTCGAAGACCCCGACACCAAGCAATGGCTTCTCAAGGCCCGCGGCGGACTCTGAACGGTTGCGCTGGGGCCGGCGGTCTTCCCCCATCCAACTGAAGAACAGCCAGTAGCTCACGATCGCGAGGCCGGCGGCCACCACCAGGGCCGCCACCTGCTCGAGTCGCTTCACCATGGCGGTCGATGCAGTCAGGAACCTCCAGTCTGCAGGGCTGATCGGCCTGCAATCAGCCGGAGGGAGATGATGTCGGTACGACCCAGGGCGTGAGCCCGAACCGGCGCCCTCTACCAATACCGCCTTGCTTCGCCTCGAACGCGTCTCCAAGATCTATCCCACGGGCGAGGTGCTCCGGGATGTCACCTGGGAGGTGAAAACCGGGGACCGCATTGGCCTGGTCGGCGTGAATGGCGCCGGCAAATCCACCCAGATGCGGATCATCTCTGGGCTGGAGGAGCCCAGCAGCGGACAGGTGGTGAAGCAGGGGGAACCCCGCATCGTCTACCTGCAGCAGGAATTCGACGTTGACCCGTCGCGGACGGTTCGGCAGGAGTTGTTCCAGGCCTTCGGCGAAGCCGCCCAGGTGCTCAACCGCCAGCATCAGGTGGAAGAGGAGATGGGCTCTGAGCAGGCCGCCAACGACCCCGACCACCTCGATGCCCTGATCCATGAACTGGGCCGGCTGCAAAGCCGCTTTGAGGGACTGCACGGCTACGAGCTCGACGCCCGAATCGACAAGCTGCTGCCGACCATCGGCTTCAGCCCCGAGGGGGCCGAGCAGTTGGTGGGGGATTACTCCGGGGGCTGGCAGATGCGCATCGCCCTGGGCAAGGTGCTGCTCCAGGAGCCCGATCTGCTGCTGCTGGACGAACCAACCAACCACCTGGATGTCGAGACCATCCAGTGGCTTGAGGACTATCTGATCGGCCAAACCTGCCCGCTGGTGGTGATCAGCCACGACCGAGCCTTCCTCGATCGGGTCTGCAACCAAATCGTCGAGACCGAACGCGGCGTCTCCCGCAGCTACCTGGGGAACTACAGCAACCACCTCGAGCAAAAGGCCCTCGAGCGCGAAGCCGGGCAAGCCGCCTTTGAGCGGCAACAGAAGGAACTCGCCACCCAGCAGGCCTACATCGATCGATTCCGCGCCAGCGCCACGCGATCCACCCAGGCCAAGAGCCGCGAAAAGTTGCTGGACAAGGTGGAGCGAATTGAGGCACCGACTGAGAGCGTCAGCGGTCCTCGTTTCCAGTTCCCGCCCGCTCCGCGCAGCGGCCGTCTGATCGCCGAGATCAAGGACCTGAGCCACAGCTATGGCGAGCAGATCCTCTTCATAGGGGCCAATCTCGAGATTGAACGGGGGGACCGGATTGCCTTTGTTGGACCCAATGGGGCCGGCAAGTCGACGCTGCTGCGGCTGGTGATGGGCATCGAGACACCCGACGAGGGCTCAGCCGGCCTTGGCGAGCACAACGTGATCGCCAGCTACTTCGAGCAGAACCAAGCCGAGGCGCTCGACCTGAGCAAAACGGTGATCGACACAATGTTCGAAGCCGTTCCGGACTGGACCCAAACCCAGGTGCGCTCCCTGCTAGGCAGCTTCTGCTTCAGCAATGACGCCGTCTTCAAGGAGGTGGGCAAGCTCAGCGGAGGCGAGAAGGCCCGGCTGGCGCTGGCGTTGATGTTGCTGAGCCCCTGCAATCTGCTGGTGCTCGATGAGCCGACGAACCACCTGGATATCCCGGCCAAGGAGATGCTGGAAGGCGCTCTTCGCGACTACGAGGGGGCCGCTCTGGTGGTCAGCCACGACCGCTATTTCATCTCCCGCGTAGCCAACAAGATTGTCGAGATCCGAGACGGCGAATTAGTGGTCTACCGCGGTGATTACGCCTACTACCGCGAGAAGAAAGCCGAGGAATCTGCAGCCACCCAGGCCGCCCTCGAGGCCGCCGAACAGGAGGCCAAGCGCAAGGCCAAACGCGACAAGCAAAAAGCGAAGGAAGCCGCCCGCAAATCCGCTGCCTGACAGGACAATCGTCTCAAGTTCACAGGAAAGAGCGAAGAAATACCTAACGCAAAAACTTCACAAAGCACTAGGCAAGAAGACTCATTTTTCTAGGAGTTATTGAACACTTGTGCATAGGCTGTTAAGGCCCATCGAGAGCCGGCCATGGATCCCCTGTTCAACGCAACTCCATCGGCTTTCCCCCGGGCCCACGCCACCCCCGGCATCCCCGCCCGAAGCGAGGGGGATCCGGTGAGCAGCTACTTCGAATGCATCACGGCCTGCTCCGTGGATGACGGCGAATGCGTGACCCAATGCGTTGAGGTGCTGCGCGAGCAGCAATGACGCCCTAGCGCTGCATCAAGGTCGAGAGCTCGACGGGGGTCACGCGCACCTCCAGACGCTGGCCATCCCGCTCCAGCTCCAGCAGCAGCGGCCGGCCCACGCCATGGCGACTGACCACCTGGATCAGGGCCGCCGGATCAGCCACGGGTTGCCCCGCCGCGGCCACCACCACATCACCAGCGCGGACCCCAGCGCGAGCCGCTGGCCCGCCGGGCATCACGCTGCGGACCTTGGCCCCGGCAGAAGCGGCCCCTGAGCCATTGCGCACGGGCTCTAGGGCAACGCCCACCATCGCGTGGCTGACCTTGCCGCTGGTCACCAACTGCTGGGCCACCGATCGGGCCTGATTGACAGGGATGGCGAAGCCAAGGCCCGCCCCAGGGCCGGAGCGCACCAAGGTGTTGATGCCAATGACCTCCCCGTCGGCGTTGAGCAAGGGCCCACCGGAATTCCCGGGATTAATGGCGGCGTCGGTCTGAATCAGCTGCAACCGCTTATCGGTGATCCCCAGCGCCGCGGCGTTGCGGTTCAGGTTGCTGACGATCCCCAAGGTCACGGTTTGATCCAGGCCGAAGGGATTGCCCACCGCGATCACCCATTCGCCCACCTGCAGGGCATCGGAATCGCCCAGGGCGGCCACGGGCCAAGGACCTGCCCCGCTCAAGCGGACCACCGCGAGGTCCGTGACGCTGTCACTGCCGACCACCTTGCCCTCCACCCGGCGACCATCGGGCAGACCGACCATCACCCGCGTCGTGCCCTCGACGACGTGGGCATTGGTCAGCAGCAAGCCCGAGGGGTCGTAGATCACCCCACTGCCCTGGCCGCGCTCGGTCCGCTGGGAGGGCGGGATCCGGGTCGCTCCGCCCCCGGGCGGCAGCCCGAAAAACTGCCGCAGCATCGGGTCGTTAAACGGGAAGGGCGTGACCAGGGATCCCCCTGGAACCACGACGGTGCGTTCCGTGTCGATCGTCACGACCGCAGGGCCGGTGCGCTTCACCGCCTCGGCCACAAAGGATTGACGGGTCAGGGCCGGCGCCGGTGCGCTCTGGGCCGCCACCGGTGGCAGAGCCAGGAGGACGGGGCCAGCACCTGCCGCCAGCAAAAGGCCGGCCATCCGTGCCGCTGCGCCAGCCATGGAACCAAGAGCAAATCTGTGAAACCGTAAGCAGAACGCTCCAGGGCACGCAAGCACCGGGGGGCGCGCGATGATGGGGCGGTCGGCCTTCCAGAGCTCCGCCATGCTCGCCACCACACCCGATCTCGGTCTGGTCGCCAGCAAGCTGCTGCCGCTGGTCTACGGCGCCTGCTTCATCGGGCTGCTCTGGCAAGCCTTTCGGATCATGGCCCGCGGCTACTCAGCCGTGCCCCGTCCCGGTGACCGGGACCGCACGCCCCAGGGGGATCGAACGGGGCGGCTGACGATTCACCCCGAGCTCTTGGATCAGGACGGACAGCTCACACAAGACGACCTACTGACGGTGCGTTTTGGTGAGGACGACGAGTAGCCCGCCTGGCTGAACGACCCCAGAGCAACCCGCTTGGACCCTCCAGCTGGTACAACCAGTGGGTGCTTGTGAACATTGGCGGAGGCTGAGTGGAGCAAAGAACCCGGATCGTGGCTGCTGTGCTCAAGGCCATCAAGCTGCCCCCGCGCTTCCAGCTCAAGTTGGTGAAAGAGGATCCCGTTCGCCTGGAACTGATCCTGACCCCCGCCTACGGCAAGGAGCCCATCCTGGTGGGCCTGGTTGAATCCCAGGATCTGGTGGCTCGCCGCGACCGCGAAGGCCGCATCCCCAGGGATCTCCAGGGCACCTGGGACTGGACCGTCCGCCACGGCAAGGTCAACACCGGCGGCTGGAACCCCTATCTCAAAGAAGCCCTGCAGACGATGTTTGAAACCGGTCTGCCGGCCATCGTCTACGAAGAGCTGACCGGTGAGCTGTACCACCCGGTCGATGGCGCGCGCCACGTGCGCTGACGCCCGGATCACCCAGCGTGCCGCTTCCGATTGAGCCGCTGCTGCCAGAGCTGGTGCAGCGGCTTCCAGCGGGCGGAACCTTGCTACTGCAGGCTCCACCGGGAGCCGGAAAAACCACAGGCGTGCCCCTGGCCCTGCTTGAGGCCCTGCCCAAGGAGAGCGGGCGGATCTTGATGCTGGAGCCGCGCCGGCTTGCTGCCAAAGCCGCGGCCCAGCGTCTGGCCAGCAGTCTTGGCGAGGACGTCGGCCAACGGATTGGCTATCGGGTCCGCCTGGAGAGCCGGGTCTCAGCCGCCACCCGGGTGGAGGTGCTGACCGACGGCCTGTTCCTGCGGCAGCTGCAGTCCGACCCCAGCCTGGAGGGGGTGGGCTGCGTGATCTTCGACGAATTTCACGAGCGCCGCAGCGAGGCGGACCTGGCCTTGGCGCTGCTGCGGGAGGCCAGGGCGGTGATCGCACCGGAGGTGCGACTGCTGGTGATGTCTGCGACGCTCAACCTCCAGCCCCTGCGTGAACAGCTGCCCGAGGCCGCGCTGCTCACCAGCGAAGGACGAAGCTTCCCCGTCGCGGTGCAGCACCAACCGGCTCGAGAGCGGGAGACCCTCTCCGCCCAGGTGGTCCGGGCCCTGGAGAGCCAATGGCTGGACCAACGGCAGGACCACGAGACCGCCCTGGTGTTCCTCCCTGGACAACGCCAGATTCAGCAGTGCCAGGAGGCGATCGCGCGGACCCGCTGGTCCCAGGACCTGGAGATCTGCCCCCTGCACGGCAACTTGCCCCTGGGGGAGCAGAGCCGCGCGATCCAAGCCAGCCGCAGCCCCGCGGGGAAGGTGGTGCTGGCGACGGCCATTGCCGAAAGCTCCCTAACGATCGCCGGGGTCGCCCTGGTGATCGATAGCGGCCTCAGCCGCCGCAGCCGCTTCGACCCCGCCAGCGGCATGGAGAGCCTGGTCACGCTCCCGGCTAGCCAGGCCAGTGCGGAGCAACGGGCTGGACGCGCCGGACGCCTCGGTCCAGGGCGCGCGGTCCGCCTCTGGAGCCCCGCGGAGCAGCAGCGGCGCCCAGCCTTCGATCCCCCGGCCCTGCTGGAGGCCGACCCCGCCCCCCTGGTGCTGCAACTGGCCCAGTGGGGCGCGGGCCTGGGGGAGGAGTTGCCCTGGCTGGAGCCACCGCCACGGCCCCATCTGCTGGAGGCGCAAGAGCTGCTCAAGCAACTGGGCGCCCTCAATGACACCGGGCAACTCAACAGCCATGGGCGCCAACTCAGCCAGCTGGGGGTGCATCCCCGCCTGGGCCAGGTGCTGCTGCAGGCCCAGGAGCTCGGCGTACCAAGCCTGGGCTGCGCCCTGGCCGCCCTGCTGAGCGAGCGGGACCCCCTACGGCTGGATGAGGCCGGCTGTGATCTGCTGCGCCGGCTGGATTGGCTGCGGCAGGACGGGCGAGACCATCGCCGGCGCTCGATTCAGCAGCTGCAGGCGCAGCTGGAGCGCCAGCTCCAGGGCATCGCCGGTCAAGAACGCCACCGGCCCCAACCGACCCTGAACAGTGGCGAGGAGGCATTGCTCTGCGCCGAGCTGATTGCCCAGGCCTACCCCGAGCGGGTCAGCCTGCAGCGCCCAGGCGCCCCCGGTCGCTACCAGCTGCGCTCCGGCCGTGGCGCCGAACTGCATCCCGGCGACCCCCTCTGGGGCAGCGAGGCCCTGGCCATTGCCCATGCCGATGGGGGAGGCAGTGACTGCCGCATCCAGCTGGCCTTGGCCCTGCCGCAGAGCAGCGTGGAGAGCCTGGCCCAAACGCAGGGCGAACGCCTGCAACTGGTGAGCTGGGATCCCAGCCAAGAACGGGTCAAGGCCGAGGAGAGCCTCCAATTGGGTGCGCTGACGCTGGAGCGCCGGCCCCTGCGCGATCCCCCAGCAGAGCTCCTGCGCGCCGCGCTGCTCGAGGGCTTGGCCGATCTGGGGCTCGAGGCCCTGCCCTGGGGCAAAGGCTCAAGGCAGTTGCAACAGCGTCTCTGCCTGGCCCACCGGGAACTGGGCGCCCCCTGGCTGGACCGCAGCGATGCCGTCCTGGAGGCCGACCCCCTGGGCTGGCTCGGGGATCAACTGGAGGGCCTGCGCTCGCGCCAGGACTTGCAACAACTCAATCTCTGCGAGGCCCTCTGGAGCGGTCTGGACTGGTCCTTGCGCCAGGAGCTCGAGACGCTGCTGCCCACCAGCCTGGCGATTCCCTCCGGCCGTCAGGCCAGCCTCGACTACAGCAGCGGCACACCGGTGCTGGCCGTGAAATTGCAGGAGCTCTTCGGGGCCGCCACCACCCCGACGGTCCTGGGCGGACGGCTGCCGGTCACGGTGCAACTGCTCTCGCCGGCGGGGCGCCCCGCGGCGATCACCCAGGACCTCGCAGGCTTCTGGACTGGGGCGTATCGGGACGTGCGCCGGGACCTGCGGGGCCGCTATCCCCGCCATCCCTGGCCCGAGGATCCAGCGAACGCCACACCCACGGCCCTCACCAAAAAGCGGCTGGAGCAACAGCAGCGCTAGGCCATCAGGTGGCCAAAACCAAAGTGGCGCAGCCCCTCGGCGATGCCCTGACATCCATGGCCTTGGGCGTGATAGACCCCGGAGAGACGGGGCAACTGCTCCACCAGGGCCGGCTCGGCATTGCCGACCATGACCCCCTTGAGGCCGGTTTCAAACATCGCCAGATCGTTGAGGGTGTCCCCAGCCGTGACCACCGTGGCGTGATCCGCCTCCAACCACGCGAGCAACGACAGCAGGGTTGAACCCTTGTTGACCCCGCCCGGGAGGACATCGAAATAGCGGTTGTCGGACATCACGACCGTCGCCCCCTCCGCCTCAAGCACAGGGATGAGGCCCAGATCGAACTGATCGAGGTCGACATAAAAGGCCAGACGACGGTTCGAGCTCATGGGTTGCAGCTCCAGTCCAGGCCGCCCCTCCAGCAGCGTGCGGAGCCGCGGCTCGAGGGCCTGCCAGCGCTGCTCAATGGGGTCCACAGCCAGTGGGATCGGCAACAGGGAGGAACCGCAGGCCACCGTGCAACCCACATCACCGATGACCAGATGGGGGGCCGCCAGCCCCAACGGTTCGTCTTGCCCCAGAACCTGAGCGATGGCGCCCAGGTCCCTGCCAGTACAGAAGACATGGAGTACCCGCTCGCGCTGCTCGGCCAGCCAGCGATAGAAGCCGCGACGCTCCTCGCTTGGTCCCCCCAGCAGGGTGCCGTCGAGATCGGTGACCAGCACCAGCTCCGGGTGCTCCGGCAAGGGGGCGGCGAGCTGACTCTGCAGGCGCGCTCGAGGGGACGTCACAGGCACCCGGGCAAAGGCGCGCCAACGCTATCGGTGGGCCAAACTGGCTGCGGTTGTGCGTCCTGCAGAGTCCTGGCCCGCTTCTACGCCAAAAATCGCCGCGACGGTGCCCGCCTGCTCAGTTCAGCCCTGGTGCTGACCACCATTGCCCTGTTCAACGTCCAGAACGCCGTCGGCCTGGCTTTGAGCGTCATCGGTGCTGTGGTTTGTCTCTACTGGTGGAGCTGCTACCGCCAACTCGAGCGCTGATGCTCCTGCGCGCTTGAGCCGGTGATGAAGAGCGACTCCGGCATCCCGCGTTACAGCGTCGCGGAACTCAACCAAGCCATTGGCTCGCTGCTGGAGCGGGGCTTTGCCCCCCGGTTTCTGCTGGAGGCCACCGTTTCACGGCCCCAACTGAAAAAAGGGCATCTCTGGCTGACCCTGGTGGATGAGTCGGCCTCCATCTCCGGTGTGGTCTGGTCCTCCCAGCGGGAGCGCCTGAGCTACCAGCCCAGCGAAGGGGATGGGGTCCTGGTGGTGGGGAAACTCAACTTCTGGGCCAGCCGCGCCAACCTCTGCGTTCAGATCCTCGACATCCGTCCGGCCCTCAGCGCGGTGCTACGGCAGTTCGAGCGGGTCTGCGCGCTCCTTGAACCCGAAGGCCTCTTGTCCGCGGAGCGCAAACGCCCCCTGCCGGAGATGCCCGCAGCGATTGCCCTCTTAACCAGCGTGCCCAGTTCGGCCCTGGCGGACATGCTGCGCACAGCCCAGGAGCGCTGGCCAGCGACCACGGTTCACGTGGTGCCGATTCCCGTGCAGGGGATGGTGGCCGCAACCATCCGCAAGCGCCTGGCCGAGGTGCTCGAGCGCAGCGACGAACTCCAGATCGAGGCCATCGTTCTGGCCCGCGGAGGCGGAGCTCGAGAGGACCTGGCCGTCTTCGACGACGAGGAGCTGGCCCGCGACCTGGCGGCGAGCCCGATCCCGGTGGTCACTGGCCTGGGCCATGAGGACGACACGACCGTGGCCGACCTTGTGGCGGACTACCGGGCGGCGACGCCGACGGCGGCCGTCGTTGCACTTCTGCCGGATCGCGAGTCCCTCTCCCAGGGGCTCCAGCACCGCCTGGCCATCGTGCGTCAACTGATGCTGCATCGCCTCCAGCAGGGACAGCAGCGACTCGCGCTGCAGCGTCAGCGGCTGGAGCAATGCCACCCCAGCCTGATCATCGAGCGGGAGCGCGAGCGACTGCAGCAACGGCTGCAACTGCTGGAAGCCCTGTCGCCGCAACGGCTGCTCAGACGCGGCTTCTCGTTGGTGCGCAGGGCCGATGGCTCCCTGCTGCGCTCCGTCAGCCAGAGCCAGGCGGGCGATGCCCTCAGGCTGGAGCTGGTCGACGGCAAGATCGAGGCCGTGGTGGAGCAGGTCAGCCCTCACCTCTGATGCCATGACGGAAGCCAAATCCCAAACCAAGCGCAAGAAGCCCGCGAGCAAAGCCAAGGCCGCTGCTTCGTCTGAAACCGAGCAGTGGCAGAAGGAGATCGAAGGCCTGAGCTACCAAGAGGCCAACACGGCCCTGGAGCTCACCCTGGCCAAGCTTCAGTCCGCAGAGCTGGAGGTCGAGGAGATGGCAGGCCTCTATCGCCGCGCTGAGGCCTATGCCGCCCGCTGCCAGGTGGTACTCGAGCAGGTGGCCCAGGAAGTGGTCGAATGGGAGGCACTCAGCACCTAGGGACCGCGATGGCCTCCAAACCCGCTCAGCAACCCTGGCTGGCATGGCTCTATCTCGCCCTAGCGGTGGCGGGCGGAGTGCTGCCCTGGCTCTCCAATCTGGAGTTCATGCGCGAGTACGGCGCCAGTTTTGACCTGGCCCAGTTCGTCGCCCTGGCCAATGCCAATCCGGCCGCTGAATCGCTGTCGCGGGATCTGCTGGTAGGGGCTTCAGCGATCACGATCTGGATCGTCGTAGAGAGCCGGCGCCTGCAGATGCGTCACCTCTGGATTGTTCTGCTGAGTGCCGGAACGATTGCCTTTGCCTTCGCCGCGCCCTTCTTTTTATTCCTGCGGGAACGTCGTCTTGCTGAGATGGCGCGAACCGGCGAAGGCTGAGGAAAGCCCTAGCGATCCGTGACGTCCTGCACCTGCACGTCGACCACCGCATCGCTAGCGGGGGCATCGACGGGCTTGGCCGCGGAGGCGGCTGGACGCACCTGGCTGAGGTCCGCCCCACAGGCCGGACAAGCTGGCGCCCCAACGCTGGGGGTCCCGCAGACCGGACAGGTCACGATGCGGCGCTTGAACCACTGCCAGGCCAGAAAGCCCGCTCCACCAAGGACCAAAGGCCCCAAGACCAACAGCAAGGTGATGCCCTCAAGGACATCAACGAACAGACGCCCAGCCAGCCCCGGAGCGATCAGCAGGACGCCAATCAGCGTGATCCAAAGCCAAGGAATCGGACGTTGCATCGCCTAGCGCAAACGGAGCAGCCGCAGGACCATCATCCTGCCGAAAGCTCGCGGCGTTTGCTGCAGACCACGCTGAGGGCCATGCCGTAGTAAACGACCAGCGCCACTAGCCAAACCCAGAGGCTGAGGACCAACACACCACCAATGACGCCATAGGCCTGAAAGCGAGCCCCCAGGGAGATCAGGCTTCGGCCCAGGGCCAGGTTCAGGGCCGTCAGGGCTGAGCCAATCAGCAGCGATCCCGGAATGAGAGGACGCAAGGGGACCCTGCGGGTCGGCATGAAGGCCAGCAGGACAAACGCCAGAGAGCAGCTAATGACGACGCTGATGCCCAAGTCCACCAGCAGAGGAACCGGTGCCCAGAGGTGCAGCTTGGCTGGAAGCCAGCTCTCCAGCAGCAGTCTCCAGCTGCCGGGCTTGAGCAGACGCAGGTTGGTCGTGATCTGATCGAGAACCACAAAAAAGCCGATCAGAACAACAACAACAAGCGACTCAATCCGGTTACGAATGAACTTCAAGACCGGCTTTTTCCAATTCTCTGGTGGAGTCAGAATCGGACGAAAACCCCAAAGCCGATCCGCCCCGCGTTGAAGACTGAGATAGGCATTGGTGGACGAAATCACCAGAAAGATGACACCAATCAAGCCCGCACCGGTGCCCTGCTTATACAGACGCAGCAGCGTTGTACTCACTAGGGGCAAGGCCGAAGGCGGCAAAAACTGATCCGCAACAGCGATGACCTGGTCCGCCAGTCCATCCATGCGCCCCAGAACTAGGCCAGCAACCCCCAGCGCGATCAGCAGGATGGGGAAAAAGGACTGAAGGCTGTGATACGCAAAGGCCGCACTGAGATCCACACAATCTTCTCGATCCCAGAGGC
Source organism: Synechococcus sp. LTW-G (assembly GCF_054459035.1). Taxonomy (NCBI): domain Bacteria; kingdom Bacillati; phylum Cyanobacteriota; class Cyanophyceae; order Synechococcales; family Synechococcaceae; genus Synechococcus; species Synechococcus sp. LTW-G. The sequence continues at coordinate 226 of NZ_JBTKYW010000012.1, read as the reverse complement.
GATAGGCCTTCCAGAACGGCTTCACAATCGCGCGCCATCGACGCGAACGCACCAACACCTAGGAATTCATCTGGCTTACATCAACAATAGGCCTGCGCAAAGCTGCCCCATCTGGCGGGCGACCTGCACCACCGACAGCCAAATAATTTCAGGCACAAAAAAACCACCCTTTGGGGTGGCTTTCTCGTCTCAACCCATGGCTCATCTCATCTAGAGAGAGCAGCAT
>NZ_JBTKYW010000011.1:0-33521 GCF_054459035.1 Synechococcus sp. LTW-G | reverse complement strand
CCGCTGATCGAACCTACATCACCAGGTTTCCCCAGCTTTCAGTTCGCTGCTCGCTCACCTTTCGGTTTGCTCGCAGCACATAACCATAACACCATCAACCCCCATTCCGTCAAACGCGGCAGACCAGAGCGTCCGCCCAGGGCTTGAAGCGCGCCAGGGTCTCCTGATTGCGCGCCGCCAGCACAGGAAAATTGGCCTCACTCAGATCCTCGCCGGCTTTCAGCTGAGCTGGATCCCGCACCAGCCAATCCATCGGGCAATTCAGTTCCTGGAGCACCAGCCATGCGGCAGCCAGGTCCCAAATCTTCGGTGTGGCCTCCAAGGCCGAGATGGTCTGCCCCATCCCCACACTCACCAGGTTCAAGCTGGCCACCCCCAGCAGCCGAATCTTCCCGGGGAAACGCTGATTCGGAAGCTTCTGCAGCACCCCTATCGAGCGGCTGCAAAGCGACGCGCAACCGGCCACCTGATTGCGGGCCGAAGGGGCACCCAATTTCTTGTCCTTCCGCCAGGCTCCACCGCCTCGAATCGCCACGATCCGCTGACGCAGGGGCGGTACGTCCAACACCCCCAGCACCGGGACTCCGTTCTCAAAGCGGGCCAGGGAAATCGCCCAATAGGGAATCCCCGCCGCGAAGTTGGTCGTCCCATCCAGGGGGTCCACCACCCAGTAGGCCTCCGAGGTCGGAACCGACTGACTGCCTTCCTCGCTCAGCACCCCCTCACCGGGATAGAGCTCAGCCAAGCCTTTGACCAAGGTGGCATCGCTCCAGCGGTCACAGGCCGTGATCAGGCTCCCGTCGGCCTTGGCTTCGGAATCCAGCTGGCCAAAATCCTGTCGCTGTCGCTCGGCCACCTGATCCAGCAGTAGCCCCAGCTGCTCCAAGCCTTCTGGCATCGCAAGAGAAAGCATCGTCACCCCAGCTCCGCAGCGAGAACACGATCGAGATTGCCGGCTGTATCCGCCCGGAATTGCTTCAGGCTGACGCGGCTCAACAGCACCAAGGCCAGAACCGCGATGGACGCCTCAAACAGCAGCACCAGCCCGTAGGCCACATGCGCTGGTGCATCAGGCAACACCCAGCGCGCTGCATCCAACAGACCCCCACCCATCACCTTGCCCAACGCCCGTGAGTAGGCCTGGGCCAGGCCCCAGACACCAACAAAGGTGCCAGCGACAGCAGGAAGGGTGAGATCCAGCATCAAAACCAAGGTGGCATTGGTTCCGATCCCTGTCGCCAGTCCGAAGAGAAACAGCACGATCCGCAATGCATTCGGATCAGCCAGCACCCCGACGCCCGCCAACAGCAGCAGCGACAACAGGATCAGCTGACAGCCCAGCCGAGCCGCACTGAACTTCCCAAGCCTGGGAACCAACCAGAGCCCGGCCAGCAGCAAACCCAGCAGGGTTCCCACCCCCCAAACCGCACTCAAGGAAGCCGTCGCAGCAATCGGCAGACCAAACACCTCTGCGCCGTAGCTCTCCAGGATCGGGTCCTGCAGGAAGACCGCCAAGGTGAAGGCCAGCAGGAAGCAGAAAAAGACCAGCACCTGACGGCTGCAGGTGATCAGACGCCAGGCATCCCCCAGGGTAATCGCATCCTCACGGTCCTCCGAGCGACTAATCGCCCGCTCACTCGCATGGGGCTCAACGCCACAGGTGGCAAAGACCGTCAGGGCAAACACCACCACGGCCACGCGAGCCAAGAACTGGAACAGCGCTGGCTCAAGCAGCGCTGGGTCACTCACCCCATCCAGCCCCTTCAAACAAATGCTGGTGGCAATCGCACCCACCACGATGCCCACGGTGAGGAGACACCAAATCAAGCCCACCGCCCGGGGGCGTTCCTCCTCGCTCGTCAGGTCAATCACCAGGGCCAGGTAGGGCGTCGTCGCAAGCGAGACCGCCAGGCCGTAGCAAGCCACCACCGCACAGATCGCCGCAATCCCAGCCGTAATCGACCCGGCATCCCCTGATCCGAAGGCCGCATGCAGGCGGAAGATCAGCGGGATCAACAGCACCGCCAGGCTGCAGAACAAAGCCGAACCCAGCCAGATGTAGGGGGTGCGGTGCCTGCCTGCCCAGGGCCGGCTATCGGAGATCTGTCCGAACAGGATGCGCGCCGGGGCCACCACCTGCTCAAGGGCCAGGGCACCACCCACCAGCAGCCCAGGGAAACCAAGCTCCGTGAGCATCACCCGGTTGAGCATCCCGACAAAGATCACCGCCAGACAGCCCAGGCACCCCTGGAACAACCCCAGACGGATCAGACGAGGAAGAGGAAGAGACAGCTGCAGTCGCTCAGCTGGTCACTGACGTTAGTCGGACTAAGCCCTAGCTCTTGGCCCCCGGATAGGGAGCAGAGCAGGCCGGCGGCAGGGGCTCAGGCGAGACAGGAACGGTGTAAGTCTCGTCCTCAAGCGGCTTGATCGCCGAGAGCTTGGGGGCCTTGCAGATGCCGATCTGATCGAGACCCGTGCGGCGGCGCAACTCCGAAAGACCGGTGTTGTAGTCAGCGAGAGCTCGTGCATACCGCAGCTGTGCCTGAGTCAAGTCCCGCTGGTTATCCACGACCTCTCGCTGGGTGGTCACACCGGCCTGAAAGCGAAGGCGAGCCAAGCGGAGTGATTCCCGGGAGGACAGCACCTCGCGTGAAGTGGTCTGGATCGTGCGCGTATCAGCCCGCAGATTGTTGAAACTCTGCTCGACCTCGTAGCGAACCCGATCACGGGTCTCTGCGAAACGGAAAGCGTTTTCCTGGGCTTGTTGCTTGGACTGGCGGTATTGAGCACGGGCGCGGCCACCATCAAAGATCGACCAGCGCACATTCAGACCGACCGCGTTGTCTGTTGTCCAGGTTTGGCCGCTTTGTATGCCACCTTTTTCAAAAACACCTAGACCTGCTGTGGCACCCGGGTTCAAACCCGCATATCCAAAGGTTCGGGCCGTTACGAAATTGTTGACGATACTCAAGAACGGCTGAACGGCACCCAGAGAAGCATTGGCATTGCTATTAGAAACGGAAATACTTAAAAGTGCATTATCAAGCTCTTCGCGAAAAGCATAAGCCCCCAAAATGCTCTCCTCAAGAGAGGGCATCCAAACCCCTATAGGACGGAGGGGCTGCTTAGCTGTCGGCGTGATGTTTTGCGGAAGATCAAGCAATCGCGCCAAATTCCTTCGCGCATTCGCCTGATTTGCCAAGGAGTCAGTCAGAAGGTCTTGATCACGCGCGAGCTGGGTTTCAGCCTCGAGAACTTCAAGCTTGGTCGCCACTCCGGCCTGGTAACGGGCCCTGGCATCTCGCAGGCTGACCAGAGAAGCTTGGACGGAGGTTTGACCAATCCGAACATTGTCATCGCTGTATTGAAGCTGGAAATACGCCTGAGACGCCTGCAGACGTAGATCTCGGAGGGCGATCAGATAAGTGTTCTTTGCCTGCTCAAATGCATCCCGGGCCGCGCTCACCTGGGGAACCCGCTGGGGATTAATCAGATCCCAGTTGAAGCCGAGGTTGGCCGTCGCCGCCCAACGGTTGGTCTGGGTGTTGCCGCCTTCGGTGGTGGAACCAATGGAGTTCAGATAGTTGTACGCACGTCCATAAGTCCACGCTGGGAATTGTCCCGCAGAAAAGTCGAAATTCGGGTACCAAGAGGCAATAGCGGCCCTCAGATTGCTCTGGGCTTGATCAACGCGGCTCGCAACGGCCTTGAGGTTGGGGTTGTTCACTTCCGCCAAGTTCTCCACGTCCTGGAGTGAGAGCGGGCGGAGCTCAACGATTTTGACTTGATCAACTTTATCCGGCAGGGCCAGGGTTGCCGGGGCCGCCAGCCGCTGAAGCGCTGGGTCGAGCTTGGTGGCAGCCGGAGGAAGCACCGTCGGGTTGGACTTGGGGCGCTGGCCCTTGGTGCTGAACGCCGAAGGCAGAGGCATCGGCGGGGGATCAATCAACTCCAACTTGGGGGCTGCCTGAGGAGCCGTTGCAGCCTCATCAGCCGCCTCCGCGGCCAGCGGAGTGGCTAGGGACAGGGAGAAACCAGTGGCCGCAGCAATTGCGCGAAAAAAGCGACCCACCAAAAACCCTGACAAATAAATCTGACCCGACTTTAATGAACCAATCTTCAGCCGCCCAGGCAGGCGGCCACGATGTCGTCCGCCCCATGCACCAGGCGCACAGGGGACTTCAGTTGCGCCGCAACGACTTCAAAGGGTTGGTCGTCTAAAAAGATCGGTTCACCCTGACGCAGCATTACAGCAGGCAACAGCAATTCATCACCCAGCTCCGCGCCCTCCAAGCCCTCGAGCAGGTCCGAACCAGTGAGCAACCCCGTTACGACCTGATCCTGACCCCAGTAGGGACTCGGCAGCCCCTTGAGCAACACCTCCAAGCCTTCGACCTGGTTCAGACGGTCCACCGCCGGCTGCAGGGCCTCTGCCACCAACTGCCCCACCACCCAACTCACCCGCCTGGGGGCCGCCAGGGCAGCCGGCAGATCGCTGGTGGCCTCATCCATCGCCTCCAGAAACGAGCGAATACTCCCCACCCCATTGCCCTCTTGGGGCAGGTCCTCGTAGTCGGCCCGATCCGGCAGGGGATAGCCCGCCATCAGATACCACTCATCCGAGAGCCACGCGAAACGGCTACCGAAGCGTTCCCGGAATCCCACCTGCAAGGTCTCCACCTGGGCGATCACCCGCTGGGCGCAGGCCCGGTCCACCGGCACCAAGCCGTCCCCATCGGGCCGATAACGGGTCAAGCCCACGGGCACCACGGCAGCCGAGAGCACCGCTGGCCACTCGCCACCGGCGAACTCCGAGAGATCCCTGAGGGTCTGCTCCAGGGCCTCGCCGTCGTTGCGGCCCGGGCAGACCACCACCTGGGCATGGATCTGCAGCTGCCGCTGCTGGAACCAAGCCAACTGCTCCAGCAGCAACGCCGCCCTGGGGTTCACCAGCAGCTGGGAGCGGAGCTCCGGGTTGGTGGCGTGCACTGAGACGAACAGGGGCGAGAGGCGCTGCTGCTCGATCCGCTCCCAATCGGCAGCCGAGAGGTTCGTCAGGGTGAGGTAGGAGCCGTAGAGAAAGCTCAGCCGGTAGTCGTCATCTTTGACGTAAAGACTGCGGCGATGGCCCGGGGGCTGCTGGTCGATGAAGCAAAAGGGGCAGGCGTTGTTGCACTGCTTCAGGCCATCGAACAGCGCCTCGGTGAAGGCCAGGCCGAGGCCCTCATCGGCATCCTTCTCCAGCTCCACCCGATGCACGCTGCCATCGGGGTCCTGCACCTCCAGGCAGAGCTCTTCCTCTCCGACCAAAAACTGCAGGTCAATCAGATCCCTGGGGCGCACCCCGTTGATGCTCAGGAGGCGATCACCCGGTTGGATTCCCAGCTCATCGCCGATGGAGTCCGGCTCGACGCGATCCACCACCGCAGGAGCGGGAAGCCTGACCTCTCCATTTGTCTCGGCCAGGACCACCCCGGCCGAAGGCTCATTCCACACAGGCCGCTACTGCACACCTGTCTTCAGTCTGAGACGCAGCTGGATCAGGCGACGCTGCGGGCAGCCCAAAGGATCACCCCCAGACCAAAAAAGACGCGGTAGCCGACGAACCACCAGGTGCTGTGGTTCTGCAGAAAACGCAGCAACCAGGCAATCGCCAGCCAAGACACCACCGCCGAAGAGGCAATGCCCACCAGCAGCGGCAGGGCTCCGCCGGCCGCTGGCTGTGAAAACGCATCCTTGAGCTCCACCAAACCGGCCAGGCTGATGGCCGGAATCCCAAGCAAGAAGGAAAAGCGAGCGGCTTCAGAACGCTTCCAGCCGTCAAACAACGCGGCCGTCAGGGTGCTGCCCGAGCGGGAGACCCCGGGAATCAGCGCCAAGGTTTGGGCCAGGCCCACCAGCCAGCCATCCCGTAGCTCGACATCACCCAGAACGCGGCGACGGCTGCCCCAACGCTCCGCCAGCCCCAGCAGCAGGCCCATCACGATCGAGACGATCCCGATGGAGGTGAGGCTGCGCAGCGGGGACTGATCAAAGTCCGGAACAAAGAGCTTGATCCCCAGGCCCGCCACCAGGATCGGCAGGGTGCCCCAAAGAATCGCCTGCCCCAAGCGCGCCTCAGGGGTGTCCCAGCGCTGAGCACGCCAGGCCTGCCAGGAGGCCTGGATCACCTGTTTGAGGTCCTCGCGGAAGAAGCCAATCACCGCAGCGATGCTTCCCAGCTGGATCACCGCGGTCACCGCCACGCCGGGATCACCCCAGCCGAGCAGGACCGGCACCACCTTCAGGTGCGCCGTGCTGCTGATGGGCAAGAACTCCGTCAGGCCCTGCACCACACCGAGAACCAAAAAACGCCAACAGGCCTCCAAGACCCCCAGCGACTCAGTGGGGGGAAGGGTGGTCACGGCAGGGCAGCAAGGATCAGGCCAGACCCTATGCGCGGGGGGAGGCCTTGAGAAGCCGCGCACCCTTTAAGGTTGGATACCTTTCGTTACAGGCGTTGTGCTCGGGGTGCAGCCCAGCCTCACCACAGAGACGCTGACCCAGGCACCGCCAAGCCGTGGCTCCGAGGCAAAAGGCTGGGGGCTTTGGCTGTCGGGCTGCCTACTGGTGGCCCTGCCGGTCTTCCTTCAGGCCCCCTGGGTGCGCCTGGCACCCTTTTCTGCGGCGCTCTTTACGGCCCCCTTGCTGTTCCTGGGGATCGCCCTGTCGGAGCACCCCAACCAACGGTTGAGCAGCGCCGGCAGCTTGCTGGTGGGCTTCAGCGGCAGCTGGCTTGGGGGATGTCTGTTTTGGGGCTGGTGCCGCCTGCATCCCCTCTGGCATTTGCCAATTGAGGCCTTCGCCCTGCCCCTGGCCCTCGGGGGGCTCGGCACCCGCTGGCGCCTCGCGGCCAGCTTCTACCTGGCCTCCTTGGTCGGGACCGCCGCCACCGACGGTGTGATGGCCGTGACCGGCGTGATGCGCCATTGGACCGAAGTGCTCAACGCACCCATCGATCAGGCCACCGCCCTGCTGCATCAGGCAGCCCTTGGGGTGCTGGAGCCCATGCCCCTGGGGGTCACCCTGCTGGCGGGCATGGTGCTGTTGAACCTCTGCCACCGTTATTGGCACCATCCCGATGGCGCCTGGAGAGTCGCCGCGGCCGCCATGGCCACAACCCTTGCTGTGGATGGACTTTTCCTCGCCGCCGCCCTCTGGTCTCCCCACTGGAGTGGGCTGATCTGAAGAACTGCAAAAGCCTCAACGCAAGGGCACAGCCGCGAGGACCGCTGCTTGTAGGTTTGCAGGGCTGGCTGCCTAGCAGCCCTCTCCCTGTGGTTCCCGTTCAGACGGAGTTATCAATGAAACGGCTGGTTTCGTGGCTCATGAGTGGAGTGCTGATGGCCGGCCTGCTCCTCAGCCTGATCATCGCCCCCGCCGCTCAGGCCGACTCGCTGCGCAACGTCGCAGACGACAAGATTTCAGAGCGCGGCGACAAGATCGACCTGAACAACTGCTCGGTCCGTCGCTTCCAAGCCTTCCCTGGGATGTACCCCACCCTGGCCGGCAAGATCGTGCTGGGTGGCCCCTACAACAGTGTTGACGACCTGTTCAGCCTGGACCTGACCGATCGCCAGAAGGAACTGGTGGAGAAGTACAAGGGCAACTTCACTGTCACCCCGGCGTCCATCGCCCTCAACGAAGGCTTCGATCGGATCAACGACGGCCAATACCGTTGATTGCCTGAGCGTTTCAAGCGCTCAGCTGAGGTCTAGATTCCGCAGCCGGTGACCGCCGTCGGGCCATCCCGACGGCTTTTTTGTTGCCTCAGTCAGTCCTGACCTGATGCCGTCCATTCCCTCCAATTGGGACGTAATCGTGGTGGGCGGGGGTGCCGCAGGCCTGATGGCCGCCCTCGAATTACCGGAGGGTCTCAGCGTCCTGCTGCTGAGCAAAGATCGCGCCCCCCGCTCGGCGAGTCGCTGGGCCCAGGGGGGCATTGCTGCGGTCACGCGACCTGAGGACAGCTTCGCGAGCCATCTGCAGGACACCCTCAAGGCGGGCGGGGATCTCTGCGATCGGCCCGCGGTCGAGTTACTCGTGCGCGAGGCGCCGGCCTGCGTCGAGCGGCTCCTGGAGCTGGGCATGGACTTCGACCGCCATGAAGGCGGACTGAGCACCACCCTGGAGGCCGCCCACAGCCACCGGCGGGTCCTGCATGCCCAGGACCGCACCGGTGGAGCACTGGTGGATGCCCTGGAGCGCAAGGTGCTCCAGCGGCCGGGCCTGCAGCGGATCCAGGGGGGCCTTGCACTTCAGCTTTGGATCAGCGACGGCCACTGCCGCGGCCTGCAAGTGCTGGTGGACGGCACGGTGCAGTGGCTCCAATCCCGGGCGGTGGTACTGGCCACCGGCGGGGCGGCGCACCTCTTCGCCAACACCACCAACCCCAAACAGGCCAGCGGCGACGGCATTGCCATGGCCTGGCGGGCCGGCGCAGCAGTACGCGATCTCGAGTTTGTTCAATTCCACCCCACGGCCTTGATGCTGCCGGGGGCCCCCCACTTCCTGATCTCAGAGGCGGTGCGCGGCGAGGGCGCGCGACTGGTCGACGACCAAGGGGAGAGCCCCGTCAGCCAGCTCAGCGGCGGAGATCTCGCGCCGCGGGATGCCGTCAGCCGGGCCCTGGTCCAGCGGATGCGGGAGCGGCAGACCCCTCACCTCTGGCTCGACCTGCGGCCCGTCGGGACCAGCAAGCTGGAGCGGCAGTTCCCGACGATCCTGGGGCGCTGCCGCGAGTTGGGCCTTGAACCCACCGAGGCCCCCATCCCCGTCGCGCCCGCAGCGCACTACTGCATGGGGGGCCTGCGCACCGATGCGCGCTCAGCCACCACCATCCCTGGCCTCTATGCCGTTGGGGAGGTGGCCAGCAGCGGCGTCCACGGCGCCAACCGCCTGGCTAGCAATTCCCTGATGGAATGCCTGGTCTACGCCAGGCAACTGCGGGACATCGAGCTGTCCCCAGCCCAATCCGCCAGGCCAGAGCCCTTGCCTGGCAAGGCCATGACGGACCTTCCGCCCATCAGCCTCGAGGCGATCGAGCTGCAGACCGAGGAGCTGCGACGCCTCTGCTGGCAGCGGGCCGGTGTGGAGCGCAACGGACACGAACTGCTCGCGGGCTACCGGGCCTGCCAGCAGCTGGAGGGCGCGCTCAGCGGGCAACCCCTCCTGCAGGCCGTCCAAACACTGGGGCACGACCAAGCTCTGCAGCTGTCTCAAGAGCAGGTCCGTTGGCTGGCCAAAGCCCATGACCTCAAGCAGCGGGCCACCGTGGCGGCCCTCCTGATGGAGTCAGCGCTCTTCAGAACCGAAAGTCGTGGCGGTCACTTCCGCGTCGACGCCCCAGCCAGGCAGCCCTTCTGGCGGCGCCACACCGTACAGCGCAAGGGGCTCAGCATCAGCACTGAGGCCCTGGCGGACTAACGCTTACTGAAGGGGCGGTCCGTTGTAGCCGCTGGCCTCGGCCAATTTGGCCAGGGGCTTAGCACCGGAATCGAGCTGGCCATTGATCTCCCAGGTGGGATAGCCCTCAATCTTCTTGGCCTCGCACAGCTCGCGCTGGCTATTGCGGCCATCGGGAGCGCACTCGATCACCGTCAGCTTTTCGGCGGCCTGGCGACCGAAGAGCTCCTTCTGCTCATGGCAGTGGGGGCACCAGTAAGCGGTGTAAACCTTCGCGCCACTGGCCGTCAGATGTTCCGCCAAGGCGATTTGTGCCGGCCCGCTTTCACTGCGCACCGGAGGGGAGACACCCGGAGCGGAATCCACCACCGGACGCCCCACGGAGGCCGCCCAACCCAAACCAATGACGCCCACCAACAGGGCCGTAATGACGCCGCTGAAGATCAGCTGGCCGCGGTCCTCCCAATCACCGCCAATCAGGCTGAGGACAAACAGCGCTGAACTCAGACCGGCCGAGAGGATGCAGAAGGGGCAGCAATCGCGGATGCCAAAGGCCATCACCCCCAGCAACACCGCGCTGAACACCGCCATGCCGGTGCTCAGAAGGAACAATCCCCACCAGCTGCGCTGGCCCAGGCTCACCCGCAACTCCCCTTGCAGCACGAGGGGAACGACGGCCATCAACAGGACCGCGCCGTAGCCCAACAGTCCAAAGAGGGCCAGGGGCTGTCCAAACAGCGAACCCCAAGCACTGGAGAGCACCTTCTCGCAGCCATTGCAGCCAAACAAGCCGGTCGAGCTGCAGCTGAGATTGCCGATCAAGCCCCACTTGCTCAGGGTGATCGAGCCGGTGTCAATCACACCGATGGTGGCCAGAACGGCCATCACGACCCGCACCCAACGCTTGCCGCCATCGCCGCGCCGGCGCTGGCTTCCCAGACGTTCACTCAGGCGCGATGAACTCACGGCGCAGGACTCCTGACGTTGGAGGAATTGTGGCAGGGATCCTGATCAGTAGGGTTAGGGATTGGCCAGCGAGCGGCCGACCTTCTTGAGCTCCTCCATGACCGATAGCGCCCGACCAAGCACTGGAAAAACCGTGGCGTTCGCGCATCTCGGCTGCGAGAAGAACCGCGTCGATACTGAGCACATGCTCGGCCTGCTGGCGGAGGCCGGCTACGGGGTCAGCGCCGATGAAGCCGACGCCAACGTCGTGGTCGTCAACACCTGCAGCTTCATTCAGGACGCCCGGGAAGAGTCCGTTCGCACCCTGGTGGAACTGGCCGAGCAGGGCAAGGAGTTGATCATTGCCGGCTGCCTCGCCCAGCACTTCCAAGGGGAACTGCTCGAGAGCCTGCCGGAAGCCAAGGCCATCGTTGGCACCGGCGACTACCAACACATCGTCAGCGTGCTCGAGCGCGTCGAAGCCGGCGAGCGCGTGAATCAGGTCAGCGCCAACCCCACCTTCGTGGGCGACGAGAACCTGCCCCGCTACCGGACCACCAGCGAGGCTGTGGCCTACCTGAAGGTGGCCGAGGGCTGCGACTACCGCTGCGCGTTTTGCATCATTCCCCACCTGCGCGGGGACCAACGCTCCCGCACGATCGAGAGCATCGTTGCCGAAGCGCGCCAACTGGCAGCCCAGGGCGTGCAGGAGTTGGTCCTGATCAGCCAGATCACGACGAATTACGGCCTTGATCTCGCCGGCAAGCCCCAGTTGGCCGAGCTGCTGCGCGCGCTCGGCGAGGTGGAGATTCCCTGGATCCGCGTGCACTACGCCTATCCCACGGGACTCACCCCTGAGGTGCTGGCGGCCTACCGGGACGTCCCAAACGTCCTGCCCTATTTGGATCTACCGCTGCAGCACAGCCACCCGGATGTCCTGCGGGCGATGAATCGCCCCTGGCAGGCCGATGTCACCAACGGTGTGCTGGCGCGCATTCGTGAGCAACTCCCCGACGCCGTGCTGCGGACCACCTTCATCGTGGGCTATCCCGGCGAAACCGAGGAGCAGTTTCAGCACCTCCTGGATTTCGTGGCCGAGCAACGCTTTGACCATGTGGGGGTCTTCACCTTCTCGCCCGAGGAGGGGACCCCCGCGGCCGAGCTGCCCAACCAGGTGCCCGCGGAGATCGCCGCTGAGCGCAAGGACCGCCTGATGGCGCTGCAACAGCCCATCGCCGCCGAGCGCAACGCCGCTTGGGTGGGGCGGATCGTGGATGTCCTGATCGAACAGGAGAACCCCAGCAGCGGCGAAATGATTGGTCGCTGCGCCCGCTTTGCCCCCGAAGTCGATGGCGAAGTGCGGGTGATGCCCGGTGAAGGCGGGCTCTGCGCTGCCCCCGGAACGATGGTCCCGGTGCGCATCACCGCCGCGGACACCTACGACCTGATTGGTGAGGTGGTGGGAGCCAAGGCCATGGTCCAAGACGCCCTCTCGATGCAGCGGGCTCAGTCTTGATTCAACAGGGACTGAAGCGTCTGCAAGGACGCCTCACGCGGCATCAACGCACCACGTTTTTACTGGCTTCAGGGATCAGCACCGCCGGCTCCTTTGCCGGGCTGACCGCCAAAGGCTGGTTGCTGATGGAGGGCGCCGGCAACCCGTTTCTGTTGGCGCTCAACTTCGCCGTCCTAACCCTGCCGACCCTGGTCATCAGCGGCCCGGCTGGGGTACTCACCGATCGACTCGGCAGTGAGCGGGTCCTGATCCGCGCCCAATGGGCCCTGCTCGCAGCAGCGGTGCTCGGCGCCATCGCCATTCCCTTAACGGTGGGGCCCAAGCAGGACCTGCTGCTTCTGCTCAGCACCCTGGGCATCGGAATTGCGAGCACCTACGAGCTGACGGCCCGCAACAAATACGTCGCCCTGCTGGTGGACGAGCCCGAACAACTCGGTCCCTACCTCGCCAGCTTCTCGGTGATCTTCAACGTCGGCAAATTGGTCGGACCGCCCCTGGGGGGACTACTGCTGGCGGCCACCGGACCCACCCTGGCCCTCAGCCTGGATGCGGCCACCTATCTCTTTCCGATCCTCACCCTGCTCTGGCTGATGGCACCCCATCGCGAGCGGGAACGCCGCAGTCAGGGCGGCCAAGCGGCCAACCTGCTCACGGCCTGGCGCGAGTGCGGCGCCAGCCTGCGCCACGTCCTCAGCTTCACCGCCGCGGCCTGCCTAGTGGGCTTCTTCCACCCTGGGCTGGCGCCACTGATGGCCCTTGAGCTGCTGGGACCAAGCCCAATGGCCCTGGGGCTGTTCACCAGCGTTCTGGCCTGCGGCAGCATCTGCGGCGGGGTCCTACTGCAGCGCAACGCCGCTGCAATCAGCGCGCGCCCGGGTTGGCTACTGGGTAGCACCACCCTGCTGACGGCACTGGCCCAACTCGGATTAGCCCAGCAAGGAGCACTCGCCTGGGGCTTGGCCATGGCCTTCCTGATCGGAGCCGGCACCGCAAGCCTTCTGGCGGGGACCAATCTGATCATCCAAGTGCATGCTCCCCAGGTGCTCCGGGGACGAATGGCAGGCCTTGGTCAGATTGCCTTTTTGGGGGGTGGAGGACTGAGTGGTCTTGCGGCAGCGCTTCTCACGGAAACGCTGCCTGGAGGCCTCTGGAGCTGCCTGGCCGTGCTTGGCAGCCTTGGGGCTGCCCTTGGGGTCTGGGAGCTCCTGCGGAACCGCAGGATGCGGCTCAGACCAGCTTGATGCCGCGCAGCACGAAGGAAATGGCTGCAGCCGCCACCAAACCACCGCCGACCAGTGCGAGATAGATCACGGGGCCCATGGTTCGGTGCGTTCAACTGTGCGCTATTAGAGCAGAAACCAGCCCGCCCCCTGGTCACTCGGCCTAGGCTGGTCGCCAACTCATCGGATGTCCCCTAGGGGGCAGCCGTTCCACGCATCTCACTGGAGACCACCGAACGGCATGAACACTCTGTTCATCTACCCCGAGTTTCCCAAGACCTTTTGGAGCTACGAGAAAATTCTCGAGCTCGTGAACCGCAAGGTTCTGCTGCCCCCCCTGGGGATGGTCACGGTGGCGGCGCTGCTGCCCCAGCACTGGCCCATGAAGCTGGTGGACCGCAACGTCGAAGAGGTCAGCGAGGCCGACTGGGACTGGGCTGAGCTGGTGGTCATCTCCGGGATGATCGTGCAGAAGGCCGACATGGCCGCGCAGATCGCCAAGGGCAAAGAGCGGGGTCTTCCTGTCGCCGTCGGCGGCCCCTTCGCCAGCTCCACCCCTGACGCGCCGGAACTGGGCCTGGCGGATTTCAAGGTGCTCGATGAGGGTGAAATCACCCTGCCGATGTTCATCGAGGCGATCGAGAAGGGTGAAGCCGGCGGACGCTTCAGTGCCAACGGCGAAAAGCCGGACGTGACGAGCACACCGGTGCCGCGCTTTGACCTACTGAAGCTCGACGCCTACGACTCGATGAGCGTGCAGTTCTCCAGGGGCTGCCCGTTCCAGTGCGAGTTCTGCGACATCATCGTTCTCTATGGCCGCAAGCCCAGGACCAAGACCCCTGAGCAGCTGATCGCCGAACTCCAGTCCCTCTACGACCTGGGCTGGCGGCGCTCGATCTTCCTGGTGGATGACAACTTCATCGGCAACAAGCGCAACGCCAAGTTGCTGCTCCCGGCCCTGAAGCAATGGCAGATCGAGCGGGGCTACCCCTTCAGCTTTGCCACCGAAGCCTCCGTTGACCTGGCGGCGGATGAAGAGCTGATGCAGATGATGGCCGAGTGCCGCTTCGACTCGGTCTTCCTTGGCATTGAGACCCCCGATGAGGCCAGCCTCTCGGTGGCCGGGAAGCACCAAAACACCCGCAGCTCCCTCGAGGAAGCCGTCGACCGGATCAACTCCTACGGCCTGCGGGTCATGGCCGGATTCATCATCGGTTTCGACGGCGAGAAGACCGGAGCCGGCGATCGGATCGTCGAGTTCGTGACCCGCACCGGGATTCCCGCGGCCATGATGGGGATGCTCCAGGCCCTACCCAACACCGGGCTCTGGCACCGGCTGGAGAAGGAAGGCCGGCTCATCCAAGAGAAGGCCGACGCCAAGGGGGTCAACCAGACCAACCTGCTGAACTTCGTGCCCACCCGGCCGATTCGCGACATCGCCAACGAGTACGTCGACGCCTTCTGTCGCCTCTATGAGCCCCACGCCTACATCGACCGGGTCAAGCACTACTACCTGAAGATGGGCAAGCCGCGCTGGCAGGAATTCGTGCCCGCCACCTTTGGTAAAGCCACCCTGCCCGCCTGGACCGATGTGCGCGCCCTACTGATCGTGCTCTGGCGTCAGGGCGTGAAGCGCAACACTCGCCTGCGCTTCTGGCGATCCCTGCTGGAGGTCGCCCAGAAGAACCCTGCGGTGCTCGAGCAGTTCCTGGTGGTGCTCGCCCACAACGAACACTTCATGGAGTACCGCGCGGTGGTCACCCAGGAAATCCAAGAGCAGTTGGCCGCCCTGCCGCCAGAGCCCCCCAACAGCCCTTCGACGCCAACGCGGGAATTGCAGCCGGCCTAGTCCTGGATGTAGGTGTCGCCGCTCTCGAGAGCCTGCTCCGCCTTCTGCAATTCACGGCCCAGATAAAGGGCGTGATCCAGGCAACTCAAGAGATGGG
This sequence comes from Synechococcus sp. LTW-G, assembly GCF_054459035.1. NCBI lineage: Bacteria > Bacillati > Cyanobacteriota > Cyanophyceae > Synechococcales > Synechococcaceae > Synechococcus > Synechococcus sp. LTW-G. Next base: position 18,447 of record NZ_JBTKYW010000011.1, on the reverse strand, counting down.
GGCCCTCCCCTTCCGTCAGCGCCATGCCCAACTCCTTGGCGCTGCGGCCGCGATAGACCGCCACGGCAGCGCGGGGGCCCGCGCCTTTGCAGCTGATCACCTCACCGGTGTCGGGATCGGTGGCTAGCCCTCGGTCATCAATCGCATTGCTGTAGTGCTCCGCGATCAACTCGCCCGCCTCTCGGTCGATCTTGATCAGGAAATAACCGGCGGGATCCAGGGCGATGAAGCGCTGGGAGAGCCCCTCATCGAGGCTGCGGCGCTGCTCTAGCGAAAACGGGCTCATGGGCGGATGCTACGCAGCGGAATCCGTCAGAGATCGCGTCGCCCCCGTGAAGGGGAGCTCGGCATTCACAGCCTCAATCTGACTGAGCTGCTCGCGATTGGCCTCCGGCAACCAGCGCCGGGCAATGGCATCAAAGGGTTCGTGGTACCAGCGGTGCAGGGAGGCATGGGAGCGGGCGACAAAACCGCGGCGGCGCTTGTGACTGCCGCCAGCGCCAGGGTCAAAACGCTGAATGCCGCGCTCAATGGCCCACTGAATCGGGGCGTAGTAGCAGACCTCGAAATGGAGGTTGTCGATCTCCTCGTCACTGCCCCAGTAGCGGCCCCATAGGTGCTGGCCGGTGTGCACGCAAAGCGACATCGCCACCGGATCGTGGGGATCGCCCCGATGGGCGCTGAACAGCACTAGGTGTTCCCGCAGCTCCGCCGCCGCCTCATCGAAGAAGGCTTCTGTGAGGTATTTGCTCCCCCAAGGCCCCCAACGGGCACAGTGCTGGGCATAGAAGTGGTGCATCCGCTCGAGCATCGCTGCCGGCAGCGCCTCCCCCGCCAAGGCCGTCACCGTTATCCCGGCACGCTCCACGGCCTTGCGCTCGCGCTTGATGTTGCGCCGTTGGTTGGCGTTGAAGCTCGCGAGGTAGTCATCGAAGCAGCCATAGCTCTGGTTGCTCCACAGGCTCTGCTGGTTCAGCCAGGTGGCGCAGCCCGCCGACTCCGCCAGGGCCTGCCACTGGGGATCGGCATAGAGAAAGTTGCAGCTGAAGATCTGGTTCTCAGCGCAGAAACGATCAATGCACTGCATCAACAGGGCGGTGACCTGCTGGGCGTCCTCGCCGGCCGCGGTGAAAAAGCGATAGCCCACCACGGGGCTTAAGGGGCTCATGCCCAGCAACTTCGGGTAGTAGCGCTGGCCCAGCTGGGCGGCCAATTCCGCAAAGGACTGATCGAAGACGAACTCGCCGTAGCTGTGGCCCTTGAGATACAGCGGAGCGACGGCGATCAGCTGCTCCTCTCGCCAGAGGCTCAGGTGACAGGGCTGCCAACCCTGGCGAGGCGCGACACTTCCGGAGCGCTCCAGGCCAGACAGCCAGCGCCAGGAGTAGAAGGGGAGCCCAGCCGCCTCCGTGAGGGCCTGCCAATGCGCCTCGGGGATCTCTTCAATCGAACGGTGCCAGCGAACAGTGAGCTCGGCCATCAGCTCAGAACCAGGGGGCGGGCAGCGGGCAGAACGCTAACGGCTACGGCCCTGACCATCGGCGCCCTGAGCGCACCCAGCCAAGCCGGATTGCTCAGCCCCGTGCTCAACCTGATGCGCCCGCAGGTCGAAGCCAGGATCAGCGAGGCCTGCCTGCGCTGGAGTGCCATGGGCAACAGAAGCCTGATCGAGCGGCTCACCCCCGCCTGCCAGGCCCTGGCCGCCCCCACCAGCCGCTGCCTCGTAGCTGAAACGCAATCCAGCGGCCGCAGCTTGGGGGTGATCAGCGAGTTGCTCGCCGGACGCTTTGGCGATGACCTCGAGGTGGTGGTCAAGCGCTGCGCGGGACGGATGCTGGGGCTCTCGCCGGAGACCTTTGGCAAGCTGCCGCTACGGGACCTGGCCGAGCGCTTCAACAGCCTCAAGGCTCAGGCGCGCCGGTAGCGCACAAGCAGCTCGTCGCCGCCCAAGCAGCGCTGCTCCTCGAGCGTCCAGGCACTGGCTTCCAGGGACCGATCGGACTGAACCCAGCCATGGGGTCCTCCCAGCAGTTGAGGCACCAGGGTCAGCTGCAACTCATCCACGAGTCCCTCGGCCAGCAGCTGCGTGGCCAACTCAGCGCCCCCCAAGAGGAGCAGGCGCTCCAAACCAGCGGCGGCCAAGGCCGCCAAGGTGTCTGGCCAGTTCTGCAGCGGCAAGGACCTGTCAAAACCTGAGGGGGCCGCCTCCCCTGGGCCCAGAAGCCAGCGCTGCAGGGGCTGCTGGAACAGGCGCAGGGCTGGATCCCAGCTGAGCTGGCGACTCACCACCAGGGCGGCGGGTTGGGGAGGCCGCCCCTGCTGCTGACGCTGCTCCAGCAGGTCGGCATCACGGATCAGGCAGGTGCAGCCGTGTTCGCGGATGGTCCTACCGCCGACCAGGGCACCATCAGCCCAAGCCAGGGCCTCCTCCAGGACACGGCGGTCTCCCGTTCCTCCGAGTTGGGCCGCACCACCAGCGGCGGGGGCGAGCCGGCCGTCCAGGCTGATCGCTAGAACCAGCCGAAGCTCAGGCGCCGGCAAGGGCTTCGAGGGCCTGGGGGTTCATGCCCAGCTGGGGCACCTCTGCGAACACCTCAGCGGCGTTGTTCGGGCTCTCCTGAAGACGGACCTTGTGGAGCGAAGCCCCCAGGGCCGCCACGGGGGCCTGGAGCAGATCGGCGATATGCAGCGCAATGTTCTCCGCCGTGGGAACCGTGCTGGAGAAGTGCTCGACGTCCTTGTTCAAGAAGGTGTGGTCAAAGGGCTCCACCACCAGCTCGTCCACCGCTGACTGCAGAGCCGAGAGGTCGCAGACCATGCCGGTGCGGGGGTCAATGGCACCCCGAACGGTGATGTCCAGCAGATAGTTGTGGCCGTGGCCATGGGGCCGGGCGCACTTGCCGTAGATCGCGGTGTTCTCCTCGAAGCTCAGCTCCGGTCGTGCCAGGCGGTGGGCTGCCGCGAAGTGGGTGCGGATCGTCAGGAAGGCTTCCATGGAATCGCCGAGCACATCGGCCCAGAGCTTGTCGGTTTCGTAAAGACGGAGCCCCATCAGGGGCAGGTGGGGCGCCAGGCGCTTCCAGATGGCCAGAACCAGGGCCTCGGTGGTGGGCAGGAGCCCCTCAGGACGGCTCAGATCGAATTCCGGCCAGGCCTCGTTCAGGCTGCGGAAGTCGAGCTGGCCGGTGACCTGCTCGCGGATGGCGTGCTTCACGTCCGAGAGGTTGAGCACCATGCCGTTGGCATCGAGCCCGCCACCCATGGCGACGATCAACTCATAGTTGTGGCCATGGCCCGGGGCCAGGCTGCAGGGCCCGAACTGGGCTGCGTTCTGCTCCGGGCTGAGCTCAGGCAGCCAATAGCGATGGCTGGAGCTGAAGGTGGCCCGGCGCGTGATCACGCAGGGCCTGCCCTGACCGTGGGGGGCAGAGGAGACGACGGACACCGGGCTCGCCGGAGGCGCCGCCATCACTGGCGGAGTCATGACAGCGAGTAACGGTTGGTCGCATCTTAAGAATGTTGGTGCTTGCGATGGCGAACCGATGGAGGACACCCGAGTCCAGCTGCGGCAGCGACTGGAGGGCCTGAACCTCTATCTAGTGGGGATGATGGGCAGCGGCAAAAGCAGCGTGGGCCGGCACCTCGCCGAGGCCCTGGAGTACCGCTTCCTGGACGCCGACATCAGCCTGGAACAGGTGGCGGGGCGCTCCATTCCCGAGATCTTTGCCAGCGAGGGCGAAGCCGGATTTCGCGCCCTGGAGTCGGCGGTGCTCAACCAAATTGCCTCCTGGCATTCCCTCGTGGTGGCAACCGGCGGCGGTGTCGTGACCCAGCCGGCCAACTGGGGGGAGCTGCACCAAGGGGTCGTGATCTGGCTGGATGCCCCCGACGCGATCCTGCTGGCGCGCCTCGAGGCCGACCCAACTCCCCGGCCCTTGATGGAAGCGGAGGACCGCGCCGAACGCCTCGCCAACTTGATGGCCGAGCGCCGCCCCCTCTACGCCCAGGCCGATCTACAGATCCTTCAGGACGGACGCCCGGCCGAGCAGGTGGCCCAGCAAATCCTTGAGGCGCTGCCCTCGATCATCAAGGAGCGCACGGCACCGCCCCTGGGTCAACTGCAGGTCACCAGTGACGCCGGCGAGGTGGGAACCTCGATCAACTAACTAGAGGCCCCGGGTGGCTCCAGGCGGATCGCAAACCACTGCACCGTGATCCCCGGCTGGAGCTCCAACTCACAGGCCGTCTCCAGCAGCCGCTGGGCCTGATCCGTCGTCGAGCCAAGGCCTGAGAGGTCCTCGGGAATGGCCTCGAGGGAGTGCAGTTGACGCTCCAACCAAGCCAAGGTCTCCTCGGCTGTGAGCAGTTGCTGGGGGGCCCCTGGCTCCAGCACCACGTAGTGATCCAGCTCGCGGATCAGGGGATCGGACATCGGGCCGTCCAGGCGGCAGGATCACAGGCAGCCTGCCACGTGCCCAGCGATGCCGCTCGCCCTCATCCTGCTGGTGCTGCTGAGCGGAAGCCTCCCGGCCGTGGCGGCCTCAACCCTGGAACAACGCCTGGAGAACTGGCCGCAATGGAGTCTGCCGGCGCCGCTGCCGCGGCCTGGGCGACGCGATCTGATCTATCCCGCCTGGTTTGAAGGGGACTGGAGCGCCACCAGCCGCGATCTCAGCGGCGCGGAGCCTGAGATTCAGTACGCCGTGCGCTTCGTCAAAGATGACGCCGGAAGGGTCGTTGGCGATCGCGCCTTCAATGCCGGGTCCGTCGGTCGCGCCCTGCTGGGCGATCAGCTGCAGCGGGTTCGCAACGATCCGCAGAACCCCAACCGTCAATTGGCGGATTTGAGCGGGGATCAGTCGTTGGAATCCACCGTCATCGGCCGCCGCAGCGAGCAGCAACCCCAGGAGCAGTTTTTGGCGGATGAACTCAGCCTGCAGGTGCTGCATGGCCCAGGGGACCCGCGGGTCAGCCAAGTGGAGACCCTCAGCCGCTACGCCCGGATCGATGCCGATCACATCGAAGCCAGGCAATGGCAGGTCAGCTACGGCTCCCCCGCCGATGGCCTCCGGGCCGAAGCCCAGCGCAGCTGGAGTGGAACGCTGCTGCTCGAGCGCCAGCCCTAGGGACGTCCCAGCTGCAGGCCGAGGCGATCGCGCCAGAGCCAGAGGGATTCCAGACGGGGATCGTCGGCCAGCCCCGCCACCCCGCGTCCCGCCAGGGGGCTCCCGGCGGAGCTGGGGAACTTGATCAAGGACAGCTGGGCGATCACGGCCAGATCGGCCAGGCTCAGCTGATCACCCACCAGGTAGGGCTGGGCCTGCACCAGGGCCGTGAGCTGCTCAAGGCTGCTGCGCAGTTGCTGCAGCACATGCTGATCGAGCACCTGACCCACACCGCTCAGCACCCCGCCCGGCAGGGCACCCACCAAGGAACGCAAGGGCGACGGGGTGGCCTCCGGCAGCAGGCCATCGCGGAGCACCGGATCGCTGGCGGCGGCCTGCACCAGGGCCATGCGCGCACCTGCCGCGAGGGCCGTGTCGGCCCAGTCCTCCAGCAGCATCACCTGGGCCCGCTGGGCCGGATCACTGGGCAGCAGCGCCGGATCAGGGTGCTTCTGCTCCAGGTGCAGGGCGATGGCCGTGGAATCGGCAATCACCTCACTGCCATCCACCAGGACCGGCACCTGGCGCTGCCCCGAGAGCCGGTAGAGGTCCACCTGACCCACACCGGGCGTGACCTCAATGGGGGTGAAGCTCAGCTGCTTGAAGGCGAGCACCAAACGGACCTTCTCGCAGAAGGCGGAATGGCGGAACTGATGGAGCTCCAGCATCAATCGATCGGATCGCGCGGCAGCGAGTGCCCCTTTGGCGGCAGAGTAGCCAGCACTCTTTGATCAGCGCCCCAGCCCCCATGCGGGACTTTTTTCTGAACGTCACGCGCTACCCGCGCTATCTGATCGCGTTCGGGCTTGGCGTCGCCAACTCCGTCCTGGAACCCCTGGCCCAGCGCCGCAGCAATCCCGTCACCGCCGTCGCCCTGATCGGCGCCCTGGTGAGCGGTCTGCTGAGCCTGACCCTGATCCTGCGTGCCATGGTGACTCCAGAGGTCATCGCATAGCCATGGCGCAAGGTCGTCGCGTAGAACGCGTGGCCGCTCTGATCCGGCGGGAGGTCAGTGAACTCCTCGTCACCGGCATCAAGGACGAGCGGGTCAGCCTGGGGATGGTGAGCATCACCAATGTGGATGTCGCCGGCGACCTCCAGCACTGCAAGATTTTTGTCAGCGTCTACGGCAGCGCCGAGGTGCAGCAGCAAGCCCTCGAGGGTCTGCGCTCGGCTTCGAACTACGTGAAAGGGGAGCTCGGCCGTCGCCTGAACATGCGCCGCACCCCCGAGGTGATTTTCCAGTTGGATCGCGGCATCGAAAAGGGCACCTCGGTGCTCGGTCTGCTCAACCAACTCGAGGAGAAGCGCCAAGAGCGCGGCGAGGTTCCTGAAGGCACCGGCCAACAGGAGGATGGAGGCTTCTGAGCTCCGGCGGCAGCTGGCGAGCCTGCTGGTGGTTCGCGGCAGCGGCCATGCCCGAGACCATCAACGCCGCTATCCCCGCTGGGAGCTGAGCAACGCAGAGCTGCGCCAGCTCCTGGGTGAAGGCGTTGGCGGGGTGATCCTGCTGGGGGGCAGCGCCGAAGAGCTGCGGCTCCGCTGCGAGCAACTTCAAGGCTGGGCCGCCGAACCGCTACTGCTCTGCGCCGATGTGGAGGAGGGTGTCGGCCAGCGCTTTGAAGGCGCCAGTTGGCTCGCTCCCCCCCTGGCCCTGGGTGCGCTGCATCAGCGGGAACCGCAACGGGCCGAGGCCCTGGCCGAGGGCTACGGCCGCTGCACCGGCCGGCAGGCGCGACTGCTGGGGTTGAACTGGGTCCTGGGGCCGGTCTGCGACGTCAACAACAACCCAGCCAACCCGGTCATCAACGTGCGGGCCTGGGGGGAAACAGCGCGCACGGCCGGGGCCCTGGCGGCGGCGTTTGTGCGGGGCTGCCAGGGCGAAGGGGTACTGGCCTGCGCCAAGCACTTCCCCGGCCATGGCGACACCAGCTGCGATTCCCACCTGGAATTACCCGAGCTGCCCCACGACCGAGGGCGGCTGGATCAGATCGAACTTCCGCCGTTTCAACAGGCGATTGGCGCTGGGGTCGCCTCGGTCATGACCGCCCACCTGCGCCTGCCGGCCCTGGACCCCAAGCGTCCGGCCACCCTGTCTAAGGCCGTCCTGACTCAGCTGCTGCGGGGGGACCTGGGCTTCCAAGGCCTGGTTGTGACCGACGCGCTGGTGATGGAGGCGATCAGCCAGCACCACGGCAGCGCCGAAGCGGCCGTTCTCGCCTTTGAAGCGGGGGCTGATCTGATCCTGATGCCCGCCAATGCCCAGGAGGCGCTCGATGGACTAGTGGATGCGGTCCAGAGCGGCCGGATCAGCCAAGCGCGCGTGGACGCCAGCCTCCAGCGACGCCGGGAGGCCCTGGCGCGCTGCTCGCCTGCCCAGGAACCGCTGGAGCAGCTGATCAGCCCGGGCGAGCGGCAGCTGAGCGCTGAACTGCTCGCCCTCAGCCTGATTCGCCAAGGACCGGGCCAGCTGCCTCCTGGACCGGGTCTGAACCTGATCCGGCTGGACAACCAACTCAACGCGCCACAGCTGCCCCTGGTGGCGCCGGCCCTGCTGCGGCCCGCCGCCCTTGGCTATGAGCCACGGCTGATCGACGCCCGCAGCCCCAGCCCCTGGGGCCCAGACCCCGAGGCACCCCTGTCCTTGGATCGCCTGCCGGACGGCCCGGTCCTGCTGCAACTGCTGGTGCGGGGGAATCCCTTCCGCGGCAGTGCCGGCGGCGATGAACCCTGGCCCCAGGTGGTGCGGCAACTGCTCGCGGCCCAGCGCCTGGCGGCTCTGGCGGTCTACGGCAGTCCCTACCTCTGGCAGGCCCTCGAACCCCTCCTGCCGCCGGATCTACCCGCCGCCTACAGCCCGGCTCAGATGCCCCAGGCCCAGGCCCAGGTGCTCACGGCCCTGGGGTTACCCGAGGCGGCGCTCGAGGGCGGCTTTACCGACTAAGCGAGCCACTGCCACTAGCCTCGGGCCGTCTTCTGCGGCCGCCGGCACCCACCATGCTCAGCCTCTCGATGATCGTTCGGGATGAAGCCGGACAAATCGAGGACTGCCTGCGGTCCGTCCAAGGCTTCGCCGATGAGCTGGTGGTGGTGGACACCGGCTCCAAGGACAACACCGTCGCCTTAGCCCAGGCCGCTGGCGCCCGGGTGGAGGCGATCGAGTGGCCCGGGGACTTTGCCCCCGCCCGCAACCAAGCGCTCGAGATGGTGCAAGGCGACTGGGTGCTGGTGCTGGACGCCGATGAACGGCTCAAACCGGAGGCCTGGAAGCCCCTGCGGGCCCTCATGGCGCAACCGGATGTGCTGGTGATCAACCTGCTGCGCCATGAGCGCGGCGCGATCCAGTCGCCCTACTCCAACGTCAGTCGGCTCTTCCGCCGCCATCCGCGCATCCGCTGGAGCCGGGCCTATCACTCGATGATTGACGACAGCGTCGCGGAACTGCTCAAGGAGGAGCCGCAGTGGCGCATCGCCGATTGCTCCGAGCCCGCCATCGATCACGACGGCTACCGCCCAGAGCTCTTGGCCCAAGGCAACAAACCCGAGCGGTTACGCCAGGCGATGGAGGCCGAGCTGCAGAGCCGTCCCGGCGACCCCTATGCCTGCGCCAAGTTGGGCAGCCTGGAGATCGCCGAAGGCAACCTCGAGCGGGGCCTGAAGCTGCTGCAGGAGGGCCTGGCGAACTGCCCAAGCGAAGCCCAACCCGAGCGCTACGAGCTGCTGCTGCATCTGGCCCTCGCGGAAGCCAGCCGCGACCCCCAGCAAGCGGAGCGCTACTACCGCCAAGCCCTAGAGATCCCCCTGGCACCCCGCCTGAACCTGGCAGCCCAGCTGAACCTGTCGGCCCTGCTGCTGCAGCTCGGACAACTGGAGGAGGCGGAAGCCCTCAGCGCCCGCGCCACCCGCGTCGCCCCTGAGATCGGCCTGGGCTGGTACAACCTCGGCCTGATCCGCCGCAAACAGGGCAATCTTGCCGGGGCCCTGGAGGCCTACCGCGAAGCCAAACGGGTCAATCCCGGCCATGCCGAAACCCACCAGAACCTAGCCGTCGCCCTGCTGCTGGGCGGCGACATCGATGGTTCCCGCGGCAGCTTCCGTGAGGCGATCCAACTGCTGATTGACCAGGGACGCACCCAGGAGGCCCAGCGGCTGCACAAGCAAGCCGGAGAACTGGTCAAGCTCGAGGGCTGAGGGATGGCGCTGCAGGGACGCACCATCGCGGTCACCCGGGCTGAGCAGCAACTGGGGACGGCGCGGCAGCTCTTCGAGCAGGCGGGAGCCAGCGTCCTCGATCTCCCCGCCCTGGTGATTGGCCCGCCCGATGAGTGGGGCCCCCTCGATGACGCCCTGGCGGAGCTCGAGGAGTTCCACTGGCTGATCGTCTCCAGCAGCAATGGGGTCGATGCCGTGGAGCAGCGGCTGCAGCGCCAGGGCAGCAGCCTGGCCCGGCGACCCAGCAGCCTCAAGATCGCCGCGGTCGGCCGCAAAACAGCCGCGCGCCTCGACGAGCTGGGAGCGGCCGCTGATTTCGTGCCGCCGGCCTTCGTCGCCGACAGCCTGATTGAGCATTTCCCGGTCTCCGGCTGGGGCCTGCGGCTGCTGCTGCCGCGGGTCCAGAGCGGTGGACGCACCCTGCTGGCGGAAGCCTTCGGCGAGGCCGGAGCACGGGTGGTGGAAGTGGCGGCCTACGAATCGCGCTGCCCCAAAACGCTGCCGGCGGCCACCGCCACGGCCCTCGCCGAGGGACGGGTCGATGCCATCACCTTCAGCAGCGGCAAGACCGTGAAACACACCATCCAACTGCTGGAGCAGCAGTTCGGCGCGAGCTGGAGGGAGCCGCTGGAGCGGGTCCAACTGATTTCGATTGGCCCGCAAACCTCAAAAACACTCCAGGCGCTCCTGGGTCGCGTTGACGCGGAGGCCAACCCCCATGACCTCGATGGGCTCGTGGCCGCCTGTGCCCTCGCCCTTAAAGACTGAGCACCCGCTGCTGACCGGCCTGGTTCAGGTGCAATTGACCGCGCCCCAGATCGATGCCCGTCACGGTCCAGCCCGGGGGCAGCAGGGCCGGCAGACCGGAGCCAGGGCAGAGGCCCTGACGGCCGATGCACACCGTGCCGCTCTGGCCACCTAGGGAGACCAGGGCCTGGGCGCTGCGGCCACTGCCGATCAGGCCCGTGAGCTGGAGATCCGACTGGGGAGTCTCGCTCGGGGGGCTTGCCGGCGCAGCCGTGACCGGTGCGAAGGGGTCAATGCGGCCATGGGGTTGGGCCTGAACCACCTCCTGGGCGCTCGGCATCGCGATGAAGCCCGGCGATGGGGTGAGCGGCGTCGGCTCTGAGACGCGGGCGGGGGGAATCGCCGTTCCCGGGGCAAAGGGCGCCGTGCTGCTCTCGCCTGTGCCGCAGGCCGCCAAGGCCAGCAGCACAGGCAGGACCGCAATCAGTTGGTTAGTGCGCCTCTTGGCCATAGCCACTCTGGACGAGATCGCGGAAGCGATCCAGGTTGGCCTGGAGCTCCTTGGTCACGATCCCCCCCAGGATGGAGGCATCCATCAGCGGCGCCAACACCCCCGGCAGCTCGTAGCTAACGCTGAGCTTCACGGCCGTGCTCTCGCCGCCCTGGGGATAGAAGCGAACGGCCCCTTTCGTGGGTAGGCCGCCGACGGATTCCCAATGGAGCTGTTGGGCCTCCACCCGCTCGGTAATCCGCGCCTTCCAATGGAAGCGAAATCCCTGGGCCGCCAGGGTCCAGTCGGTGAGATCGGGGTCCCCGTCTTCGGTGGTGACGGACTCAATCCAGTTCATCCAACGGGGCATGGCCTCCAGGTCACTCCAGACCGCCCAGACCCGCTCGGCGGGGGCCTTCACCTCGGTGGTGACGCTGTGTTCAAGCCAACGGCCCATGGTCTCTAGGCAACGGATGCATTGGTGGCCAGCTCCGCCTGACGACCCAGGATCGCGGCAGCGGCAAGACGCCCACTCATGGTGGCGCCTTCCATCGAATCGATGTAGTCCTGCTTGGTGTAACTACCGGCCATGAAGAAGTTGGTGACCGGCGTGGTCTGGTCCGGGCGGTAGGGCTCCATCCCCGGGGCCTCGCGGTAGAGGGACTGGGCCAACTTGACGACGTTGCTCCAGACCAGGTTCAGGTTTTTGGCCGAGGGGAATAGGCGCCGGACCTGGGCGTCGGTCGCCGCGACGATCTCCTCGGTTTTCTTGGGAATCCAGGGATCACCGGGGGTCAGCACGCACTGCAGCAGGGAACCCACCCCCTCCTTGCGGTAGTCCACGGGACTGGCCAGGGCCAGGTCGGCGAAGCAGCTGAAGTCCGCATCCGCCGTGTAGAGCAAGTTGTCCAAACCGGCGGGACGGGCCACATCCCGGCGGGCGGCCTCGGCCATGGGGGAATCACCCAGTTCGGTCACCCAGCCGTCGTAGCGGAGTTGGACCGTGGCGACGGGGACTGCCTCGAGCTTGTAGAGGTTGTCGAACAGGGGCCAACGGCGCCAGGACTCAGGCACCATCCGCTGAATACCAGGGACGTCGCAGGCCGCCAGGTAGGTGTCGGCCTCGACCTTGAGATCACCATCAGGGGTGCCGAGGGTCAAGCCGGTGACGCGGGTCTCGCCGGCGACCTCTTCAAACTGGACCTCGGTGACCCGGTGGCGCAGATGCAAGCGCGCGCCTCGCTCCTGGATGTACTCGAGGATCGGGCCGGTGAGCCAGCGGTGGGGTGAACCCTTCAGCAGGTTGAGCTTGGAGGCCTCGGTTTTGGCCGCGAACATCATGAAGATGGTCAGCATGCAGCGGGCCGAGATCGCCTCGCAATCGATGAAGCCCAGGGCGTAGGCGATCGGATTCCACATGCGGCGAATGCTCTGCTCGCTGCCGCCGTGGCCCAGGAACCACTGCTGGAAGCTGATGCGATCGAGATCGCGAATCACCTTCATCGCCCCCTCGTAATCCACCAGACCGCGGACGATCGGGCTGGTGCCCAGGGCCAGAGCATTGCGCAGCTTGTCCAGCCAGTCGAGCTGCGGCGTGGTGAAGAAGGCCTTCAGGCCGTTAAAAGGTGCGCCGAGTGCAAAGCGGAAATCCAGCTCCCGCAGATCCCCACCCGAATTGACGAACAGGTGGGTGTGGTCCTTGGGGAGCAGATTGTCGATCGCCCCCACCTTGCGCAGCAGGGCGAAGAGATTGGCGTAGTTAAAGAAGAAGACGTGCAGGCCCATCTCAATGTGGTTGCCGCCGTCATCCACCCAGCTGCCGACCTTGCCGCCCATGAACGGGCGCGCCTCATAGAGGTCCACCTGGTGGCCAGCCTCCACCAGATCCACCGCCGCCGCCAATCCGGCCAGACCCGCACCCACGATGGCGACCCGCACCCTTGTTCTCCCACGAATGGGGTGACTCTATGGAGACGGGCGTCTCGGCAGGGGGAGGAGAGCCTCCATACAGTGGGTGCATAGGCATGGCCCCGATGACCAGCGAGACCGCCACTCCAGTCGCGACCCACACCGGCAAGGACGGCAAGGGAATCCTGATCACCGAGCCGGCGATGAAGCAGCTGGCCACCCTGCTTCCGGCCCAAGGGGAGGGGAAGGTGCTCCGCGTCGGCGTGCGCTCCGGCGGCTGCAGCGGCATGAGCTACACGATGGATTTCATCGATGGCAGCGAGATCCGCGAGGACGATGAGCGCTACATCTACGAGCCCAGCGGCGCCCCCAGCTTCACCGTGGTGAGCGACCCCAAGAGCCTCCTCTACATCTATGGAATGCAGCTGGACTTCTCCAGCGCGCTCATCGGTGGGGGCTTCAACTTCACCAACCCCAACGCCACCCAAACCTGTGGCTGCGGCAGCTCCTTCGCGGTCTGATCCCCCTCGGGTGCGAATCTGAGCTCACGAAACGGCACGCCCTCCGCCATGACCGCCACTGACGCGCCCTCTCTGTTTGAGCAGGCCCTGAAGAGCTACAACGAGGGCGCTCCGCTGTCTGAGGTGATCGCCAGTTTCCAGGAGATCACCCAACAGGACCCTCGGCTGTCTGCGGGCTGGACCTGCCTGGCCTGGCTGCAACTGCTGGACAACCAGGTGCAAACGGCCCTGCGCTCGGCCCGGATGGCGGTCAAGCTCAACCCCCAGGACCCCCAGGCCCGGATCAACCTGAGCCTGGCGATGCTCGAGAACAACGTCAAAGGGGTGCGGGAGCACATCGAGCTGGTTCAGCGCGTGCGGCTGATGGCCCCTGAGATCGGCGAAGAACTGGACAACTCCATCGCCGATGGCCTGGCCCGTCGCCCCGACTGGCAGGCCCTGCAGAAGGTCAAAGCTTGGCTGCACGGTTGATGGATCAGCAGGGTCAGCGGCGCGTTCTGCTGCTGAGCAACGGCCACGGCGAAGACCTCAGCGGCGCCCTGATCGGAACAGCGCTCCAGCATCAAGGCTGCAGCGTTGAAGCCCTGCCCCTTGTGGGCCACGGCCAGGCCTACGTCCAGGCGGGTATCACCACGCGAGGGAAGACCCGCGAATACAGCACTGGAGGACTGGGCTACACCAGCCTGATCGGACGCATCACCGAGGTCGTGCAAGGGCAGGTGCTTTACCTGCTCAGCCGGCTACTGCTGCTGCTGCGCATTGGCCATCGCTACGACCTGATTCTGGTGGTGGGGGATGTCATCCCGGTGCTGGCGGCCTGGTTGAGCCGCCGGCCGATGGCGACGTACCTGGTGGCCTACTCCAGTCACTACGAGGGACGCCTGCAGCTGCCCTGGCCCTGCGGCGGCTGCCTCAAGTCCAAGCGCTCGCTGGCGATCTACAGCCGCGATCAGTTGACCGCCAGTGACCTCAGTGAGCAGCTGCAGCGGCCGGTGCAGTTTTTTGGCAACCCCTTCTTTGATGGGGCCCTGGGCGCCAGCGAAGGCCTCGCCGGTGCCCCGCGCCAGCGGCTGGGGCTGCTGCCCGGCAGCCGCCTGCCGGAGGCCCTGCACAACCTCGAGCTGATGCTGCGGGTGCTCGAGCGCCTGCCCGAAGCCCTACGTCCGCCGCAACGGTTGGGATTACACGCTGCCCTGGTGGGGAAACTGACGCCCCAGGAGGTCGCCCCCCTGGCCAGTCGCCTGGGCTGGCGTCTGGAACTGGAGAGCAGCAGCCGCTGCAGCTTGCAGCGGGGCCCCTTGCACCTGCAACTGGAGTGGGGGCGCTTCGCCGCCGTGATCCAACAGTGCGACCTGCTGCTCTCGATGACCGGAACTGCTGCCGAGCAGTGCGTGGGGCTCGGCAAACCGGTGCTGCAGCTCGTCGGAGAGGGGCCGCAATTCACCGAGAACTTCGCTGAGGCCCAGCGGCGTCTGCTGGGGCCGGGACTGTTCTGTGCCCCCGGCAGTGGGGGAAGCGATGCCCAACTGCGGGGCACCGCTGAGCTGCTGGAGCAACTGCTGAACCGGCTGCTGAGCGATCAGCGCTGGCATGAGGAACTGCGGCAGCTTGGCGAGGAGCGGATCGGCAGCGGCGGCGGTGCCGCCAAGATGAGCGCTGATTTGTTGGAGCGTCTGGCGCAGCGCCATGGCTGAAGCGACCCCACCCAGCACCGGCCAACGCCTCAAGGGCTATCTGGATGCGGTGCTGGTGGCGGACGTTTTCGTGGTGATCGCCGGCGCCATCTGGTTTGGGGTGGCGGTGGTCTGCCACAGCCGCGGCATCGAGGCACCCCTGAACCTGTTTCAGACCCTCTGGGAGCCGCTCTTCACCCCAGCCATCGGACTGCTGATGGGAGCGGCGATCCTCAGCGGGATCCTGGGCTGGGCGCTCAAGTGGTGGCGCGCTCGAGAGCAGCGCTGAGCTCCCCGTCTTCAAAGACAAAGCCCTGCTGCTGCAGGCGCTCCGGCAGGACCTGCTGACCTTCGAGCACCACCTTGGCGCCATCGCCGAGCAGCAGCTGCAGGATCGGCGATGGCACCGGCAGCAGGCTGGGGCGCCCGAGGGCCTGACCGAGGGCCGCAGCGAAGCGGGCCATGCTGCAGGGGGCTGGGGCCACCGCGTTGTAGGCACCCTGATAGGCGGGATTGGCCAGGGCCTCGGCGATCAGGCGGCAGAGGTCCTGGCGGGTGATCCAGCTCATCCACTGTTGGCCGTTGCCAATCGGTCCGCCAAAGCCCATCCGGAAGACCGGCAGCATCTTGCCCAGGGCACCGCCGTCGGCGCCGAGGACAATCCCGATCCGCAGAACCACGACGCGAGCAACGCTTGAGGCCGCCTCGGCTTCCTTCTCCCAGGCCTGGCAGAGCCCGGCCAGGAAGTCACTGCCCGCGGGGCTGGTTTCGCTGAAGCGCCCGGTCTCGCTGGTGCCGTAGTAGCCGATGGCCGAGCCACTGATCAGGGTCTGGGGGCGCTGGCCTTCGGGGAGCGCCTGCATGGCAGCCACCAGGGCACGGGTGGTGTGGATGCGGCTGCTGCTGAGCAGGGCCCGGTGGGCGTCGCTCCAACGCTTCTCGGCGATGGGCTCACCCGCCAGGTTGATCACCGCCTCACTGGAGGCCAGGGCCTCTTGCACCGCGGGCAACTGCCAGCTGGCCGCCTGAGCGGGGTCCGCCTGAAGACGCTGCAGTTGGGGGGACTGCACTGACGCCAGAGGCGCACTGGAGCGGCTGAGCAGCACCAATTGATGACCCGCCGCGAGCAGCTGCGGCACCAGGGCCCGGCCGACAAAACCACTGCACCCCACCAGCAGAATCCGCACGCGCCAAGAGCCCTTGAACTGGGGCCAAGGCTAGGGACCCTCTGGAACTCCGAGCGGGAACTAGCCTGTCGGCTACCCGACCTCATTGCCATGGCCGAAGCGACCGCCATCAAGAAAGGGGCGCTGGTGAAGGTGAATCGCGCGGCCTACGGCGGCAGCCTGGAGTCCAAGGCCAGCGACACCACTGCTCCGGACTACCTCTTCGAGGGCCCGGCTGAGGTGCTGCTGGTGAAGGGGGACTACGCCCAACTGCGCTATCGCCGTCCGGTGCCCGATGTCTGGCTGCGACTGGATCAGCTGGAAGCCTTCAACTAAAGGTCCAGTCGCCGGCGCTCTGCCTGCAGCCGGGTGCGCCGTTGTTTGGCTTCCCGCAACATCTCGCGGCCGTCGTGGAGGTAGTTGTCGACGTAGCCCATGGTGTAGCGCTCCAGTTCGACCACGGCGTCCTTGACCTGGGAGAGACAGTGGTAGACGCTCAGGCTGAAGCCCTGGGCTGAGGCCGGTGCGGCCATCGACCGATAGAGCGTCTCCACCTTCTCGAGCTTGGCCTGGCTCTGCTCGAGGTAGCTGCAGAAGGCCTCCATCAGTTGGTCGTCGTAGGGGTCGGCCGAGAGCGCCTTGAATTCAGCAGGGAAGGGATTGATCACCTGACCCAGCAAGCGATCGATGGGTCCGTAGACCGTCTGCAGCCAGAGCAGCAGGGCCTCATCACCGCGAGCTGATTCCGCCGTGGCCTTGCGGGCCGCCCGGCCCGCCGCTGCGGAGCGCACCGTGGATTCATGGCTGCTGACGACGCGGTGGCGGTCGTGTTCAGCGCGGCGCTCCCGATCCCGCAGGACCTCCCAGGCCGCATTGATCGCCAGGATCGCCTCTTCATCTCCCCCGGCATCGGGGTGGTGCTGTTTGACCAAAGCCCGGTAGGCCGCCTTGATCTCCGCGCCACTGGCTGAAGCCGCCACACCGAGCACCGCATAGGGATCGCGGGTGGACTGGGGCATGCATCTCAGGCCAGAGCTGCACCCATCCTTAAACAGCAAAAAGCCCCCCGCCAAAGGCGGAGGGCCCGGGGTGATCTGAGGACAATCAGAAGCGGAAGGTGGTCATCACCAGGCCGCCAAAGACGTTGTCCTTGGCGTTGTACGCACCGCTGCTGGTGTTGTACTTGCCGTACTGACCGTCGAGGTTGTTGATGTAGTACAGGGCCGGCTTGACCGAGATGTTGTCGGAGACCTGGTACTCGTACCACCACTCCCACATGGTGTTGGAGTCCATCGGGGTGCTGGCTCCAGCGACGGTGCCGATGGAGCCGCCGCCGTTATCGCTCACGTAGGGAGCCTGACCAACGGCCATGCCGGCCTTATTACCCTTACGCAGGGCATCGTTCCACTGCAGACCAACCATCCAGGACTGGGTCTTGGCCCAGTTGTCGGTGCGGTAGGGGATACCGCGGAAGGTGGCATTCTCCGAGTTGGTGGAACCCCAGCCGAGGCTCACGGTTGGGATCCAACCGGTGTTCTCGGGGATCCAGTAACCGCTAACGCCATAGCTGTTGTTGGCGCCGGTGCGGCCGACATCGAAGCCGTAGGGGGTGGCGCGGTGCAGCTTGGAGTTCTGGGCATAGGTGTAGGCCGCAGCGATGCCGTAGTTGCCACCGATCAGCGGGGTGTTCTGACCCAGGTAGCCCAACTGCGTCACCGAGACGCTGTTTGAGCCATTGGTCATGATGCCGCCGGTGCTGGGGTTGCCGTCGGACCCATCAGCGGAGACGTAGTTGCTGCTGATGGCGAGGCCTTTGATGCCAAGCAGCTTTTTGTAGGTGCCACCAAAGCCGGCACCGAAACCGCTCTTGTTGTAGACGCCCGGTGAGCCCGCGCGGGTGAAGAAGTCCAGCAGACCCGGCTTGTAGACCGAAGGAACGCCGATGGCGAGCATGCCGGGGTCGTCAATACGAACCCGAGCACCGACGTTGAACTTGAGCCTCTCGCCCACAGGGAAGGCGTAGAAGAGACGGTTCACGCCAACGACGTTGGCACCAGCCGGCTCCTGGAAGGCCGGATCGAGCTTGAGCAG
Source organism: Synechococcus sp. LTW-G (assembly GCF_054459035.1). Taxonomy (NCBI): domain Bacteria; kingdom Bacillati; phylum Cyanobacteriota; class Cyanophyceae; order Synechococcales; family Synechococcaceae; genus Synechococcus; species Synechococcus sp. LTW-G. The sequence goes on along the minus strand of NZ_JBTKYW010000011.1, from coordinate 474 downwards.
ACCGTAGTTGTAGGCGCTTTCTTGGAAATTACCGGCGCGCAAGAGAGTGCGCAGCAGGTCCTTACCGGTGAAGCTGGTGTCGAGATAGAGGCGCTGGTCGTAGTTAAACGTGGTGGCACCACGATTCGCTTTTTTAAACGCCGTTGTGTAGGGAGTTCCTACATCACCAGCGGCCGTATTCGTGCCGGTGAAGCTATTCGCACCCACAACGAATCGAGTGAAACCACGCAGCTTTGTGGTGGTGGAGAACTGGGTCGCCTGCAGTTCACCAACCTTGGCCTCGAGGCCATCGACACGGCCGCGGGTGATGGCGAGCTCACGCTCGAATTCCTTCATCAGGCGCTTCAGCTCGTCGGTCAATTCAGTGATCCGGTCGAGGCAAGCGTTCAGCAGTGCGGCCGCTTCATAGCGGGTCATCGCACGGTTGCCGCGGTAGGTGCCGTTGGGGTAACCAGCGACGCAGCCGTAGCGCTC
>NZ_JBTKYW010000010.1:0-43593 GCF_054459035.1 Synechococcus sp. LTW-G | reverse complement strand
CCATTGACGAGTTTTTGCGTCAGGCGGGTGTAGCTCACTACCACTGATTCATCGCTCAGCCAGCGCAGATGTGGGCGGGCCATCGTCACGTTCACAGCGGCGGGGGGCTGCGTGGAATCACCGGGAAGTTCGAAGTAGTAGCGATGGAACGGCAGGCCTTCCACCAAGTGCCCTTCGCTTTCGGCTTCAAAGCAGCTGACGTCTTCGGCGCAGGCGGCCGAGTAGGCCTGCCAATCACCTGAGGCCACGCTATTGAGCATGGCTTGATTCAGTCTGAGGATCTCTTGATCGCGCTCGCTAAAAGCCATCGCCAGGATTCAGTCCGCTGTAATCACTGATCCTCGCAAAGCGTCCGGCATCCCGTGCTGGGTTGCCCTCTCGATCGCTGAACAGTGTCTTCATCCCCGCTGCATCCGCTGCCTCCAGTTCTTGTAGTGCATCGCTGATGAACAGGACATCTGACGGGGCAGTCCCCATGGATTTGGCAATCATCAGATAGCTCTCCTTCGCTTGTTTGATTCCCGTTTTGGTGTCAAACCAGTGCTGGAACAGGGACGTGATATTTCCTGCCTGGCAATGGCCATAAAGCAGCTGCTGTGCAGGAACGGAACCAGACGAATACACCGCCAGAGTGAATCCCTGCACATGCCAGCGCTCCAGTGCCTCAGGAACATCAGGGAAGAGTGGTGCGATCAGTTCGCCTGACGCATAGCCCGATCGCCAGATTCTTCCCTGGAGATCTTTGAGTTCGGTCAGCTTGATGTCTCTTTGAATCAGTTGCCTTAAGTATTCCGCTATGCCTCTGATTTCGAGTGGAGTTGCGCCGCCTTGTTCTTGGAGTAGGTCAACGGCATCGCGGTGGTCATCCTCCCTCCAAGCCTGCTCGACGCTTTCGATCAGGCTTTTGATCTCGGCTTCCTCCTGGTGTTCCTCGAGATAACGCTCGAGCGAGGAACTGGCATAGGGAAAGAGCACCTCAGCCACAAAACTCACGGGACAGGTTGTCCCTTCGATATCGAGAAGGATGTGCGTAATGGACATGGTTTACTTGGCCAGGATCGCTTCGAGAAGCAGTTGCCTCCAGCGCTGTTCCAGTAGAAACTCCAGGATCTCTAGGTGACGCATCGCACTGCCCAGGCTGCGTCCCCAGGCATAGAGCCCGTGTCCGGCAATCAGTAGTCCCTGGGGGGCGTTGCTCAGCAGCGGTCTGGCCTGCGCTGACAATTCAGAGAGGTTCTGATTGTTCGCCAGGACAGGGACCTCCACGGAGCAGTCGTGGGTGTTGATGCCATCCAGCCCCTTGAGCATCTCCAGGTCACTCAGCTCGAGCTTGCCCTGTTTGCTCTTCAGGGCCCACTGCGAAAGGAGCGTTCCGGCCTGCGAATGGGTGTGCAGGACTGCACCGGCTCCGCAGGTTTTCACGATCTCCAGGTGCAGGGCGGTCTCGGCGCTGGCTTTGCCATTGCCCAGCACCACATGCCCTTCCCGATTCACCTGAATCAGATCGATCGGAGCAACCGCCCCCTTGTGCACTCCGCTTGGAGCCATCAGCAGGCGGATGGGGTCCCCATCCAGCAGACAGCTGAAATTGCCGCCCGTCCCGTCGCACCAGCCCCGCCGATGGATCTCCGCCATTGCTCCGCACAGGGCCTTGGCGAGGGCTGTGGTGTTGGCATCGGGCATCTTCGCGTCCCGCTCAGGGGGTTCTTCCACCCTGGCAGGAGGGGCACCAGTGGCTGCTGCGGCCGCCCAACTTGTCACGACGGATCGGTGTGCCGCAGACCCGGCAGGGCTCGCCGGTGCGGCGGTAGACCCAGGCGGCATTGCCGTAGTTCCCATTGGTTCCCGTCAGGTCACGGAAATCACTGAAGGTGGTGCCGCCGGCCCCGATGCTCGTGGTCAGGACTTCCACCAAGGCGCTGTGCAGCCGCTCCAACTGCTTGAGCTTGAGCGAACCAGCCCGCTCCTCAGGCGCGATGCCGCTCATAAACAGGGACTCATCGGCGTAGATATTCCCCACGCCGGCCACCAGGGCCTGATCGAGCAGTGCCGTCTTGATGGCCCGCGATGACCCTTTGAGTTTCTGCCGCAGGTACTGGGGCGTGAAGGCCGCGCTGAAAGGTTCTGGGCCCAGCCGTTTCAGTCCCGTCATCACCGACTCGAGGGGTTGACCGGGGGGGACCCACCACATCTCACCGAAGCTGCGCAGATCCACGAAGCGCAGCTCCTGGCCTTCGGGATTCCAGAACCTCACGCGTGTGTGGCTGCAGGGCTCCTTGGCAGTCTCCATCCAGAGGAACTGACCGGTCATCCGCAGATGCACGCCCCAGTGCCCGGCGTCGGCCCCCGCTCGCTTCAGGCTGGCCATCAGATATTTGCCGCGTCTCATCCATTGGTCGACGCTGCATCCCTCCAGGGCGGAGCAGAACTGCGCGGGGACCGGGGGAGCGGCAATGGCCCGGGCCCGCAGCACCTCGACCCGCTCAATCGTGAAGCCACGGGTCTGGCGTTCGAGTCCGCGGCGCACCGTTTCCACTTCGGGGAGCTCTGGCACCCGTGATCCCTGACCGTTGGTGGCCACAGATTGCCACGCAGACCAGACAGCAAAAATCCCCGACCTGAACCCAGGCCGGGGATCACTACGAGATCTTGAGCGCCTGGATCAGGCCTTCTCGAGTTCGCTCTCGGCGAAGTTGTTGGTGTTGATGCCGCCTTCGGAGCCGCTGACGCCGTTGTAGTTCACCTTCTCGAAGCGCACCACGACGGGGTAACGGATGCCGGAGGTGTCGATGGAGGCAACGGTGCCCACATCGTTGAACCAGTAGGACTCAGGACGCTTGATGCGCACCTTGTCACCGCGGGAGATGGCCATCGCTGCGCTGTAAAGGGGTGGCTGTCATTGGGAATTTACCCGTAGCGGGAGTCCCCAAAGCCAGCCCGTCACGAAACGTGGCACCATCGACCTCCACTGAGCGTTTCCCCATGGCCGAGGCCCCCTCCTTCAGCCTCGACTTGCCTGATCCCGAAAGCGACAGCATCAGCTCGATGGAGTTCCTGGCCCGCATTGAGGAGGCCTGGGCCATTTGTGATCGCTTTGACCTGCAGACCGAAATCTGGCGGGGCCGGATCCTGCGGAGCGTGCGGGACCGGGAGCGCCGTGGCGGCGATACCCGCGGGGGCGGCTTCCTGCAGTGGTTGCGGGAACAGGAAATCAGCAAAACCCGGGCCTACGCCCTGATTCAGCTGGCTGAATCCGCCGACCACATGCTCGGGGAGGGGGTCCTGGAGGAGACCAGCGTCAACAACTTCTCCAAGCGGGCCTTCATGGAGACGGCCCAGTCCGATCCAGAGGTGCAGTTGATGATCGGTGAGGCCGCCAATGACGGCCAGCAGATCACCCGTAAACAGGTGCGTCAACTCACTGACGAGTTCACGGCAGCCACCAGCCCGCTCCTGCCGGAGGAGATTCGGGAACGTACGGCGAACAATCTGCTTCCTCCCAAGGCCGTTGCCCCTCTGGTGAAGGAGCTGGCCAAACTGCCCGACGACCAGCAGGAGGATCTCCGCAAGGTGCTGCGTGAAGAGCCCGAGCTTGAGCGGGTCAAGGACGTCACCAGCACCGCCCGTTGGCTGAGCAAAGCCTCAGAAGCTGGCTTGGCTGTTCGGGCCTTCCAGCAAGGGGAGCTCGATCTCGATAAGGCGATGCAGGAGGCCCTGCGTCTCGATGCCCTTGGACTGCTCTCCGATGCTGTTGGGCAAGCCCAGGCCCTGGAATCGGCGGTCCTCAAGCTCCACACCAGCTGGCGCCGCCTCAACGGTCTTCAGGAGCGTCTCTGGGTCGAGAGCGGCAGCAGCACTCCCCACCTGCGGGAGCTGCTGACCGCCCTGCAAACCCTCAGCGGCAACACCATGCGCGTCTCCCTCGGGGAACTTGCCGGCGGTAAGCGCGTGCGCTTGCAGTTGGTGGAGGAATCCCCGGATCAGCTCGAGGCTCCGGCGATCGCGGTGCTGGCTCAGGCCGGCTGAGATCCGCCTGATGAGCGATCCCCTCGACTCCGCCCTCCAGGAGCACTTCGGCTGGTCTGCCTTCCGGCCTGGCCAGCGCCCGGTGATTGAGGCGATGCTCGCTGGCCAGGACTGCCTGGCGGTGCTCCCCACCGGTGCGGGGAAATCCCTCTGCTATCAACTCCCAGCCTTGGTCCGGGAGGGTCTGGTGCTGGTCATCTCGCCCCTGGTGGCGCTGATGGAGGACCAGGTGCAACACCTGCAGCGAAGGGGTATTCCAGCGGCCTGCCTGCACCGCGGTCTGGATCCCATGCGCCGGCGAGACCTGCTGCAGCGAGTGCGCAGCAATCGCCTGCGCCTGCTGTATCTGGCGCCCGAACGGCTCCAGGTGGAGGCCACCCGGCGCTTGCTGGAGGAGATTCACGAGGAGGGGAAACTCGTCGGGCTGGCCATTGATGAGGCCCACTGCATCAGTGCCTGGGGCCATGACTTCCGCCCGGACTACCGCCGCCTGGGCCAGTTGCGCCGGCTCTGCCCTGGGGTTCCGGTGGTGGCCCTCAGTGCCACCGCAGCCCCCCGGGTCCGCGCCGATCTGATTCGCCTGCTGGAGCTGCGGCGTCCCCTGATTCAGGTGCGCTCAGCCCGGCGCGACAACCTTTCTTATGTGATGCGCCGTCGTCCGGCGGACCCCCTGCCGGAGGTCCTCAAGGCGCTGGAGGAGGCGCGCGGAGCGGTCCTGATCTATGCCCGCACCCGGCGGTCTGTGGAGAGCTGGGCCAAGCGCCTTAGCGACAGCGGAGTCGAGGCGATCGCCTATCACGCCGGGATGGATCCAGAGAGTCGTGCCCTGGCCTTGACCCATTTCCAGGAGCACGAGATGCCCGTCCTGGTGGCCACCGTGGCCTTTGGCATGGGTGTCGATCGGCCGGATGTGGGCTTGGTGCTGCACCTGGATCTTCCGGCCAGCACCGAGGGGTACCTCCAGGAGTCCGGTCGCGCCGGTCGTGATGGCCTGCCCGCACGTTGCATCGTGCTCTTTGACCCCGAGGACCGCTCCAGCCTGGCCTGGGCCATTCGCTCCTCGGCCGAGGAATCCGGGGATCCGCAGGACCGCACCCGGGCGGAGCTCTCCCAGCAGAAGCTCCGGCGGATGGAGGCGGTTGCCGAGGGGGCGGGCTGCCGAGAGCAGGCTCTTCTGCTCTCGGTGGGGGAGCTGGTTCCCCCCTGCGGTCGCTGCGATCGTTGCAGCCAGGCCCCGCGGGTGCGGGACTGGTCTGAGATGGCCTCCCAGGTGCTGGAGCAACTGGACCAACGCAGCGGTGTGGACCTGCGCAGCCTCGGCGAGGACCTGGCTAAGGCCGAAGGGGATGAGGTCGATCAGTGGCGCTGGTTAGCGCGGCGCCTGGTGCAGGAGGACCTGATTAGTGAAAGCGATGACGGCAGTCAGCGCCTCTGGCTCAGGCCTGCGGGCCGCCGCTTCCTGCGCCAGCCCTGGCCCCTGAAACTGGCGGCCTGATCAGCCGGGCTTGGCCTTGCAGAGATCGGTGATCAGCCGCTGCTCAAAGTCGCTCTGGGGGGCATCCCAGGTCTTCCAGGCTCCCGACTGACCGGTGGCATTTAGGCGCTTGGCGTTGCAGTTGATCGCCAGGTAGAGGGGCTGACCTTCGCTGTTGAGGCTTGGTGCCACGTAGCTGCCGCCCATGGCCTGCCAATTGGCCCAATCCACCTGCAGGGGGCCATAGCTGCGCCAGTCGGGCGTGCTGCCCGCGGCAGTTGTGCTCGATGCCTGGGTTTTGCTCACCTCGGCCTTGGCGACCGTTGGTTTGGTGGCTTCAGCCTTGACGGGCTCAGCCTTCTTCTCGGGCTTGGCGGCAACGGTTGTTGCTGCGACTGTGGTGGCCACCGAGGGCTTGACCTTCACCGGTTCAGCTTTGGAGACTTCGGTCTTGGCGGGTTCAGGCTTGGCCGCAACGGGCTCAGCCTTTTTCACTGGCTTGGCGGCCACCACTGCTGCGGGCTTTGGCTTCGGCTTGGCGGCAACAGGAGCAGCGGGCTTGGGCTTGGGCTTGCTGGCGGCGCGCAGGGTCAGGGTGCTGCCGGCCATGACCTGGTTGGGGTTGCTGATGCCGTTGATGGCGATCAGGCGCTGCATCGAGACGCCGTAGCGATCGGCGATGGAGGAGAGGCTCTCGCCGGGTTGCACCCGGTGGGTCTTGGCGTTTTTGTTCACGGCCACCTGCGGGCGAGCGCTGGCGCCAGGCACCTGGATACGGCTGCCAGCCCAGAGGTCGTTGGCATCCCGCAGGCCATTGAGCTGGACCAGGCGGTTGACGCTGGTGCCGTAGCGATCGGCAATTTCAGAGAGGGTCTCGCCCGCTTTGACCGTGTAGTTCCCCGATCCCCCACCGCTGTAGACGTTGCCCGGCACCTTGATGCGGCTGCCGGCCCAGAGGTCGTTGGCATTGCGCAGGCCGTTCATCTCCATCAGCCGATTGACCGTGGTCCCGTAGCGATCGGCGATTTCGGAGAGGGTCTCACCGCGCTTGACCACCACCTCGCCGGCCAACCCCGGAAGGGGAAGCAGAAGGGCCAGGGCTAAAGCGGCGGCAGAGCGGCGGCGCATTGGGTTTAACAACGGTCGACTGGGCGCACCATACGGGGCCTGGAGGCGGGCGCCAGTCCCCCTCCCATAAGGCATGGAAATGGCTTCAGCCCAGGAGTCGTCGCATCAGGGGGAGTCGTCCGGCGTAGGGGGGATAACGGAAGGGCAGATCCAGGGCAAAGGGCCGGCGCAGAACGCTGCGCTGGTGGGAAAAGGTGTCGAAGCCAGCCTTGCCGTGATAGGCCCCCATGCCGCTGGCACCGACGCCGCCGAAGGGGAGTTCGGGAACCCCGACCTGCATCACCACATCGTTGAAGCAGACACCACCGGAGCTGGTCTTGTTGAGCACCGTCTCTTGGTTCCGCTGGGAGCTGCTGAATAAATAGAGAGCGAGGGGTTTGGGGCGTTGGTTGATCCACTCGATTGCTTGCTCCAATCCATCCACCTCGAGGATTGGCAGCAGGGGACCGAAGAGCTCCTCCTGCATCAGCGGATCCTCGCGATCGTTCACCTGGATCACGGTCGGGGCGATCCGGCGGCGTTCCGGATCACAGGCCCCCCCCAGCAGCACCTGGCCCCGCTCGCGGGCCCGCTCAAGCAGGGCGCTAAGCCGCGCGTACTGCGCGTCATTGACGATCGAGGCCAGGTCGCTGGAGTCCAGAGGTTCCTCGCCAAAGCAAGCCGTGAGGCGCTCGCCCAGGGCCTGGATAAGTGAGGCTCGGGCGCTGCTCTCCACCAGGAGGTAGTCCGGGGCGATGCAGGTTTGCCCGGCGTTCAGGCACTTGCCCCAGACCAACCGGCGGCTGGTGACCTCGAGGTCTGCATCCCTGAGGACCACCGCCGGGCTCTTGCCCCCAAGCTCCAGGGTGATGGGGGTGAGGTGCTGGGCTGCAGCGGCCATGACCAGCTTCCCGATGCGCTCTCCGCCAGTGAAAAAGATGTGATCAAACCGCTCAGCGAGTAGGGCCTGGGCGGTGCTCCCATCCCCTTGGACCACCTGGACGATCTCGGGCGGGAAGGCCTCCCTGATCAGGCTGCTGATCAGCTGAGCCGTTGCCGGTGCGTGCTCCGACGGTTTGAGGATGGCGGTGTTCCCGGCCGCTAGGGCACTGACGAGGGGCTGAATCGCCAGGTGGAACGGGTAATTCCAGGGGCCGATGATCAGGACGCAGCCCAGGGGTTCAGCGATCACTTCCGCGCGACCTGGCCGCTGGCTCAGGGGAACGCTGACCTTTTTGGGGGCGATCCAGCGCCGTAGCTGCCGGCGGCAGAGGCTGATCTCTTGGCGAACGGCGACGACCTCGAAGTAGGCCTCGACATCAGGCTTCCCCAGGTCCTTGGCCAGGGCCTCCAGGACGGCGTCGCTGTGGGCGCTGAGGGCGGCATCGAGTCGATCCAGTTGCTCGAGGCGCCACTGCAGCGGGCGGGTGGTTCCACCCACAACCAGCTGACGCATCGCAGCGATGGGGGTAGTCAGCTGGAGCACAGATGGACGGGCAGGGCTTGAGACACCCTATGGACAGCGGCGGAAATCCCGTGGTTAGGGCTTGGGTGACTTCGCCATGAAGCCCTTGCTGGGGAGTTCGGAGTCCGCCTCGGGGCTCACGGACGGAGGGGTGGGCGAGAGCTTGGATTCAATCCAGCGGGAGAGGACATAGATGCCGATGAACATCGGCACATAGATCACGCCCGCGCTGCGTTGATCCAATTCCAGTTGGCTGACCGCCGCAACGCCCGCGCTGCTCAGCCCGAAATAGATCAAGACCCGGCGCAGTGCGATCGACTTCAGCATCCCTAAAGCTCCCCGGTCCTGTTCAGCATTTCATGGGCTCTGGAGATCCAACACCTGCTGAATGGCAGGGGTTTGGATGAGGTCCTGACGAAGCAGTGCGTAGATCCGTTCTCCGGCCACCGGCCGGCTGATCAGCGCGCTTGAGGCTGGCAGAAGAGGGGGCTCACTGAGCAGAACAAGATCCAGGAGTCGCCCCTCCAGCAGTGCGGCCAAGCGCTCGGGCTGCCGGCTGCCCGTCAGGGGCAGCGCTGGGGGAAGCCGCAGGCCGAGGTCACCCAGCAGCAATGGCTCATCGAGGCTGTGGAGCCAGCGCAGTTGGCTCGGCATCAGAGCCAGACGCATCTGCTGTGAGGCCAACCGCAGGCTCGCCAGCAAGGGCTGATTGGCTTGGGCTTGATAGAGGCCGTTGCTCCGTTTTTGGAAGTCCAGATTCAGGACTTGGCTGACATGGCGGTAGATCCGAGAGACCGAGCTCTGGTCGCGCTGGATTCGCTGGGCCACGGCGGTCGTGCTGCTGGTGATCTCCAGCAGATCCAGCACCGGGATCCCTTCCAGCAGTAGGTCCGCCAAGGCCTTGACCCCGAGGTATGCACACCGTGCATGACCCCTATAGGTCTGATCAATCCCCAGAATTGGGTAGGGCAGGGAAGCGCAGCCGCAGCAAGGCGCCTCCTTGGGGGCTGGTGGCAACGTCCAGCTGGCCGCTGTGGTTCTCCATGGTGGTTTGCACCACAAACAGCCCCAGGCCACTGCCGCTGGCTTTGCTGGTTTGCAGGGGGAGTTGATCGAGCAGGCTTTGCGGCAGGCCAGGTCCGTTGTCGGCGACCTCCAGGCACCACTGATCCCCCTGGGCCTCGATGCTGATGCCGATCCAGGGGTTGGCGGTCTGGGCGTCGATCAGGGCTTCGGCGGCGTTGCGCAGCAGGTTGACGATCGCGATTTGGATCTGCACCGCATCGCCTTCAATCCAGGCGGGGGCGTCCTCGCGTTCCAGGGTTGTGCTGTCGATGGCCACGTGGGCCGTGCTGCCCCCCGAGCGGGCATAGAGCAGGGCGCTCTGGCTGATCTCCCGCAGGTTTAGGCGCTGATGCTCCGTTTGGACGTTCCTCAGCAGGGCACGCATTTTCTCGATCGTGAGCACGACGCGATCGGCTTCGTGGCGAATGCCCTCCACCTGTTGCTTCCAGCCGCTGGGGAGCGCGCTGAGGTCGACGTTCTCCGTTTGCTTGATCAGCAGCTGGCTGTTAAGCAGCAAGACGCTGAGCGGTTGATTGATTTCGTGGGCCACGGCCGCAGCCTGCAAACTGCTGCGCAACTTGTCTTTCAGCAGCGCCAGGGTTTGGGCATCGCGGTAGCGCTCTTTCTCTCGCGCTTCCGCCAGGCTGGCTTCCCGTTCCCTCAGCTCGCTGGTGAGGCGGTTGTAGCCATCCACCAGTTGCCGTAGAGCTCCATCCAGGGAGACCAGTTCTTCTCCGGACTGATCTGTCACGCCGCTGTGGAACTGCAAACTCTCCGGCTGCAGCTGTGATGTGGCTTGTCTGAGCTTCTGGCTGAGTTGCTCGGAGGTGCTCTCGAGCTGGCGTAAGGGATAGAGCAGGCTTCGGATCTGTCTGTTGGTCAGGGCTGCAGCTCCGGCCAGGGCTCCGGCTGAGGCCAGCAAGGCGATTAGGGCGTTCCGGTCAGCAGCGGCCGTGCCGGGCTCCACCGTGAGGCTGGTCAGCAGGATCCAATTCAGTCCTTCATCGGTGCCCCAGGGCGTGGCCACCAGGGAATAGGGATGGCCATTGATTTGGGCGCGCTCGGGTTTGCCGTTGGCTCCCCCCTTGAGCCGTTGATGGAGGGCTTGCGCCATGGGGTCGCTCAGCGCGGCCAATCGGGAGCGCTCCAGTTGGCCCTTACTGCGGCTGAGGGTTTGGCTGGGTCTTGAGCTCGCCACCAGGGTGCCGTCGGGCTCCACGATCAAGGCCAAACCATCGCGGCCCTTCCAGACCTGCTCGAGCCAGGTGCTCAGTTGGGAGAGAACCATGTCGACCCCCACCACCCCAAGCAGGTTGCGGTTGGCTCCAAAGAGGGGCGCGTTGTAGGAGATCGAGAAAATCTCGGGCTGGTCTTCCCAGGCGTAAATCGAACTCCAGAGGGGTTTGCCTGCTTTGGCCGTGTCGGTGTACCAGGCTTCCTCGTGGGTTTCGGTCATGCCTGGAATGCGCTCCAGCAGCTCCCCCCGTTGTCCCTGCTTCATCGCATAGACAGCCATCGAGCCCCGGCCGCTGCGATTGGTGTCTTCGTTGAGCAGCAGCTCTCCGTCATCGCCGCGCTCCATGCCGATGAAACGGCCGTCGGCTCCGCCGTAGTTGATGTAATCCACGGGGAAGGCACGCATCTGGTTCCAGAAGCGCTCGGCCATCGCCGCATACTCCGAAACACGTCCTGGGTTTTGCTCCAGCCAGGCGAGGTTGAGGGTGTTGATCCAGCGGGGGTAGCTGAGCTTGCGGGAGAGACGCGTCGAGAGTTCCACCACCGAGGCGTTTTGGCGGTAGGTCTCGCTGATCTCCAGGCCGCTGCGTCGGCCGATGGCGAAACTCAGCACGCTGAGGCTGCCTCCGACGAGCACGAGCTGAAGCGCGCTCAGCAGGGCCAGCCGATTGGCCAGTTTTCTGGGGGTGCTCAGCAAGCGACGTGGAGCCATCTAGGTGTCTTGGGCAATGGTGAGGGGGGCGAGCCGCGAGGCTTGGTGCACCAGTTCGGCGCCAGAGAGTCCCAATTTCTGGGCGATGGCTTTGCGGTGGGTTTCTACCGTGGTGATCGATAGGGCGGTCTCTTTCGAGATCTCCTTATTGCTGAGGCCTCGGCCAATGAGGGCATAGATCTCCTGTTGGCGCGGTGTCAGCGTTGCGATGGGTTGCGGCACCAGTTGCTCGAGAACCTGATGCAGTTGCTGGAAGGCGGCTGTCTTGTCCACAACGCCGCAGATTTGGCTCAGGAGCTCAGGCGGACAGACAAAGCTGGAGGCCTGGCCGGAGAGCACCACAACCTTGGACTCTGGCGACCGCCGATGCAGGGCCCGGGCAACGTCCAATCCCTCGCCATCAGGCAGGGCCAGATCGAGCACCAGCAGGTCGGGTGCATCCAGCTCGCAGAGCTCCTTGGCTTCTTGGCAGCTGGTCGCTGAGCCGATCACTTCAATGCCGGCCATGGCTTCCAGTAGCGAGCGCAGCAGCTGAAGAAACATCAGCTGGTCTTCCACGATCAAGCAACGCAGTGATTGTGGGGGTGTTCCGCTCAAGAAGGCCGACGGATTCGTGGTTGAAAATTACCAACCAGCACGTTCAAGCCGCTCGCCAATCTTGTGGTTCTTCATCAAGGTATCGGCTGAAATGTGTATCACTGGCGCCCCTGATGTGGTCCGCGTGCGGGTCATTGCAATAAAAAACCGGCTTGAGAGCCGGTGGGGTGACAAGTCTGGTGCCGCTTGACTTGTCGGTGATTTTTGGAAGCCCTTGACGAGACTTGAACTCGTGACCTCTCCCTTACCAAGGGAGTGCTCTACCGCTGAGCTACAAGGGCATGTGGAAGGTGGGCCGGGTTGGATTTGAACCAACGTAGGCAGAGCCAGCGGATTTACAGTCCGCCCCCATTAACCACTCGGGCACCGACCCGAACCACACCCCAAGAACTTACCAGCCGGTGGGGCCCCACTAGGCACTCTCCCTACGATCGCCGCAGTGGACCTTGACCCTGGCCGGCACCGATGCATCTGCTGTTGCTGAACGGCCCCAACCTCAATCTGTTGGGACAGCGTGAGCCGGGGCTCTACGGCGCCGACACCCTCGATGCCATAGAGCAGCGGCTGGGCGCAGAAGCGGAGGCGCTGGGCGTCCAGCTCAGTTGCTTTCAGAGCAACCACGAGGGAGCCCTCGTCGATCGGATCCATCAGGCCCGCGGCCAGGTGGACGGGATTTTGATCAACGCCGGAGCGCTCACCCATACCTCGATAGCCCTGCGGGATGCCCTGCTGGGGGTAGCCATTCCCTATGTGGAGCTGCACCTGAGCAACGTGCATGCCCGCGAGGCCTTTCGGCATCACTCCTATCTGGCCGACAAGGCGCTGGGGGTGATCAGCGGCTTTGGGCCGGCCAGCTATTCCCTGGCGCTCCAGGGCTTGGTGGCCAAGTTGCGGACGCAGCCATGACCGTGCTCTTGGAGAGCCAGGCGGCGCGGGTGAAGTGGCTGGCGGCCCCCAGCTCGGAGGATTGGCTCGAGCAGGCCGTGGCCCGCGCTGATCTGGTGCTGATTGACCACGCCCACTGCGAACGCAAGGCGGCGGGGGTCGCCCTGCAGTTGATGTTCCGCTATCCCTCCGATGAGTCCTTGGGCGCGCAGCTCAGCGCCCTGGCCCGCGAAGAACTGGAGCACTTTGAACAGGTTCTGGCCCTGCTCCAGCGCCGGGGCATTCCCTTGAAGCAGCTGCCGGCGCCGGCCTACGGCTCCAGCCTGATGGCCCAGGTCCGCAAGGCGGAACCCCAGCGGATGCTGGACACCTTTTTAGTGGCGGGCTTAATCGAGGCCCGCAGCCATGAGCGCATGGCCCTCTTGGCGGCCCATAGCCCGGATGCCGAGTTGCAAGTCCTCTATGGCGAGCTCCTGGCCAGTGAAGCCCGCCACTTCGGGCTCTATTGGGTGCTGTGTGAGCAGCGCTTTGGCCGGGAGGTCACGGTGGAGCGCCTGCAGGAGTTGGCGGCCTTTGAAGCCCAGGCCCTCAGCGGCAGCTTGGAGCGTCCGGAGTTGGTTCGGATGCACTCGGTGGGCATCCAGGCTTAGTTCAGACGGGGGAAGCGGTCGGCGATGGGGTCGCCGCTGAACTGCGCCACCCAGCCCTCGGGGTTGTCAAAGAAGCGAATGGCGCAGAAGCAGGGCTCTGGCCCCATGTCAAACCAGTGTTTCGTGCCGGCTGGCACGCTGATCCAGTCATCGGCTTCGCAGAGCACCTGCAGCACCTCCTCGCCGATGTGCAGGCAGAAGAGCCCTCGCCCTTCAACAAAAAAACGCACCTCGTCTTCGGCGTGGGTGTGTTCTGCGAGGAACTTCTGGCGCAGGGCGGCGCGCTCGGGATGGTCCGGGGTCATCCGAATCGCATCGACTGTCGGGTAGCTGCCCCGGGCTTGGACCGCTTGGATCTCCCGGGCATAGGCCTTGAGCACGTCCTCGGGACCCGCACCCGCCGGGAGCGCCTCACGGGCCGGCCAGCGCTCGAAGCCGATGCCCCGCTCAGCCAGTTCAGCGGCAATGACCGCCGGATCGTTTGTCGTCAGCTTGGCTTGTTGCTCGGCCTCGCCGAAGACCTGCAGGTCGCTCATCGCCCAGCCCGCTGAATCCCATCACCCTAGAAAGGGGCCGGTTGAGCCCCCTTCGATGTCCTCCAGCGCGATCCTGCGCGTCTTGGCAGACGCTGCCACGGCGGCCAAGCCTGGGGTCACCCTGGTGGGTGTGGGTCCGGGTGATCCCCAGTTACTAACAGTGGCGGCGATCCAGGCCATCGCCTCGGCGGCCGTGGTGGCCTATCCCGTGGCAAGACCCGACGCCGAGGGCATGGCGGCCCAGATCGCGGCGCCCTGGATCTCGGCAGCGCAACGGCGGCTGCCCTTGCTGTTCCCGATGGTGGCGGAGGCGGAGCCGCGCCAACAGGCCTGGCGAGAGGCCGCCGATGCCCTGGCTCTGGCCGTGGAGCAGGGCCAGGCGGTGGTGTTGCTGTGTGAGGGGGATGCCTCGCTCTATGCCAGCTGCTCCTATGCCCTGCTGGCCTTGGCCGATCGCCATCCAGGGGTGCCTGTGGCTGTGATTCCTGGGATTACCGCGGCCGCGGCGGCGGCGGCGGCGGCTTCGGCCCAAGGCTTCCCTTGGCCCTTGGCTCTGCAGCAGGAGGGTCTGATGATTCGCCCCACGCCTGAGGATCCAGAGGCCCTGGAGGCTCTCTTGGATTGGGCGCGCCATCAAGAGGTGGTGTTGGCCCTGCTCAAATTGGGCCGCCGCTGGCGCTGGGTGCAACCGCTCCTTGAGCGTCGCGGTCTGCTCGGCGGCAGCCTGTTTGCCCAGCGGGTGGGCTGGCCCGATCAGCTCTTGGCCCCGGCCGATTCGATCCCGGCGGACGAGCAGCCCTACTTTTCACTGTTGCTGATCCGTCAGGGTTGGCCCAAGGTTCTGCCCTAGAGGAGCTGTTGCCATGAGCGCCATTGACTGGTTTGCCCTGCTCCATCCGGTGCTGGTGATCCTGTTCGTCTATCCCCTGATGGGGGCGACGGTTCGTCTGGGCCTGCTGGTGCGCGAGAAGCGCCTGGGCATCACCAAGCAGCCCGAACCGGTGCCGCAGGAGCACGCCGACCATGGCCTTTGGCTGACGGTTGGGGTGGTCGTGGCGGTGCTGATTGCCATCGTTTATTCGTTCACCAAGGCCTATCTGGAGGCCGGTGCGGACTTCAGCGGCGGCGCCGGCCGCTACGGGCTCCTGCTGCTGGTGTCGGCCGGGACCCTGGTGGCCCTGGCGGCTCTGCTGCGGGTGCACCGGGCGATCTGGCGGGCGAGTTTTGCGCTGCTCTGCTGGGCCGGAGTCCTGGGCCTGGGCAGTCAGGCCGAGATTTGGCGCCTCTCCGACAATCCATTCGGGGCGGGGTTCTGGAGCTCCCACTACTGGGCGGGCGTTCTGCTGAGCGGTCTGATGCTGTTCACGCTCTCGGCGCGGCCGGAGATCAAGCGCAACCCTCGGCTGCGGCAGCTGCACATCAGCGCCAATGTGCTGATCCTCCTGTTGTTTGCCGTGCAGGGGGTCAGCGGCACCCGGGACCTGCTGCAGATCGGCGCTTACTAGCTGCCGAGGGCCGCGGCGGTTTGATCCAGCAGTGCGATGGCTTCGGCCGGCGTTGGCGCCCGCATCAGGGCGTGCCGCAGTTGCGGGGCGCCCGTGAAGCCATTGCAGGTCCAGCCCATGTGTTTGCGGGCGATCAGGAGTCCGTGGTCGCCCTTGGCGGCCACCAGGGCCTGGAGTTGTTCCTTGGCGAGCAGCACCCGCTCAAGCGCTGAGGGGGCCTCTGGGATCGGCCGGCCGCTGAGGGCCGCATCGATTTGGCCGACGAGCCAGGGGGCCCCCATGCTTCCCCGCCCCACCATCACCCCATCGGCGCCGGTTTGCTCCAGGCAGCGCAGGGCATCGGCGGCGGAGTTGATGTCGCCGTTGGCAATCACAGGGATCGCCAGGGCGCGTTTGACAGCGGCAATGGCCTGCCAATCGGCGCTTCCTTTGAAGCCCTGTTCCCGGGTGCGGCCATGGAGGGTGAGCAGCTGGGCCCCAGCGCTCTCCAGTTGACGGCACCAGGCCACCGGGTCGAGGTCACTGCCGCACCAGCCCAGTCGGGTCTTCACGGTGACTGGGATCGAGACGGCCGCAGAGACCGTCTCCACGATGCGGCTGGCCAGATCGGGTTCTCGGATCAGGCCGCTGCCGCCCCCTTTTTTGGCGATCTTTTTGACCGGGCAGCCCATGTTGATGTCGATCAGGAAGGCCCCGGCGGCCTCCGCCCTGCGGGCCGCATCGGCCATCGACTGGGGCCGGTGATCAAACAGCTGAACGCCGATGGGCCCCTGCTCGAGGGCTAGCTCCTCGACCTTTTGCAGGCCATGGCCCAGCTCCAGGCTGGTGGCGTTGACCATCTCTGTGAACAGCAGGGCATCGGGCGCCCAGCGCCGCACCAGCCCGCGGAAGATGCGATCGCTCACACCCGCCAAGGGCGACTGCAGGGCGCGGCAGCGCAGCAGGCGCGGTGTGCCCTGGCCGGACAGCTGAATCGCTTCGGTGGTGGTGGCGGGCGTGATCATGGTGATCCGATTCTCGGACTCCAGGTCGATGCCCATTCCCTACCCCCTCAGCAGGGCGCTGCTGGAAGCGGTGCTGGAGGACCGCACCAACGATCGTTTTGTGTGTGAGTTGATCTGGCCGCGCTTGGGATACGAGCAGAACGGCGAGGGGGTTTGGAGCGCCGGCCCGGCGACGGAGGCCAGTTGGCGGGAGTCCTTTCCAATCGAGCCCCAGTTCATTGCCGAGCGTCCAGCCAGCGTGGCCCTGACCCGGTCGGTTCCCAAGCCCTACAAGCAGCTGCTCAAGGAGCAGCTGGGCTTTGGCGGCTACCGGATTGGCGGCCTCTATCCACGCCGCACCCGCCGGGCCACCGCGGTGAACTGGCTGCTGGCCCACCTGGCGGAGCGGGGCGAACCCCTGCCCGCTAGCGGTCCGATGCCTCCTTTGTTGGAGCAACCCGCTGATCCGGTCCAGGGCCATCCAGGTGACCTGCCGATTGGCTGATCCCCGGGCTCGCGGGGGCTTGATGGGCAGGGAGGGCCAGGACCCACAGGCCCACGATCAACAGCTCCAGGCTCAGGAGCTGCAGGATCTGGCTTGAAGGCCCTCCCCGCATGGCTCAGGCCTGGATGCTGACGGGTGTTCCCTTGGGTGTGTTCTCAAACAGCCAGCGGGCATGGGGGCTGGGGATCCGAATGCAGCCGTGGCTGCGGGGCACACCAAAGGCCTCATTGGCCTGCTCCTGCCAGGGGGCTCCGTGCATGCAGATCATTCCGTTCTGGGTGATGCACATCGCCCAGGGCACGTTGGGCGCGACATAGCCCCGGCCGCGCATGGTCACGCTCCGGTACTTGTCGTAGACCTGGCCAACGCCCATCGGTGTGGGAGTGGAGCCTTTGCCAGTGCTCACCAGCACCGTGCGAACGAGCTCTTGTTGTTGGTTGTAGACGTAGAGCTTCTGGTCGGAGAGATCGACCACGATCGAGGCAATCAGTTCCACCATCGCGGGAGACCGCCGTCGGGCGGGGGACAGAACACCCCTCCTCTAGCGAGACTCGCCTGGTCTCGTTTTGAGACTGGCGGAAAGATTTTCGCTTCTGCCGGCCTGTAGGGTCGGATTACGGCAGTTGTTGCGATAACTCTTTGGCGTTGCCCGTCGTTGCCATTATTGGCCGCCCCAACGTGGGCAAATCCACCCTTGTGAACCGCCTCTGCCGTAGTCGCGAGGCCATCGTTCACGACGAACCCGGTGTGACCCGCGATCGCACCTATCAGCAGGGCTATTGGCGGGATCGCCATTTCAAGGTGGTCGACACCGGTGGTTTGGTCTTCGACGACGACAGCGAATTCCTGCCGGAAATTCGTGAGCAAGCGAACCTCGCCCTCTCCGAGGCCTCAGTTGCGGTGGTGATCGCCGATGGACAGCAGGGGTTGACGGCTGCAGATGAGTCCATCGCCGAGTGGCTGCGGGGGCACAACGTTCCGGTGCTTCTGGCGGTCAACAAATGTGAGTCCCCTGAGGCGGGCCTCGCCATGGCCGCCGAGTTCTGGAGCCTGGGACTCGGTGAGCCCTTCCCGATCTCCGCCATTCACGGCGCTGGGACCGGCGATCTGCTCGATCGGATGGTGGACCATCTGCCGGCCGCCGAGGAGTTGGAGGGGGAGGAGCCCATCCAGATGGCCATCGTGGGCCGTCCCAATGTCGGCAAGTCCAGCCTGCTGAATGCGGTTTGCGGCGAGAAGCGGGCCATTGTTAGTCCGATTCGCGGCACCACCCGCGACACGATCGACACCTCGATCGAGCGGGAAGGGAAGCCCTGGAAACTGCTGGATACCGCCGGTATTCGCCGCCGCCGTTCGGTGAACTACGGGCCGGAGTATTTCGGCATCAACCGCAGCTTCAAGGCGATCGAGCGCTCCGATGTCTGTGTGCTGGTGATCGATGCCCTCGATGGCGTCACCGAGCAGGATCAACGCCTCGCTGGCCGCATTGAAGAAGAGGGGCGCGCCTGTGTGGTGGTGGTCAACAAGTGGGACGCCATCGAAAAAGACAGCCACACCATGCCGGCCATGGAAAAAGAGCTGCGGGCCAAGCTCTATTTCCTGGACTGGGCTCCGATGCTCTTCACCTCGGCGCTGACCGGTCAGCGGGTGGAAAGCATCTTTGCGATCGCCGCCGTTGCTGTGGAGCAGCATCGCCGCCGCGTCAGCACCTCGGTCGTCAATGAGGTGCTCCGAGAAGCGGTCAGTTGGCGCTCTCCGCCCACCAGCCGCGGCGGACGTCAGGGCCGGATTTACTACGGCACCCAGGTGGCCGTTCGCCCCCCAAGCTTCACCCTGTTCGTGAACGACCCGAAGTTGTTTGGGGACACCTACCGTCGCTACGTCGAACGGCAAATCCGTGAGGGTCTGGGCTTTGAGGGGTCGCCGCTCAAGTTGTTCTGGCGCGGTAAGCAGCAGCGCGATGCGGAGCGGGATCTGGCGCGGCAGCAGGCCAGGGGACGCTGACGGCCTGAGCCGGCTTCACCCCTGATGGATTGGTTGCGGCAGATCCCCATCGGCCAGTACGTCGATGGAACCAGCAGCTGGCTGCGGCTTCTCGATGCCCGCCTGAAGCTGGCCTGGACGGTGGCGTTTCTTCTGACGCCGATCCTGGCTGGACCGTGGTGGAGGCTGGCCCTGGTGGGTCTGTTGCTGCTGTTCACCGCCTGCAGTGGGCTGCCCTGGCGCCTCTGGCGCCGCACCCTTCCCTTGCTTCTGGTCCTCTCGGTGTTGGTGGGTGCCCTGGCGACGACCCTGCCGACGGGATCCCTGGCGCCTGCCTCCTTGAATCGTCCTCCCCAGGAATTGGAGCTGGGCTCCGATCAGCAGGGCTTGCGTTGGGAGTTGCTGCGGTTGGGTCCCGTGCAGCTGGGCCCCCTGCCGCTCGGTCCGTTGGTGGTGACCCGCCGCTCGGCGGAGTTGGGGATCAACAGCGCCACGCTCCTGTTCACGGTGATTCACAGCGCCAACCTGCTGCTGCTGACCACCCCACCGGAGGAGTTGGTCTGGGGCCTGAGTTGGTGCATCGCCCCCCTGGGTCGCCTGGGGGTTCCCGTGGAGCGGCTGGGCTTCACCTTGCTGTTGGCTCTGCGTTTTCTGCCGCTGGTTCAAGAGGAGTTCCAGAACCTCCTGCGCTCCCTTGCTACCCGTTCGGTCAACCTGCGGCGCTTGGGCTTTCAGGCGTCAGTCGGCCTGGTCCTGGCCTTGGGTGAGCGGTTGCTGGCCAACGTTTTGTTGAGGGCGGAGCAGGGGGCGGAGGCCCTGTTGGCCCGGGGCGGTCAGTGGATAGCCCCCTCACAACTCCTGCGCTCCAGGCTTCGTGCCCCCGTGCTTCAGGCCTTCGGCTGGATGGGCTTGCTTGCCGTTCTGGTGCTGCGCTGGCGCTTCGGTGCGCTTTGATAGAAGGTTGGCCGACCTTGGCGTGTGAGCAACGAGCGCTATCTCAATCACCCCACCTTTGGCTTGCTCTATCGCGTCGCCGAGACGGGCGATGGCCGGGAGGTCTACGCCACCCTCTACGCCCAGAGGATGTTTTTTCTGGTCACGGTGCAGGGCCGCAGCGTCGAATTTGAGGTCATCCCCTTGATGGATGCCCGCCATCTGGCCGAGCAAAATCTCAATCGCGCCCGCCGAGAAGGTCCCGAGGTGCATGCCAGTTGGCGACAATTGTTCGATAAGACCTTCATTTAATTGTTGGGCCTCTAACTGGTGGGCACTTCCTCTGCTGCAGATCGTCTTGCAGCCCTGTCTGCACAGTTGCCCGCCCACACCCGTTTGCTGGCGGTGAGCAAGGGTCACCCCGCCAGCAGCATTCGCGCGTTGGCGCAAGCCGGGCAACGCAGCTTTGGTGAAAGCCGCCTGCAGGAGGCCACGGCGAAGCAGCAGGAACTGACCGATTGCGTTGACCTGGATTGGCACTTCATCGGCCGTCTGCAGGCCAACAAGGTGCGGCCGGTCCTGAAGCAATTCAGCGTGATTCACTCCGTGGACTCCTTGAGCCTGGCCGAGCGGATCTCGCGGATTGCAGGAGAGGAAGGGCTGCGGCCCTCCATTTTTCTGCAGGTCAAGCTGCGCCCCGATCCCAACAAAGGGGGCCTCTCCGTTGAGGAATTGGAGCGGGAATGGCCGCGGCTTCAGCAGCTGCCGCACCTGCAGATTGTCGGTCTGATGACCATGGCTCCCCTGGAGGTGGAGGGGGCAGAGCGGGAGGCGTTATTTGCGGAGTGTTCGGCTCTTGCCCAGCGCCTGGGTCTGGCCGAATTGTCGATGGGAATGAGCGGTGATTGGCCTGAGGCGGCCGCCGCTGGGAGCACCTGGGTCCGGGTGGGTTCAGCCCTCTTTGGCCCGAAGCTTTGAAACCGGCATGAAAGCCAACAATGATCCGCTGAAACCCTTGTCACCGCTCGCGTGGGACGCTATCTAGGTTGAAAGCCAAATCCGAGGTTTCACGGTGTCGTTGTTCTCCCGCCTGCGTGCAGTTGTTTCCGGAGACGATTACCTCGACGGTTATGAGGACGACGATCTCGATTACGACCAGGGCGACATGCCTGAAACCAGTGGTTCGACCCCCTCTGGTGCACTCGCGCTGACCAGCGATTTCGATGCCGTTGATCCCTTCGCTGGGAGCAATGTGATTGGCATGCCCGGCATCTCCACCTCGGCGGCTGAGGTCACCTTGATGGAGCCCCGCAGCTTCGACGAGATGCCTCGCGCGATCCAGGCCCTGCGTGAGCGCAAGACCGTGATCCTGAACCTCACGATGATGGAGCCCGATCAGGCTCAGCGCGCCGTTGACTTCGTCGCCGGCGGCACCTTCGCCATCGACGGCCACCAGGAGCGCGTCGGCGAGAGCATCTTCCTGTTTGCACCGAGCTGTGTCACCGTCACCAGCGCCGGTAGTGAAGAGGCCTCTGCCCCCACCGTGGCTCACCGCGAGAGCGTTGATGAGCCCCAGCAGGACATCGCCCCCACCCCCGCCTGGGGCCGTGAGTACGGCGCGAACGTCGGTTGAGCCTCACCTCCCCCTCGACCTTCGGGGTGATTGGCCTGGGCCGCATGGCCCAGGCTTTGTTATTTCCGTGGCTGGAGAGCTGCCTGGTGCAGCGTGCTTCGGTACGCGCCGTCGTCGCCTCCCAGGCCTCGGCCCAGCGTCTGCAGACTGAACACGCGGGCCTTTCGGTGAGCGTCGATGGCCGCGAAGCCTGGGCGGCTCCGGTTGTGATGCTGGCGGTGAAGCCTCAGCAGCTGGAGGCCGTGGCAGCCGCGGCTCCAGCCCCCGCTCCCGGTGCATCGCCGCTGCTGATTTCCGTGTTGGCGGGGGTGAAGCTCGAGCGTTTGCAGCGCCTCTTCCCCGGCTGGCGTGTGGTGCGCTCGGTGCCCAACACCCCCTGCCTGGTGCGGGCTGGCCTGACGGCCTTGGCCTGGGGCGAGGGTCTTGAGGCCGAGCAGAAGGATTGGCTGCTGGAGTTGTTTGCCCAGGTGGGTGAGGTGCTGGAGCTGCCTGAAACGCAGCTCGATGCTTTCCTCGCGCTGACCTCATCGGGACCCGCCTTTGTGGCCTTGGTGGCTGAAGCCATGGCGGATGGGGCGGTGGCCTCCGGCCTGCCGCGGGCGCAAGCGCTGCACCTGGCCCATCGCACCTTGGCGGGGACCGCCGCGCTGTTGCATCAGCAGCAGTTGCATCCCGCCCAGCTCAAGGACATGGTGACCAGCCCGGGCGGCACCACCATTGCCGGGGTCCGCGCCCTCGAGAGCTCAGGTCTGAGGTCCGCCTTGATCGAGGCCGTTGTGGCGGCCGCAGAGCGCAGCCGCGCACTCGGTTAGGCCTCTTTTTTCTTGTCACCCAGGCGGGGCTCGGTGCCCGCAGCGATCCGGCTCAGGTTGCTGCGGTGCCTCCAGATCACTAGCACGGCGGCGACGATCGAGAGGCTCAGGTAGGCCGGACGGATCGCCTCTCCAAGGGAGGCGAAGCGCGCCAGCATCAGCAGAGGCAGGCTCAGGGCGGCGAGCACGCTCGAGAGGGAGACGATGCGGCTGACGCTGATCACCGTCAGGAAGACCCCGAAGGTGGCCAGGCCGACGGGCCAGGTCAGGCCGAGCAGCATCCCCAATCCAGTCGCAACGGCCTTACCCCCACGCCAGCCCAGCCAGATGGGCCAGATGTGGCCGGCCAACGCCGCTAAACCGGAGGCGACCACCCACCAATCACTCAGGGCGTTGGTGCCATCGGGCTGGAGTAGGGCTTTGGCCAGGAGCACCGCGGCGGTGCCCTTCAGCACATCGATCAGGAACACCACCAAAGCGGGGCCCTTGCCGATTTGGCGCAGGACGTTGGTTGCGCCGGTGGAGCCGGATCCCAGGGTGCGGATGTCGATTCCCTTGAGCCAACGCCCCGCCAGGTAGCCACTGGGGAACGAGCCCAAGAGGTAGGCCAGAGCCAGGGTTAGCAGAGGCGCGATCACGAAGTCGGTCACAGCAGGTCATCCTCCAGGGCGAGCTCGGTGGGGCTGCCTGCAAAGGCGAGCCAGACCGGGAATTGCAAGATCGGCACCTCGACGGCCGGCTCGGCCGCGTCCACCACGATGAAGGGGAGTTCGCCGCGCTCCTCCAGGCGGTCGGCCCGTTCGATCAGGGCATCGGCGCGCTCGAAGAGAACAATGCCGCTGCTGGGCCCAAAGTCTTCGCGGTTCAGGCCCAGGCAATCCTGCAGGCCACGTCGCCATTCCCCGAGGCGCTCGGGCATCCCCGCCAGCACCAAGGTCTGGAAGCGCTCGCCGTAGAGCTCGCCCAGGATCGAGATGGCGGCGGCGGTGGTCAGGGCATTGCGGTTGCGGCTGCCGCAGCTGGGTTGGGCTCCGCGGCCCCCTTGGGCCAGGAACCAGTCCTCCAACAGGGCCGCGCCGCCGGGCTCCAGGCTCCGGCGCAGTTTCCAGGGATCAGCGTAGAAGTCGGCTTGTCCCTGGAAGGCCTGCAGTCGATCGCGAATCAGCGCTTCGTCATTGCTGAACAGCCCCGCCGGTGCCGGAGCAGGGATCTCAGCCGCCGCTGTGGCTTGGGCTTCGGCTGCGGCTGCTTGATCCAAGGGAGAGGGCTGGACCACCAGGGGCTGGACCACCAGCTCCATCTGTTCGGCGGAGACCGCCAGTTCCTGGAGGGCTCCCACCAGATAGTCCTGGAACCCCTTCACCCGCCGGGCGATGGAGTCGGATTGGCCGGCAAAGCTGCTTTGGATCTCCTGTTGCAGTTGATCCCGGCGGCTGCTCAGCTCGCTGATCTCCTGCTGCAGGGCATTGCGCTGCTGCCGCAGTTCGCTGGTGGCTAGAGCCGTCCAGTCGTCCGGTTGTGTTGGGTTGGTGGCGTCGTCGCTCATGGCTGGGCGCTCACGTGGTGGTTGAGCTGCTCGCGCAGGCTGTTGGCATCAAACAACACGGGCAGGAAGTGAATGCTCTGCTGTTCACGGAAATAGAACAGCACAGGGAATGGCCCCCAGAACACCGTCCAATTGAGCCATTCGCTGTAGGGGAAGCGGCGCAGGACGCTCTCGCCCCGCCAGACGATCAGGGCCTCAGCGCAGAACTGCAGGCGCAGGATCTGGCTCTGGACCAGCAGGAACAGGCCAAAGACGCTGACCAGCGCGGCGGCCCAAACGTTGAGCAGCAGGCAGGCCAAGCCCAGCAGCAGGACCCCCAGGGGCACCCAGATCCGCGGGGCCAGGATCGTGCCCTGATCAGGGTTCGGACCGGATCCAGTCACGGTTGCAGGACTCATGAACCGAAGAGCAATTGGGTCAGGACCAGATCCATCAAGGACACGGTCACCAGGATCATCACCACGGCGCCAGTGGTGCTGGTGCCGACTTCCTTGGGGCCGCCCCGGGTCGTGAGGCCCCAGCCGCAGGCGATCACGGCAATCTGAAGGCCGAAGACACCGGCCTTCAGCAGCATCGCTGGCAGGTCCGAGGGCTGCATCCAGCCGCGCACGGAGGTCCAAAAGACATCCGGCGGGATGTTGTAGAGGATGGCGCTGCTGACTTGACCCGACCAGATCGCCACCCCGAAGAAGGCGAGGCATTGGACAGGGGTCATGACAACCATGGCCAGCAGACGCGGGACGACGAGGTACTGGACCGGGTCGGTGCGCAGCATCGTGATCGCGTCGATCTGTTCGGTGACCTTCATGGTCCCCAGTTGGGCGGCATAGGCCGTGGCCACCTTTCCGGTCACCAGGGTGGCGGTGAGGATCGGTGCGATTTCACGGGCCAGTCCCAGGGCCAGGATCCCGCCCACGGTTGATCCCGCGCCCTGCTTGACCAGCTCCGAGGCGGCCTGGATGTTGAACACCGTGCCTGCCGCCAGGCCGGTGATCAGGATGATCAGGAAGCTGCCGGGGCCCGCCTCCATCAATTCGGCGATGAGGTCATTCGGGTTGATCTGGCCCTTGGCCAGGGCCGAGACGGCTTGACCGCCAATCAGCAGGCTTTCCCCCAAGCGGGTCAGCCAGCGGGGGCGAAGCCAGGCGGGAAGGCGGCGGGCAGGCATGCGATGGGGTGGCTAGCTGGCTTGAAGATGCAGGCCCCTCTCGGGCCAGCGGCGCGTCACCACTAGCCCAAGAACCACCAACACTGCGGGAATGATGCCCATGCACAGCCGGATCGCCACTAGGGCGCTGGCTGGTTGGGCGGTGTTGGCGAGGGCTTCGTCGTAACCGCTGGCGCTGAGGACCATGCCCAATAGGGCAATGACGACGCTGATGCAGACCTTTTGGGCCAGGACCATCCAGGCGCTGTACTGCCCGGCGGGCTTCTCCGGGTCCGCGTCGATGGCATCGGGCAGCAGCGACCAGGGAATGAGATAGGCCGTCGAGGCGCCGATGCCGGCCAAAACGATGGTGACCACCAGCAGGACCAGCTTCAGCAGGTTGCCGGTGGCCAGCAGGGGCAGGCTGCTGTTCAGGGGCTGGAGCACCATCACCAGAAGGCAGCCGATGATCCAGAGCAGCCCCCCCTGGCGCAGGGCCTGAAGGCGTCCGGCCCGATGGGAGACGTTGTTCCAGAGCCAGAGCCCCCCAAGGGAGCTGAGCAGGAAGGGCAACAGGATCAATTTGCTTAGCCCCTCGGGCACCTGGAGCACGACCGGAAGGAAGAAGAGTGAGACGGCCTGCATTAGCTGCAGGGAGCACCAGAGCAGCAGATAGAGGGCCAGCACCATTAAGAAGCGGCCGTTCTGGGCCACCCGCCGCAGCAACTTGCGGGTGGTTCCGGGGGCGGGTTCAGGCCGTTGGCAATTGCGGGCGGCCGGCAGCAGGCCCCAACCGCAGAGCAGGCCCGAGAGGCTGATGATCACGCCCGAGACCAGGCCAACCGGGAGATAGGTGGAGGGATCGCGAAGATCGCTCACCAGCACCCCCGCCAGCAGGGCTGCGGTGATCGTGGCCAGGATCGAGCCGGTGAAGCGGGAGGTGTTCAGCCGGGTCCGCAGTCCGACGTCGGTGGTGAGTTCGGCCGCAAGGGCTGTGTAGGGGAGATTGACGCAGGTGTAGAGGCTGTTGGCGACCACGGAGACCACCAAAAAGACCCAGAACTTGGTCCAGATGTTGTCCCAGGGGGGCAGCCACCACATCAGTGCCATGGAGGCACCCAGGGGAACGGCGCTCCAGAGGATCCAGGGGAGACGTGGGCCGAGTTTGGTGTTGATGGTCTTGTCGCTGAGCCAGCCGACGATCGGGTCATTGACGGCATCCCAAAGCCGTCCGAGCCCATAGGCCAGGCCTGCGAGCCAGGGGGGAAGCCCCGCGGCGACGTAGAAGCGCAGTAAATAGAAGCCAATCAGGGAGGCGCCCATGCCCGTGCCGACGTCCCCGAGGCCATAGGCCCAGAGCAAGCGTTGACGTGGTCTGCCCCGCAGATCAACGGCATCGCTAGGGGCTTGAGGCGTGGCGGCCAAGGACGCTGTCCCGAACGCAGGTCATAATGCTCTAGTCAGCGCGAAACCCGATCCGCTGACGTTCAGCACCGAACGCCCTAGTGCGTTTGTACTGCTGCGGGCTTAGTTTAGTGGTAAAACCTCAGCCTTCCAAGCTGATGATGCGGGTTCGATTCCCGCAGCCCGCTTCCCCCTAGAAGCAGCTCTGCTCCACGAGCAGCACCAGGCTGCGGCTCTTCATGGCCTGGGTTGGACCGTTCCAGGCTTGGGGGTCGGCGGGTGCAGCATCGGCCTCAGCGGTGTTGATCACCTGGCGCCAGCCGTGATTCACCTTGGGCACCTCGAAACTCAGGTCCTCGCAGTAGGCGTTCATCCCGCACCAGATCAAGGGGCCCCGTTGGCGGTCGTTGAGACTCCAGGCCAGGGTGTGGGACCAGCTGGCCCAATCCGGCTGTCCGAGTTTGGGGCCGTGCCATTGGCGAATGAGGTGTCCTGGCTGATCGAAGCGGGGGGACTTGGCCTCGGCATGGGGCACCTCGGGATTGAACAAATCAGCCCACTGGTGGCGGATCTGAATCAGCCGTTGCAGGAACCGTTTGAGTTCGAGGTCCTCCGCATCCGGTGCCCAATGCATCCAGCCGAGGATGTTGTTCTGGCACCAGGTGTTGTTGTTGCCGCCCTGGCTGCGGCGCACCTCGTCCCCCATCAGCAACATGGGAACCCCGGGGGCGAGCAGCAGGCTCGCCAGCAGGTTGCGCAGTTGCCGATTCCTTAGGGATTGGATGGCGGGGTCGCTGCAGGGCCCCTCGGCGCCGTGATTCCAATTGTTGTTGTGGTTATCCCCGTCGCGGTTGTCCTCCCCATTGGCCAGGTTGTGCTTACCGCCGTAGCTGACCAGGTCGTTCAGGGTGTAGCCGTCATGGGCGGTTAAGAAGGTGATGCTGCGCCCCAGGACGGCTGGTTGGCCGCCGAAGAGATCGGGACTGCTGCTCAGGCGTTGGCCCATGGCCCAGCAGCTCTTGTCATCTCCCTTCCAGAAGCGACGCACGTCATCGCGGAAACGGCCGTTCCAGCTGCCAATGCGCTTGGCAGGGAAATCGGCCAGGCGATAGAGGCCGCCACAGTCCCAGGGCTCACTGACCAACTTCAGATCGGAGAGCTCGGGGTCGGCTTCGATCTCTTCAAACAGTGGTGGTTTGTCGAGGGGGGCCAGTTCTTCCCCGCGGCTGAGGGCGATGCCGAGGTCGAAGCGGAAGCCGTCGACCCCCAGCTCTAGGGCCCAGCAGCGCATCGATTCAAGAATCAGGCGCCGCACCAAGGGCCGGTTGGCCGCAATGGAGTTGCCGCAGCCGCTGACGTCGAGGTAATCGCCTTTGGCGTTCTGGTGGTAGTAGAGGCGGTCGTCAATTCCTCGCCAGCTGAGGGTTGGGCCGGCCTGGTTGCCCTCGCAGGTGTGGTTGTAGACCACATCCACCAGCACCTCGAGGCCGGCCTGGTGGCAGGCGCTCACCAGTTGCCTCACCTGATGGCGAATCTGTAGGGGATCGTCTCCCTGCTGGTAGCCGTGATGGGGGGCCAGCCAGCTGAGGGGGCTGTAGCCCCAGTAGTTCATGCGTCCCTCGGGTGCATCGTGGGGGTCGAACGCCATCACCGGCAGCAGTTCGACCGTGGTGATGCCGAGGTCCTTGAGATATGGAATGAGTTCGATTAACCCCAGGTAGGTCCCCTGGGCGTCCGGGGTGACCGGGCTGCCCTGGCCGCGGCTGAAGCCCCCCACGTGCAGCTCGTAAATCAGTGTGCGCTGCCAGCTGTGGCGCGGTCTAGGCGCCGCTTGGAAATCAAAGCGATCCCGCTCGGTGACGACCCCTTTGAGGCACTTCGCCGTATTCGGCATCCCGCCGAGGGCATCGATTCGGCTGTAGACATCCCACCCTGTGATTGCACGGGCACAGGGATCAAGGAGCAACTTGGACGGGTTGTAGCCGTGGTTTCCCGGTTGCAGGGGGCCAAAGACTCGGTAGGCGTAGCAGCAGCCGATGCCGACGCCCTCGACCTCCACGTGCCAGAGGTCGCCGGAGCGGTGGCTGCTGTTCAGCTCAATCGTTTGCTCGGGTTCACTGGCGTTGCCATCGCGAAACAGCAGCAGCTCAATCCGGCTGGCACTGGGAGCGGCCAGGGAAAAGTTCACCCCCCTGGGCGTCGCTTGCGCCCCAAGGGGCCAGGGCTGTCCGAGGTGGATCGAAGCCAACGGATCCTGGGGGCTGCCACCACAAGCTAAAGGTGGTGGAGCGGTTGTGGCCCGTCATGAGTGAGGAGAGCCCCCAGCAGGCTGCATCCGGTTCGGTGTTTGCAGAGCCCTTGCCGGAAGGGCGCCCGCCGCGTCAGGTGCTCGAGAACCTTTGGCTATTTGCCCCCAACCGCGACACGCTGGGGGGCTCGGCCTGGTGGCTGGAGACTCCGGAGTGGGAGGGATGCGCGGGTCTTCTGATCGACTGTCCAGGACTGAATCAAGCCAACCTGGCTTTTCTGCGGGAGCGCGGCCCGGGTCGACTGGTCTTGACCAGCCGTGATGGCCATGGCCGCACCCGACGCTTTCAAGAGGAGCTGCAGTGGCCGGTCTCCCTGCAGGAGCAGGAGGCCTACCTCTTGCCGACCGTTGATGGACTCGAGCCCTTCTCGATCGAGCAGTCCCTTGCCCCGGGATACAGCCTGCGCTGGACCCCTGGCCCGACACCGGGCAGTGCCGTGCTGCTTGCTGATCGGGCATTCAATGGCGCGCCGCTGCTGTTCTGCGGGCGGCTTATGAGTCCAGTCGCGTCGGGTGAGGCCCGTCCCCTGCGCACGCGCCGTTCATTCCATTGGAGCCGTTGGTTGCGCAGCCTGGAGGCCTTGGGGGACTGGTTGCCCCGCTCCACGCCGGTTGCTCTAGCGAGTGGGGCTGGCTTGGGGGCCCTGCGGGGCGAGGCCTTGATCGCTGATGTTCAACAGCAGTTGCAGGCCCTGGACTGGGCTGCTTTAGAGGGCCAGGAGCCCGTCTAGGGATCGGCTCGTAGGGGCACAAAACAGTGTGAAAGGGCCGATTTCGGCAGCAAATGTGGCAAAAACGGCATGGGAAAAGGGGTTTTGAGGTTGCCGCCCCTTGCCAACCCCCATACCATTGGCGCGCTGAAACCAGTGGTGGCGGGGTTTTCTCACTCCGCCCTGCTGCTACTGAGCCCAGAGGCTTCCACTCCGATGAACAAAGCTGACCTCGTCAATCTCGTGGCTGCTCGCACCGAGTTGACCAAGACCGACGTGGCCCAGGTGGTCGACGCGGCCATCGACACCATCATCGATTCGGTTGTCGAAGGTAAGAAAGTGTCGATCCTTGGCTTCGGCTCCTTCGAGCCCCGCGAGCGCTCTGCCCGTCAAGGCCTGAACCCCAAGACCGGCCAGAAGATCAAGATCCCCGCGAAGCGCGTCCCTGCATTCACCGCAGGCAAGCTCTTCAAGGATCGCGTTCAGGGCTGATCACGCCGCGCCCATTCACGGTGTTGAGCAGAGGGCGACCTTCGGGTCGCCCTTTTGCGTGTTGCGGGCCTAGCGGTTGATCGATGTCTACCTTGCTGCCCTCTCATCTCAGAGCATTACGGCGCGAGGTCGCCGATCTGAAGGAAACGGCTCGCCGGGGTCGCTATGCGCCGTCCCCGACGGGTCCACTGCATCTGGGCAACCTCCGCACGGCCTTGCTCTCCTGGTTGATCACCCGGCTGCAGGGCGGCGAGTGGTTGCTGCGGATTGACGATCTCGATACGCCCCGCAATCGAGCAGGCGCGGAGGCCAGCATTCGAGAGGACCTGCGCTGGCTGGGTTTGCTTTGGGATGGACCAGTGCTGCGCCAGAGCAAGCGCCGCGGTCTCTACGCCACGGTTCTCTCGGCCTTGCGGCGTAGCGGCCAGCTCTATCCCTGCCGCTGCAGCCGTCGGATGTTGGCTGACATCTCGGCCCCCCATGGCCGATCGGGGGTCTATCCCGGTTTTTGCCGGCCACTCACTCCCCGTTGGGGTCTGGAGGATCAGCGCCTGCCCAGTTGGCGGCTGCAGCTGGAGCCGGGCCCCCTTCGTTGGCCAGAGCAGTTGGGTCCTGAGGGGTGCCTCGACGGACCGACGGAGGTCGGTGATGTGGTCCTGCGCCGGGCCGATGGTTTCCTGGCCTATCACCTGGCGACCGCGGTCGATGAGTGGGCACTCGGCATCAGTGATGTGGTGCGCGGCTTGGACCTCTGGCCGGCCACGGGACCGCAGGTGGCGGTCCTTCAGCAGCTAGGCGTGGAGCCGCCGCGTTACTGGCACCTGCCGCTCTGGATGGATGGTCAGGGCCAGCGCCTGTCCAAACGCGATGGCGGCATGGGCCTAGCGGTTTGGCGGGAGCAGGGCGTTCTGCCTGAGGCGGCGATTGGTCGCTTAGCCGCCTCCTTAGAGCTGGTGCCGGATGGCTCTTGTCTCAGCGCCCAGGAGCTGTTGCAGCAGTGCCAGCTCGGGACCTTGCGGCAGCAGTTGAGCAAGGCTTAACAATCCCTTCGGGATCAAAACCCCTGGCTGCGAACAAAGTGAGTCCATCACCAGGAGCGGCCCATGGCCAGGCCCGAGGAGCAGGGGAACACATCCATCACTGAGGGTGCAAAGCCTTGTCCCAGGTGTGGAGGGAGCGGCATCCAGCGCACGCAAACGGCCGGCTACCGCACCTGCTTGCAATGCGTGGGTCAGGGCACCATCCTGTTGATCAGCGCTTCGTCTTCTGCCGCCAGATGAAGAAAGCCGTCGTTGCGACCACGGCCAACAGGGGTGCGGCAGTCAGCAGCAGCAGGGCAATGGCGGTCCAGTCGGTGTACATCGCGGCCAGGGCGAAAGCGGCGCCCATCCTCTCAGGCGCTCTGCTCGTTGTGAGCTGCTGTTGCGTTCCGGTTTCGGCCCGGGCGGGTGTGGTCTTTGACGATTGCCAGCCCACGCCGGATGGGGGAGTGACCTGCAACACCCAGCCGACGGGGAACACGCTGATGGATGACGAGGCGGCCCGTTACGGCCTCTTCAATGAAGCCAGCCCTGGCTGGTCGGAATTTGACCCGTACCAGGGCTACGACGACATGTTTGGCGGGAACGAAACCTGACCTGCAGGTGAGGGCTCCGTAGGATCCGCCCCATCTCGAGTTCGCTGAGCCAGCCCCCGATGGAGCTCACCTACCGCCCCCGCCGCCTGCGCCGTTCCCCTGCCCTGCGGGCGATGGTGCGGGAGACCTCCCTGAGTCCCGCGGACTTCATCTATCCCCTCTTTGTCCATGAGGGGGCCAGCAACGAACCCATCGGGGCGATGCCCGGCTGTCAGCGCTGGAGCCTGGATGGGCTCGTGCAGGAAGTCGGTCGTGCCTGGGACCTGGGGATCCGTTGCGTCGTCCTCTTCCCGAAGGTGGCCGATGGCCTGAAGACCGAAGACGGTGCGGAGTGCTTCAACGAAGGTGGCCTGATCCCCCGGGCGATCCGCCGCCTGAAGGAGGTGCACCCCGAGATGGCGATCATGACGGACGTCGCCCTGGACCCCTATTCCTGCGATGGCCATGACGGAATCGTCAGTGGCGAAGGGGTCGTGCTCAACGATGAAACCGTTGCCCTGCTGTGCAAGCAGGCCGTTGCGCAGGCCCGTGCGGGTGCGGATCTGATCGGCCCCAGCGACATGATGGATGGCCGCGTTGGTGCCATCCGCGAAGCGCTCGATGAGGAAGGCTTCGAGCACGTCGGCATCATTAGCTATACGGCGAAATACGCCTCGGCCTACTACGGCCCCTTCCGTGAAGCACTGGATTCCGCCCCTCGTGCGGTGGCCAGCAAGCCCATCCCGAAGGACAAGTCCACCTACCAGATGGATCCGGCCAACGCCCGCGAGGCCATCACCGAGGCCCAGCTCGATGAACAAGAGGGTGCCGACATCATGATGGTCAAGCCCGGTCTGGCTTACCTCGACATCATTCACCGCCTCCGTGAGGAGAGCGAGCTGCCGATCGCGGCCTACAACGTCAGTGGTGAGTACGCCATGGTCAAGGCGGCCGCTGAAAAGGGTTGGATTGACGAGCGGGCTGTGGTGCTTGAAACCCTCCTCTGCTTCAAGCGTGCTGGTGCGGATTTGATCCTCACTTATCACGCCTGTGATGCAGCCGAATGGCTGCGCCAGGGCTGAGGCTGGCTTCTCAACGGTTGAGACAGCGGCCATCTCACAATGGGTTGGTCGCCTTGAGCCCCATGTCCTGCAACCATCGCCTTGGCCATGTCGCCCTGCGGGTGCAGGACATGGAGAGGGCCAAGCGTTTCTATCTCGATTTGGGCTTGCGGCTGACCTGGGAAGCCGAGGACTGGTGCTATGTCCAGTGGCCGACCGGTGAGGGCATTGCCCTGCTTAGCCCGGATTACAAGGCGGCAGGCCCCCACTTCGCCTTTCACGTTCAGAACCGCGCTGAAGTGGATCAGGTGCGGGAGCAGCTGCTGGCCAAGGGGCACTCCTGCGGTCCGGTGCATGACCACCGTGACGGCACGGCCTCCTTCTATATGCAGGATCCAGAAGGGAACTGGTTGGAGATGCTCTATGAGCCCGCCGGCGGGCTGCCCTCCAATATCGGAGCCGAGCCGATACCTCTGACCTACTCGTGACGGCTGAGCTGCACGCGCCCATCCAACAGGAGGCCCTGGAGCTACTGGAGTGGCCGCGGCTGGCCCAACACGTCTCCAGCTTCGCCAGCACCGCCGCCGGTCGCGTCGTGGCGGCGCGGTTGCCCCTGGCCACGACCCGCCAGCAGAGCGTGGGCTGGCTGGCGGAGACGACCGAGCTGCTGGCGCTGGATGGCCTGATCGAAGGGGGATTGAGCTTCCAGGGGGCTGCTGATCTGGATCACACCCTCCAGCTCTGTGCCAAAGGGGGGGTGGCCAGCGGTGATGACCTCTTGGCCGTGGCGACCACCTTGGCTGCGGCCCGGCGCCTGCGCCGGCAGATCGACGATCCCGAGCTGCGGCCGGTGACGACTGCCCTGGTGGAGCCCCTACGCACCCTGCCGGAGCTGGAGCAGCGCCTCCGCTTTTGCATTGAGGACGGGGGGCGTGTGGCGGATCGCGCCAGCCCTCCCCTCTCAGGCCTGCGTCGTCAGCTCGCCTCCGTGCGGATGGAGCGCCGTGATCGTCTGAATGAGCTGATTCGTCGTTACGCCGCGCTCCTCCAAGACACGGTGGTCGCCGAGCGCAATGGCCGGCCGGTCTTGGCGGTGAAGGCGGGCGCCGGCAGTCAGTTGCCGGGCTTGGTGCACGACAGCTCCGCCTCCGGCAACACCGTCTTTATCGAGCCCCAGGCGGTGATCCCCCTGGGCAACCGGATCCGGCAGCTGGAAGGCGAGGAGCGCGAGGCGGAGCGGGCGGTGCTCCAGGAGCTCAGCGCCCTGGTGGGAGAAGAGCAGCCGGCGCTCGAGCACCTGCAGCAGGTCCTGATTCAGCTGGATCTGGCCCTGGCCCGCGCCCGATACAGCGCTTGGCTGGGGGCTGTGCGCCCCGAGCTGGAGGCCGATCCCCTGGCGCCGCTTCAGCTGGAGGGACTGCGGCATCCGCTCTTGCTCTGGCAAGAACGTCGCCAGGGAGGCCGCACGGTCGTTCCCGTGAGCGTCCGCGTGGAGAGCAGCCTGCGGGTGGTGGCGATCACCGGCCCGAACACGGGCGGCAAAACGGTGACCCTTAAAAGCGTCGGCCTGGCGGTCCTCATGGCCCGGGCGGGCTTGTTTGTGCCCTGCAAAGGGTCGCCCCGTTTGCCCTGGTGTCAGCAGGTCCTCGCTGACATCGGCGATGAGCAGTCCCTCCAGCAGAACCTCTCGACCTTCAGTGGCCATGTGCGCCGGATTGCGCGAATCCTGGAGGCCCTGCCTGCCGCCGGTAGCGATCTGGCGACCCAGGCCGGAGCTCAATTGGTGCTTCTCGATGAGGTGGGTGCCGGCACCGATCCCACCGAGGGGACCGCATTGGCCATCGCCCTGCTGAAGCAGTTGGCGGATCGGGCGCGCTTGACCATTGCCACGACCCACTTCGGGGAGCTGAAAGCCCTGAAGTACGACGACCCGCGCTTTGAGAATGCCTCCGTCGCCTTCGACGTCGAGAGCCTCTCGCCGACCTATCACCTGCAGTGGGGCATCCCTGGCCGCAGTAATGCCCTGGCCATCGCCACCCGACTGGGTTTGGACGGCGCGGTCCTTGATGCGGCCCAGGCCCTGCTGGCTCCCCGGGGAGAAGGGGAACTCAATCAAGTGATTGCGGGGCTGGAGAGCCAACGTCAACGGCAACAGGAGGCGGCCGAAGAAGCGGCTGCCCTGCTGGCGAGAACCGAGCTCTTGCATGAGGAGCTCCTCATGCGCTGGCACCAGCAGAAGGAGCAGAGCGCTGAGCTGCAGGAGCAGCGCCGCGAGCAACTGGAGCGCTCGATCCGTGATGGCCAAAAGGAGGTGCGCCGCATCATTCGACGTCTCCGCCATGGCCGTGGCACAGGCAGCAGTGAACTGGGTGAATCAGCTCGCCGGGCAGGGCAGCAGCTGAAGCAGCTGGAGCAACAGCATCGCCCTCTGCCGGAGCGCCGTGACCACAAGGGTTGGCTCCCCAAGGTTGGCGATCGCGTGCGGGTCCTCTCCCTCGGCAAGGCAGGTGAGGTCCTCTCCCTCAGTGAAGACGGCCGGGAGCTCAGTGTCCGCTGCGGGGTGATGCGCCTGAACCTGGAGCTCTCCGCCATTGAGGGACTTCAGGGCGAGAAGCCCGAGCCGCCGCAAACCCAGGTCTCGATCCGCAGTCGCCGCAATCCCGCCAGTCGAGGTCCTGAGGTGCGCACGGAGCGCAACACCATCGATGTCCGGGGCATGCGGGTGCATGAAGCCGAGTCCGCCGTGGAAGAACACCTGCGCGGAGCCAACGGTCCGGTTTGGGTGATCCACGGAATCGGCACCGGCAAGCTCAAACGCGGACTGAGGGAGTGGCTCTCCAGCGTTCCCTATGTGGAGCGGGTTACGGACGCCGCCCAGGGGGATGGCGGCCAAGGGTGCAGCGTGATCTGGGTGAAGTGAGGGGTTAGCCCAGCGATGGCAGCACCGGTTCGGGACCGCTGGCTGTCGGGGCGATTGGCTCGGGCGCCGGAGGGATCGCTTCTCCGTCGGCGTCAAAGAACCGCCAGCCCTTCGGATCGATGTCCAGGTGAACCGTTTCCCCTGGGGTGAGGTGCTCGCTGGGATCGGCCCTGAGCTGAACCAGGTGGCTTCCCTCCTGCAAGCGGCAGGTGAGCAGTTGTTCATTGCCGAGGCCCTCCACATGGCAGACCTCCGCCGGCAGATTGCGGTTGGTGGCCGGAGCCAAGTGCAGGTGTTCCGCCCGCAGGCCTCCCGTGAGGGCTTCGCTGCCCCCCGCCTCCTGCCAGTGCAGGAGGGCATCACCGCTGGGACCTTCCGGGAGAAAACGCCGGCTCCCGAGCTGCAGTTGACCCTTGCCGGCAA
This sequence comes from Synechococcus sp. LTW-G, assembly GCF_054459035.1. Classification (NCBI taxonomy): domain Bacteria; kingdom Bacillati; phylum Cyanobacteriota; class Cyanophyceae; order Synechococcales; family Synechococcaceae; genus Synechococcus; species Synechococcus sp. LTW-G. Next base: position 7,860 of record NZ_JBTKYW010000010.1, on the reverse strand, counting down.
CGTTGACGGGCAGCAGATTCATGGCGGGGCTACCGATGAATTGCGCCACAAAGAGGTTGCTGGGCCATTGATAGAGCTCCGCTGGTGTCCCGAGCTGTTGCAGGCAACCGCGGTTCAAGACGGCGATCCGATGGCCCATGGTCATCGCTTCCACCTGGTCGTGGGTCACGTAGACCGTTGTGGTGCCCAGACGGCGCTGAAGCTCGACGATCTGGGCGCGGGTTCCCGTTCGCAACTTGGCATCCAGGTTGCTCAGGGGTTCATCCATCAGGAAGACGGACGGTTGACGGGCGATGGCACGCCCTAGGGCGACCCGTTGTTTTTGTCCGCCGGAGAGTTCCTTGGGCATCCGCTCCAGCAGATGCTCCAGCTCCAGGGTGCTCGCGACCTCTTGGATGCGTGCTTCGATGCGCTGCTCTCGGCTGGAGGGAACCCGTAGCGACTGGGGCAGGGTCCGTCCCGCCCGATGGAGGCCGTCTTGAAGTTGCTGAAGGCCCGTGCGTTGGCGCTGCCGGCGCAGGCCAAAGCCGATGTTGTCCGCCACGCTCAGGTGGGGATAGAGGGCGTAGCTCTGGAAGACCATCGCCACATCCCGCTGGGAGGGGCGCAGATGGGTCACCCGGCGACCACCCACGATGATTTCACCGCCGCTTGGGCTCTCCAGTCCGGCCAGGAGGCGCAGCAGCGTGCTTTTGCCGCAGCCGGAGGGTCCGACGAGAACTAAGAACTCGCCATCACGGATGGAGAGATCCAGCTGCCGTAGGACCTCAACCGCTGCACTGCCCCGCCGCGGTGGGTAGGTCTTGCTGACCTGCTGGAAGCGAACCTCTGCCAAGAACCGGCCTCACGGCGGCCCGATCTTAGGGTTGGTCAAATGCAATTCATTGATCAGGCCCGGATCTCACTGCAGGCAGGACGCGGCGGCGATGGGATTGCCGCTTTTCGCCGTGAGAAGTACGTCCCTGCCGGCGGTCCCTCCGGTGGGGATGGTGGTCGCGGTGGTGATGTCTGGCTCGAGGCCGACCCCAACCTGCAAACCCTGCTGGACTTCAAATACAAGCGGCTCTTTGCCGCCGATGACGGTCGTCGCGGTGGGCCGAACAAGGCCACTGGAGCCAGCGGTTCTCCCCTGGTCATCAAGGTGCCCTGCGGAACGGAGGTCCGAGATGCCCGAACCCACATCCTTCTGGGGGACCTCACGGAGAAGGACCAGCGCTTGCTCGTGGCCGTCGGAGGCCGTGGTGGCCTGGGCAACGCCCACTACCTGAGCAACCGCAACCGCGCCCCCGAGAAGTTCACCGAGGGACGCGACGGCGAGGAGTGGTTGCTGCAGCTCGAGCTCAAGCTCTTGGCCGAGGTGGGGATCATCGGTTTGCCGAATGCCGGCAAAAGCACCCTGATTTCGGTGCTCTCTTCAGCCCGGCCCAAAATTGCCGACTACCCCTTCACAACCCTGGTTCCCAACTTGGGGGTGGTGCGCCGCCCCAGTGGTGATGGCACGGTCTTTGCTGATATCCCTGGCTTGATCGCCGGGGCAGCCCAGGGGGCTGGACTGGGCCATGACTTCCTGCGTCATATCCAGCGCACCCGTCTCTTGATCCACCTTGTGGATGCGAGCTCAGAGGACGTCCTGCACGATTTCCAGGTGGTGCAGCAGGAGCTGGCCGCCTATGGCAATGGCTTGGACGAGCGGCCCTGTCTGGTCGCCCTCAACAAAACCGAGTTGTTGCTCGAGGATGAGCTCGAAGAGAGAGTCCAACAGGTCAGCGACCACTGCGGCCAACCCGTGCTGGATATCTCAGCAGCGACATCAAAAAATTTGGATCAGCTCTTGGCCAAGGTCTGGAAAGAGCTGGGGGTGTGAGCCAGAGAAACGAAGTTCCACTGGCTCACTGCTGCTTAGAGACTCAGTCGTCGTAGACGAGGCACTCAGGGGCGTCGGGATTCAGGTCGCAGTAGACCTCCATCGGGGAGGGGTCTTTTTTGTCCTCGGGGTGGTGGGCCTTGTACTCCTCGAGGCCTTTCACTTCGTCCTCAAGGTGGCGCACTTTGCCTTGATCACCAGCAGCTTTGGCCGCTTCGATCTCGGACTTGTCCTTAGCGATGTGCTCGTCGATCGTGTTCATGCAATGAGGCCGGAGAGATCAGGCTGCTCGACGTCGCTGCACACCATACGGGGTGTCTGGCGGATGCGGAGCCAATTGTGATCGGGTTCTGATTTCGGCTTTCTGTTTTCTTCGCGGTCCGATCGCAGGACTCTGGCTAGCAGAGGGCTAGTGATGGGCTTCCAGATGGCGCGAATCACGCAGCGACACGATCGTCACTTCATGGATGAGTCCGGTCGTTTGTTCTGGATCAATGGCCCAGACCATCACTGCTATCTGTCTGAGCAGAGGCAGTGGCGTGATGGGCTGAGCTTTGAAGACACCCTGGAGTGGAAGCAGTGCTCTCCGACCGGCTTGGTCAGTCAGCGTTTTCACTCCCTGCAGGCGGCCTGTGAGGCCTTTGAACACAACCAGATCCAGTGGACTTTGGATCTCTACCTGCGGCACATGGGCGATGAGATGGCCCTTCAGCGCAGCCTGAGCGACTACAAGCCAACGGCGATGAAGGAGGCGGAAGCTCGATCGGGTCGCGCCCGCCAACAACCTTGGCTGGGGCAGGACACTCCGGCGATGCAGTGCGAGCTCAGCGCCAGACCATCCCGCCGTGCAGCGGACCTGCCTCCCCACGCCCATCGCCGCCGGCGCAGCAGTGCCCCTAGCTCGGCATCTCGCTGAGCTCGAGCCAGCGCTCTTCCCCAGCGGCGATCTGCTCAAGCAGGTTCGAGAGTTCTGCGCTCTGGGTCTCGAGGGCGGCGTAATCGCTGCCTCCTGCAGCCATGAGTGCTTCGAGTTCCTCCTTGCGTGCCTCCCAAAGGGGAAGGTTGGCGTCCAGTTGCTCGAGTTCACGGTTTTCCTTGAAGCTGCGCCGCCGGGCCTTGGCCGGTTTGGCGGGGGCCTCCTTGGCTTTCTTCTCTGCTGGACTGCTCGGAGCGGCTGGGGCTGGGCGGCAGGCGGCCTGCCGCTCGAGATAACTGCTGTAGTTCCCTTCAAAGCGCTGGAGTTGGCCGTCCTCGAAGCTGAAGAGGCGATCGACGGTGCGGTCGAGGAAGTAGCGGTCGTGGGAGACCACGACGACACAACCGCGGAAGTCCTCTAGGAAATCCTCGAGAACCGTCAGGGTCTGGACGTCGAGATCGTTCGTCGGCTCATCGAGCAGCAGCACGTTGGGCGCCTCAATCAGGAGGCGGCAGAGATGCAGTCGCCGCCGCTCCCCGCCGGAGAGCTTGCTGACGGGCTGGTGTTGCTGCGCCGGAGGAAACAGAAATCGCTCCAGCAGCTGGGAGGCACTGAGGGTGGAACCCTCGATCTCGACAGTGCTGGCGGCCTCCTTGACGATGTCGATCACCTTGCGCTCCCGGCCGGCGGCATCGGTCTGATCGAGCACGGTGTGGCTGTGCTGGTCGAAGTAGGCGAGCTTCACGGTTGATCCCAGCTCAACCCGTCCGCCCTGGGGGATGCGTCGACCGGCAATCAGATCCAGCAGGGTTGATTTGCCGGAGCCATTCGGCCCGATGATCCCGATCCGATCCTCCGGGCTGAAGTCGTAGCTGAAGTCGCGCAACAGCGGCGTCTGGCCGCTGTTTTGGGCCTCCTCGCTGGCCCAGACCAGCACCGCCTCGGCTTCGATCGCTCGCTTTCCGAGCCGCCGCTGGTTGCTGGTCAGGCTCAGGTCCCCTTTCCCCTGGCGCTTGGGGGCCTCCTGCATGGCCTCGATCCGCTGGATGCGCGCCTTTTGTTTGGTGCTTCGCGCTTGGGGGCCCCGCTTGAGCCACTCCAGCTCACGCCGCAGCACTCCCTTGAATTTGGCTTCGCTGGCGGCAGCCGCTGCCTCCTCTTCGGCTTTGCGGGCGAGGTAATAGGCGTAATTCCCGCTGTAGTTGCGTGCCTCGCCGCGGTCCACCTCCACGATTCGGTTGGTGACTTGATCGAGGACGTAGCGGTCGTGGGTGATCAGCACCAGGGACCCGCTGAAACGCTGCAGATAGCCCTGGAGCCACTGGATGCAGTCGGCATCGAGATGGTTGGTGGGCTCGTCCAAAAGCAGGACATCCGGGTCGGCCACCAGGGCGGCCGCCAGGGCCAGGCGCTTGCGGTAGCCGCCGGAGAGATCCCCGACCCGGCGTTGGGTGTCGCCGATGCCCAGCCGCTGCAGAACTTCGCGGATTTGCTGCTCCAAGCCCCAGGCTTGGCTTTGGTCCATCCGTCCATTCAGTTGGCCCAGCTCCGCCAGCAGGGCGGCATCGTCGTCGCCCCGCTCATGGGCCGCGGCGAGGGCCTCGCTGACCTCGGTGTAGCGGCGCAGCAGCTGCATCTTCTCGCCGCTCTCAGCAAAGACCTGCTCGAGCACGGTCCGCTGCGGATCCATCTCCGGCTCCTGGCTCACCAGGACGATGCGGGCCTGGGGCAGGACCCGGCGGTTGCCACTCCCAGTGGGTTCGAGTCCCGCCAGGACTCGCATCAAGGTGGACTTCCCGGCGCCGTTGGGTCCGATTAGCCCCAGGCGCTCGCGTTCACCGATGTGCAGGGTCAGCCCGTCGAAGAGGGTGCGGATGCCGAAGTCCTTGCGGACATCCACCAGGCTGATCAGGCTCACAAGTTGGGGGGCTGTCGCTGCGCTTCCAGATAAGCAAACACGCTCTTATCGCCCACGTCGGCCGCGGCATCCATCGGGAATTTCCGCAGGGTCAGCACCAGCAGTAGCGCCGCCTCGATGGCCAGCAGGGTCGCCGTGGCTTCAGGGCTGAGCAGATGGCTGAGGCGTCCGAGCAGCGCCAGAGGCAGCAGCAGAGTCACGCCGATGGCCTCGGGGCGGCGGAAGCAGAAAAACTCCTTGAAGCCGATCCCCGCCAGGGCCGCGAAGAAGGGACCCACGGCCCAGATCCAGCGGCTGTCTGTGCTGAGTGCGCCGGCCATTCCTTGGGGACCGGCGCTGATCAGCAGGGCGAGGAAGCCCAGGCATCCCGCCAGCCAGAACCATTGCAGGGCGCGGTGCAGGGGGCGCAGATAGATATGAATCCAACGCAGGGCCAGGCCAACCCCTCCGGCCAATGGCAGTAGCCAGGGCCAGATCCACGCTCCACCGAGCTGCTGCCATTGGATCAGCAGTGCGGCCTGGGCCACCGCCGCCGTGAAGAGGGCCAGCCGGTACCCCAGGACCTCGCGCCGGTCCGTGTCCGTGATGCTGTAGTTGCCATAGACACCTTCAAAGACCGGATCGGCGGCGGCGCTCATGCGGAGACGGTTCCTGACACCAGTGTGGCCAGGGCGGGGCCTGCGGGCACGATCCCCGAAGGATGGAGGGGAAACAGGGCGCCGAAGTAGTCCTTGCGCCAGGCCTGATCGCAGCAGGTTTTGGCCACGCCAGGCAGCGCGAAGAAGCGCTGTCTCCAGGCCCAGAGCCCAGGGAGTTGCCAGAGCGGCTGACGGCTGACCCCAAACAGGGGGGCGTAGACCAACTCCAGACGGATCAAGGTGGGAAAGAGCTGAACATCAGCCAGGCTGGGTCTCTCTCCGCAGAGCCAGGGCGAGGTGCCGGCGTCAGCCAGGACCGATTCCGCTTCGCTCAAGGTCTCAAAGAGCGCTGATTCGGCCCGGTCATAGGCGGCTTGGTTGCGGGCAAATCCGCAGCGATAGACCCCATCATTGACGTTGTATTGCAGGCGCTCGCGCCAGTGCGCGATGGCCTGGGCCTGGTTGGCGGGTTCCAGGTCGAGGGCGTCCTGCGCCGCTGGCCAGCTGTTCAGCAGTTCCATCAGGCGAGCGCTTTCGCCCACCACCACGCGTCCTGAGCGGCTGTCTACCAGGACCGGAACGGTGGCCCGCTGGTTGGGGTCTGCCCCAGCAGCTCGGTAGAGCTCCTGCAGGGTCTGGCAGCCACGGAAGGGCTCGCTGAAGCGCCAGCGGCCTGCCTTGGGATCGGGCTCCACCACCAGCAGCTCAATGCTCTGGTGCAGTTGCCGCAGCTGCCAGACGAGCCAAGCCCGGTGGGCCCAGGGGCAGCTCCGTCCCACGATCAGCACGTGGGCCCCCGCCTCGCCGGCTGATGGAGGGAGCGCTGGTTTGGCGACAAAGGCTCCGGCGGGACGGGTGTAGTTCCCCTCGGCATCGGCGGGTCCAAGGCCCCCCATCAGTTGCTGCCACTGCCACTGCCAGCCGTTGCGGGCGGCTGTCACCACGGCAGGGGGGATGGCCATGGACGTTCAGAAGACTTCTGCCAGGCTGACTCAGCTGCGGGCTGGAGCAAAGGGCATGGGGCGGGCTCAGGTTTTGGTTGTGGCGGGGACCCACGGCAATGAGCGCAATGCTCCGGCTTTGCTCGAGCGTTGGCGCAGGGAGCCCCGGGACCTCGACTGCGCTGGGCTGCCTGTGCAGCTGGTCCTCGGTAATCCGGCGGCCCATGCGGCCAATCGCCGTTACATCGATCGCGATCTCAATCGCTGTTTTGCCCCCGAGCTGCTGGCCGATCTCACCCAGCAGCCCTTGGAGCTGCAGCGTGCCAGGGAGCTGCTGGCCCAGTTCGCCCCGACAGGCGCGAATCCCTGTGCGGTCGCGATTGACCTGCACAGCACCACCAGCGGCATGGGCAATTCACTGGTGGTCTATGGACGGCGTCCCGCCGATCTCGCCCTGGCGGCGGGTGTTCAGGCTCGGCTGGGGCTACCGATCTATCTGCACGAGGCCGATGCTGCCCAGACGGGTTTTTTGGTGGAGTGTTGGCCCTGCGGCCTGGTGATCGAGGTGGGGCCTGTGGCCCAAGGGCTACTCAGTGCGCCAATCCTGCGACAAACCCAGCTGGCGCTCGAGGCGGTCTTCGCGGTCTTGGCCGAGGCGGCCGCTGGGGAGCTGCGCCTGCCGGCGGGCCTTCAGGTCTATCGCCATTGCGGCAGTGTCGATTTGCCCCGGGACGCGGCCGGCGAGGCCATCGCCTGTGTGCACCCGGCCCTCGAACGTCAGGACTGGAGGCCGCTGCAGGTCGGGCAGGCCCTCTTTTGGCAGCCCGGCGGCGAGGACTGCCCGGCTGAATGGCGCTTCGATCCGCAGACCCTGGGTTTTCCTGCCGAGGCCCACTGGCCTGTCTTTATTAATGAGGCGGCTTACGGCGAGAAGGGCATCGCCTTCAGCCTCTGTCGCCGGGAACGTTGGGCGAGCGAGGGGGCCTGGCTTGAGGCCCTGCAGGCCCTGATGGCGGCCTAGCCGCAGGCCCAGGTGCCCTGCTCCTTGGTGCAGGGCAGATCGCTGGTGCTGCCGTCTGCCCAGTAGATCCTGAGGCGGTCATCGGCGCTGTCGGTGCGGAAGGTCAAGGACTTGACCGGCCCGGCCGGGGCCTTGCCGGTGGGATCACTGGTATCCACCCCTCCAGGGTTGGCTTGCCGTTGCTCCAGCTGCTGAAGGCGCAGTTCCAGCCGATTCAGGCGTTCGATCTGCGCTTCGTTATCGCGGCGCTCCCCTCCTTGGCAGCCCGCTAGCAGGAGACCGGCAGCAAGCAGCAGCAGGGGAAGACGCATGGCGCTGAAGGCGTGACAGGCGACTCCTAGCAGCGGTTTTGGGGCTTGGCTACCTGCAGTCATGGAGGCGTTGCGCAAGATCGCTTTACAAAGCGCGCAAACTTCCTTTACATTCCTCGGGGCAACCCGTTTGGGTCGCCCTAACTACCGCTCTGACGGCTTGCCGTTGAGCCTTTCTTTCCCGTACTCATGACGACCACCCTCCAGCAGCGCCAAGGCGCTTCTGCGTGGAACCAGTTCTGCGAGTGGGT
>NZ_JBTKYW010000009.1:0-52293 GCF_054459035.1 Synechococcus sp. LTW-G | reverse complement strand
GTTCCACGCAGAAGCGCCTTGGCGCTGCTGGAGGGTGGTCGTCATGAGTACGGGAAAGAAGTGCCGTGCGCGAACGCTTGGCGGTTAGGGAAGGACAGGTCGGTAACCCGCCCTGCCATGGCCAATGTAACGGATGTTTGCGCGACATTGCGACGCGTTAACGCCTTCTCAGGCTTTCCGGCCCCCAAGTCCTGCTAATCGGTGGCATCAGTCCCGCTTGTCGCTGCGCGTTCCGTGCCTGCTGAGGCCGTCGTCACCTGGAGTCCCAGCGTCACGTTGGTTCCGACCCGCGGCTGCTTCAACCGCTGCGGCTACTGCAGTTTTCGCGTCTCCCCAGCACTGGCTGTACCACTTACGGCTGAGGAGGCCCTCCGGCAGCTGCGTGAGCGTCCCGCCGCTGCTGAGGTGTTGCTGTTGAGCGGTGAAGAGGCGCCTGGATCAGCGGGGCGCGCTGCCTGGTTCAGCCGTCTGCTGCAGCTCAGCCAGCTCGCCCTGGATCAGGGCCGGCTTCCCCACACGAATGCGGGTCCCCTGAGCTGCCAGGAAATGGCGCGCCTTGGCCGGAGCAATCCCTCGATGGGCTTGATGTTGGAGGGGCTCGGTCCTGTCTATGAGCCCCTGCATGCCCGCGCCCCCAGCAAGCGTCTGGAGGTTCGCCTGGCTCAACTCGAGCAGGCAGGACGCTTGGGTATCCCTTTCACCACCGGGCTGCTGTTGGGCGTGGGTGAAAGCCGCGCCGAGCGCATCAGGGCCTTGGAGCTGCTGCGGGATCTCCAGTTGCGCTGGGGGCACCTGCAGGAAGTGATCCTTCAGCCCTGGCGACCCGATGGTGATTCAGCGGTTGTTCTGAGCGAATCCGAGCAAGGGGATCTCCTGGAGTTGATCGCCGATGCCAGGTCCCTCTTGCCGCAGGAGGTGCACCTGCAGACGCCCCCCAATCTCTGGCCTTTGGCGTCCCTGCCCTCTGCCTTGGCTGCTGGCATCGATGACCTCGGCGGGATCGATCTGGAGGACGTGATTAATCCCGCCTATCCCCAACCGGCGATCAGCCAGCTGCGCGCGGTGCTTGAGGCCTCTGGCTGGCAACTCAAACCACGCACCTGCACGCATCAGCACTGGTGGCGTCGATTGCCGCCTGCCCTGCGGGAGAGGGTCGAGCGGATCGACGAAACCCTCCAACAACGTTGGACAACAGCTGCTTGTTAGCGTCCAACTTCGCCATGGGCGTCGCAGCTTGAGACCACTACCGCCAGCTGATCAGCGGGTGTTGCTCGTGCGGCTCCCCTGCAATCCGATTTTTCCGATTGGCCCGGTGTATCTGGCCGATCATCTGCACAAACAATTCCCCGGACTGGCCCAGCAGATCCTTGATCTGGCTGCTGTCCCTCTGCTGGATGTCGAGGCGGTGCTGCTGGAGCGGATCGAGAGCTTCCGGCCCACCGTTTTGGTCTTTTCCTGGCGGGACATTCAGATCTATGCCCCGGTGGATGGTCGCGGGGGCAACCCCCTGCAGAACTCCTTTGAGGTCTTCTACGCCCTGAATCCCGTTCGCCGTCTGCGCGGTGCCTTTGGCGGGTTGCGTTTGATGGCCTCCTTTTACGGGGAGCTCTGGCGCAATTTGCGCTTGGTCCGCCGTGGCCTGAAGCGCGCGCGCCGTCATCACCCAGAGGCCCAGGCGGTCTTGGGCGGAGGCGCGGTCAGCGTCTTCTACGAACAGCTCGGCAAACGGCTACCCCGGGGCACCGTGGTCTCCGTTGGCGAAGGAGAGCCCTTGCTCGAGAAGCTCCTGCGTGGGGAGTCCCTCGAGGGCGAACGCTGTTTCCTTGCGGGTGAAGCGCCTCGGCCAGGGCTGATTCATGAGCAGCCCTCCGGCATGGAGAAGACGGCCTGCGACTACGACTACATCGCTTCGATCTGGCCCCAGCTGGATTGGTATCTCGATGGTGGCGACTTCTACGTCGGCGTTCAGACCAAGCGGGGCTGCCCCCACAACTGCTGCTACTGCGTCTACACGGTGGTGGAGGGCAAGGCCGTCAGGGTCAATCCTGTTGAGGAGGTCATCGCCGAGATGCATCAGCTCTATCGGCGTGGGGTGCGCGGCTTCTGGTTCACCGATGCGCAATTCATCCCGGCACGCCGCTACATCGACGATGCCAAGGAGCTCCTGCGTGCGGTGAAGGCCCAGGGCTGGACGGACATCCGCTGGGCGGCCTACATCCGAGCCGACAACCTCGACGCCGAGTTGGCCCAGCTGATGGTCGACACCGGCATGGACTACTTCGAGATCGGCATCACCTCCGGTTCCCAGGAGCTCGTGCGCAAGATGCGGATGGGCTACAACCTCCGCACCGTTCTTGAGAACTGTCGCCTCTTGGCCGAGGCTGGCTTCAGGGAGCACGTCTCGGTGAACTACTCCTTCAATGTCATCGACGAGCGTCCAGAGACGATTCGTCAGACCGTTGCCTACCACCGCGAGCTGGAGCGCATTTTTGGTGCCGACAAGGTTGAGCCCGCGATCTTTTTCATCGGCTTGCAACCCCACACGCACCTGGAGCAGTACGGCTTTGATCAGGGCCTGATCAAGCCTGGCTACAACCCGATGAGCATGCTCCCCTGGACGGCTCGGCAACTCCTCTGGAACCCCGAACCCATGGGCAGCACCTTTGGGCGCATTTGCCTGGAGGCGTTTGAGCGCAATCCCGCCGACTTTGGTCGCACGGTGATGGATCTCTTGGAGCGTGACTACGGCACGGCTCCACTGGAGGAGGCGTTGCGCGCTCCGGTCGAGGGCCGCAAGGCCTTGGCAACGGCGACCCGTTAGATCAGCGCCACCAGCGGCGGCGCGCCACGATCAACCCCGCCAGTCCGGCCCAACCCAGCAGACCTCCGATCGGGTTGGGATTGGCGCCACCTGGACCCAGTAGCCAAACGGGTGCGGCTGCCGGCAGGCTGACCAATCCGGCCTGAAGGGCAAACCAGCCCCCGACTAAGCCGCCGTGTAGGCCAATGGATCCCCAGAGCGCCCCTTGATCGGCGCGCCTTTGCAGCGCTAAGGCGAGGCCCAGTAGCACCAGTCCCACCAACAGGGCGATGGCTTCGATGGGGGGCAGCTGGTACCAGGGATGCACCAGGGCAAAGAACGCGGCCTGGAGCCCGATGGCCCGTTGCCGCCCGCCCAGCAGCTCCAATTCGCCCCAGAGCCAACCACGAAAGAGCAACTCCTCGGCGAACCCCACCCCGAGCAGCAGGGCGATGGCGTTGAGCAGTTGGCCGGCCGTGAGTTGTCCCTGCCATTGGCTCTGGCCGCTGAGCAGCAGGACCACCACCACACCGCACAGCAGCCCAGCGGCCTTGAGCAGACCGCGAATGAAGGCGCGCAGGCCCGCGGTGGGACGCACGACAACCCCGAGCTGTTGCCAGGGATGGTCGACACCCCAGCTGCGGCGCAAGCGCCAAGGCAGGGTCAGCAGCAGTAGCAGCAGCGAAACCACCACCCCAGCCAGGTCCACCTGGTCAGGGCGCCATTGGGGGAAGACCAGCGCCAGCGGCCGCGAGCTCAGCCACCCCAATCCGTAGAGGACGGGGACATAGAGCAGCGTCCCCCACCAGTGCAACGTCGATCTGGTGGGGGACTGCATCAGTCTTCGGGCTCGATCGTGCTGGAGAGACCCTTGGCCTTCAGGGTTTCGCTGTAGAACTCCGCCGGCTCGATATCGCAGACGATCACCAGGCCCACGCCGGTGTTGTGGGCCTCCATCATCACGGCGATGGCGTCCTGCTCACTCAGGGAGGGCACAACCTGCCGCAGGGTGCTCACCACGTATTCCATGGTGTTCACCGGGTCGTTGTGGAGCAGCACCTTGTAGCGGGGCGAGGGTTTGCGCACCCGTTCCGGCGCTTTTTCCATCACAGCGGCGCCGCCGCTCTCGCGGCCAGGCGCCTGAGTTGATCGGATCATCCTGATCAGCTCCGGTATGACGAGGTAGGGACTTTAGTCAGCGCTTTAGGCCGCAGCGGCAGCAGGGGCGAGGGCGGCCTTGATCCGGCGCATGGCTTCGTTGACGTTCTCGCGGCTGTTGAAGGCCGAAAGACGGAAATAGCCTTCGCCCGCGGCACCAAAACCACTGCCGGGGGTGCCGACCACGTTGGCTTGGCTCAAGAGCAGATCGAAGAAGCCCCAGGAGTCCACGCCGGCCGGGGTCTTGATCCAGACATAGGGAGCCTGCTCGCCGCCGTAGACCGTCAGGCCTGCATCGCTGAGTTCGCGGCGAATGATCGCGGCGTTCTCCATGTAGAAGCTGATCAGCCCTTTGACCTGGGCTTGGCCGTCCGCGGAATAGACCGCTTCGGCGCCGCGTTGAACGATGTAGCTGACACCGTTGAACTTGGTGCACTGGCGGCGGTTCCAGAGGCCCCAGAGTTCCACCTTCTCGCCATTGTCGGCCGTGCCCATCAGGCCACGGGGCACCACGGTCAGGGCGCAGCGGGTGCCGGTGAAACCGGCGTTCTTGGAGAAGGAGCGGAACTCGATGGCGCAGTCCCGGGCCCCCTCGATCTCGTAGATGGAGTGAGGCAGCGAGGGGTCCTGGATGAAGGCCTCATAGGCCGCGTCAAACAGGATCAGGGCATCGTTGGCGCGGGCGTAGTCCACCCAGGCCTTGAGCTGCTCCTTCGTTGCCACCGCCCCCGTGGGGTTATTGGGGAAGCAGAGGTAGATCAGATCCACCTTCTCGCTGGGGATCTGGGCGCTGAAGCCGTTGTCGGCGCTGATGGGCAGGTAGGTCAGGCCGCCGTACTGGCCCGCGTCATCGGCATCGCCCGTGCGGCCCGCCATGACGTTGCTGTCGACGTACACCGGGTAGACGGGATCGGTGACGGCAATGCGGTTGCCGGTGCCCAGGATGTCGAGGATGTTCGAGCTATCGCACTTCGAGCCGTCGGAGACAAAGATCTCCTCGGCGCTGATCTCGCAGCCGCGGGCCTGGAAATCATGGGTAGCGATCTTCTCGCGCAGCCAGGCGTAGCCCTGCTCGGGGCCGTAGCCATGGAAGCCCTCCCGGGTTCCCATCTCGTCGATGGCCGCCTTCATGGCACCACGGCAGGCCTGGGGCAGGGGCTCGGTGACATCGCCAATGCCTAGGCGAATGATCGGAGCGTTGGGGTTTGCTTCGCTGAAAGCCTTGACGCGACGTGCGATTTCAGGGAAGAGGTAGCCCGCTTTGAGCTTGAGGTAGTTGCCGTTGACCTGGGCCATCTCAGCGAAGGGTCGCGCGGACCCGGTTGTACTGGCCGGATTGTCCTATGCGGAGGGGGCTCCCCTGGGGTGCCTCTGCATACGATCGAGTCAGTGCAGGGCCTGCTGTTGTGACCGCCGTTTTCGATGCACCGGTGGATTTCGACGCCCTGGTGGATCGCAGCATCGCCAAGCCAGGCCGGTATCTCGGCAACGAATTGGGGGTGCAGGAGCGGGACTGGGATCAGGTCTGGCCGGCCGCCGCCGTGCGCTGGGCCCTGACCTACCCCGAGATCTACGAGGTCGGCTCGAGCAACACCGGCCACATCATTCTCTATTCGATCCTCAACAGCGTTCCGGGTCAGCTGTGTGACCGCAGTTACCTGCCGGGCCCGGATCTCGCCGAGCGTTTGCGTGAGCGGGGGCAGCCCCTCTTCGCGGTGGAAAGCCGCCGGCCGCTGCCCGCCTTCGACATTCTCGGCTTCTCGCTGAGTTACGAACTCGGCGCCACCAACATCCTGGCGATGTTGGAGTTGGCCCAGGTCCCTGTGCGGGCGGCCGATCGCGGTGATCTCCCCCTGGGCGATCCAGAGGCCCCGCCGCTGATTTTTGCCGGCGGCCCCACCGCCACCAGTAACCCCGAGCCCTTCGCCGCCTTTTTCGATTTCATCGTCCTGGGGGACGGCGAGGAGGTCCTCCCCGAGCTCGGCTTAGTGGTCGCGGAGGCCAAGGCTGCGGGCCTCAGTCGCCGGGCGCTGCTGTTGGATCTGGCCCAGGTGCCAGGGGTCTATGTCCCCTCCCTCTATGGGCCTGGCCCCGACGGGGTGAGCCAGCAGCCGCTGCATCCCGGGGTCCCCAAGCGGGTGATGCGCCGCACCGCGACGCCCATGCCCCACTACGCCATGGGTTTGGTGCCCCATATCGAGACGGTTCACGACCGCCTCACCGTGGAGATTCGCCGCGGCTGTACGCGGGGCTGCCGCTTCTGCCAGCCAGGGATGCTCACCCGTCCTGCCCGGGACGTGGAACCACAGGCCGTGGTGGAGGCCATCGAAACAGGTATGGAGCGCACGGGCTATTCCGATTTCTCCTTGCTGTCCCTGAGCTGTTCGGACTACCTGGCCCTGCCGGCGGTGGGGGTGGAGCTGCGCAACCGCCTTGCCGATAAGAACGTCACCTTGACCCTGCCCAGTCAGCGGGTCGACCGCTTCGACGAGAACATCGCCCACATCCTGGGCGGGACCCGCAAGGCGGGCTTGACCTTTGCGCCCGAGGCCGGCACCCAGCGCCTGCGGGACATCGTCAACAAGGGCCTGACTGACGCCGAGCTGCTGCGGGGGATCCGTACCGCCATGGAGAGCGGCTATCGCAAGGTCAAGCTCTATTTCATGATCGGCCTGCCGGGGGAGACCGATTCCGACGTCCTGGGCATTGCTGAGACCTGCCGCTCCTTGCAACAGCAGTGCCGTGATCTGGGGCGGTTGGAGCTCAACCTCACCATCAGCAATTTCACCCCTAAGCCCCACACCCCCTTCCAGTGGCACAGCGTCAGCACGGCTGAATTTGTTCGCCGGCAGCAGCTCCTGCGGGAGGCCCTGCGCCAACTGCGCGGGCTGAAGACGAATTTCACCGATGTGCGCCTCTCGGCGATGGAGGACTTTGTCGGGCGGGGCGACCGGCGCCTCGCGCCCGTGATTGAGGCGGCCTGGCGCGCCGGGGCCGGGTTGGATGCCTGGTTTGAAGCGGCGGATCGCACCTATCAGGCCTGGACCGATGCGATTGAGGCGGCCGATCTGGGCGGGCGCTACCGCGAGCTTGAGATGGGGGAGTGGAGCTCCGCCGAGGGCATGGACCCCAGTGATCTGGCGGCCTTCTGCGCTCAGCCCCTGCCCTGGGACCACATCGATTCAGGGGTCGAGAAAACCTGGCTCGCCGAGGACCTGCGCAATGCCCTGGCTGCTGCGGTGGTGCCGGACTGTTCCTTTGAGGGCTGCAGCAGCTGCGGTGTCTGTGGCCCCGAGTTGGGGCACAACGTGGTGGTGGCCCCTCCGCAGATTCCTGAGCCGAGCCCCCAGCGGCCTCCCGCCAGTGAGCGTGTGCAGCGCCTGCGCTTCCGCTTTGCCAAAACAGGGTCCTTGGCCCTGCTGAGTCACCTGGATTTGGTGCGCCTGATGGAGCGGGCCCTGCGCCGTTCGCGTTTGCCGGCGAGCTTCACCGGGGGCTTCCACCCCCTGCCTCGGGTGCAATTTGCCTTGGCTCTCCCCCTGGGCGCCGAGGCCGATGGGGAATGGATGGATATCGAGTTCACGGCCACGCTCGATCCTGAGCAAGCCCGCCAGCAGTTGCAACGCCAACTTCCCCCTGGGTTTGCGCTGCTGGAGGTCTACCCCGTGGAGGTCTTCGGCTCAAGCTTGTCCCAGGAGCTCTCGGGTGCGACCTGGGCTGTGCAGTGGCGCGTCGAGCAGGGCCAGGCCATGGCTGCTCCCGAGGTTTGGGACGAGGCGGTCTCCCAACTGCTGGCTCAGGAGTCCTGGATTTGGGAGGACACCGACAAGAAAGGTCGAGCGAGGCAGCGGGATTTGCGGCCCTATCTCCAGCAGGTTGAACGGCGTCCCCGCTCGGCCGAGGACCCGGATCTTCAGGAGCTCCAGTACAGCGCGGTTGTCGATCCTGCAGGCCGCAGTTTGAAGCCGGAACAGCTGCAGCAGTGGTTCTCAACCGGCTTGGGTTTGCCGCTGGCCATGGTCGGTTTGCGGCGGCGTTCGTTACTGCTGCAAAGCCCTTCTGGCTCTTGAAATCAACCGTGCTAGCTTGCTTTCAGGACGGCAGATGATTGACCGAAGTCGGTTGATTGATCTCTCCCTCGCCCGGCCAGCCGATGTTGGCTAAGAGCGATCGGAACTTCCTCAGCAGCTTTCACGAGTTTCCCTTCCTGAAAGTCGCTCCAGGCGGCGCTGTTCAGACGGGCACCAATTGGCACCCGCAACTCTTTCGTGTTCAGCCTCGATGGTTGAACGCCCCCACCTTTCGCCGCAGCTTCAGCCTCGGCGTCACGCTCTGAGCTTTTTTCACATCCCACGGGCAGGAGTCACCCGGCATCGGCGATGCCGCGATCAGATCTCTGTCTCAGGCCAACGCGCTGCGTTGGGTTCGTCATTTCTTATCCCCTCCTGCCCTGCGCAGGTCATCTCCTGACCTTCCATGCCCCAGCAGATCGTCATCGCCGAGCAACTGCGGATTGCCGCTGTTCTCACCGATGAGCGTGTTGACGAGCTTGTCGTCGCACAGGGTCGCTACCAAATCGGCGACGTGTATCTCGGGACGATCGAGAACGTCCTGCCCGGCATTGACGCGGCCTTCGTCAACATCGGAGAGGGCGAGAAGAACGGCTTTATTCATGTCACCGACCTCGGTCCCCTTCGCCTGAAGAAAGGCACCGTCGGCATCACTGAATTGCTCGAGCCCCGCCAGAAGGTGCTGGTTCAGGTGATGAAGGAGCCCACGGGCACCAAAGGGCCCCGTCTGACCGGAAATCTCACCCTGCCGGGTCGTTTCTTGGTGCTGCAGCCCCACGGCCAAGGGGTCAATATTTCGCGCCGGATCACAGCTGAGAGTGAGCGCAATCGCCTCCGTGCCCTTGGCGTCCTGATCAAGCCCCCTGGGGCTGGCCTGCTGATCCGTACCGAAGCGGAGGGCATCAGCGAAGAGCAGCTCATTGACGATCTCGAGGCGCTGCTGCGCCAGTGGGAGGCCATTCAGACGGCCGCTGAGGCAGCGACGCCCCCGGTGCTGCTCAACCGGGATGACGACTTCATCCATCGCATCCTGCGCGATCACTACACCCCTGAGCTGGCACGGATCGTGGTGGACGCGCCCGACGCCGTCGCCCGGGTCAACACCTTCTTGGGTAGTGATCATCAGCAGGTGCTGGTGGAGCATCACAGCGAGCCCACCGAGATCCTTGAGCACTACAAGGTCAATGCGGCGATTCGCGATGCCCTGAAGCCCCGGGTGGATCTGCCCTCGGGCGGGTACGTGATCATCGAGCCGACCGAGGCCTTGACCGTCATTGACGTCAACTCGGGTTCCTTCACCCGCTCGGCCAATGCCCGCGAGACGGTGCTCTGGACCAACTATGAGGCGGCGACAGAAATTGCGCGTCAACTGAAGCTGCGAAACATCGGTGGTGTCGTGATCATCGACTTCATCGATATGGAGTCCAGGCGCGATCAGCTCCAGCTGCTGGAGCACTTCACTTCTGAGGTGCGCTCCGATTCGGCCCGTCCCCAGATCGCCCAGATCAGCGAACTGGGCCTGGTGGAACTCACCCGCAAGCGCCAGGGGCAGAACATCTATGAGCTGTTTGGCCGGGCCTGCCCCAGTTGCGGCGGGCTGGGACATGTGGTGGTGCTGCCTGGACAGGACACCCTCCAGCCCTTGGCCAGCGTCTCCGGCTTGGTTCGCTCGGCCGCCTCGGCCCGTGCTGAAGCCTCAACCCCCGCGGCACTGGAGAGCGGTAGTGGTGGCCGCCGCCGCGGACGTGGTCGCGGTGGCCGCGGCTCCGAGGGCGAGGTGGTGGCGGCCTACGAGGACAGCGCCTCGCTGGTCACCGGCCAGGCTGAGAGTCCTGCTGCCGCCAGCTCGGAAGGCCATAACCGCCGCCCTGAACCTGAATTGGTCGCTGTGCCGATGGAGCCTGAGCAGGAGTTGGTCTACGGCTGGTTGGGTCTGAACCCAGCGCTGCTCCTGGATCCCGCCCCCAATCCCGACAACCTGTTGGTGCGGGTGGTGCGTCCAGGTCAAGACGCCGAGGCGGTCCTCGAGGAGGCCCGTCAGCAGTTGGCGGCTGCCGGTCCCCGCCGCCGCCGCCGTGGTCGCGGCGGAAACACGGCCAACAGCAACGGCCATGGCGCGACACCCGCTCCGGTGGCTGTCGCCCAGGCCGAACCCACGGGTGTGGCGATCACACCCCTGCCGACGGTCTCGATTACAGAAGTGGCCATCACTGAGGCCCCGCTGCCGGCGGTGGCGATCGTTGATTCAGCGGCTTCACCCGCTCCCGCAGACGAGGCTCCGGCCCGCGCAGGCCGCACTCGGACGCGCACCCGCAGCAGTGCGGTTGCGGTCACGGAAGAAGCCCCTGTTGCTGCAGCCTCGGTCGTTGCTGTTCCTGTTGCGGAGGAGGTCGACGACAACGGTGAGCCCCGCCGCCGCCGCCGCCGTTCCTCGGCGAGCGACTGAGGCCCAAGCGGGCGATGCGGATCGCTGGGGTCGATGAAGTGGGACGGGGCTGTTGGTTTGGCCCCGTCTTCGCCGGTGCCGTCGTGTTGAGCGATGCAGCCCGGGAGACCCTCTCGGCGGCTGGACTGACCGACAGCAAGGCCCTTTCCGCGAAGCGTCGCTCGCAGCTGGTCCCTTTGATCCTGGAGCAGGCCGAGTCCTGGGCCCTGGGCCAGGCCTCGGCGCAGGAAGTCGATGGCTTCGGGATTCGCAGCGCCACTGAACGGGCCATGCTGCGGGCCCTGCAGCGCCTGGGCTCCCCGGCTCCAGATCACGTCCTGGTGGATGGCAACCTGCCCCTGCGCCTCTGGTCCGGCTCCCAGGAGACCGTCGTGCGCGGGGACAGCGCACACCTGGAAATTGCGGCGGCCAGCGTCCTGGCCAAGCAGGCGCGGGATGCCCTACTGGTGCGGCTCGGTCAGCGCTATCCCGGCTATGGCTTCGAGCGCCACGCTGGCTATGGAACCGCCCAACACCGCGCCGCCCTCCTCTCCCTTGGGCCGACGCAGCTGCATCGCCGCAGTTTCTTGCGCAAGGTCTTGGCGGCCTAGGCCTCGACGCTGGCGTGCTGCTTGCACCAGCGCTGAAAGTCGTTGATCAATTGCTGTCCCACCCGGGTTTTGATCCCCAGCAGGATTCCTGCGAGCAGTGAGCGTCCCGTGGCCTCCAGGACTTTGGTGGGGATCAGCTTCAACAGGCTCGGTTGGCTGACACTGACGGCCAGGCTGGCCTCCCCGACCAACTCACCGCCGCGGGCCTCCAGCCAGGAGCCCAGGCTGAGTTGGAAATCATCGACGACCCCGAGGCCTTCGAGCTGGCAGTCGATGGCTTCCAGTTCGATCCGGTTGGGGCTCCGCCGCGCCACCAGGTCCACCACCGGTTGAATCTGCAGTTGGAAGACCTGCAGCTTGGTCACCGTGTAGCGGTAGCGCCCAGGAGCGATCTTGCTGAGTTGTTGGGCCTCGAGCAGGGCTTCAATCACCTGCTCTTCATCGTCCAGGTAGGCACCCAGACGCTCGGCGTTCTGCTGCACCGGCAACTGCAACGCTTGGCTGGCACTGAAGGCCAGGGGCATCAAAAGGCGGCCGGGGCGGCATGATCCTATCGAGCACGGCCCGATCAGCCCCATGCGCATTGCTTTTCTTGGTCCGGTGGGCACCTATGGGGAGCAGGCGGCCCAGGCCTTCGCCAAGCTCGAGCAGTGGGAGGCGCCTGAACTGCTGCCCCAGACAGGAATTCGTGCGGTGATTCAGGCCCTCGCCGCCGGTCGGGTGGATGCCGCGGTGGTTCCCGTCGAGAACTCCGTCGAGGGCGGTGTCACGGCCTGTTTGGATGCGCTCTGGGAGCACCCAGAACTGGAGATTTCCCGGGCGGTGGTGTTGCCGATTCGCCATGCCCTGGTCGGCAGCGGCAGCGTGGAGGGGGTCAGCGAAGTCCTCTCCCATCCCCAGGCCCTGGCGCAGTGCAGCCTCTGGCTGAGCACCAACCTGCCCAATGCCCTGCAGCTGCCCACGAGCTCGACCGCAGAGGCGGCCCGCATGGTTGCCGGCAGTCACTTCCGTGCAGCCATCGCTTCCCAGCAGGCCGCCAAGGAGCACGGCCTCAAGGAGTTGGCCTATCCCATTAATGATGTGGCGGGCAACTGCACCCGCTTTTTGCTGCTCCGTCAGGGCGAGCGCAACTGGCATGGCGAGCTGGCCAGCTTGGCCTTCTCACTCCAGGCGAACCAACCCGGTGCTCTGCTCAAGGCCCTGGCTTGCTTTGCTCATCGGGACCTGAACATGAGCCGCATTGAGTCCCGCCCCTCCAAGCGGGAGATGGGCGAGTACATCTTTTTTGTGGACCTGGAACTGCCTAGCGGACCCGAACCGCTGCAACAGGCCATGGAGGAGCTCAAGCCCCTATGCGAGCACCTGGCGGTGTTTGGGGCCTATCCGATGACCCAGCTCTAGGCCGCCGGTTTGCGGGTTCGGAAGACACCGAACTGCATCATTCCGGTGGCGAAGCCCCAATGCATCAGCAGCAGGGTGGGTGACTCACGCAGCCCCATCAGCACAGCCTTCGGACCCAGGCCCAGGACTGCTTTGGGCCTGCGCACCCCTTCGAGGATGGATTCAATCCAGGAGGGCAGGGTCTCGCGACTCCAATCGCCGGTCTCCACGAGGGCGCCGCTGCTCCAGGGGCTTTGCTCGAGGTTGCGGCGGAAACCCGGGATGCTGGCGAATTCCGGGTGGGCCCACTGCACCAGGAGCTGGTGCATCACCCAGCGCTCCTTGCGGTTGAGGGGTTTGACCTCGGGATCGCGGCGGTTCCAGTCGGCCACGGCCAACAGACCACCGGGTTTGAGCACCCGCAGCAGTTCATCGGCGTAGCGCTGCTTATCAGGCATGTGAGGGCCTGCTTCCACGCTCCAGACGGCATCAAAGCTGCTGTTCTCCAGCTGAAGATCCAGGGCGTCCATCACCGCGAAGCGGCAGCTCAGGCCCGCGGGGGTGAGCTCCTGCGCCCGTTGAATTTGGCCTGGGCTGATGCTGATGCCGAGCACGTTCAGGCCGTAGTCGCGGGCCAGGATTCGGGCACTGCCACCGATGCCGCAGCCGACATCCAGGACGGTGCTGCCCCGGGGCAGCTGATCCAGCCCGCTCCAACGCGCCAGTTCGTGGACAAAGTCAGCCTTGGCGGCCCGAAAGTCCCGGGCTTGTGGGGGCGAGCCGTAATGCCCGAGGTGGACGTGGTCGCCCCAAAGCCGCTCCAGCAGTTGGTCGTCGGTCCAGCGGTCGTAGGCCTCGGCCACGCTGGCGGTGCTCTCGAAGGCGCGATCGCGCGCTGACCAAATCGCCAGGCCAATGAGTAACAGGACCGCCGCCACGGCAGCCGCCAGCATCAGGCCGCTCGCCCAGGGGCTGAGCAGCGCCAAAACGGCAGGAGTGAGCATCTCAGTCCTCCTCGCTTTCGCCCGCCTTCAGGTCGCGCAGGGTCGACTCCAGGACCGTTCGAGCGGCCAGCTGGCGCCGGGTCTCATCCAGCAGTTCGAATTCCTGACGCAGCCGCTCTTCGGTGTTCGTGATCTCCAGCAGGGCCTGCTGTTGATCAGCCACGGGACCACCCAGGTGCGAGCCGATCCAATAGGAGAGCTCCCTGGGCAGGTCAGGAAGGTCGCTGGGGAGGCTGGTGGGTTTTCCCATCAGCTTGCCGGTCAGTTCCACCACGTCCTTGAGGGCACTGCTGACCTCTCCGGAGAGTTCCTGAAGCCCGCTGTGGTCCTCGGGCTGCTCGTCCTCAATCCAGCTCACCAGGCCGACCTTGAAGGGGGCTTCGCGCACCACCTCCAGCAACCTGAAGCGCTGCTGTCCCATCGTGACGATGTAGCTGCGGTCGTCGTCCTGGGTTTGGCACTGCAGGATCTCAGCGCAACAGCCCACGCTGGCCATCGTGCCTTCCTGGGGGTCCCAGCGGACCACCCCAAAGCGCCGGTCACTCTCCAGAACCGTGCGCAGCATCATGCGGTAGCGCGGCTCAAAGATGTGCAATGGCAGCACTTCCTGGGGGAAGAGCACCACATCCGGCAGCGGGAACAGCGGTAGTTCTCTCACGGCCAGTTGCGTCACGTCGTTGCACTTCTGCCTGAGGAGGGCGAATCCTAGGCAGTGATGATTCGCTCTCGTGTGGATCGAACACACAAAAAAACCCGCCCTGAGGCGGGTTTTGGGGATCCAGCTGCAAAGCGAGGAATCAGAGCTTGACTTCGATGTCGACGCCGCTGGGCAGGTCGAGCTTCATCAGAGCGTCGATGGTCTTCGCCGAGGGGCTGTAGATATCGATAATCCGGCGGTGGGTGCGGGTCTCGAAGTGCTCACGGGAATCCTTATCCACGTGGGGCGAGCGCAGCACGCAATAGATCTTGCGCTTGGTGGGCAGGGGAATCGGACCGATCGCAGTTGCAGCGGTGTGATCAGCCGTTTCGATGATTTTTTCGCAGGACAGATCCAGCATGCGGCGGTCAAACGCCTTCAGGCGGATGCGGATCTTCTGCTGGGCAATAGCGGTGGACATGGAGTGTCTGACGTCGTTAAGCGTTCAACGGTTCTGGCTTGATCCTTGCGGGACAAGGCACAGGAAGGGAAGCGCTGGGTGCCGGGAACCGGAACAAACCCAAAGCAGCTGGATTGTCGAGGTGCGTGAGAGAGGGGTGGAGACTAGCTCCACCCCTCAACCCTAGATCAGGCGATGATCTTGGAGACCACGCCAGCACCGATGGTGCGGCCGCCTTCACGGATAGCGAAGCGCATGCCTTGCTCGATGGCGACGGGGCAGATCAGCTCGCCGGTCATCTTGATGCGGTCACCGGGCATCACCATTTCCACGTTGGAGCCGTCGTCGGCGGTGAAAGCGGTGATTTGACCGGTCACGTCGGTCGTACGGATGTAGAACTGCGGGCGATAGCCAGCAAAGAAGGGGGTGTGGCGGCCGCCTTCTTCCTTCTTCAGCACGTAGACCTCACCCTCGAACTTGGTGTGAGGGGTGATGGAGCCGGGCTTCACGAGCACCATGCCGCGCTCGATGTCTTCCTTCTGGATGCCGCGCAGCAGCAGACCCACGTTGTCGCCAGCCATGCCCTCGTCGAGGAGCTTACGGAACATCTCCACACCGGTGACGGTGGTCTTGCGGGTGTCCTTGATACCCACAATCTCGATTTCCTCGCCCACCTTGACCACACCACGCTCGATGCGGCCGGTGGCCACGGTGCCGCGACCGGTGATGGAGAAGACGTCTTCGACAGCCATCAGGAAGGGCTTGTCGACCTCACGCTCGGGCTCGGGGATGGCGCTGTCAACGGCGTCCATCAGCTCGTCGATCTTGGCTTCCCACTCAGCGTCGCCTTCGATTGCCTTGAGGCCGGAGACCTTGATGACGGGGATGTCGTCGCCGGGGAAGTCGTAGCTGCTGAGCAGCTCACGGATTTCCATCTCGACGAGCTCGAGGATTTCCTCGTCGTCGACCATGTCGCACTTGTTCAGTGCAACCACCAGTGCGGGAACGCCCACCTGCTTGGCCAGGAGGATGTGCTCCTTGGTTTGGGCCATGGGGCCGTCGGTGGCGGCACAGACCAGGATGGCGCCGTCCATCTGGGCAGCACCGGTGATCATGTTCTTCACGTAGTCCGCGTGACCGGGGCAGTCCACGTGGGCGTAGTGACGACCGGCGGTCTCGTACTCAACGTGGGCGGTGTTGATGGTGATACCGCGCTCACGCTCTTCGGGAGCACCGTCGATGTCGGCGTAGTTCTGAACTTTGGCCTGACCCTTCTTGGCCAGCACGTTGGTGATGGCGGCGGTGAGGGTGGTCTTGCCGTGGTCAACGTGGCCGATGGTGCCGATGTTGACGTGGGGCTTATTCCTTTCGAACTTCTCGCGAGCCATGATGAAAAAGAATCGGGGGGTAAATGGGTAGGGAAAAGATCAGGAATTGCCCTGATTCTTGGAGATGATGGCTTCTGCCACGTTGCGAGGAATTTCCTCGTAATGGCTGAATTCCATCGAGAAGATACCCCGACCCTGGGTCATGGATCGGAGCTGGGTGGCGTAGCCGAACATCTCGGCCAGCGGCACCTTGGACTGGACTTTGGACTGACCATTGTCGATGGACTGTCCTTCGACCTGACCGCGGCGCGATGAGAGGTCACCGATGACGCTTCCGAGGAAGTCCTCAGGAACCTCAACTTCGACCTTCATCATGGGCTCAAGAAGTACGGGATTGCACTTCTTGACGCCGTCTTTGAAGGCCATGGAGCCGGCGATCTTGAACGCCATCTCCGAGGAGTCGACGTCATGGTACGACCCGTCGACCATGGTGACCTTCACATCGATCATCGGGAATCCTGCAATCACACCGGACTGGCAGGTTTCCTTCATGCCGGCTTCAGCCGGACCGATGTACTCCTTGGGCACGACGCCGCCAACAATCTTGTTGACGAACTCGAACCCGGAACCCGGCTCGCCGGGCTCCATTTCGATCACCACGTGGCCGTACTGGCCCTTACCACCGGTTTGACGGGCAAATTTGCCCTCGCCCTTGGCGCTGGCGCGAATGGTTTCGCGATAGGACACCTGAGGAGCACCGATGTTGGCCTCCACCTTGAATTCGCGCAGCATGCGGTCCACCAGGATCTCCAGGTGGAGTTCGCCCATGCCGGCGATCACGGTTTGGCCGGTCTCTGCATCCGTGCGAACCCGGAAGGTCGGGTCCTCTTCGGAGAGGGACTGCAGGGCTTTGGAGAGTTTCTCCATGTCGCCCTTGGTCTTGGGCTCGACAGCCACCGAGATCACGGGCTCGGGGATGTAGAGCGATTCCAGGATGATCGGATCGGAGTCGACACAGAGGGTGTCGCCGGTGGTGGTGTCCTTAAGACCCAGAACGGCGCCGAGATCACCGGCGCGGAGTTCGTCCACTTCCTCACGGTCGTCGGCCTTGAGGACGATCAAGCGAGAGATGCGCTCTTTCTTGTCCTTGGTGGAGTTCAGCACGTAGCTGCCCTTCTGGAGCACACCCGAGTAGATGCGCACAAAGGTGAGCTTGCCGAAGGGGTCAGCCATGACCTTGAAGGCCAGTGCGCTGAAGGGGGCGTTGTCGTCGGCGGGACGCACCGCTTCGCTGCCATCAGCCAGAAGACCCTGGATCGGGGGCACATCCACCGGGGCGGGCATGTAGTCCACCACGGCATCCAGCAGCAGCTGAACGCCCTTGTTCTTGAAGGCGGAGCCGCAGAGCATTGGCACCAGGCCGTGCTTCAGCACGCCCTCGCGGATGCCCTTGGCCAGTTCTGCCTCGCTCAGCTCGCCTTCCTCGAGGAACTTCTCGATCAGCGCTTCATCGGTTTCAGCGATGGTCTCCATCAGAGTGGCGCGCCACTCATCGACGAGATCCTTCATGTCCGCAGGGACATCGGTCTCTTCGATGTCTTTGCCGAGGTCGTCCTTGTAGATGAAGGCGCGGTTCTTGACCAGGTCGATAATCCCGCTCAGTTCACCCTCAGCGCCGATGGGCAGCTGAATCGGAACGGCGTTGGCCTTCAGGCGGTCCTTGATTTGACCGTGCACCTTGAGGAAGTCAGCGCCGGTGCGGTCCATCTTGTTGACGAACACCATGCGCGGAACGCTGTAGCGGTCCGCTTGACGCCAGACGGTTTCCGACTGGGGCTGAACACCACCGACGGCGCAGAAGACGGCGATCACGCCATCGAGCACACGCATGGAGCGCTCCACCTCAATGGTGAAGTCCACGTGGCCGGGGGTATCAATGATGTTGATGCGGTGATCGTTCCAGCTGGTGGAGATCGCCGCAGCAGTGATGGTGATGCCCCGCTCGCGCTCCTGGGCCATCCAGTCGGTCACGGCGGCGCCGTCATGCACCTCACCGATCTTGTGCACCACACCTGAATAAAACAGGATTCGTTCAGTGGTGGTGGTTTTACCGGCATCAATGTGTGCCGCAATACCAATATTTCTGACGCGTTCCAGGGGAATAGCGCGAGCCACGGGGCAGGTCTCCGGAGGGTGGAATCGACAAAAAAGCGGGCGTCACTCTACAAGTCGGTCACATCCGACCTGAGATGCCGCAGTTCCGCTTAGTAGCGGTAGTGAGCGAAGGCCTTGTTGGCCTCGGCCATCTTGTGGGTCTCTTCGCGCTTGCGAACGGCGCTGCCAGCTTCGTTGGCGGCATCCATCAGTTCGCCGGCCAGCTTCTGGGCCATGCTCCGGCCGTTGCGGGCGCGCGAGAAATTCACGAGCCAGCGCAGGGCCATGGCGGTGCCACGCTCCTGACGGACTTCCATGGGCACCTGGTAGGTGGCACCACCGACGCGGCGGGCACGCACTTCCACTAGGGGAGTGGCGTTCTTCACCGCGGTTTCGAACAGCTCGAGGGCGTCACTGCCGGTCCGCTCGTTGATCAGCGTGAAGGCGTCGGAAAGAATCCGCTGAGCGGTGGACTTCTTGCCGTGCTTCATCAGACGGGCAACCATCATGGTTGCCAGACGGCTGTTGAACTGGGGATCGGGAAGAACCGGGCGCTTCTCGGCGGCGTTGCGGCGTGACATAGAGCTAAGGGGAGGAAGTCAGAAACGAACGTCGAAAGGAAATCAATCCTTGGGGGTTTTGGCGCCGTACTTGGAGCGGGACTGACGACGGTCCTTCACACCCGCGGTGTCGAGGGTGCCGCGAATGATGTGGTAGCGGACACCGGGCAGGTCCTTCACACGACCGCCGCGGATCATCACCACGGAGTGTTCCTGCAGGTTGTGGCCGATACCGGGGATATAGGCGGTCACCTCAAAGCCGGAGGTCAGGCGCACACGGGCCACCTTCCGCAGAGCCGAGTTCGGCTTCTTCGGGGTTGAGGTGTACACGCGGGTGCAGACACCACGGCGCTCAGGGCAGGAGCGCAGTGCGGGCGACTTGGTCTTGCGGGTAAGGCGCGTCCGCTCACTGCGGATCAGCTGCTGAATCGTGGGCATCGAGGGCCGGGAGTTTTCGAGGGGCCGGAAGCGAGGTCGGAGAGCCGACCGTTTCGACAATCCGCCACATTACTTTGTCGAGGTGCTGCCACCCAGAACGGGTTCGTCAGCGGGGCCAAAGGCCGCACCACAAGCGCAAACGCGGTGCTCTCGGCCGGTGCGGATCAAGAATCCGCCCCCGCTGAGGTCACCTCGATAGTCGAGCTCGAGGGTGTTGAGTCGCTCGCCCTGGTCGCCGGGGGCAAACAGAGTGATCCCGTCGGCGCGTGCCACGGGAACTCCGGCCAGACGGCCCGGACGAATGCGAATCACCCAGCGCTCGCAGGTGCCATCCACCAGGTCAAGGTGCATCATCCCCGGGGTGCCGGCGACGGCCGCTTGGCGGCCGAGCTCTGCGGCAGCCGCTGCGGTGAGTTGCATGCCTTGGCCCTTGGGCATGGCAAAGAAAAGGCTGGGTCGACCCAGTGTGTCAGGGCGGGCTGGAGGCCAGCCGCGCCGGCGGACGGTTGGGCCGTGGCATCGGTGCACGGGGGATCAAGCCAATGCCGTTGTGGACCGATCCAGCGATGCCCCGTCCTTTCACGGTTTGGACATCCGCCAGAACCAGGCCGGTGGAGCTGCCTCCATCGAGGTTCAGCGCCTCCTTCAGGCCGCGCTGTTTCAGGAGTAATGCCGTTTCCATCAAGGTCGGCCCGGCGTTATTGACCCCCTGCAGGGTGATCAGCCACAGCTGACGTCCGTCGCTGGCGATCACGGTTCTTGGGGCGCCCTGACGGATGAAGCCAGGGCTGAATCCCTCCGCTTGGCCGTTGAGGGCCACCAGTCCAGAGCGCAGCAGCAGCGGGCCACCGCCGACCACAAAGGGTTTGTCCCCAACGACGGAAGTCGATCGGCTGCTGAGCACGAGGCGTTCTCCCGGCTGCCAGTCCACCTGAACCCCGCCGCGGGCCACCAACAGTTCATCCCCGGCGCGCAAGGGGACCCCGGGTTGGGGAATGCCCTCGATGCGCTGTTGCACAACGCCATTGCGGAGCACGAACCCCAGTTCTTGGCCGGTTAACGGCTGATAGCGCGGACCCCAGGCTTCGGTGTAGCGGGCCAGTCCCTTCTGGACGTAGCCGCTGTTCAGGCTGATCAGCGACCAGCGCCGTTGGCGTGGATCGAGCACGCTCTCCTGAAGCCTGAGTCGATCGAACTGGGGAAGTTCACCATCGCCCCAGCCCACGGCCCCCCGATTCAGGATCGGTCCTGAGAGCCACTGGCCGTTGTCCTTCAGCGCCCCCAGGGGAAGCCGGTTCACGCGATTGAAAAAGCCGCCATTAATGGCGATCAGGGCCGATTCATTGCGGGCCAGCTGACTGAGGCTGCTGAGGCCCTTCATCCCGTTGCTTCGGTTGAGCGGGCGCAGATCGACCGGGACTCGGCGTGGATCGAGCTGGACGCTGTTGATCAGGACCTGGCGGTTGCCGATGCGGTCCACCGTTCGATTGAGGGCGAGCCCCTGGCGCTGCAGGCTCGCAAGGGCGGTGTTGGGGCTGGTGCCGCTCGGGCGATTGAGGCTGGTGAGTGCGGTGTCGCTGGGCAGGTCGAGGACCAGGCGCCAAGGCCGGCCCAGGGTTAGGCGTTCCCCTTTGGCCTCCAGCTGCAGCCAGCCGTTCTCTTGACGGGGTTTCAGCCCCAGCCCTGCCAGTTGCCGTAGTTGCTCTGGGTTGCCTTCGGCACTGATGGCCAGTTGGCCGTCATCGCTGCGCACCAGTGCCGGGGCCTTGAGGTCAAGGACCACGCGCCGGCCGCTGATGCCGTTGTCCCTGGCGCGGATCGCTTCTAGGGGGCGAACCGGGAGCTCCAGGCTCAGTTCGTTTTTCCCGAAGGGCTCAAAGCTCACGCCGACGCGGCGCAGCAGGTCGCTGACTGGAACAGCGACCTCATCCCCCAGGCTCTGTTGTCGCATGGCGGGAAGGCTGATTTCGCTGCCAAACCATTCCAGTTGCAGCATGCCCCGCTCTCCGCTGGAGCGCTGGACGCCGAGCTGGTTCTCCAGGAATTCGAGGGTGAGCCAGAGCTCGCCCCGTTCGATGCGCCAGCGGGCTGGTTGCGTCCGTCCGTTGGCGCGAATCAGTGACCCTTCCGCCTGCCGGATCGGTCTCACCTCGGCTGGTGGCGGAGGCGGTGGAATGAGCGGGATCCCGGGATGCAGGGCTGCCAGGACGGGCATCAAAGCCATGAAGCAGCCCGCTCAGTCTCGAAACGCTAGCGACCTTGGAGCGGTCCGCCAGCACTTGCTTGAGTTGCAGGTGGTCCAGCTTTTAGATTCAGAAGCTCGCAGCGGGACCGAGGTTTAGGGCGATCCGTCGCCTTCCGTTCGGTCGACCCGGCTGCTTCGTTACTACCGATAGACCTGTTGTCGCTGGGCTATGCCGCTGTCTTCTCGTCCTGTTTGGCCCCATTGCGACAGCCCCGCCCCGGCAGAGGTGGCCGGCGAGAAGGATGCCTGCGGCGTTGGTTTTCTGGCGAACCTCAAAGGTGAGACCAGCCACTGGGTCCTGAAGCAGGCCCTGCGCGGTCTGGACTGCATGGAGCACCGCGGAGGCTGCGGCGGCGATGGCGATTCCGGCGATGGCGCCGGTGTGCTCTGCGGCATCCCCTGGACCTATCTCGAGGCGGTTTGGCCTGAAGCTGCCGCAGCCTCAACTGCAACCCGTGGTTTGGGCATGGTGTTCCTGCCTGCCGAGGCGGGCAAGCGCGATCAAGCCAAGGCCTTTTGCGACGAGGAAGCTCAGGCCCTGGGACTGCGCAGCCTGGGCTGGCGCAGCGTTCCCGTGGACCCCAGCGTCTTAGGTCCCCTGGCCCGCGGCACGGCTCCAGTGATTGAGCAGTGGCTGCTCGCCGCCGATTGCGATGGTGACGCCCTCGAGGCCCTGCTGTTCCGCCTGCGGCGCCGCTGCGGCGATCGTGCGCGCAGTGTCTGGGGTGCCGTCCCAAGCGACCTTTACTTCGCGTCCTTGAGCAGCCGGACGGTTGTCTACAAGGGCATGGTCCGCTCGGAGGTCCTCTCCGCCTACTACGGGGACCTTCGAGATGAACGCTTCGCGGTCAGTTTCGCGGTTTATCACCGTCGTTTCAGCACCAACACGCTGCCCCGCTGGCCCCTGGCCCAGCCGATGCGTCTCCTGGGCCACAACGGCGAGATCAACACCCTTCTGGGCAACCTGAATTGGGCCCGCGCCGCCGAGGCTGATCTCGATGCGGTTTGGGGCGATGCCGCTTCGGACCTCAAGCCGGTGGTGAATTCCGCCTTCAGCGATTCGGCCAACCTTGATGCCACCCTCGAGCTGCTGGTTCGCAGTGGTCGCCCGATCACCGAGAGCCTGCTGACCCTGGTGCCGGAGGCCTTCCGCGATCAGCCGGCTCTGGCTGACAAGCCAGCGGTCCAGGCCTTCTATGAGTACTCGGCCTGCACCCAGGAGCCCTGGGATGGCCCAGCGCTTCTGGTCTTCGCCGATGGCCGCAGCGTTGGCGCCACCTTGGATCGCAATGGCCTGCGCCCGGCTCGCTACTGCATCACCAGCGACGGTTTTGTGGTGATGGGCTCGGAAACCGGCGTGGTGGAGCTCGAGGAAAGCCGGATCATCGAAAAGGGTCGCCTGGGCCCCGGCCAGATGTTGGCCGTTGATCTGGAGAACGGTCGCCTGCTCCATAACTGGGACGTCAAGCAAGAGGTGGCCGCGCGTCACCCCTACGGCCAGTGGTTGGCGGAGCACCGCCGCACCCTGACGGCCCAGCCCTGGACCCAGGAGCGCCAGCTGGCTGACCTGGAGCTGCTCCAGCAGCAAACCGCCTTTGGTTTCACCGCCGAGGACTTCGATCTGGTGATCGAGGACATGGCCGGTGCGGCCAAGGAGCCCACCTACTGCATGGGTGATGACATCCCCTTGGCGGTGCTCTCCGATAAGCCCCACCTTCTGTACGACTACTTCAAGCAGCGCTTCGCCCAGGTCACCAACCCGCCGATTGACCCCCTGCGGGAGAAGTTGGTGATGAGCCTGGAGATGCATCTGGGCAAGCGGGGCTCTCCCCTCAAGCCCGAGGCCGCCGCGGCAGCGGTTCTGCATCTCAACAGCCCGATCCTTAATGAGGCCGAGTTGGCGGCGGCCACCCAGCAGGGCATTGCCAGCCGCACGCTCTCGACCCTGATGCCGATCACCGGCGGACCGGTCGGCCTTGAGGCGGCACTGACCCAGCTCTGCAGCGACGCTGAAGCCGCCGTGCGCAGCGGCAACCAAATCCTGGTGCTCTCTGACCGGGGAATCACGGCGACCACGTCCTATATCCCCCCGCTCCTGGCGGTGGGTGCGGTGCACCATCACCTGCTGAACCAGGGACTGCGCCTGCAGACCTCCCTGGTGGCTGAGACCGCCCAGTGCTGGAGCACCCACCACCTGGCTTGCCTGATCGGCTACGGCGCCAGCGCTGTTTGCCCCTGGCTCACCTGGGAGACCACGCGCCATTGGCTGGCCCATCCCAAGACGCAGAAATTGATTGAGCGGGGCAAGCTGCCCGCCCTGACCCCCGATCAGGTCCAGGCCAATGTGCGCAAGGCCCTCGAAGACGGTCTACGCAAGATCCTCTCCAAGATCGGTATCTCCCTGCTGGCCAGCTACCACGGAGCCCAGATCTTCGAGGCGATCGGTGTCGGTGCCGATCTGATCGAGCGGGCCTTCAAGGGCACCACCAGCCGCGTGGCTGGCCTGAGCCTGGCGGAATTGGCCAGCGAGACGCTGACCTTCCACGCCAAGGCGTTCCCAGAACTCAACCGCACCAAGCTCGAGTTCATGGGCTTTGTGCAGTACCGGACCGGCGGGGAATACCACCTCAACAGCCCGGAGATGACCAAGGCTCTCCATGCGGCGATCAAGCAGGGGCCCGGCTACGACCACTTCTCTACCTACAAAACCCTGGTGGAGAACCGTCCGGTGACGGCCCTGCGGGACCTCCTGGAGCTGCAACCCGCCGCCACTCCGCTGCCCCTCGATCAGGTCGAGAGCATCGAGAGCATCTGTGAGCGCTTCTGCACCGGCGGCATGAGCTTGGGTGCGCTCTCGCGCGAAGCCCATGAAGTCTTGGCCGTCGCGATGAACCGCATCGGCGGCAAGAGCAACAGCGGTGAGGGCGGCGAGGACCCGGCTCGCTTCAAGGTCCTGGGGGATGTGAATGCGGAGGGCCTCTCCGCCACCCTGCCCTCGATCAAGGGTCTGAAAAACGGGGACACCGCCTGCTCTGCGATCAAGCAGATCGCCTCGGGCCGCTTTGGCGTGACCCCCGAGTACCTGCGCAGCGGCAAGCAGCTCGAGATCAAGGTGGCCCAAGGGGCCAAGCCCGGTGAAGGCGGCCAGCTTCCCGGTCCGAAGGTCGATCCCTACATCGCCTGGTTGCGCAACAGCAAGCCTGGGGTGGCCTTGATCTCACCGCCGCCTCACCACGACATCTATTCCATCGAGGATCTGGCGCAGCTCATCCATGACCTGCACCAGGTGCATCCCGCCGCCAAGGTCAGCGTCAAGCTGGTGGCTGAGATCGGCATCGGCACCATCGCGGCAGGTGTGGCCAAGGCCAATGCCGATGTCATCCAGATCTCTGGCCATGACGGCGGCACCGGTGCCTCGCCCCTGAGCTCGATCAAGCATGCCGGCGGTCCCTGGGAACTCGGTCTGACCGAGGTTCACCGGGCTCTGCTGGAGAACGGCCTGCGTGATCGCGTGCTGCTGCGGGCCGATGGCGGCCTGAAGACCGGCTGGGACGTGGTCATCGCCGCCCTGCTGGGCGCTGAGGAATACGGCTTCGGTTCGATCGCGATGATCGCCGAGGGCTGCATCATGGCCCGCGTTTGCCACACCAATAACTGCCCGGTCGGCGTGGCCACCCAGAAGGAGGCCCTGCGCAAGCGCTTCACCGGTCTGCCGGAGCAGGTGGTGAACTTCTTCCTGTTCGTCGCTGAGGAAGTGCGTCAGCTGATGAGCGTGCTGGGCGTGGCCCGTCTGGAGGACCTGATTGGTCGCTCGGACCTGCTGAAGCCCCGCGCTGTGCAGCTGGCGAAAACCAAGGCCCTGGATCTCTCTTGCCTGCTGGATCCCATCCCCCAGGCTGCCGATCGCGCCTGGTTGCGCCACGCCGAGGCGGCCCATGGCAACGGCGTGATCCTTGAGGATCAGCTGCTGGCTGATGCCGAGCTGCTGGCGGCCATTGAGAACCACGGCCAGCTCGCCAGGACCCTGCCGATCATCAACACCGATCGCAGCGTCTGTGCTCGTTTGGGCGGTGAGATCGCGGCTCGCCATGGCAACACCGGCTTCCAGGGACAACTCGACCTCACCTATGAGGGTGCGGCGGGACAGAGCTTTGGCGCATTCACCGTTCAGGGCATGAATGTGCGCCTGGTGGGTGAGGCCAACGACTACGTCGGCAAAGGCATCAACGGTGGTCGCATCACCGTTGTTCCCCCTGCCGGTGGCAATGATCCCGGTGCCCAGGTGATCCTGGGGAACACCTGCCTCTATGGCGCCAC
Source organism: Synechococcus sp. LTW-G (assembly GCF_054459035.1). Taxonomy (NCBI): domain Bacteria; kingdom Bacillati; phylum Cyanobacteriota; class Cyanophyceae; order Synechococcales; family Synechococcaceae; genus Synechococcus; species Synechococcus sp. LTW-G. The sequence goes on along the minus strand of NZ_JBTKYW010000009.1, from coordinate 26,706 downwards.
CGGTGGTGAGCTCTTTGCCCTCGGCCGTGCCGGTGAGCGTTTCGCTGTGCGCAACAGCGGCGTCAAGACCGTGGTGGAAGGCGCCGGCGACCACTGCTGCGAATACATGACCGGTGGTGTGGTCGTGGTGCTCGGCAGCACGGGCCGCAACGTGGGCGCCGGCATGACCGGTGGCGTCACCTTCATCCTCGATGAGAACGGTGGTCTGCGCGATCGCGTCAACCCTGAGATTGTCGAGATCTGTGAACTCACGACCCCTGAGCAGGAGGCCATGCTCAAGCCTCTGCTCGAGGCCCATCTCGCGGCCACCGGCAGCAGCAAGGCGTCCACGATCCTGGGCGACTGGTCCAGCTGGAAAGGGCGCTTCAAGGTGCTGGTTCCCCCCAGCGAGAAGGCCAACGTCGGCCTGGCGGAGCGGGAGGCGGTGGCGGCCTGAGCCGCCGGTTCTCCGCTCCTTCGGGTTCGGTTGCTGCACCACTGGGTCGGCTCACCCCACCCCTTGGTTCGGCTGGCCCGACCGCTGCAATCCGAGACCGTCCATAGCGTTTGGGCAACCGCAACGGAGCCATGCCTCCTGAGTTCGCCCAACCCTTTCAACAGCTCTTTGCCCGCCAGATGACCCTGGCCCTGCTCGAGCACTGTGTCCGCCTGGATGCTCCCGTGAGCCTGGTGAACCAGCGCCTGGATGCCCTTGGGGACTGCCCTGAGGCCCAGGCTCTGGAAGCTGAATTTCTGCTGGAGCCCCAGGCTTAAGCCAGGCCTAGCGGGGGTGCAGCTGCATCAGGCGCTGCACCTCACCGGCGTGATAGCTGCTGCGGGTCAGGGGAGTGCTGACCACCTGGAGAAAGCCCAGCTCCTGCTCGCCGTGGAGACGGAAGCGCTCGAATTGCTCGGGGGTGACGAACCGATCCACCGGCAGGTGCTTCGGCCCCGGGGAGAGGTACTGGCCGATCGTGACGATGTCGACCCGGTGTTCCCTGAGATCCAGCAGGGTCTCGATCACTTCCTCGTCGCTTTCCCCAAGGCCGACCATCAGGCCGGACTTGCTGTAGGCCTTTGGCCAGCGCTCCCGCACCTGCAGCAGCAGCTCGAGCGAGCGTTCGTAGATCCCCTGGGGTCTGGCTTTTTTGTAGAGCCTGGGCACCGTCTCGATGTTGTGGTTCAGCACATCGGGGCCGGCCTCCATCACCGTGGCCAGGGCATCCCAGTCCCCGCAGAAATCAGGGATCAGCAGCTCAATGGTGGTCTGGGGAGAGCGCTGGCGGACCGCCTCGATGCAGGCCACAAATTGGCTGGCTCCGCCATCGCTCAGGTCGTCGCGATTCACCGAGGTGATCACCACATGCTTCAGGCCCAGCCGCGCGGTGGCCTCCCCCAGGCGCTCGGGCTCGGTCGGATCGAGGCTGCGGACGCTCTTATCGAAATCGATGTCGCAGTAGGGGCAGGCCCGGGTGCAGCCCGGCCCCATGATCAAAAAGGTGGCTGTGCCCCCGGCGAAGCACTCGCCGATGTTCGGGCAGCTGGCCTCCTGGCAGACGGTGTTGAGCTTGAGATCCAGCAGCAGATCGGCCACTTCCCCAATCCGTTCCCGCTGGGGAGCTTTGACGCGCAGCCAGTCGGGTTTCAGCAAGGGATGAGGAGCGCGCCGAAGGCACCAAAGGGCTGGCTGACTCTAGGAAGCGACTGGTCCACCATCTCCTACACTCCGCCCATCGGGATGTAGCGCAGCTTGGTAGCGCACTTCGTTCGGGACGAAGGGGCCGCAGGTTCGAATCCTGTCATCCCGATTCTTATTGCAGCTCCGCGCCTGGATATCCCCTCGGGGTGACCATCCGGCCGTCCTCGGCGCGACTGCTGCTGTTGCCGATCATCACCAGGGTGAGCATGTCCACCTGCTCGATCGGAAGACCGCCGAGTTCGTGCAGGGTCACCTGCTCTTCGGGGCGCCCGAGTTGGCGAGCGAGGACCACAGGCGTGCTGGCAGGCCGTCCGGCGAGCAGAAGCTGCTGGGCCCGCTCCAGCTGCCAATCCCTGCCCTTGGAGCGCGGGTTGTAGAGGGCGACGACAAAGTCGCCTGCCGCCGCTGCCACCAGGCGTTTTTCGATGACCTCCCAAGGGGTCAGACGGTCGCTCAGGCTGATGGTGCAGAAGTCGTGCATCAACGGTGCTCCGGCCCGGGCCGCGGCAACCTGCAGGGCTGAGATTCCGGGATGGACCTCGAAGCCAGGACGGTCCAGGGGATCGAGCTCGAGCCAGAGCTCCAGGGCCAGTCCCGCCATCCCATAGATGCCGCTATCCCCCGAGGAGACCAAGGAGACGGTCTGTCCCTCGCAGGCCAGGCGCAGCGCCTCCCTGCAGCGTTCTCGCTCTTGGGTCAGCTGACCGTCACTGCGCAGTTGATCGGGGCGGCGCAGCGGTTCAAGCAAATCCAGGTAGAGCCCGTAGCCGACCCAAACGCAGCTCTGGCTGAGGGCCGCTTTGGCGTCCGGGGTCAGGAGGTCCAGCCGACCTGGCCCACTGCCGATCAGATGCAACTGGCCGCGATGGGGTGCCCATTGACTGGCGGCCAGGGCCAGGGCTGCGGTCGCCGCTCCCTGTTCCCCTGCTTCGGCGCGGCTGATCTGCTTTTCGGCCAGCAGCGTTGCCTCCGGGCCCGCCGCCAGAAGGGCCGAGGCCTCCGCCACGCTGGCGGTTCCCAGTTCGGCCGCGACCACCGCCGAGGGGTTGGGAACCTCCACCGGTGCCAGGCGCTCAGCGCTGAAGCAGCGCAGGGGCCAGCCGCGCTGTTTGGCCAGCGCCAAGAGAGCCGGCTCATCCGCTTTGCGATCGGCACTGGCCAGGCCTGCGATCGCCTCCGGTGCGATCCGGTGGTGCTCGATTAATTGGTCGCAGCAGCGCTCCAGCAGGCTCAGGCTGGTGTTGCGCTCGCAGCCCATTCCCAGCCAGACGCTGGGCGGGTGCCAGCGGCAGCCCGAATCCGCCCCAATCCCGACCGAAATCCTTTGTGTGGCGGCCTCGGCCCCTGGCGCCAGGCCGGGGAGTTCTTGCCAGCGGGAATTGCCCTGTAGGTGTTGGGCCTCCAGCGCCTCGCGGCGGGCGGCTGCCTTCATGAGCGCATCCCAGGGGCCGTTGTTGCGTCTCCAGCCCCAGGCCTGACCAAAGCTGTCCAAGGCAACCCGGCCCTCGCCATGGGCGGCACCGGTGATCACGGCTTCCCCTTGGCATCGGGCCGCCAGGGTCCGAGCCAGGGCCTCGCCACCAGCCCCGTGGCCTCCCAGTAGGGGGATGGCAAAGCGTCCGCTTGGATCCAGGACGACCACCGCTGGGTCGCTGGCCTTGCTCTCGAGCTGAGGCGCGATCAGTCGGGTGACGGCCCCACAGGCCCCGACGGCCACAAAGGCCCGACTTGTGCTCCAGTTGGCCTCGAGCAGGGCCTGCAGTTCCCCAGGCCCCCAGTGGTTTCCATCGGCCGGGCTGGCCAGACGGTCAATCTCACCTGATTGCAGGAGGCGTCGCAGCAGCGGGAGGCCGCTGGCGCTGAGGCTGAATCCCCAAATCAGGCTGTCGTTCATCCCCCCAGCTTCGCCTTCAGGCCGGCCAAGGGACCCTTGGGCTGCGCTTCGATCAGGGACCCGTCACTGCTGACCAAATCCCGCGCCGATCCACCCAGGCGACTGCTCGGAGCTGTGCGCTCTGCGGGCACAGTTGTTACTGGTGCTGGCGTGGGTGCCACCGCAGTGGGTGCAGGAGGCGTCGGTTCTTCTTCGGGTGCCGAGGGGGGCTCCGCAGGAGCAGGTTCGGGCTCGGGATCGGCTGGGGCGGGTGTCGCCTCAGCTGCCATTGGCAGTTCGGTGGGATCCGGGCGTGTCTCCTCCAGGGGAGCTGGCTGGGGCTTAGGGCGCTCCGGTTCACTCGCTTCAGTTGGAGCAGCCTCAGGTTGAACAGCCTCAGGTTGTGCGGTCTCGGGTTCCTTGGTCTGGATCTCGGCGGCTGGAGGCGTGACGGGTTCTGGCTCCGGGGTGCCACTGAGTGCCGCGAGGGCTTGAGCGCTCAGCGTGGCCTGTTGCCAGCTCGGCCTGAGGCTGGAGTCGATGACCACCTCACGCACCACGCTGTTGAAGGGTGGGTTCAGGGGATCTCCCCGGCCGTCCAGCAATTCCAGTTGCACCGCATTACTGCCCCGCTTCAGGCCCTTGAGCCAGAGCGGTGTCTGCCGATCCACCAGAAAGCTGTCGCCGTTCACGCTGACCCGCAGGCGCCAACGGGCATCGTCATCGCGCAGGTGCTGCAGCGGTGCGTCGATCAACAACCAGTCGATCAGGACCGGCTCGTTGTGCTGCAGGTCCGAGGGACTGGCTGCAATCAGCTGCGGGGAGCCCGAAGCCGGCAGTTGGGACGGATTGCGGGCGACCCGATGCAGGCGTAACTGCTGACTGGCTCCTGGGGCTTTGACCACTTCCCCCCAGGGCCTGGCGGCGAAGACCGTCAGGCGATGGCTGCCAGGGCTGAGCTCCGGCATGGAGAGTCCCTGGGCTTCGGCTTCGCTGCTGATGCGCCTGGGGGGTTGATCGTCGAGTTGAACGACCAGGTGGGGGCCCAGTCCGTTGGTTTCGTCTTCGTAGAGGGGCCAGTCCTGAACCTTCAGCTTCAGCGTCCAGGGGCCGGCCGGAAGAGTGCTGTCATTTGCAGGGGACAACACCTCGATCTGTGGCGCCAGGTCGTTCAACCTTTCGCGGACTTGTTGCACTGCTCCTGGTGGGGCAACTTCCTGCAGCTGTCCACTTGGTTTGGAGCTGGTGACTGGAGAGGGTTCTGACCTGCTCCCTCTTGCGCTGGTGCCGGATGTGCAGCCACTGGCGACCATGAGCAACACCGAGAGCACCACGGCCGAGATGGCCTTTAGTGCTGACTGGCGCATGCGCTTGCCTCTCCCCACTCGTTTGGGCGAATGACTGAACACATTCTGCAGGTTTGCGGACTATTTGACCGGAAGGACTAGCGGATTCTCGATAAATAGGGCTATGGAAATGGCCTTATTTGCTTAACAAGACGGGGGCAATCTGAGAAAACTTGATGATTCTTTGCTCCCGCGAGAACTCAGTCCCTGACTGGTCCGACTCCGGGTTGAACCTTTGTAACTGCTGGGCCGAGAGGCTTGGATTCCGCTTTTATACTTCCGCCAGCGGTCCCCTTATTGGGGCCCAAAGCGCCAGTCAGGAAGAGCAGTTTCGACCTCGGTCGAAGCGGGTTTTCTTGGCCCGGCGCCCATGGCGCGAGTTCTTGGCTTGCGTCCGTGGCTCCACTGGAGATCCCTCGCTTCGTCGAAGGATCAGCCCAGAAGGGTGGACCTCCACCTCGACCCCGTCCCTCGAGGAACCTCTCGATGACCATCAGCCCACCAGAGCGTGGGAAAACGGCGAAGGCCCAGGTCGACCGGGTGAACAACCCGGCCACCTTCGAACTGTTCGGTAAGCCCGGCCATTTCGATCGCAGCCTTGCCAAAGGTCCCAAAACCACAACCTGGGTTTGGAACCTCCACGCCAACGCTCACGACTTCGACAGCCACACCAGCGATCTCGAAGAGGTCAGCCGGAAGATTTTTTCGGCCCACTTCGGTCACCTGGCTGTGATCTTTGTTTGGCTGAGCGGCGCCTTCTTCCACGGTGCTCGCTTCTCCAACTACTCCGGCTGGCTCGCCGACCCCACGCACGTGAAACCCAGTGCGCAGGTGGTTTGGCCTGTCTTTGGCCAAGAAATCCTTAACGGCGATGTGGGTGCCGGCTTCCACGGCATCCAGATCACTTCAGGCCTCTTCCATGTGTGGCGGGCCTGGGGCATCACCACTGAAACCCAGCTCATGGCCCTGGCCATCGGTGCTCTGGTGATGGCCGGTTTGATGCTCAATGCGGGCGTCTTCCACTACCACAAGGCAGCTCCCAAGCTCGAGTGGTTCCAGAACGTTGAGTCGATGCTCAACCACCATCTGGCCGGTCTGCTTGGTCTGGGTTCCCTGTCCTGGGCGGGTCACCTGATCCATGTGTCTCTGCCCACCACCGCGCTGATGGACGCCATCGATGCCGGCAGCCCCCTGTCGCTCAATGGCAAGACCATCGCCACCGTGGCGGACATCCCCCTGCCCCACGAGTTCTTTAACCAGGACCTGCTGGCTCAGCTGTTCCCCGGTTTCGGCGCTGGCATCAATGCCTTCTTCACCGGTAACTGGGCGGCCTACAGCGATTTCCTCACCTTTAAAGGTGGTCTGAATCCTGTGACCGGCAGCATGTGGATGAGCGACATCGCTCACCACCACCTGGCGATCGCCGTGCTCTTCATCGTTGCCGGTCACATGTACCGGACCAACTGGGGCATCGGCCACAGCATCAAGGAGATCCTCGAGGGCCAGAAGGGCGACCCCCTGCTCTTCCCCGCCAGCAAGGGCCACGACGGCCTTTACGAGTTCATGACCACCAGCTGGCACGCCCAGTTGGCTGTGAACCTGGCGCTGCTGGGCTCGCTGAGCATCATCGTTGCTCAGCACATGTACGCGATGCCTGCGTATCCCTACATCGGCATCGACTACCCCACGCAGCTGTCGATCTTCACCCACCACACCTGGATTGGTGGCTTCCTGATCGTTGGTGCTGGCGCCCACGCCGCCATCGCCATGATTCGCGACTACGACCCCGCCAAGCATGTGGACAACGTGCTCGACCGGGTGCTCAAGGCTCGCGATGCCCTGATCAGCCACCTGAACTGGGTGTGCATCTGGCTCGGCTTCCACAGCTTCGGCCTTTACATCCACAACGACACCATGCGTGCCCTGGGACGTCCCCAGGACATGTTCAGTGACTCCGCCATTGCTCTGAAGCCCGTCTTCGCGCAGTGGATCCAGGGTCTGCACGCTGCTGCAGCCGGTAGCACCGCTCCCAACGCCCTCGCTGGTGTGAGCGAAGTGTTCAACGGCTCCGTGGTTGCCGTCGGCGGCAAGGTGGCCGCCGGTCCGATCCCCCTGGGGACGGCCGACTTCATGGTCCACCACATCCACGCCTTCACGATTCACGTGACGGTGCTGATCCTGCTGAAGGGTGTGCTCTATGCCCGCAGCAGCCGTCTGGTTCCCGACAAGGCGAACCTCGGTTTCCGCTTCCCCTGCGACGGCCCCGGCCGTGGCGGTACCTGCCAGGTGTCGGCTTGGGACCACGTGTTCCTTGGCCTGTTCTGGATGTACAACTCCCTGTCGATCGTGATCTTCCACTTCTCCTGGAAGATGCAGAGCGACGTGTGGGGCACCGTCAATGCTGACGGCTCCGTCTCCCACATCACCAATGGCAACTTTGCCAATAGCGCACTGACCATCAATGGCTGGCTGCGTGACTTCCTGTGGGCTCAGGCCGCACAGGTGATCAACAGCTATGGCTCTGCCACCAGTGCCTATGGCCTGATGTTCCTGGGTGCCCACTTCGTTTGGGCGTTCAGCTTGATGTTCCTGTTCAGTGGCCGCGGCTACTGGCAAGAGCTGATTGAGTCCATCGTCTGGGCTCACAACAAGCTGAAAGTTGCTCCCGCCATTCAGCCGCGGGCGCTCTCCATCACCCAGGGCCGTGCCGTTGGTGTTGCCCACTATCTGCTGGGCGGCATCGCGACCACCTGGTCGTTCTTCCTGGCCCGCATCATTGCGGTCGGCTGACCTCTCCTGACCTTTCCCAATGGCAACGAAATTTCCTTCGTTCAGCCAGGGTCTGGCACAGGACCCGACAACCCGTCGTATTTGGTACGGGATCGCCACGGCTCACGACTTCGAGAGCCATGACGGAATGACGGAGGAAAAGCTTTACCAAAAGCTTTTCTCCACCCATTTCGGTCACCTCGCGATCATCGGCCTCTGGGTTTCGGGCAACCTGTTCCACGTCGCCTGGCAGGGCAACTTCGAGCAGTGGGTCGCCGATCCTCTGCATGTCCGTCCCATCGCTCACGCGATCTGGGATCCCCACTTCGGCCAAGGCGCCATCACTGCCTTCACCCAGGCAGGCGCCTCCTCCCCGGTGAACATTGCGTACTCCGGCGTGTACCACTGGTGGTACACGATCGGCATGCGCACCAACGCCGAGCTGTACCAGGGTTCCATCTTCATGATGATCCTGTCGGCTTGGGCCCTGTTCGCTGGCTGGCTCCACCTTCAGCCCAAGTTCCGGCCTTCCCTGGCCTGGTTCAAGAACGCTGAGTCCCGCCTGAACCACCACCTCGCGGTGCTGTTCGGCTTCAGCTCCATCGCTTGGGCCGGTCACCTGGTTCACGTGGCCATTCCCGAATCCCGTGGTCAACACGTGGGTTGGGACAACTTCCTGAACGTGCTGCCTCACCCGGCAGGCCTGGCTCCCTTCTTCACTGGTAACTGGGGCGTCTACGCCCAGAATCCCGACACCGCCTATCAGGTGTTTGGTACCTCAGAAGGCGCTGGCACCGCGATCCTCACCTTCCTGGGTGGTTTCCACCCCCAAAGTGAGGCCCTCTGGCTGACCGACATTGCCCATCACCATCTGGCGATTGGCTGTCTGTTCGTGATCGCTGGTCACATGTACCGGACCAACTTCGGTATCGGTCACTCGATCCGCGAGATCCTCGAGGCTCACAACCCCCCCAACGGCACCCCTGGTGACCTGGGCGCTGGCCACAAGGGTCTTTACGACACCATCAACAACTCGCTCCACTTCCAGCTCGGTCTGGCCCTGGCTTCCCTGGGCGTTGTGACCAGCCTGGTGGCGCAGCACATGTATTCGATGCCGTCCTACGCGTTTATCGCCAAGGACTACACGACGCAGGCTGCCCTCTATACCCACCACCAGTACATCGCCATCTTCCTGATGTGCGGTGCCTTCGCTCACGGTGCGATCTTCTTCATCCGTGACTACGACCCCGAGGCCAACAAGAACAACGTTCTTGCTCGGATGCTCGAGCACAAAGAAGCGATCATCAGCCACCTGAGCTGGGTCTCCCTGTTCCTCGGCTTCCACACCCTGGGCCTCTACGTCCACAACGACGTCGTTGTTGCCTTCGGTACCCCCGAGAAGCAGATCCTGGTTGAGCCCGTCTTCGCACAGTTCGTGCAGGCCGCCTCTGGTAAGGCCATGTATGGCTTCGACGTGCTCCTCTCCAATGGCGCTAGCGCCGCTAGCAATGCCAGCGCCGCCTACATGGGCGGTTGGATGAACGCCATCAACGACGGTGGCAACGATCTGTTCCTGCAGATCGGCCCTGGTGACTTCCTGGTGCACCACGCCATCGCCCTGGGTCTGCACACCACCACCCTGATCCTGGTCAAGGGTGCTCTGGATGCCCGTGGCTCGAAGCTGATGCCCGACAAGAAGGACTTCGGCTACTCCTTCCCCTGCGACGGCCCCGGCCGTGGCGGTACCTGCGACATCAGTGCCTGGGACGCCTTCTACCTGGCTGTCTTCTGGGCCCTGAACACCGTGGGTTGGCTCACCTTCTACTGGCACTGGAAGCACCTCGCCATCTGGCAGGGCAACGTGGCTCAGTTCAACGAATCCAGCACCTACCTGATGGGCTGGTTCCGCGACTACCTGTGGCTCAATTCCTCTCAGCTGATCAACGGTTACAACCCGTTCGGCACGAACAACCTCGCCGTCTGGGCCTGGATGTTCCTGTTCGGTCACCTGATCTGGGCCACCGGCTTCATGTTCCTGATCTCCTGGCGCGGTTACTGGCAGGAACTGATCGAGACCATCGTCTGGGCTCACCAGCGCACCCCGCTCGCCAACCTGGTGGGCTGGCGCGACAAGCCTGTGGCTCTCTCGATCGTTCAGGCCCGTGTGGTTGGTCTGGCTCACTTCACCGTGGGCTACTTCGTGACCTACGCCGCCTTCTTGATCGCTTCCACCTCTGGCAAGTTCGGCTGATCCATAGCGATCACCCGCACACTTGCACCCCTTGAGGGACGACCAAGCGCCCCCGGCTCAGCCGGGGGCTTTTTTTTGGCTTCTCTCGCGGTTTGGGGCCTGAGCTAAGGCTTCGCAGTCGGTCCGTTGCCGGCGAGTAGCCAGGCCAGTCCAGCAAGGATCAGCCAAGGCAGCGGCCTGAGTTCAAACACAGCAGCGCTGAGCACCAGCAGGGGCTGAAACAGCCATTGATGCAGGCTCAGCAGGACAACCAGTAGGAGGGGCAACCAAGCCATGGCCGCTTAGCTCAGGAGCTCTTGGGGCATCACAGCACCAGCGCGCAGCAAGCGCCAACAGCCGCCTGGCTCCAGTGCGATCACTGTGCTGGCCTGCCCCGAGGGCGCTGGCCAGGGTTCGGGGGCCAAGCGGAGCAACTGGGGGAATCGCGCCTGCACCTCTTCAGCGCTTGTGCAGGGGTCTTCTCCCGAGCGATTGGTGCTCGTGGTGGCGAGGGGTCCGCTCAATCGCAGCAGGTCTCGGGCCTGCTCGCAGGCCGGAACGCGAAGGCCTAGGGCTGCCCCCCCCGGATTGAGTCGTTCCAGCACTGCCCCTTTAGCCGGTACCACCAGCGTCAGGGCTCCGGGCCAGTGCAGTTCGATTAGCCGCAACCAGTTCGGTTCAGGCGTCATCCCCAGGTTGCTGAAGAGCTGTTCAGCATCAGCACCCATTAGGATCACTGGCTTGTTTTGAGGCCGCTCCTTGATCGTCCAGAGCAGCGAGGCGTGCTCTGGCACGGTGGCCAGCGCCGGCAGGGTGTCCGTCGGGAAGACCCCGGCTTGGCCTTGTTGAAGTAAAGCGGCGAATTGACCGGCCTCAAGGGATTGGTTCATGGCCAGTTCTGCTCTGGTTGGAGTGGCCGCTGAGCCTTGGCGAAGCGCTGCACCCCCTCAAGGTCTTTGTGGGCCTGCACATTCACCAGTCCAGCCGCTTCAAGCAACTCCAGTACAGCCCTGCTCTGGTCGTAGTGATGCTCAAGCAGTAGCCATCCGCCTGGCGTCAGGCCAAGTGCTGCTCCTGCAGCAATGGTTCGCAGGGCCTCCAAGCCATCGCTGCCCCCATTGAGTGCAAGTTCGGGCTCGTGCTCACGCACCACATGTTCGAGCTGCGCCCAGACCGCAGCCGGGATGTAGGGCGGGTTGCTCACCACCAGATCCAGCTGGCCCCACTGATCTCGGATCGCGTCCCACCAGTCACCTTCTCTGAAGTCCAGGCAGGTTGACTCCAGGATCTCTTTGGCGTTCCTCTCTGCCTGATGCAGCGCCTCGGCAGAACGATCGACGGCGAACCCCTGGCCGTTTGGCAGTCCCTTCGCCAGAGCGATGGCGATGCAGCCTGAGCCAGTGCCGAGGTCCGCCCAGCGCGGGGCAGCCATTTGATCGTCCTTGGCACAGTCCAAGGCCAGATCAACCAGCACTTCAGTTTCTTGCCGAGGGATCAGCACGCCTGGTGCGACTTCGAGTTCGATGTCCCTCCAGGGACAGCGGCCAACGAGGTACTGAAGGGGGATGGCCTGCTCGAGGTGTTGACTCCAGATCTGCTCGAGCGTGCCGAGGTCCTGCTCCAGCACAATCTCGGATTCGGGGTAAAGCCTGAGCGCCTGTAACTGCTGCCAGCGCAGCCCGCCCTTGAGATCGAGTAGCCAATCGAGCGCGCTGCTCTCGCCTCCCTGGCCGAGCATCGCCTGCCTCCAGCTCAGCACTGCCTTAGCCGTGAGCAACTCAGCCATTGGATCAGCCTATGAAGCCCTGTCTCAGCAGGGATGCCACCACAGCCCCGGAGCGCTGCGCACCAATCCGGCCAGCTCCAGTTGCAGCAGCCGTTGACTGATTCCCACCGGGCTCAGCCGCAGTGAATGGCAGAGCTGCTCAAGCGTTGCACCCTGACCGAGGGCTCCCATGAGGGCCGCTTCGCGCTGCATCAACGTCGCGTGCGCCCTTGGCATCGGCGGCCGAACCGGCTTGCTCCTCGGCCCACATCCCAGATGCTTGACCAGGTCCGCTGGATCCAGCAGGGGCGTTGCCCCTCTGGCCAGCAGGCGATTGCTGCCTGCCGCAGTGCTGCGTCCGGCATCGGCGGGGACGACCCAAAGTGGAATCCCTTGCGCCCAGCCCAACTCCGCAGCGTGGAGTGCTGCGCTCTGCTGCGGGCATTCGATCAGGACCAGGGCCTGCACCAGGCCCACCTCCAGCCGTTGTCTCAAGCCGAAATGGGCAGCCCGTGATGCCGTCCCCTCAGGCCATTCGGAGAGCAACAGCCCCTGGGCTGAGATGTCCTGTTGCAACCCGGCCAACCCCCGTGGCGATGACTGATTGATCGGTGTTCCAAGGACAGCCACCGGCGTTCCACCCGCCTGGAGGCAGCTTTGATGGGCCGCCGCCTGAATGCCCTCCGATAGCCCAGCCACCACCGGCCATCCCGCCTGCGCTAGGGCTCGGCCAATGGCCTGGGCCATGGCGAGCCCATGTTTCGACGGGCGCCGGGTTCCGAGGACAGCAACGGCTCGGCGCTGCCGCAGCGGAGCCCAGATGCTCCCTTGCCCGGCCCAATGCAGGGCCAGAGGGGGTTGATCGATCTCACCCAAAGTCCGTGGAAAAGCGGGATCTCCAGGCATGAGGCAGCGCTGGCCGCCCCACCGACGCCGTTCATTGGGGGTGGGTGGATCGCTCAGGGGGGCTGGCCCGAGCTGTTGGCGATAGAGCTCGATGCGCTGCAGAACTCTGGCGTTGATCTGCGTTCCGCTCAGGGCGTGTTCCAGCTCTTGGCCGGTTGCCTGCCAAGCCTCATGCAGGCTTCCAAACAGGCCTTCGAGTTGCTCCAGCCGCCGCCGGCCCACACCGGGACAGCGGCTCCAGATCGATCGCCAGAGCCGGGAGGTCTCCCCCGAGTGGATCCTGAGGGGCCGCCCTCGCTCCTGGCTGGCGCAGAAGGGGGCATGAACGAGCTGACCCACCTGAATCGCTGCAGTACGTCTGTACTATAGCGAGACGGTTGAGTCTGGTCCTGGGCCTGCCCTGAGTTGCGCGAGGGCCTCGCGCAGATCTTCAGGTGCCCTGCGCAGCAACCGCCGCTGCCCTGGGCCTTGGCTGAGGTCCACCAGGACCAGCTCCACGCGCGCCTCGGCGGCGACGCTGCCGTCCGTCTTGATGAACTGGCTGCGCCAGGGCAGCTTGACCCCCTGTTGCGGCAGAACCCAGCTCAGCACTTGTACGTGCTCGCCATGAAGGAGGGCTTGGCGGTAATCGATCTGCAGTGAGACAACTGGCAGTTCCAGGCCGCGCTCAGAGAGGGCGCTGTAGGCCAGTCCCGCCTGACGGAGGGCTTCGACCCGGGCTTCCTCAAGCCAGGCCAAGTAGCTGCCATGCCACATCACTCCGGCATGGTCGGTGTGTTGCGGCAGGACCGAGCGCTTGAGGCGCCAGGGGCGGTCATGTTGCTGCTCCGTCACGGTCTCTGGCACAAGTCGAGGTTGCGCGCAATTCAGCCATAGGCTGCCCCAACGCGCTCCTGGGATGTGTTTCGCAATCTTCTGATCGCCGATTCAGGCAAAGGTCACGTTGAGGAAATGGTGCGCATGCTGCGCGACATTCCAACCGTGCGTCAGGCCCGCATCAATCTGCTCCATGTCGTCGCTGAGCAGGCTGGTCAGGACTACGCCGAGCACTCCCAAAAAGCCGCTGGAATTGTTGCTGAAGCCGTTCAGCGGCTGGGGCTGAATCCTTCGGAGGTCAACACGATCATTCGCCAGGGCGACACCAAGCAAACGGTCTTGAAGGTGGCCGATGAGCTTGATGCCGACCTGATCGTGATGGGCTCGCGGGGCCTGGGCCGGCTCCAGTCGATCCTGAGCAACAGCGCCAGCCAGTACGTCTTCCAGCTCTCGACTCGCCCGATGTTGCTGGTGCGTGACGACCTTTATGTCCGTCACATCAACCGCGTGATGGTGGCGATCGATGGCACTGGCGTTGGCGACGATGCCCTGAAGCTGGCCTGTGAATTAGTGCGCGATGTGCCCGGCAGCAGCCTGCTCGGCGTTCACATCAGCCGCCAGGACATCGCGCCGTCCCGTGGCGGTTCAACCCCTGCCGACGAGTTGCTCGATAAGGCTGTCCAGCGCGCCCGCGGCTTTGGTGTGGAGATGAAGGCGATCCACGGCACCGGTGACATCGGACGCGGCTTCTGTCAGGCCGCTGAAGAGCACAAGGCTGACTTGGTCGTGATTGCTTCGCAGGACCGTCGTCCCCTGGTGGCCCGCGGGCTGGTCGATATCGATCGTCTGCTCGGGTCCTCGGTGAGTGACTACATCAGGGTCCATGCACCGGCTCCGGTTCTTCTGGTGCGCGAACCCGAAGGGCGTCAGTAGCCGCCTGCAGTCGCGGCTGACTCGAGTAAGAAGAAACCCCCCAGGACTAAAGGCCCTAGGGGGTTTTCGCTGTTCTGCTACTGATTCAGAACTGAGACAAAGAAAACCCCGGATGCATCACATGGATGCGTCCAGGGTTTTTCGGAACCATTGAACTGGAGCGGTCAGCTCTGGCGGCTGCTGGTCTGGATGTACAGAACAATCAGGAACACCGTCGGAACCAGCACGAACATCAGGCTGGCGACGAAGCCGAGGTCGTTGGTTTCCATCGCAAAAGTCTTGAGCTCGGTGACCGTATCACCGCCAACGGGGCTTGATCAGGCCTCTTCATCCCTCGTTGTGCTTTCGGCGTCCTCAGCGGATTCCAGGCTGTCCTCGTCTTGGGGCTCCGGCTCGGGCCAGGCCGTGGGTCCGGCGGGTAGAGGGCTGGCTTTGGCCGCAGCGATGCGCGCCTCGGCGTCCCCAAAACGCACCTGGGGCCGGGTCAGCACCAGCACCGATTGTTGGACCAGGGTTTGGCAGGCCAGGCGCCAGGTCTGGGGACGGCGGCGCAGTTTCTGCTCCTCGACGGCGGTCCGGCCACTGAGGCTGCCGGGACTGCTTTCGCCCACCACATCAACAAAACAGGTGATGCACTGCCCGCAGCCGCCGCAGTTCCCGAGCTGTCCTTTCAGGCCATAGAGCTCAAGTCCCTCGCGCAGGGCGACCTCGCGCAGGTTCTCGCCCGGATAGCACTCCACATCCCGCCCCTCGCGAACAAAACGAATGACGGGCATGGCTGGAGGTTCGGAATTCCTCCATTCTGAGGGAATGGATTGCGATTTGTAACCGCGCCGCCGCGGGTGGGGCCACGCCTTTGGGCCCCAGCGTCGTTTTCCCGTCACGGCACGTTTCAGCTCGGCGGCGATCAAAACGTTCCGTCATCTGAACCCCTTACGATCGCGAGCACGGATCAAGTGTCTGCTGGCTTTCGCTGGCAACCCCTGATCGCGCTGACTTCCGATTTCGGTTTTCTGAAGCGGAAGGCTGGATTGTTTCCTCGGACCTGACCCCCATGGGATTGCCCTGGTATCGGGTGCACACGGTCGTGATTAACGACCCGGGCCGTTTGCTCGCCGTGCACCTCATGCACACTGCCTTGGTTGCTGGCTGGGCCGGCTCCATGGCGCTCTATGAGCTGGCCATCTTCGATCCCTCCGACCCGGTGCTCAACCCCATGTGGCGCCAGGGCATGTTCGTCATGCCGTTCATGGCTCGCCTGGGCGTGACGGATAGCTGGGGCGGCTGGAGCATCACCGGTGCCACCGGTGTTGACCCCGGCTTCTGGAGCTTCGAAGGTGTGGCAGCTGCTCACATCGTTTTTAGTGGCCTCTTGATGCTGGCCGCCATCTGGCACTGGACCTACTGGGATCTGGAGATCTGGCAGGACCCTCGCACTGGCGAGCCTGCTCTGGACCTCCCCAAGATCTTCGGCATCCACCTGCTGCTGGCTGGCCTTGGCTGCTTTGGTTTTGGTGCGTTCCACCTGACCGGTGTGTTCGGCCCCGGTATGTGGGTCTCTGACCCCTACGGCGTCACCGGCCACCTTGAAGCGGTTCAACCCTCTTGGGGACCTGAGGGCTTCAACCCCTTCAACCCCGGTGGCATCGTTGCCCACCACATCGCCGCAGGCATCGTCGGCATCATTGCCGGCATCTTCCACATCACCACCCGTCCGCCCGAGCGCCTCTACAAGGCTCTTCGGATGGGCAACATCGAGACCGTTCTCGCCAGCGCCATTGCCGCTGTGTTCTTTGCCGCATTCATTGTGGCCGGAACCATGTGGTACGGCGCTGCAGCGACCCCGATCGAACTCTTTGGCCCGACCCGCTACCAGTGGGACCAGGGTTACTTCAAGACCGAGATCAACCGCCGCGTTCAGACCGCTCTGGACAACGGTGCCACCAAGGAACAGGCCTACGCCCAGATTCCTGAGAAGCTCGCCTTCTACGACTACGTCGGCAACAGCCCTGCCAAAGGCGGCCTGTTCCGCGTGGGTCCGATGGTGAATGGTGATGGCCTGCCCACCGGCTGGCTTGGACACGTGTCCTTCACCGATAGCCAGGGTCGTGATCTCGAGGTGCGTCGTCTGCCCAACTTCTTCGAGAACTTCCCTGTGGTTCTGGAAGACAGCCAGGGCATCGTCCGCGCTGACATTCCTTTCCGCCGCGCTGAAGCGAAGTACTCCTTCGAGCAGACCGGCGTGACCGCAACCGTCTACGGCGGCGCCCTCAACGGTCAGACCTTCACCGATCCTGCTGACGTGAAGCGCCTGGCTCGTAAGGCCCAGCTCGGCGAAGCCTTCGAGTTCGACCGTGAGACCTATCACTCTGACGGCACCTTCCGCAGTTCACCCCGCGGCTGGTTCACCTTCGGACACGCCTGCTTCGCGCTGCTGTTCTTCTTCGGTCACATCTGGCACGGTGCTCGCACCCTCTACCGCGATGTGTTCGCCGGTATCGACCCCGATCTCGGTGAGCAGGTTGAGTTCGGTCTGTTCCAGAAACTGGGCGACCGTTCCACCCGTCGTCTGCCGGAGGGCTACGTGCCCCCCGCAGGCACCACCCTCAGCTGAGCGCCTCGGAGGTAACTCATGGAAAGCTTCGCTTACATCCTGATCCTGGCGTTAGCCATCTCCACCCTGTTTTTCGCGATCGCCTTCCGCGATCCCCCGAAGATCGGCAAGTGATTTGACTCTCAGGAGTTCAACGACCCCCGCCAAAAGCGGGGGTTTTTTGTTGCTTGAACGCCGTGGCTTCCCTTAAGGCAATCTCATTTCGACTTGGCGGGATCTTGATTGACACCTGAGTCTCATCGGCTCGCGGCGGGAGTTGGCCTGTTGCTTGGCAAGACCCAAGTTGCGGCAGCCCTTCTCAAAGGCAATTGTTCTGTCTAAACTTGAGCATCTTCTCGGGCGGAATCTCGGGCATGCAGTGCCCCTCCTGTCAGCACACCGATAGCCGCGTTCTCGAATCGCGTTCCGCGGACACCGGCCGGAGTGTGCGTCGCCGTCGGGAGTGCCTGAACTGCGAGTTCCGCTTCACCACCTACGAGCGGGTGGAGACGGCACCGATCACGGTCTTGAAGCGCAGTGGGAATCGTGAGGCCTTCAATCGCAGCAAGTTGCTGCATGGACTGCTGCGGGCTTGCGATAAAACCGGACTCGAGCCCAGCCGTCTTGAGCTGGTCGTCGATGAACTGGAGTTGGAGCTTCAGGGGCGCACGGGCCGCGAAGTCTCCAGCAAGGACATCGGCGAATTAGCCCTGCAGCACCTGGCGGGGATGAGCGATGTGGCCTACATCCGGTTTGCCTCGGTCTACCGCCAGTTTCAGAGCGTTGCCGATTTCGTCGCCACCTTGGACGGTCTGAACCGCAAGCCCAAGGGCAAATCCTTGGCAGCGGTTGGTTAGAGACGCCTGAAGGGCCCGTCCGCAGCTGACCTCTATAGTTTTGGATTCCCCTGCGTCGGTGGCGGCTGACGCATCGGTTCCTTCGCGCTGCCTCGGGCAGTCCGCCGACTCTCCATGACCGTGACCCCTTCCGATCTCAACACCAGCGAGACCGACGTGGCCGTTGAGGCTGTCGATCAAGACGTGGTTGACGCTGCTGCTGAGCTCGATCTGGATATTCCGGAAGAGGTGCCCAGCGCCGACGACCCCAGCAGCCGTGCTGTGGCCCGCGATCTCGACGGCGTTGGCTTCACCCTGGATGAGTTCGCGTCGCTGCTGAGCAAGTACGACTACAACTTCAAGCCTGGCGACGTGGTGAAGGGCACCGTGTTCGCCATCGAGCCCAAGGGCTCGATGATTGACATCGGCGCCAAGACCGCTGCCTTCATGCCCATGCAGGAGGTGTCGATCAACCGTGTTGAGCACATCAGCGATGTGCTCGAGCCCGGCGAAGAGCGCGAGTTCTTCATCCTCAGCGAAGAGAACGAGGACGGTCAGCTCACCCTTTCGATCCGCCGGATCGAGTACCAGCGCGCCTGGGAGCGTGTTCGTCAGCTGCAGAAGGAAGACGCCACCATCTACAGCGAAGTGTTTGCCACCAACCGTGGTGGTGCACTGGTGCGTGTGGAAGGTCTGCGTGGCTTTATCCCCGGCAGCCATATCAGCACCCGCAAGCCCAAGGAAGAGCTGGTTGCTGAGTTCCTGCCCCTGAAGTTCCTTGAGGTGGACGAAGAGCGCAACCGCCTCGTCCTCAGCCATCGCCGCGCCCTGGTGGAGCGCAAGATGAACCGCCTGGAAGTGGGCGAAGTGGTCATCGGTACCGTCCGCGGCATCAAGCCCTACGGCGCCTTCATCGACATCGGCGGTGTCAGCGGCCTGCTGCACATCTCCGAGATCAGCCACGAGCACATTGAGACCCCTCACACGGTCCTCAATGTCAATGACCAGATGAAGGTCATGATCATCGACCTCGACGCCGAGCGTGGTCGTATCTCCCTCTCGACCAAAGCCCTCGAGCCCGAGCCCGGTGACATGCTCACCGATCCCCAGAAGGTCTTCGAGAAGGCTGAGGAAATGGCCGCTCGCTACAAGCAGATGCTGCTTGAGCAGGCTGAAGACGGCGAAATGGCTTACGAGTGAAGCTGAGCCATGGCTGAGCTCCTGTTGCGTGGCACGGAGCTTGGAGCCATTGATGCGGTGCTGTTCGACAAGGACGGCACCCTCAGCATCAGTGAGCCCCAGCTACTCACCCTGGCGGAAGCCAGGGTTTTTCTCTGTCTGGAGCTGGTCAGCTCCGAGCGGCGTGAGCCGCTCAAGGATTTGCTGCAACGGGCCTATGGCCTGCGTGCCGATTCCGTCTGTCCCGCGGGGATCACGGCGGTGGCTAGCCGCGATCACAACCTGATCGCGACGGCCACCGCCTTGGTTCAGGTCGGTCTGGGCTGGCCCGAGGCGCTGGCCCTCAGTGAGCGGGTCTTTGCCGAGGCTGATGCCGTGGATGCCCGCCGCTCAACGGATGCCCCGCTGCCCACGAGCGCGACGACCGAGGGCCTTCTGCCTTGGCTTGAGCAGTTGCGGTTGGCCGGGGTGCGTTGCGCTGTGATCAGCAACGACGACATGGCCGGCATTGAGCACTTCCTCAGGGCCCATGAACTGCGGGATTACTTCTGCGGGCTCTGGAGCGCCGAGCATCGACCGCGCAAACCCGACCCGGCGGCGGTCCACGGGCTGTGCGCAGAGCTCGGCGTTGAACCGCGCCGCTGCGCCCTGATCGGCGACGCCAACAGTGATCTGCGCATGGCCGTCGCTGCAGGGATTCCCCATCCCTTGGCTCTGGGTTACACCGCGGCCTGGCGCACGCCACCGCCCTTGGCGGAGCCGCATCCGTTGGTGCATGCCTGGAGTGAGTTGAGCGTGCGTTGCTCCCCTAAGTTGGCCCCTACGCATTAGTGGCTTCACTCGGGAATGAGTCGTTACGTCTTCACCTCGGAGTCGGTGACCGAAGGTCATCCCGACAAGATCTGCGACCAGGTGAGTGATGCGGTGCTGGACGCCCTGCTGGCTCAGGACCCGGCGTCCCGGGTGGCCTGCGAAACCGTAGTCAACACCGGGCTTTGCCTGATTACTGGTGAGGTCACCACCACCGCCAAGGTCGATTACATCGGCCTAGTGCGCGGTGTGATCGAGAAGATCGGCTACTCCGGCGCTCGCGCAGGTGGTTTCGATGCCAATAGCTGTGCCGTGTTGGTGGCCCTGGATCAGCAGTCGCCGGACATTGCCCAGGGTGTGAACGAGGCCGACGACCACGCCGGTGACCCCCTGGATCTGGTCGGTGCGGGTGACCAGGGAATCATGTTTGGTTTCGCCTGCAACGAGACCCCGGAGCTGATGCCGCTCCCCATCAGCCTGGCCCACCGCCTCTCGCGGCGCCTGGCTGAGGTGCGCCACAACGGCACCCTCCCCTATCTGCTGCCTGACGGCAAAACCCAGGTCAGCGTCGTTTACGAGAACGACCAGCCCGTGGCGATCGACACGATCTTGATCTCCACCCAGCACATCTCTGAGATCGATGGGGTGAGCGAAGAGAAGGCCATCCGTGAGCGCATCTCGGCGGACCTCTGGAGCCATGTGGTGGAGCCCGCCACCGCGGACCTCAGCCTGAAGCCCTCTAAGGAGAGCACCCGCTTCCTGGTGAACCCCACCGGCAAGTTCGTGGTCGGTGGTCCCCAAGGGGATGCCGGTCTCACCGGCCGCAAGATCATCGTTGACACCTATGGCGGCTATGCCCGCCATGGCGGTGGTGCCTTCTCCGGCAAAGATCCCACCAAGGTGGACCGCTCCGCGGCTTATGCCGCTCGCTACGTGGCAAAGGCCCTGGTGGCCGCGGGTCTGGCCCGCAAGGCTGAGGTTCAGCTGAGCTATGCCATCGGTGTGGCCAAGCCGGTCAGCATCCTGGTTGAGAGCTTCGGCACCGGCGTGGTCAGCAATGACGCCCTCACCGCCCTGGTTCAGGAGAACTTCGATCTGCGCCCCGGCGCGATCATCGACACCTTCGGCCTGCGCAACCTGCCCCAGCAGCGCGGCGGAGACTTCTACCAGGACGTCGCCGCTTACGGCCACTTCGGCCGCAGTGACCTAAACCTCCCCTGGGAGAACGTCGAGGCCGTCGCTGCCACCCTCAAGCAAGCTGCCGCCGCTTGATTGCAGCCAGCCGTGAGCCCCTGGGCCTAGGGATTGACCTGGGTACCAGTGGTCTGCGTCTGGCACTGATGGATCCCTCCGGCACCCTGCTGGCGGAGCGATCTGCGAACTACCCCCGCTGTTTTGAGGACCCCCAGGGCTGGCGCGAGGGGGTGGTTTCCCTCTGCGCAGAGTTGCCTCAAGAGCTGCGTGATCGGGTGGCCGCTGTCGCGGTCGATGGCACCTCGGGCACCGTGCTGGCTTGCGCCGCCAATGGCGATCCCAGGGGCCAGGCCCTGCCCTATTTCCTGGCCTGCCCTGAGCAGGCCTCGGCGGCAGCCGTGCTGGCGGGCAGCGCCTCTGCTCCAGCCGCCAGTGCCAGTGGCAGCCTGGCCCGGGTGCTGCGCTTGCTCGAGGGGAGTGGCTCTAGCTCCCTCCTGATGCGTCATCAGGCCGACTGGCTGAGCGGGTGGTTGCTTGGGGACTGGCGCTTCGGCGAGGAAGGCAACAACCTCCGCCTGGGATGGGACCTGGGCCGGCAGTGCTGGCAAGGCGCCATTGCTGAGCAACCCTGGAGTGCGGCGCTGCCGGAGGTGGTGCGCTCCGGCGCGGTCCTTGGGCCCCTCTCGCAGAACGCCCAGAGCGCCCTGGGGTTACCGGCCCCGTGCCAGGTGGTGGCGGGCAGCACCGATGCCAATGCCGCGGTACTGGCGGCTGATCCCCAGCCCGGTGATGGGGTGACGGTGCTCGGCACCACCTTGGTGCTCAAGCAATTTGCGGCGCAACCGCTAGCGGGACCTGGCATCAGTTGTCATCGGGTGGCGGGCCGGTGGCTCGTGGGGGGCGCCTCCAATGCCGGGGCTGGGGTCCTGCGCCAGTTCTTCTCCGATGCCCTCCTCGTTGAGTTGAGTCGTCAGATTGATCCGCGCTCCAGCAGCGGCCTGGCGCTTCGGCCCCTGCCTCGGCCCGGCGAGCGCTTCCCGGTGGACGATCCGACCCTGGAGCCGATCCTGGAGCCCCGGCCCATCAGCGATGCGCTCTACCTGCAGGGATTGCTGGAGGGTTTGGCACGGATTGAGGCCCAGGGCTGGGCGGCCCTGCAGCGCCTAGGCGCTGAGCCGGTTCAGCGAGTGATCAGCTTGGGCGGTGGGGCCCGCAATCCCCAGTGGCGGCTGATCCGTCAACGCATCCTGGGGGTTCCGGTGCTGAACCGGCCCCAGTGCAGCGCGGCCTCGGGCATGGCCAGACTGGCCCTCTCTGCTGTCTGCCCCCCGTGAAGGAACGCCTCGCCTCCTGGCTCTCGATTGGCTTGTTTGTGATCCTGGCGGGCTACGTGGGCTTCTCGGGAATCCGTCTGGGTCTTCTGCTCTGGCAGCGCTTCGCAGGGGCCTAGGGCAGGCTTCAGAATCAGCCGATCCGCAGGATCCCGATGGCCGCTGACCCTCTCACCTCCGCCGTGAGTGATCGGATCTGTAAGCACATGAATGACGACCACGCTGAGGCGGTCCTGGCCTACGCCCGCCACTACGGCGGCATCGAGGCCCCAGGGGCGGCGCGGATGGTGGCTGTCCGTCCGGAGGCCATGGAGTTGGAGGTCGACGGGACCAGCGTCGAAGTTCGCTTCGATCACACCCTGAGTGACAGTGAGGATGCCCACCGCACCCTGGTGGCGATGTTGCGGGCGATGCCGCAGTCCTGAAACGGCTGATCCAGATGGCCCTTCTCCCCGAAGCCGAGGGGGGCCGTGATCTAAGATCCGCAGGTCGCGCGAGCGACGGGCCGGGATAGCTCAGTTGGTAGAGCAGGCGATTGAAAATCGCCGTGTCCCCAGTTCAAATCTGGGTCCTGGCATCTTCAACCTCGTAGCCTTCAAGCGTCAGCTTGTCCGCTTGTCATGCCGATCCATATCCCTGAGAAGCCGGGTGAGCTGTTCGATAACGCCGACAGCTTTGGCATGGTCTTTGACGCGGCCTGGAAGCGTCATCAGTCGACCGGTCGCCACGAGGGGCTGTCCACCGACGAAAAAAAGCAGCAGGCCATCGCGGAGTGCAGTGAGCACCCCTTCATGTTGAGCAACCCCGATCGGGCCAGCCAGGTGGCTGACTTTCGAATTCGTCTCCTGGGCCTTTAGCCGGCAGCCCATAGGATCCCGGCAACCACCAGTTGCTGATGAGCAGCCCCTTTGCCCGCCTTCTGCGTCAATTGAGTGCTGGGTTCAGCAACGAGCATCAGGCCTTCGAGAACCCGCCGCTTTACGCCCACATCCTGGTGAAGTTCCGGCCGCTGCCCCAGCTGGAGCCGGGCTCTCTGCTGCTCGATCAGTCCTATGCGATCAACCCTGCGGCGCCCTACCGGTTGCGGGTGCTGAAGGCTGAGCAGCGCGGCGATGGTCTGGTGATTCACAACCAGGCGATCCGCGACGACCAACGCTTCTGGGGGGCGATCGATAACGCGGAGCTCCGCGCTCAGATCACCGCCGCTGATCTGACTCCCCTGGAGGGCTGTGCCTATGTGGTGGAGGAAACCCCCGAGGGCTTCAAAGGAGAAGTTGAGCCCGGCTGCCGCTGTTTGGTGGAGCGCAAAGGCGCGACCTCCTATCTGGTGAGCAGCTTTGAGCTGGGAGCGCGCGGCATGCGAACCATTGATCGCGGCCATGACCCTCAGACCCATGAGCAGCTCTGGGGCTCCCTGGCGGGGCCGTTTGAATTTGAACGGGTGGCGGACTACAGCGCTGAATTACCCGCGGACTGGCTCACTCTCTAGACCTGCTTGTTGGTGAAGCTTGATTGCGGGGAATGAAGCTGTATGTGATCTTCGCGGCCGCAGTGCGTTCAGCGAAAACCCATCGATAGGTTCGCCGGCGAGGTTTTTTCCCTTGATATGGCATTACCGCTGCTAGATCCGAAGCCGATTACCCAGAACGCCCGGGTCGACAACTTCGCCATCGGTGGTGATGAAGCCCCACGGAGCCACGGGGATGTGGAGGAACAGATCGAGCGTGCCTATCGCCAGATCCTGTTCCATGCCTTCAAGGTGGATCGCGAGCCGATGCTCGAGAGCCAACTGCGCAATGGCGACATCACCGTCCGTGACTTTGTGCGCGGGTTGTTGCTCTCCCGCAAATTTCAGCAGGGCTTCTACCAGTGCAACAGCAACTACCGGGTGGTGGAGCAGTTGGTCGGCCGGGTCCTGGGCCGTGAGGTCAACGGCGATCAAGAGCGCATTGCCTGGTCAATCGTGATTGCCAACCAGGGTCTTGAGGGCCTGGTGAACACCCTGCTGGACTCCCAGGAATACCTGGAGAACTTCGGCTTTGATGAGGTTCCCTATCAGCGCGGACGGGCCCTGGCCGGCCATGCCAAGGCCCAGATGCCTTTCAACCAACAGGCACCTCGCTACGACGCCTACTGGCGTGAGATCTCCGCACGCCGTGCCCCAGCCAATCCATTTGCTGGTGGCGGCGCCCAGTTCAGTGGCGGTCAGATGTCAGCGGCTTGGGCCGGCGGTCAGCCTCCGGCCTTTGCGCAGAAGGCCTGGCTGGCTCTGGCGGCCATCGGCGGCCTCGAGGTGCTGCGCGTGATCCTGACCTCGGCAGGGTCGATGCTCAGCACCGGTGCAGCCGGCTGATCAGGCGATTAGCTCGTCCATAAAGGGTTGTTCCTCGTCCTGCGGGAAGGGATCGTGATCCAGCTGCTCCTCCTCTGGCTCAAAGCCGGCGGAGGGGCTTTCTGTTTGGGGATCCATGTGCCCCAGGGGGCGCACCAGGTTGAGGCGTTGCGGTTGTTGCGGGGCGCTTAGCAGCTCTTCCAGGCGGGCGATGCGCTCTTCGGTTCCCGCCAGCATCTCGGCGGCGTCGCTGGCCTGGAGCTCGGGGCCACTGCTGGTGCTGAGCTCCTCCAGCTGCGCTTCGATGGCTGTCAAGCGCTCTTCCAGCTCAAGCAGGCGGAAGGTCAGGGTCTCTCCGACTTGACTCAGGGCCTCGAGCTGGCTGCTGAGCCGCAAGGGCATGGAGCCTTCCGTTGCGGAACCTGCGGCGGTGGATGGAGTGGCAGACATCCCTGGACGCAATGCATTTGGCCGGATGGTATCGGCGTTCCACCCTGACGCCAGGGCTGATTTTTGTAACGTTTCTGAAAGGGGCTAGAGGATGGCAAACGGCCCCCATAGGATCCGGTCTTGGCATCAATTTGCGCAGGTTGCCAACCGGCGCGTCACCACGCCCTCAGCACGCACCCCAAGCCCATGACCCTTGCCAACGCTGCCTATCTGGGCATCGAGCGTTACGCCAACAACCGCGTCAATGAGAACTGGACCACCGGTTCCTGCGACGACAAGGCCGCTCTGATCCGTGCTGTCTACCAGCAGGTTCTCGGCAACCAGTACGTCATGGCCAGCGAGCGTCTCGAGGGCCCTGAATCGCTCTTCAAGCGCGGTTATCTGAGCGTGCGTGAATTTGTGCGCCAGGTGGCCAAGAGTGGCCTCTACCGCACCAAGTTCTTCGAGAGCACGAACGCTTACCGCTTCATCGAGCTCAACTTCAAGCATCTGCTGGGCCGCGCTCCCCAGAACAAAGCTGAGATGCTGCACCACTTCACGATCCTGCAGGAGCAGGGTTTTGAAGCCGAGATCGACTCTTACCTGGATAGCGCCGAGTACCAGGAGCGCTTTGGTGAGGAAGGTGTTCCCTACCTGCACGGTTGGAACTACTCCGTCGGCCAGCAGGGCCTGCAGTTCTCTTACATGCTGCAGCTCGCCCGTGGCGCTGCTGCGTCCGTCAAGGGTGATCTGACCAAGAACCAGTCCCGCCTGAACCCCTCCGTTCACGCCGAGCAGCCGGTTCCCGTCGTGAGCCCCAACGCCAAGGGCAACGCCTTCCGCAAGGTCACCGCCGATGGCGTCACCCGCCAGGGCGTCGGTGCCGGCGAAGAGGGTCGCACCTTCCGCGTGGAGATCGCAGGCTTCAACAACTACCGCCTGCACAAGCGCAGCAACCGCGTGCGCTTCATCCCTTTCAACAAGCTGCTCCAGTACCAGCAGCAGATCCACCGCGAGGGCGGCCGGATCGCCAGCATCACTCCGGTCAACTGATCGGTTCCTGTTCTGATCTGATTACCCCCGCATTCCGATGAAGGTTTCTGCAGGCAACCGCGGCACCAGCTTCAGCAACGACCGTCAGGTGTCCTTCACCGTGACCGGTCTGGCCAACAACGACTACTCCCGCACTGCGGATGTGGTCATGAACGTGCCCTACACCCGGATGAACGAAGCCATGCGCATGGTTCAGCGCATGGGCGGCAAGATCACCGGCGTCCAGGTCAGCGGTGGCGTCGACGCCGACTGAGTTTTGAGGCACCCAGCGGTTTGATCGCCGCGTCCTTTAGCCCCCTGCATGCAGGGGGCTTTTTTGTTGGCGTTTGTCGGCGCGAGAGCCGCGCCTGCGACCCTTCTCTCATTCGGGAGATCCATTGCAGGCCAGTCGATCTGGGCTCTCCGATGACCGTTTGTTAAGCAGATCTGATGACAGCCATAGGCATGTCCAACAATGGTCGGGCCAAGCGATGGGGCGGCCTTCCGGTCTGCTTGCTCGGTTGGTTCCGTGATCAGTACTCAGCCCCCTGGGTTCCCTGATTCACTTCCCCCTCATCCCCTCTCCCCGACTCACGTCGAGAACAGGAGTTAATCAATGTTCGACGCCTTCACCAAGGTTGTTGCCCAGGCTGA
>NZ_JBTKYW010000008.1:0-80854 GCF_054459035.1 Synechococcus sp. LTW-G | reverse complement strand
CTCCTGCTCGTGGGTCAGCAGCGGCACCCGGCCGATATCCCGCAGATACGAGCGCACCAGGTCCGTTCCACCGGCCAGCGCGGTGTCGCGGTCAGCACGAAGGATCGGAACAGAAGGCATCAGCGAAAACGAATTACGAAACCCAGGTGTTTCGTAAAGCTGTTGCGGAACCGTATCACTTTTTTCTGATGAGCAAAATGCTTTTGGGCACAGCGCTGAGATGGCCGCCGAACGACTGCAAAAGCTGATCGCCCAAGCGGGGGTCTGCTCCAGGCGCCGCGCTGAGGAGCTGCTCAGAGACGGCCGCGTCACCGTCAATGGCCAGCGGGCCCAGCTGGGGGACAAGGCCGATCCCAACATCGATGCCATCAGCCTCGATGGCCAGCCCCTCGGCGCCTCCGCCGAACCGATGGTGCTGCTGCTGAACAAACCCGCCGGGGTCCTCAGCAGTTGCTTTGACCCCGAAGGCCGGCCGATCGTGCTCGACCTGCTGCCGCCCGAGCTGGCCCGGGGCCAAGGACTGCACCCGGTCGGGCGCCTGGACTTTGAGAGCCGCGGCGCCCTGCTGCTCAGCAACGACGGGGCCCTCACCCTCCAGCTGACCCATCCGCGCTATGCCCACAGCAAGACCTACCGGGTCTGGGTGCAGGGACAACCCAGCCAACGGGTGCTGGATCAATGGGCCCGAGGCGTCAGTCTCGATGGCCTGCCCTCCCAACCGGTGCAGGTCAGAAGCCTCAGCAGTGAACAGGGCCGGACCCTGCTGGAACTGGTCATGGGCGAAGGGAAAAACCGTCAGATCCGCCGCACAGCTGAGCTTCTGGGCCACCACGTCCTCGATCTGCAGCGCATCGCCATCGGCCCGATTCATCTCGGAGCGCTGCCAGAGGGTCGCTGGAGACGAATAAACGATCAAGAATGGGATTAAGAAGCTGATCGGCCGGAATGCCTCGGTTCGCCCTGTCCATCCCAGGTCTGGCCCGCTTGATGGGCCGGGGTAACGGCGGCGGCGATGCCAGCCCTGACAGCCCTGAGGTGGAAGACCCCTTGCTGGAGGTTGGCCGGCGGCTCAAGAGCGAACGGGAGTCCCGGGGCCTGAATCTGCGGCAAATGGCCCTGGAGACCAAGATCAGCACCCCCGTGCTCGAGGCGCTGGAGCGGGGTTGGCGCGATCGCCTGCCAGAGGGGGCCTACCTCAAATCGATGCTGCCGCTACTGGAGGAGTACCTCAACCTGCCCGGCGGAAGCCTGGGGGCAGCACTCCCACCGGAGAGCGAGAACGCCGCGGCCAACGCCAATCGCCTGCAGCGCTTCACCCCGGGCTCGATTGATGTCTTCAGCAGCTGGCAGGGCACGGTTCTCTACGGGGCCGTCACCCTGGGGCTGATCTACGGCCTGAACCTGCAGCAGCGCCAACTTGCCGCGGCCAACCTGCTGACCCTCAATCCGATCCCTGCCCTCAAACCGAGCGAGCAGGCCAAGGCGGTCCAAGCCGGAGACAACCTGCTGGTGGCCTATCCCGATCTACGCCCCCTTGAGCGCTCCCAGCGCGGCAGCGGTCAAAGCGCCCTGCGCCAACCACTCCCGGCCCCCGAAGGTCCCGGGGTACTGGAGCTCAACCTCAGTCAGGCCAGTTCCCTCAACCTCAGCAGTGATGGCGGACAACGCAGCCAGCTGAGCGGTAGCAAGGGACAGCTGGTGCTGCAGCTGCAGCCGCCCCTGCGACTCTCCGTCTCACCGGCCCCGAAAACCGGCGAGGTGATCTGGAACGGCAAGCCCCTGGCGGCCCTGCCCAAACAGCCAGAGCAGTTTCAAGTGCCGGCTCCTCAGCCGCCGCGCCCGTAGCGCCGAGCCAACTCGGCGTAGCCCTGCAGTGGACCCTCCAGCGAAGCAATCGACTGGCCCAGGCGCCATTGCCAATTGCCCTCCGTCGTCCCCGGGGTGTTGAAGCGGGCCTCATCCCCCAGGTGCAGCAGATCCTGCAGCGGCACCAAGGCCCATCCGGCGCTGGTGGCCAGGGCCAACTCCAACAGCTGCCAACCCGGGGCATGAACCGGGCCGGTCAGGGCCTCCACCTGGGCCCGTTGCTCAGCGCTCAGCTGCTGCCACCAACCGATACAGGTGGCGTTGTCATGGGTGCCGGTGTAGACGACCCAGCGCTCTCCCTCGATGTTGCTGGGGAGATAGGGGTTTCCTGGATTGCCGTCGAAGGCGAACTGCAGGATCTTCATCCCTGGCAGGGCGAAGCGATCGCGGAGGGCCTCCACCTCGGGCGTGATCACCCCCAGGTCCTCGGCAATCAAGGGCAGCGGAGCTGGCAACAGGCGCAGCAGGCTGGCCCCAGGGGTGCGCTTCCACACCCCCCGCTCCGCGGTGTCATCACCACCGGGAACGATCCAGGCGGCCTCCAGGGCCCGGAAGTGATCAATCCTCAGCAGATCAACCACCTGCAGCTGCCGCCGCAGACGCCGCCTCCACCAGCGGAAACGACTCAGGCGATGCAGGGGCCAGCGGTAAACCGGCGTTCCCCAGAGCTGGCCGGTCTCAGAGAAGTAATCCGGCGGCACACCGCTCTGCTGAAGCAGGCGTCCGGAGCGATCCAGCGAGAACAGGCGGCGGTGGCTCCAGACATCGGCGCTGTCATGGGCCACATAAAAAGGGATGTCACCGATCACCTGCACCCCGCAGCGGCGGGCGTGATCCAGCACCGCCTGCCACTGCTGCTGCAGCTGCCACTGGAGCAAGGCCTCCCGCAGCAGGGACTGGCTGTGCTCCTGATCAAAGGCCTTCAGGGCCGATCGCTTGCGGCTGGCCAGGGCAGCGGGCCAGGACCACCAGGGCTGGCCCGCGTGGAGCTGGCGCAGCACGACAAAGCGGCAGTGATCCACCAACCAATAGCGCTGCTGCTCGCGCCAGGCCGCAAAGGCCTGCTGGGTGGGCTCGTCCCAGCTTGGGTAGTTCTGCAGCAGCGCCTCCGCCAGGGCTGCGGAGCGGCGCTTAGCAAGATCAAAGTCCAGTCGCCCGGGCTGCCCGCCACTTGGGATGGCGCTGAGGTCGTGCTGCGCGATTAGGCCGGTCTGCACCAGAGCATCGGCATCCAGGAACCAGGGGTTCAGGGCGAAGGCGCTGGGGGCGCTGTAGGGGGAGCCCAGGCCGTCGGTGGGGGCCAGGGGCAGCACCTGCCAGGCCTGGATGCCCTGGCTGGCGAGGGCATCGACCCACTTGTGGGCGGCGGCCCCAAAGGTCCCGCAGGCCGGTGTGCCCGGCAGCGCCGTGACGTGCAGCAGGACCCCAGCGCGCCTCATGGGTTGGGGAGCTTGTAGCGGCTGATGATCCGCTGGGCAAATGCGGGGATATGGGCCTCCACCTTCTCGGGGTGATTACGCCGCAGCCAGAGGGCATTGCGGGTGAAGTGCGAATCAATCGAGAAGCGGCCGTACTCCAGGCCCTGGGGGCCAAAGCGCCCGACAAAGCAGCCAATGATGTTGGCCAGCCAAATCGGCAGCTTCAGCGCCTTGTCGTAGGCCTCAATGCCCTGCTGCACGGCCGCCTGGCGTTGACCGCGACTGGTCACGGGAGCCACGTCCAGTTCCGCCTCCACCAAGTCCAGCAACTGCTGACCGCGGGGGTTACGCACCGTGAGCCATTGCCGGCCGAACGTCGCCCCCATGTAGCCAACCACCAGGTCCGCACCGGCGTTGGTGTAGTCAAAGCAGCTCAGACAGCTCGGCGCGAAGACGTTTTTGAGCTTGGGTGTATCCAGCCCGAAAAAGGGAACCGTCTCCTCGCGGCCGTCGCTGTGGCGGAAGTGGATCCGAAAGTCCTGCATGAACTCGTAGTGGACCACGGTCTCCGGGGAGCTGACCGTGGTCTCCAGGAAGGTCTGAAGACCCTCGCGCGAGACGTTGTCAGTGCAAGGAAGCCCCAGCACATAGAGCTGATCGAGGGGCAGGGTGGACTCCACCGCCCGCAGGGCCTGGATCTGGCAGCCCACGCCGATGGCCAGCAGCTTGCGAATGCCACTGCCGGGAAGCTGCTCCAGCACCTCCAGGTTGGGGGAGAGGGTCGGCTTGTTCACCCGGGCACTCAGCACCTCCTCGGGGGTGCGGGCCAGCCGTGGCACAGGCGTGAAGCGATCCTCTTCGCTTTGGCCCACGCAGAGCACGGCATCCACCAGCCCGCTTTCGAGGGCCAGGACGCCAATGCGGCTGGCGATTCCGGTCCACTGGGCGCCGGCGATGGGCTGCTGCAAACGGGCGGTCAGCATCCGCTGCTGCACACCGAAATAGAGCTCGTCCTCGTTCTCCAGGTCGCGGCTGCGACCATGGGCCGCGGTCTCCATCGCCTCAAAGCGCTGGTTCAAAAAGGCGCAGCTGTCCTTGACATAGGCCACCCAGCGGCTGTCGCAGAGACCGCATTGGCTGCAGAGGTCCTTGGCTGGATAGGTGCTGCCTTTCGCCAGGGGCCGGGCCCTGTCATGGGGCAGCGAGGAGCCTGGAGATGAAGCAGCGAGGGACAACGACTTGGCCGGGCGAGGCCACAACCTATCTGGCGTGAGCGCAACAACGGCGTCAGCCCCAGTCGACCTACGTCAAAGTGGTGCGTCTTTCAACGCCGCCCGTCCATGGCCACCGCTGGGAATCGCCCGCAGCGCAGTGCTCGCCAACGGGCTGCGATTCGCCTCCTGGCCGCCGGCACGGGGATCGTCGCGGGCCTGGGTGCCCTGAGCCTTGTCTGGCCCCTGCAGGACCACTCCGCCAAAGAGGACGGCCCTCCCAGTGCAGAAGCTCTCGCCGAACAACCGAGCCAGGCCCTGAACGTGCTGCTGATCGGCTCCGATGCCGACCGTCAGGGGGCCATTTCCAACGGCGCCGCCCCGGCTGGCCCCGCCAATAGCGATGCCCTGCTGCTGGTGCATGTCGATCCGAACGGCCCGGTTCAGGTGATGAACCTTCCGATCGAAGGGGCCGTGCGCTTGCCCGGTGACGCCACGCCGGTGCCCCTCGGCAGCCTCTACCGCCGCGGGGGGGCAGCCCTGGTGGCTAGCGCCAGCGCGGAACTGCTGGGTCTGGCCGATGGAGCGCCCGAGCGTTATGTGGTCATCCCCCGCACGGCCCTGCGGGAGCTGGTGGATGGGATGGGACGGCTGGAGCTGGCGCCGGATCGGGCGATGGCCTACACGGATCAAAGCCAGAAGCTCACCATCGCCCTGCAGGGGGGCCTGCAGCAGCTCAATGGCACCCAGGTGGAGCAGTACCTGCGCTTCCGGGACCCGATCAATGGTGAGGAGCGCCGGCGCGATCGCCAAGAGCAGGCCATCGCCACACTGCTGCGGCAGATGGGTCAGGCCGCCCAGCTCAAGCGCCTGCCCTCGCTGATTGCCGAACTGCGGCCTCAGGTGGACACAAACCTCAGTCCCCAGGAGGTGCTGAGCCTGATGGCGGTGGCCCTGCAGCCGGGGCAATCCGTGCAGTTCCAGAGCCTCAGCCTGCGGCCGGCCCTCAATGCAAAGGCATCGATGCGGGAGCTGGAGGAGCAGCGGCTGCAACCGCGCTGGCCTTAATTAGGCGCAGGCGCAACTCCGCCAGGGCCTCTGGGTCCGCCGGCGAGGAAGGCAGGTGCCCCAACCAGGGCAGACCTTCGGCGCGGCGCTCCGCCGGTCTCCAGTCCCCGCCCCACTGGATCATTCCGACCAGGGGAACGCGGTAGTGGCGCAGCAGCACCGAGTGGCTGCGGGCTAGGCCGGCGGCACGGTCCACCTCACTGCAGAGCAAGCAGGTGGGCAGGCGCCAGGCCCCCAGGAGTTCTGCCCAGCACTCCACGGCACCCATGGGCTGTGCGGGATCAATCGCCAAGGGCTGGAGCCAGCCTGGCGCTTCTGCGCTGAGGGCCTGCAGGGACGCTTGAGGATCGCTGTACCACGCAGGCATCAGCCGCCATCCCGTGAGGTCCGCCAAGGCGGAGGCCGAGGTGCCCATGCGCCCCCCTGGAGCCACCAAACACACCCCTGAGGCAGCGCTGGAGTTCGAGCGATTCATGAAGGGATCGGGCTCCAGGGTGCTGACCGCGTGCCGGGCGGCTTCTACGATCAGGGTTCTACCGTCCAGCCAGCGGCCCCGTGACCAGTTTCCTGACCGCAGAACGGGTCGATCAGGCAAGCATGGGCCATGACACCAAGCGCCTGCGGCTGTTCAGCGGCACCTCAAACCAGGCCCTGGCTCGAGAGATCGGTGCCTACCTCGGAGTCCCGGATGGCCCCCGGGTGATCAAACGCTTTGCCGATGGCGAGCTCTACATCCAGATCCAGGAATCGATCCGAGGCTGCGACGTCTTCCTGATCCAACCGACCTGCGCTCCGGTGAACGATCACCTGATGGAGCTGCTGGTGATGGTGGATGCCTGCAAACGGGCCTCCGCCCGCCAGATCACGGCTGTGATCCCCTACTACGGCTACGCCCGGGCAGACCGCAAAACCGCGGGCCGCGAGTCGATCACCGCCAAATTGGTGGCCAACCTGCTGGCTAAGTCCGGTGTGGACCGGGTGCTGGCAATGGATCTGCACTCCGCCCAGATCCAAGGCTATTTCGACATTCCCTGCGACCACATCTACGGGTCCCCGGTGCTGGTGGACTATCTGCGCGGCCGCGACCTGGGCGATGTGGTTGTGGTCTCCCCCGACGTCGGTGGCGTGGCCCGGGCCCGGGCCTTCGCCAAGCAACTCAATGACGCCCCCCTGGCGATCATCGACAAGCGCCGCTCCGGCCACAACGTGGCCGAGAGCCTGACGGTGATTGGCGATGTGGCCGGCAAGACCGCGATCGTGATCGACGACATGATCGACACCGGCGGCACCATCTGCGCTGGCGCGCGCCTGCTGCGTCAGAACGGAGCGACCCAGGTGCTGGCCTGCGCCACCCATGCGGTCTTCTCGCCACCGGCGGTGGAACGTCTCTCCGAGCCCGGCCTGTTCGAGGAGGTGATCGTCACCAACTCCATCCCCCTGAGCGAAGACCGCCGCTTCCCCCAGCTGCAGGTGCTCTCAGTAGCCAACATGCTCGGTGAAGCGATCTGGCGCATCCACGACGAGAGCTCCGTTAGCTCAATGTTCCGGTGAAGCGCAGGCTGGCCCTTGCCGTCAGCCTGGTGCTCTCAGGTCTGTTGGCCTCCATCGCCGCTCAGGCGAAAGAACCAGAGCCCCGGCGGATTGGGGTCTGGCTCACCAACAGCCCAAGCCCGCTCTATTACTCAAAACAGCGGATTCAGGAGGCAGTCGAGGAGCTCAGCGTGGCTGGCTTCAACACCCTCTACCCCAACGTCTGGAGCCGCGGCACCACCTTCCACCGCAGTCGCTGGGCGCCCATGGAGCCCGCCCTGCTGCAGAGCAACCCCAACCTCGATCCGATTTGCCGCTTCACCGAAGCCGCCCACCGGCGCGGCCTGCGGGTGATCCCCTGGTTTGAGTACGGCCTGATGGAGCCGGCCGATGCGGCGGTCGTGCGGCAAAACCAGGAGTGGGTGTTGCAGAACAGCTCCGGCATCAGCACGGTCTCGATGCATGGCAAGGAGATGGTCTGGCTCAACCCGGCCCACCCCGGGGTCAAGGAACGGTTCCTGGGGCTGATCGGCGAGATCGTCCAGCGCTGCAAGGTCGATGGCATTCAGCTCGATGACCACTTCGCCTGGCCGGTCGAGCTGGGCTACGACCCCTACACCCGAGCGCTCTACCGAAAGGAGACCGGGCAAGAACCGCCCGAGTTGCACACCGATCGGGCCTGGATGAACTGGAGACGGCGTCAACTCACGGGGCTGCTGCGGGAGCTGCGCCGCACCCTGAAAGACAGCGGCCTGGGGAGCCCCTACGTCAGCCTCTCCCCCGGACCCTTCCGCTTTGCTTACAACCATTGGCTCCAGGACTGGGAGATCTGGGCCCTGGGGGGCCTGATCGATGAGCTGGTGGTGCAGAACTACGCCTACTCCCTCAGGGGGTTTGAGAAGGATCTGCAGCAGCCCGCCCTGACCAAGGCCAGCAGCTGGGGCATCCCGGTCGAGATCGGCATCCTTGCGGGCTTTGGCGGACGCACGACGGAGTTCCCCGACCTAAGCGAACGGGTGAAATTGGCCATTGCCCGCGGCCACGGCGTCATCTACTTCTATTGGGAGGGGCTGTGGGGAGCCCACGCCGGCCCCGAGGGCGGAGCGCTACGGCGCGAAGGGCTGAAGCGGCTCCACCAGTCCTTGCCCTAGGCCGGCTGCAGGCACTGATCCACCACCTCGCGGCTATTGGGGGACAGCGGCGCCTCGGACAACTGCTGCAACGCTTCGCGCATGCGCTCTGAGCGCTCTTGGCCATAGCTCTGCCAGCGGCTGAAGACCTTGGCCATCCGCGAGGCGGTAATCGGATTGCGTTGATCGACAGCCGCAATCTGCTCGGCCATGAAGCGATAGCCGCGGCCATCGGCCCGGTGGAACTGGCTGACGTTGCCGGCAAAACCGCCCAGGACCGCCCGCAGGGAATTCGGTGCCGCCGGGTCGAAGCGCGGGTGTTCAAGCAACTGCTGCACCCGGGCCACCCCATCGCCAAAGGGGGTGGCGGCCTCCAGGCCAAACCAGGCATCGAGGATCACGGGCTTGTCCTGCCAACGGTCGTGGAAGGCCTGGAGTGCCGCGCTGCGCTCCGGACTCTCAATGGACTGCAGGGCCCGCAGCCCAGCGCGGGCGAGGGTCATTGAGGGCCCCGACACCGCCTCGGCGGCCTCGGCGCGAATGGCCGCATCCCCGGCGGCGACCCGCCAACTCCAAACGGTGGCGGTGAGGTCCCGGTCGCCCACACCCTCCGGCCAGCTCTTGTGCCATTGGTTGCGGCAGGAGGCCAAGACCGCCTCCAGGGGATCCTTGAGCTCCTCACCGAAGCGGGTGCGAAGAGCCAAGGCCGCCTCAAACAAGGCCGGCGGATCCACCGTGCCGTTCTGGGTCAGGGCCGCATCCTCCAGCTCCGGTAGGCCCGGGAAGGCCATCAAGGCACTGCGGTACGAATCCCCCAGATCCCCTTCCAGCAGGATCCGCTCGAAGCCGGCCACCAAGCCCTCTTCCAGCTCATCGTTGATCGAGCCGGCCGCCCGCTCCAGCAGGGCCTGACGCAACAACACCTGGCCAGCATCCCAGCGGGAGAAGGACTCGCTGTCGCAGGCCAGCAGGTGGAGAAGCTCGTTGGTGGGGCGCTCCATCGCGATGCGAACCGGGGCTGAGAAGCCGCGTGGCAGTGACACCGCCGGGGGGTGTGAGTGGGCCTCGAGCCCCACAAACAGCAGCGACTGCTCTTCGCGATCGATCACAAACAAGCGGCTACCACTGCCCCAGGCAGCAGGCAGTTGCGCGGCGGCCACGTCCTGGGCGTGCTCACCCGGCAACTGCAGTGGCAGTGGATCACCGCCCTGGCCCACCAGGCCCAGCACCAGGGGAATCACCACAGGTTCCTTCTGGGGTTGGCCCGGAGTGGCGGGAGTGGACTGGCGAATCGTGAGCTGCAGGGTGCCGGCATCGCCATCCCAGTGGCGCTCGATCTGCAGCTGGGGTGTTCCGGCCTGGCTGTACCAACGCCTGAACTGCTGAAAATCAAACCGGGGCAGGTCGCCAGCCGTCTTGGCTGCATCCTCCATCGCCTGTACAAAGTCCTGGCAGGTGGCGGCGGTGCCGTCATGACGGCTCACATAGAGAGCCATGCCACGCATGAACGTCTCCTCCCCCAGCAGGGTGTGCAGAACGCGGATGACTTCTGCGCCCTTCTCGTAGATCGTCGTTGTGTAGAAGTTGTCGATGGCCTGGTAGTGATCCGGCTGGATCGGATGGGCCGTCGGACCGGCGTCCTCGCGGAACTGGGTGTTGCGCAGCAGCGCCACGTCTTCAATGCGCTTCACCTCGGGGGAATGCAGGTCCGCCGTGAAGCTGGCATCGCGGAAGACCGTCAGGCCCTCCTTCAGCGAGAGCTGGAACCAGTCCCGGCAGGTGATGCGGTTCCCCGTCCAGTTGTGGAAGTACTCGTGGCCAATGACGCTTTCGATGCGCTCCAACTCGCCGTCGGTGGCGGTCTCCGCATCCGCTAGGACCAACTTGGAATTGAAGATATTGAGACTCTTGTTCTCCATCGCGCCCATGTTGAAGTGGCGCACCGCAACGAGATTGAACTCGTCGAGGTCATATTCCAAGCCGTAGCGACGCTCATCCCAGGCCATCGAGCGCTTCAGCGACGCCATCGCGTGGGCCGTGAAGGGAGCGTCCCCAGGCTCGACATGAATCCGCAGTTGAACCGTTCGGCCGCTGCAGGTCATGAATTGATCGCGCACCTCCTCCAGGGCACCCGCTACCAGAGCGAACAAATAGGAGGGTTTGGGGAAGGGGTCATCCCAGACGGCGTAGTGACGACCGGGTTCCCCTGGGAGTGAACCGGTCTCCAGGCAGTTGCCGTTCGAGAGCAGCACTGGGCAGCTGGCCAGGTCCGCTTCGATGCGCACGCGAAACCGGCTGAGCAGATCCGGGCGATCCGGGTGGAAGGTGATCCGCCGAAAGCCCTCGGCCTCGCATTGGGTGGTGAAGAGGCCACCGCTGACGTACAGCCCTTCCAGGCTGGTGTTGGTCTGGGGCTGAATCTTGACCCGCGTTCGCAGTCGGCAGGCCTCTGTCGGTGGCTTGAGCAACAGCAACTTGCTGCTCTCCAGGCGATAAGTGTCTGGCGCCAGGGACTGGCCGTCGAGCTCAATCGAGAGCAGCTCCAGTTGTTCCCCCAAGAACTCCCAGGGAGTCGCATCCGCTGCCGCTCCTGAGGGAACCAGCTGGAACTCCGCCTCGACGACGGCATGGTCGGCATGGAGCTGGAACAGCAGCTCGGTGTGCTCGATCGTAAACGGAGCCGGGCGGTAGTCAGCGAGGCGAACGGTGGCCATGCGGGGGAAGAATCACCAAGGAACGGGACCCCGCCCCGTCGCCACGCTGCAGCCCATCTGGGAGCCGAGCAGAGCACCGAGGGGAATCGCCCATGCCCGACCATCCTGGCGGGAGAGGGCATAGGCCGCCGCCCCACCGGTTAATCCACCCAAAAGCCGACCGGTGTTGCAGGAGACCGCCGGGGCCTGAGTGACCGGAAGGGCTCTGGTTTGGCGCTCACGCCAGGTTGTTTCCTGCCGAGGCCTCCGGACCGGCCTCCAAGCCCGATGGTGATGCTGCCTGCTCCAGCGCTCGCCATGGGCGAACGCTGGAGCAGGCAGAAGGCCCAACACGGGGGTCATCGCTGCGCAGATCAGCAGCAGCGTCAACGGAGAGCGAGAGGTCATCGAATCAGTCCAAAGGGGACCTCTTCAGACAAGCTCCGGCGCTGCGGTGATCTCTGACTGAACGTCCCCTGAAGCACGACTAGATGTGACTCAGGGCTTCTTGGCCGGCTTCTGGGGTTGGGAGCTGCGGCCTTTGACCGCTTCCTCAACCTTGGCCTTCACATCGGCTGGGACCTCGTTGGGGCAGACCTCAACGGCACCCAAGACCGCCGAATTAATCGAACCGCGGCGCAGCTCTTCAATCGAGAGGGGTTTGTTGCCCACCTGAGCGATCTGGGACTGATGCCCCCCTTGAATCACCTGGGCGATCGTCTCACCAGCAATCGCCACGGCCTTATCAAAGTCCGTATCTGCAGCCCGAGCGATGCAGACATTGAGTGCCGCAATACGGGTGTAGAGGTTCATCTCTGCCTCGGTAGCCGGAGCCGCCTGGACCGGCAGTGGTGCGATCCAGAGCACCACGGGCAGGAGGACTAGGCCCAGGTGAATCCGAGACAGGCGCACGCGAACAGCAGCAATTGGCTCTAATCCTGATGCACGCCGCACCGAGGGGCACTAGTCGTCGCTGCGCAACGGAGGACCAGCCTCCTCAACCCGAATTTCGTGGTGGGTTTCCACAAGCTCCAAGTTGCCGTCACGCCAGGAATAAATCGAACGCGCCCGGAACTGGTCTTGGTTCACCAGACGGATGTGCTCAAGGATGTCCCACTCCTGGTAGTGCGACTCAAAGACCACCTCATGCTCATCCGCCTGGCGGATCTGACTTTTGGTGGGGGAGCCGCAGAGATAACCCCGACTGCGGCGCAGCTGATGGCCGCAGAGGGTCGCGTCCATCGTTCCCTCCCGGACATACCGGGGCTTGAGCTCAAAGAAGTCGTATTCCTTTTCTGGCCACCAGGTGAAGCGATAACGGGGTTCCGATTCGACCTGATCCTCAAAGGTCTGAACCCTGAGGAACATGTCCACCCGCAGGACTTCATCGTCCGGGAAAAAGTATTGGCGGCGCGAGCGCCATAGCCCCAGGTTTCGGTTGAACCAACGCCGCAGGGTGTTATCGAATTGGATAGGACGCCTTCCTGGTGCAGAAGGCGCCCACGAGACCGGATGGACTCGCGTCGATAGCTCCCGATGATGGACCACTGGGACTAAGCGAACAACGACTCATCACAGTCGTCATAGCGAGGCCTGCAGGTCTTGAAAAACCCCCATAGGGTGAAACAACAATTTCTCCAGGTTTCATCCTCCGGTGCACCCTGCTGGGGATTCGATCCCCGCTGGCAACGACTTGATCCGTCGCGATGGCACGGAAGGCCTTGAGGCGCCCAGCCAAGGCAGCGCGGATGGCTGGGCAGAGCCCGGTGACGACGACTCCCCGCAACGCCGCCATCTGAAGTTGTTGCTGGTGGCCGGCACCCGCCACCGGGCCAGCGCCGATGTGCGCAGCCTGGTGGCGTTTCTCGAACGGGAAGACTTTGGCTTCGAAGTCAGCCTGGAGCTGGCGGACCCTGCGCAACGACCGGAACTGCTGGAGCTCCACCGGCTGGTGGCCACCCCAGCGCTGATCAAGCTCGAGCCCGCTCCTAAGCAGGTGTTTGCGGGCAACATGCTGCTGCAACAGTTGCGCAACTGGTTGCCGCGCTGGCAGCAGCTGGAGGTAGTGAGCGGACTGGGCATGAGCCTCCGGCCCGCGGAGAGCGATGGCAGCCGAACCCAGCGGGAACTGCAACTGGAAGACCAGGTCCTGGTGCTGCGCCAAGAAAACGAGACGCTGATCGAACGCCTACGCGGTCAGGAGCGTCTGCTGCGGATGGTCGCCCACGAATTGAGAACCCCCCTCACGGCTTCAAAGCTGGCGCTGCAAAGCCTGAACCTCGGGCAAATCGATCAAACCCGCTTCCGCGATGTGCTCGATCGGCGCCTCGACGACATCGAGCAGTTGTCAAAGGATCTGCTGGAGGTGGGAACCACCCGCTGGGAAGCCCTGTTCAACCCCCAGCGCATCGCCCTGGGCCCCCTCGCCGCGGAGGCCATTCTTGAGCTGGAGAAGCGCTGGGTGGGCCGAGGCCTCGAGCTGATCACCGATATCCCAAGCGACCTTCCCGATGTCTATGCGGACCAGCGACGCATGCGACAGGTGTTCCTCAACCTGCTGGAGAACGCCTTCAAGTACACGCCCGACGCCGGGCAGGTGCGCATGTCCATCTTTCACCGCACCAGCCAGTGGATCGAGGTCAGCGTCTGCGATTCCGGCCCGGGGATTCCTGTCGATGAGCAGGAGCGAATTTTTCAGGATCGGGTCCGCCTCCCCCAGACCTCATCCACCACCTCAGGCTTTGGGGTCGGCCTTTCGGTCTGCCGGCGCATCACGGAAGTGCACGGGGGGCGGATCTGGGTGGTTTCCGAGCCGGATGAGGGTGCCTGCTTCTACTTCACGGTGCCCGTCTGGGACGGCCAAGGGGCCAGTTGAGTTGCAGGTCATGACCTTGATTGACGAAGGGACCCTCCGACCCGTAATTTCTTTCCATCGGACGCAGCGGTCAAACGCCAAGCGCTGCAAGGGAATCTGAATTCCTTTGTGCTCCGAGTCCTAGCCCCCATCGTCTAGAGGCCTAGGACACCTCCCTTTCACGGAGGCGACAGGGGTTCGAATCCCCTTGGGGGTATCTCAAAGACAAGCGGCTTCGGCCGCTTTTTTTGTGCCAACCGATCAGCGGATCAGACCAGCGCTTCTCGGCGCTGAGCCTCGGCCTGCACAGCACGCAAGTTGGCGGCCAAATCTTCCTGCAGGCGCTGTTCAATCAGCCCGATCGGCATTCCGACGCAGCCCTGAACCGTTAATTCGTAGAGCAGGGTTGTGGTCTCGCCGTCGAAACCAATGGTCCAAACCCCATCAAAGCGGCGAAAATCCCCCTTCAACATCGTGAAGGTCAGCTGCCGAGCCTCGGGATGTTCCGTGAGCTCGAGCTGCACCCGGGCCTTGAACTGCATCCCCATAAAGCGCTGGGCCCCCTCCTGCTCCAGGCCAACGACGGACCCACGCCGCCAGAGCAAGCGTGAGGTCTGGAGATTGGGGATGAAGCGGCTCAGCTGGTCGTAATCCGTCAGGACCGCCCAGATCCAGGTCGGATCAATGGCCAGGCGAAGCTGAACAGCAAGCCGGCGGGTGCCGCCTGGCAAGCGCTCCATCTCCTGCTGGATGGTGTCAAGCGAGCACGCACCCTGGCCTGAGGACGCTGCATTCAGCGGTTCACTCAGCGCAGAGGTCGAATCCGGTGGCACCGACAACTGTGTCAAGGAATGCGCCGGGGGGGCTCAAGCTCAAGAAGAGTCAACCTAGCCCGCTCCGGAATGCAACGGAGAGAGGCCTCTGGCGCTTGAAGCTCTGCGGATTACCTATGATCGCGCGCGTCCATAGGGCAGAAGAGATTCATGCGTGTTTCGACCGCTACATCCAGCCGCAGCGACTCCCGCATGTTCACTGTGGTTGTGCAGGGGTATGGCAGTGCCCACCCCCGCAATGCCGAGCGGACGATCAGCGTTCCCTTCTCTCGCCTGCAGGCACTGATGCAATCCATCAGTCAGATCGGTGGGACGATCGTTTCGGTCACCCCATCCTCTGAGGCGCCTGCTGCACCTGCCCCCGCGCCCGCGGCCAAGCCGGCTCCTGCCGCCTCAGCCAAAAAAGCCCCCGCTAAAAAAGCTGCTTCTGTGTCACACGCTGCCGTTCCGGTCAATCTCTACAAGCCCAAGACCCCTTTCCTGGGCACCGTTACCGAGAACTACAGCCTGCTGGGCGAAGGTGCGATCGGTCGCGTGAACCACATCACCTTCGACCTCAAAGGTGGTGATCCCCAGCTGCATTACGTCGAAGGTCAGTCCATCGGCATCATTCCCGATGGCGAGGACGCCAACGGCAAGCCCCACAAGCTGCGTCTGTATTCGATCGCCAGCACCCGCCACGGCGACGACCTGGCTGATGACACCGTCTCCCTCTGCGTGCGTCAGCTGCAGTACGAGAAGGATGGCGAAACCATCAACGGTGTCTGCTCCACCTTCCTCTGCGACATCGAGCCCGGAGCCAAGGTGAAGATCACCGGTCCGGTGGGCAAGGAAATGCTCCTGCCTGAAGACGAGGAGGCCAACATCATCATGCTGGCCACCGGCACCGGCATCGCGCCGATGCGCACCTACCTGCGCCGGATGTTTGAGCCCGCCGAGCGCGAGAAGAACGGTTGGAACTTCCGCGGCAAAGCGTGGTTGTTCATGGGTGCACCCACCACCGCCAACCTGCTCTACGACGACGATTTCAACCGCTACGAGCGTGAGTTCCCCGAGAACTTCCGCTACACCAAGGCCATCAGCCGCGAGCAGAAGAACGCCAACGGCGGCCGGATGTACATCCAGGACCGCGTCAGCGAGAATGCCGATGAGATCTTCGCGATGATCGAAGACCCCAAGACCCACGTCTACATGTGCGGTCTGCGCGGCATGGAGCCCGGCATCGACGAAGCCATGACCACGGCCGCCGCGGCCAAGGGTCTTGATTGGTCCGAACTGCGTCCCAAGCTCAAAAAAGCCGAGCGCTGGCACGTCGAGACCTACTGAGCCAACGCCTCAGGTCAGCCTTTGCTCAAAAGCCCGCCTCGGCGGGCTTTTTTTGTGACGTCCGGATGCGTCCCCCAGTCAACGCCGTTAAACCTGGGGGACGCGCGCATCGCCCATGCCGGCCCAGCAAACCAACCCTCTGCGGGTAGGCCTTCGACAAGAGCGTGTCATCTCACCCCAGTGTCTGGTGATCTTTGGCGCGAGCGGTGACCTCACCCATCGCAAGTTGATCCCGGCGCTGTTCGAGCTGTTCCGCCAACGCCGATTACCCACGGAGTTCGCCATCCTCGGCTGCGCCCGCAGGCCCTGGAGTGATGAGGACTTCCGCGGGCGCATGGCCGAGGCGATGGCCAGCGATATCCAACAGCACCAGAGCGCCTGGGAGCAATTCAGCGGCTGCCTCTTCTACGAGCCGGTGGACCTGCAGAAGGACGAAGACGTCGTCAAATTGGGGACGCGACTCGAGGCCCTCGATCGGCTGAAGGCCACCCGCGGCAACCGAACCTTCTATCTCTCGGTGTCACCGGCCTATTACGGCAGCGGTTGCCGGGCCCTGGCCAACGCCGGTCTCCTCCAGGATCCCGGCCGCAGCCGGGTGGTGATCGAGAAACCCTTTGGCACGGACTACAGCAGCGCCCAAACCCTGAACCGCATCGTCCAAAGCTGCGGCAAGGAATCCCAGATCTTCCGAATCGACCACTACCTGGGCAAAGAGACCGTCCAGAACATCCTGGTGTTGCGCTTCGCCAACGCCATCTTTGAGCCGATCTGGAACCGGAATTACATCTCCAGCGTCCAGATCACAGCGGCGGAAACCGTCGGCGTGGAAGAGCGGGCCGGGTACTACGAAACCAGTGGTGCCCTGCGGGACATGGTGCAGAACCACCTGACCCAAATGCTGGCCCTCACGGCCATGGAAGCGCCCGGCCATTTCGACCCGGAGGCCATTCGCAACGAGAAGGCCAAGGTGCTGCAGGCCGCCCGGCTCGCCAATGAAGACGAGCCCTGGAAATGCTGCGTGCGCGGGCAATACAGCCGCGGCGGCAGTCCGGCCAGTCCCCTAGCGGGCTACCGGGAGGAACCGGGGGTGAATCCCGACAGCACCACCGAAACCTATGTGGCGATGAAGCTGTTCATCGACAACTGGCGCTGGCAAGGGGTGCCCTTCTACCTGCGTACGGGCAAACGTCTACCCAAACGCCTCTCAGAAGTTGTGCTGACCTTCCGCAAGGCTCCCGTGCAGCTCTTTGATGCTGCGGGTGGCACCCCGACCGCCAACCAACTGGTGCTGCGGATCCAACCGGATGAAGGCGCTGGCTTTGTCTTTGACGTCAAAGCACCCGGCTCGGGCATGCGCAGCCGACCGGTGGACATGCACTTCAGCTACGAGGACAGCTTCGGTGAGCCCTCCGATGAGGGCTATGTCCGCCTTCTGGCCGACGCGATGCTCGGCGATCCCACCCTCTTCACCCGGAGCGATGAGGTGGAGGCGGCCTGGAGGCTCTACACCCCCTTGCTGGAACTGATTGAGGACGCCCCAGCCCGCCTGC
Organism: Synechococcus sp. LTW-G; assembly: GCF_054459035.1. NCBI lineage: Bacteria > Bacillati > Cyanobacteriota > Cyanophyceae > Synechococcales > Synechococcaceae > Synechococcus > Synechococcus sp. LTW-G. Next base: position 63,375 of record NZ_JBTKYW010000008.1, on the reverse strand, counting down.
CGGTCTACCCCTACGAAGCCCGGACCTGGGGTCCCGCCGCCTCCGATTCCCTCCTGGCCGAGGACGGCCTGATGTGGCGACGCCCGTAATTCCTGCTTTTCGACGTTCTGTTCTTCAGCACTTGCCATGGCTCCCCAACTCACCCTCCAGGCCCCCATCGAGATGGCTCCCCAGGAGGTCCCGGACTATCTCAACCGACTCTGGAGTGACCATCTCAAGGACTCCAGCGGAGCCTCCACCTTCACCCTGGTGGTATGGGAGCCCTCCTGGCTGCAGCAGCAGCTGATTCGAACCGGCCGTGCGGATGGTCCCTTGAGCGGGCTGCTCAACGATCAACTGCTGGAGGCCGCACGGCGGGCGAGCAGCGAGCTGGGGCTTCCCACCGGTACAGCTCCCACCGCGCCCCAGGTTGCCTGGGCCCTCGGGCAAGAGCCCGGCCAACACAGCGCCGAGGATCTACGCGGACAATTCGTCGACCGTGCCATCAGCGCCCACCAACCCCGGCGCCTGATCACCCTGGCCCCCACCCTGGCCGCTGATCAGCAGTTGCAGTCGATGGTGGCGGCCTACTGCCCCCTGCCGGAAGAGCGCGGCACCACGAGCGATGCCTGCGGTGATGTGGTGGTCCTGCGGGGTGGCATGGGAGCGATGTCCCATGGCTTGTCGATGCTCCAGGAGCTGATCCCCTCAGACCTGCCCTGCTGGGTCTGGTGGAACGGGAGCATGGATGAATCACCCGAGCTCCTCGAAGGGTTGGCAACCGTGCCGCGCCGTTTGGTGGTGGACAGCTCCATCGGCGAGCCCAGGCGCTGCCTCGATCTACTGGCCCAGCGCATTGCCCTCGGCCAGGCCGTCAACGACCTCAACTGGCTGCGGCTGCGGACCTGGCGGGAATCGCTGGCGATGGTCTTTGATCCCCCGACCCGCCAGAGCGCCCTCGATCAGGTGGTTCAACTGGATATCGATGTCGAAGGGCAGCATCCGGTCAAAGGACTGCTGCTGGCCGCCTGGATTGCCGATCGGCTCGGCTGGCACCTGGTGAGCAGCTTCTGGATCGATGGTTCCAGCCCAGCGGAGCGGGGGATCGGGGCTGAATTCCAGCGCTCCGATGGCCAAAGCGTTCAGTTCCGCCTGATGCCTGTCCCAGTCGGCATGAGCAAGGTCCATCCCGGGGCCCTGGTCGGCCTACGCCTGATCTGCGCCCCGCCGAACCGCTCGCCCCTCTGCGTGATCCTCTGCTCGGAATCAGGGGGCTGCATGCGTCTGGAGGCCGGCGGTGTCGCCTCGATGGAACTGGCCGAGGAGGTCGTGCCCCTACCCAACGAAAGCGAGGAGATGGAAATGGCCCGCCTGCTGGGGGGAGGACATGACAGCACCAACCCCCTGATGGCCGCAGCCGTCGCCCTGGCTGCCAAGCTGCTGCCCAGTTAGGACGCACCATGCCCTGCCTGATTGCCGCTCCTGCCAGCGGCAGCGGCAAGACCCTGGTCAGCCTCGCCCTCGCCGCCCTGGCGCGTCGCCGCGGCCTCAACCTGCAGACCTTCAAGGTGGGACCGGACTACCTGGACCCCCAGCTGTTGTCCCTGGCCAGTGGCCGGGCCTGCCGAAACCTCGACGCCCTGCTCTGCGGCGAAGACTGGCTAAGGCGGAGCTTCCAGCGCCACGGCAGTCAAGGGGATCTCTGCCTGGTGGAGGGGGTGATGGGCCTCTTCGATGGCAAGGGGCCCTCCGCCGAGGGGAGTTCCGCCCACGTGGCTGCGCTGTTGCAGCTCCCGGTGGTCCTGGTGGTGGAGGCCAGCCGTCAGGCCGGCTCCCTCGCCGCCCTGGTACGGGGCTTCCGGGACCACGACCCGCAGCTGAGCATCGCCGGGGTGGTGCTCAACGGTGTGGGCAGTGCCCGCCACGAAGCCCTGCTGCGGGAGGCCCTGGCCTCGATCGCCATGCCGGTGCTTGGTGCCCTGCCCCGGCACACCAGCCTTGAATTGCCCTCGAGACACCTGGGTCTGCTGCCCGCCCATGAACTGGAGGATGTACAGACGCGACTGGAGGCCTGGGCGGAACTGGCCCAGGAGCATCTCGACCTCGAGCAGCTCTGGCCCCTACTGAGCGCGCCGCCTCCCGCCGAACCCGCGCCACCGCCAGCCCCGCCCGGGCAAGGAGTACGAGCACCGATCAAGGTGGCCCTGGCCAGCGATGCCGCCTTTCACTTCCGCTACCCCGAGGCAATCGAGCTGCTGGAGCAGAACGGATTAACCGTCGAGAGCTGGTCGCCGTTAGCGGATGAACCCCTCCCTTCGGATTGCCGTGGCGTGATCCTGCCGGGGGGCTATCCGGAACTGCATGCAGGCAGCTTGAGTGCGAGCCAACGCAGCCTCAGCGACCTACGGCAGGCGCGGGCCATGGGGCTCCCGATCTACGCCGAATGTGGAGGGTTGCTGCTGCTCGGGCGCGGCCTGGAGGACCAACAGGGCGTCCTGCATCCCATGGCGGATCTGCTGCCCTTTCAGGCGCGGCGCGGGAGCTTGAGCCTGGGCTATCGCCAAGCCTCCCCGCTGGGCGATGGACTGGTGCTGCGCCAAGGCGAGACGCTGTGGGGGCACGAGTTTCACCGCTGGCAGCTCGACGCGGAGAATGCCGAGGACTCAAGCCTTTGGCAGCTGGAGGGCTGGGGCAGTCCAGCCCGCCGAGAAGGCTGGGGCGATGGCCAGCTCCATGCCAGCTGGCTACACCTGCATTGGGGGGGCTGCCCGGCGATCCCGCAGCGCTTTGCCGCCGCCGCCCGCCAGGTCTCACCACTGGTCCCTGATTAACCATGGCCTCCTTGCACCTTTGGCTGTTGCGCCACGGCGCCACCGAATGGGCACTGAATGGACGCCACACCGGCAACACCGACCTCCCCCTGCTGCCCCAAGGCGAAGCGGAAGCGCGGGGACTCGCGCCGGTTTTGTCCCAGCACCGCTTTACCGCCGTCTTAAGCAGCCCCCTGCAACGGGCCAGACGCACCTGTGAACTGGCCGGCCTGGGCGAGCAGGCCCAGATCGAACCCGATCTCAAGGAATGGGACTACGGCGACTACGAGGGGCTGACCACCGCCGTGATTCGCCAGAGCGTCCCGGACTGGACCGTCTTCAGCCACCCCTGCCCAGGGGGAGAAAGCAGCGATCAGGTGCAGCAGCGCTGTGAGCGGGTGATCGCCCGTGCCAGCGCGTACGCCAGCGGTGCACCAGGGGAGCGCTGTGACGTGGCGCTCTTTGCCCATGGCCACATCCTGCGCAGCCTCGCGGGGTGCTGGCTGGGGCAGGGCCCCGCCGGCGGCGCCCGATTGGTGCTGGGTACCGGCAGCTTCTGCGTTCTGGGCTACGAGCGTCAGACCCGCGCCCTGATCCACTGGAATGCCCCAGCCCAAATGGCCGAAAGCCAAAACCCATGCCACCTTGAAGACACCAGGCCTTCGCAGAGGGGGGTGGATGACGCGGGATGACAGCCCACAACGCCAGTCAGGGACACCGGGCTGGCTGATTGCCGACACACGGCCAATCACCCGAGGAAACCGCAGCGCCAAAGTGCGGCAATGGGTGCGCCAGGAGCAGCGCCACAACAGCCAAAGCGCGCTTCGGATTGAGCGCTGGCAGCTGCAGATCCGAGGCCATGTGCAAGGCGTCGGCTTCCGTGAAAGTTGCAGCCGCATGGCCAAAGACCTCGACCTCAGCGGCTGGGTGAGGAATTGCCCGGACGGCTCCGTGGAAGTGCAGGCCGAGGGCCAGCCCCATCATCTGACCCAATTGCGCCTCTGGTGTGAACGGGGTCCCAGGGAGGCGGAGGTGCTGAGCGTGAACCAAAGCCAGCTCCCGCCCCTGAAGGAAGACTGGTTCGAAATTCGCCGTTAGATGACCAATGGCACCCTCTGGGCCGAGTTGCTGGCCTACGGCAGTGGGATCGCCCTGAGCCCGCTGCATATCGGCCTGCTGCTGCTGCTCCTGCTCGGTCCAAACCCGCTGCGGCGCGGCGGGCTGCTCGTGCTCGGCTGGATGCTGACCGTCACCGCCATGGTGGTGGTGCTGCTGACCGTGGGCCATGGCCTCCTGCTCACGATGGAGAAAGGCACCAGCCACCGCACAGGCTTGGATTTGCTCGCGGCCGGGGCCTTGCTGGCCCTGGGGCTCAAAGAATTACTGGATCGCAAAGAAGACGGTGCCGAGGCCCCCGGCTGGACCCGTCAGCTCGATCGCTTCTGCGCCATGCCCCTGCCGTTGCTGCTGGGGGTGAGTTCAGCCCTGGAGGTGATCAGCCCCGACGATCTCTTCCTCTTTGCCAAAGCCGCCTCAGCCCTGCTGTCCTCTGGGCTGAGCCAATTGCAAGAGACGCTCTACACCGGCGGCTTCGCCCTGGCCTGCAGCACCGCGCTCCTGCTGCCCTTCCTCGCGGTGCTCATCGGCCGCGACCAGGTGTTGCCCCTGCTCGAGCGCGGTAAGACCCTGCTGTTCAACAAGGGGGATCTGCTGGTGGGAGGGCTGAGCTTGGTCTTGGCGGGCTACCTCGGCTGGCAGGGCATCGAAGGCTTGCAGCTCAGCTAGCACCCTTGAGCCAGCGGCTCCAGCGATCACGTTCCTGGGTGGCCCCAACACTGCCCAGACGCTGATCGGCACTGAGCCAAACCGCCTGCGAGGCCCGGCTGACCGCCACATAGACCAACTGGCGCCTCAGGGTGTCATCACTGGGCCAGAAGACGTCACCGGCGATGAAGACCTCGCCAAAGGTGCTGCCCTGGCTGCGGTGCACCGTCAGCACCGCAGCGGGACCCAGGGAGGCGAAGGCATCGCGCACCAGGAAATAACGCCGCCAGAGACTGCGGCCCTGCTGCTTGCCGGCTTCCCGGGCCTGGAGGCGCAGGGAGCGCATGACGCCATCGAGGGCTTGGCGTCCGGCACTGCCCACCGGCGGGAGGAGACGCAGGGTCAACCGGGTTTCGCCGGCCTCGACATCGGCATTGAGGGTCTCGATGACGGTTGGGGTTAGGCCATCACCGACTCCGACCCCAAAGTCCGCCAAGTCACAGCGCTCAGGGGTGACATCCCGCACCACCAGTTCACGGTTGGAGCCGAGCAGCATGTCGGGCTCCTCCGCGGCCTCCTCCCCGGCCCGGCACGCCGGGGCCATCACCGCCGAGCGGGTCATCAAGACCTCCCCCGGCAGGACGGGGAGCTGGTCAGCCATCTCGCCATGGATGGCGCGGCGGGCCAGCGGAACCAACTGCTCCAGGGCCCGGTTCGTGTAGCAAAGAATCCTGGCGTGATCGGGGTTATCGAGCTCCGCCCCGCGCTTCAGGGCCGCCTGGGCCGCCTCCAGCCACTGGGAGCGGGGCAAGACCGCCACCTGCCCCTGGGGGTCACGAACCAGCCCCAAGGCCGGGGGCTGACGGCAGGGAAGATCACCACTGCGCAGACCGGTGGCGAGCTGCAACACCGGACCTTGATGGCGCACCACCTCGTTCAAACTGGCGTTGACGGAGCGGCCCATCGAGAACACCGGGCTCTGCGGTTCCCCCACGGGCGGCAACTGGGCCGGATCGCCGACAAAAACCAAGCGGGTCTTGAAGGGGTGGGCGCAGCGCAAGGCAATCTCCAGGAGGGCGCTGTCGACCATCGAGGCCTCGTCGATCAGCACCAAGGAGAGGTTCTCGAGGGAGCCAGCGGTCTGCTCGGTTTCTTCGCACCGTTCCAGATCCCCCTGGCGCTTGAGCTTCAGCCGCAGCAAGCGGTGGATGGTGCTCGGGTACCAGGTGGGCTGAAGACCAGCCCAGGACAGCTGCTGCCGCAGAACGCCCACCGCCTTGTGGGTGGGGGCCACCACGGTCCAACACCAATCCCTCTGCTCCACCAGGGCCAGCAGGTGGCAGGAGAGGAAGGTCTTCCCGGTGCCAGCAAAACCACTGAGGACAAACGGAGTGCCGTCGTAGGGGGCCTTGAGCCACTGCTCAAACGCCTCGGTCGCCGCCGTTTGGCCGCTGGTCAGCCCCCCCTCAGCCAATCGCTAGCCAGCCCCAGTGCTGGGCCAGGGTCAAGGGAGAGCCCACCAGCACCAGCCCCGGTAGGGAAACCAGGGGGCCCATCAGGCTGCCGACCAGCACCTCCAAGGGGGTGTGGCCGAGCTTCTCCTTGAGCGGCGCCTGCTCCTCTCCTCCCTCACTCAGGGCATTGACGCGGGCTGCCGTCAGCCCAGCGGAATAGCGGACGTGGGAGGCGTCATAGAGGACCACGAAGCACATGGTCGCCGCCAGGGCAAACAGGCCGGAATCAAACCCCTGCTGCCAGCCCAGAGCGGCGGCGGTCCCGGTCAGCAAGGCCGAATGGCTCGAGGGCATGCCACCGGTCTCGACGAGCACCTTTGGGTTCCAGCGTCGGTGCACCACCAGCTCAATCACCAGCTTGGAGAACTGGGCCGTGCCACAGGCGGCGAGCCCCCACCACAGGGCCCCGTTGTCCAAAAGAGCGTTCATCGATCGCGGCTGGTGATGTAGTCCGCCAGGGCCAGCAACGGAGCCGCCGAGCCATTGCTGTTAAACGGCTCCAGCGCTTGCTTGGCTTCCGCCACCAGGGCATCGGCCCGCTGGCGGGACTCCTCAAGACCAAGAAGCTTGGGATAGGTGGTCTTATCGGCCGTCAGGTCCTTGCCGGCGGTCTTGCCCAGCACTTCGCTGCTGGCGGTGACATCAAGGATGTCGTCAATGATCTGGAAGGCCAGACCGATCCCGCGGGCATAGGTCGTCAGGGCCGCCAGCAGGGCCTCGGAGGCGCCAGCAATCAGGGCGCCGGTCAGCACGCAGGAGCGCAGCAGCGCTCCGGTTTTGTGGAGATGGATGTACTCGAGGGTCTCGAGGTCAACGTCCTTGCCTTCGCACTCCAGGTCCACCACCTGACCGCCCACCAGGCCGGGGGCACCGGAGGCCAAAGACAGCTCGCCCACCACCTTGATCAACTGCTCGGCAGGCACCCCAGGGCTGCGCAGCGCCACCATCTCAAAGGCGCGGGTCAGCAGGGCATCCCCAGCCAGGATCGCGTTGGCTTCGCCGTAGACCTTGTGGTTCGTCGGCATCCCCCGACGCAGGTCGTCGTTGTCCATGGCCGGCAGGTCGTCATGGATCAGCGACATGGTGTGGATCATTTCCAGAGCCACAGCCGTCGGCATCGCCAAAGCCGCATCACCACCGGCCAACTCGCAGGCCGCCAAGCAAAGGATGGGACGCAGGCGCTTGCCCCCCGCCAGGAGTGAGTAGCGCATGGCCTCCCGCAGGCTCTCGGGGCGCTCCGGCCCCAGGGAGCCATCGAGGGCCTGCTCCACCTGCTGCCGGGATGACTCCAGGTAGGCAGCGAAATCAAAGTGGCCCGGCTCCCCCGTGGAGGTGCTGTCAGTCGTCGTCACCGCCGCGCTCATGGGAGATCTGGGCCCAGGGCCATCGCTCGGGCGGATTCTCTCAGGCCGCGCCCCGCTATGGGAGCAAATCCGCCAAGGGCTGATCCAAACCGCAGCGTTGACACCAACTGGCAACGGTGTTGACCAGAAGGAGCGTCACGGTCATCGGACCGACGCCGCCCGGGACGGGGGTGATGGCGCTGGCGATCGGCTCGACCTCGTCAAAACGCACATCACCACACAACTTGGCCTTCGCGCCCGGCTCGCTGGGCAGGCGGTGAATCCCCACATCAACGACCACAGCGCCTGGCTTGACGTGCTCGGCGCCAATCATCCGGGGACGTCCAGCGGCCACCACCAGCACATCAGCCTGACGGGTGAGTTCCTCCAGGTCCTTGGTGCGGGAATGGCCAATGCTCACCGTGGCGTTGGCCGCCTGCAGCATCAGGGCCATGGGCTGCCCCACCAGGATGCTGCGGCCGACCACCACGGCCCGCTTGCCCGAGAGCTCAACGCCACCCGCCGCAAGCAGGGCCATGACGCCGGCGGGGGTGCAGCTGCGGGGGCCGGGCTCCCCTTTCAGCAGGCGGCCGAGATTGAGGGTGTGCAATCCATCGGCATCCTTTTCCGGATCGATCGCGGCCAAGAGGGGACCTTCGTCCAGTCCCTCCGGCAGCGGCAGCTGCAGCAGGATTCCATCGACCGCAGGGTCGGCATTGAGGCGTTGGATCGTGCTCAAGACCTCCGCCGCCGGGGTCTCGGCGGGCAAATGGGCGCCCAGGTTGGTGATGCCAATACGACTGCAGGCCTTCTCTTTATTGGCGACATACACACCGCTGGCCGGGTCATCCCCCACCCGCAGCACCGCCAGGCCCGGGGGCCGGCCGGCCTGGGCAAGACGTTCGGCCACGACGCGCTCGAGGCGCTCTTCCAACGCAGCTGCCAATTGACGGCCGTCGAGACGCTGAGCCATGGCGAGGGGCAGGCAATCTCCTCTCAGCATGCAACGGCAGGGCTAGCGTGGGGGCCTGTCATGCCCTCGCCGTGACTCGCCTGAGCACCCTGCCCCAGCTCTGGCGAAGGCTCCAGCGTCTCTGGAGGCAGTTGTTGCGGCTGGAGATGCCGCGTCAGGTCCTGACGCCCTGGAAGCGCGGCGCGAGCGCAGGCGTCGTCCTGATGGCCCTGGTGGTGGCCCTGGTCTCCAGCTGGCCCTGGTTGGTGGAGCCGAGCCTGCGGCCGGGCATCCCTGCACCCTTCACCGCAAAAGCGCCGAAGGCCGCCACGGTGGTGGACTCCGATGCCCTGGAGCAGCGCCGCTCCCAACTGGGCCTGCGGACCTATGTCCAGGTGGTGGATGAGCGCCAAAGCCAAGACCTGGAGGCGCGGCTGGAGCGCCAACTCGAAGCCGTCAACCGTCTCGCCGCGAGCGATCAAGAGCAGGTCGCTCCAATCGACATCAACCCACAGGAGCGGGCTTGGCTGAGGCGCTCCAGTCGCCGGCAGCTCCTGCGCTGGGAGCAGGAACTACGTCAGGCCCAATCGCGGATGTTGCGCCAAGGGGTGGTGGGCAACGTCGCCCGGCAACAGCTGGTGAAAGCGGCCCGCCATCAATTGGAGGGAATGCAGGAGCCGGAGCTGGGCCTCGGCGCACGCCTGATCGCGAATTCCCTGCAGGGGCGCACCAACCTCCGCATCGACCCGGCCCTCAGCCAGCGGATGTTGGAGGACCTGCTCACCCAGCAGGGGATCCCCACCATTCAAGTCAGGAAGGGTGAACTGATCGCCCGGCAGGGAGAACCGATCAGTCAGCAGGCCTATGCGGTCCTCGACTACTTCGGCCTGGTGAACCGGCGCCCCCTGATTGGCGCCTGGTTGCAGCACTTCGCTGAAGCCCTGGCCGCCTCCAGCGTGATGGTGCTGCTGATCCGAAACCGCCGGGTCAGCCTGGAGCCCCGTCAGGCGCTCCTCGCCCTGGGCCTGCTGGCGCTCGTCCAAGGCCTGAAGCTCTGGCTCGGTGCGGCCGCCAGCCCCCTGGCACTGCTCGTTCCGCCGACGCTCCTGCTCGCCCAGGGACTGGGAACCACCGCCGGACTGGCCTGGCTGGCGATGGCCAGCCTGCTCTGGCCGCTTCCCCTCTCTCCCTTTTTTGACCAGCGGATTTTGATCGCGGCGGCCGTGGCCGCCATCACCGCCGTTCTGGCCGATCGCCAACGCAACCGCGCCCAGCTGCTGCAGCTGGCCCTGCTGGTGCCACTGGGTGCGCTCCTGGCTGAATGGTTGCTGCTACAGCTGGAGCTCTTCCGCGGTGTTCGGGAGGGGGGCCTCCCGATCGGATCGGACCTCACCGGAGAAGCGCTGGTGCTGGGCGGCCTGCTGCTGGGGGTCCTGCTGATCGGCCCAATGGTCGAGAGCTTTTTTGACCTCCTGACCCGCAGTCGCTTGATGGAATTGGCGGATCTGGAGCGGCCACTGCTGCGGCGTCTCTCCTGCGAAGCCCCGGGCACCTTCGAGCACACCTTGATGATCTGCGGCCTAGCCGAAGAGGGGGCCCGCTCCATCGGCGCCGACATCGACTTGACCCGCACGGGGGCGCTGTATCACGACGTGGGCAAACTCCATGGCCCCCAGTGGTTCATCGAAAACCAAGAGGGGGGCGACAACCCCCACGACCAACTCGATGACCCCCAACTGAGTGCGGGGATCCTCCAGGCCCATGTGGATGAGGGCCTCAAGTTGGCAAAGCGCTACCGGCTGCCCAAACCCCTGGCGGACTTCATCCCTGAACACCAGGGGACGTTGAAGATGGGCTACTTCCTCCATGAAGCCCGCCGACGTGATCCCCAGATCCGCGAGGAGGATTACCGCTACCGCGGTCCAACACCCAGGAGCCGGGAGACGGCGGTGTTGATGCTGGCCGATGGCTGCGAGGCGGCCCTGCGTTCGCTCCCCCCCGACACCAGCGAAACCCAGGCTCGCGATGTGGTGCGCAGCATCGTCGAGGCCCGCTGGCGCGATGGCCAACTCACAGACAGCGGCCTGACCCCTGCAGAGTTGGAGCTGTTGGTCCGCGCCTTCGTTCGGGTGTGGCGGCGGATGCGCCATCGCCGCATTCCCTATCCAATCCCCGCCCGCAAGAGTTTCAGCGCCTGATGTCCTCCAACCGCTGGCAGAACGCCTGGTTCCCCGTGGCGTTCCTGCGCGACCTGGACCGCGACCGCCCCACCCCCTTCACCCTGGTGGGGCAAGACCAGGTGCTTTGGTTCGACCGCCAAGCCGATGAGTGGAGGGCGTTTGCTGATGTCTGCCCCCACCGGCTGGTGCCCCTTTCGGACGGCCGTCTCAACGCCGCCGGAGAACTGGAGTGTCCTTATCACGGCTGGACTTTTGACGGGTCGGGGCGCTGCACCCTCCAGCCCCAGGCGGAACCGGGCAGCAGCATCAGTGGCCGCAGCCGCTGCCGCAGCTACGCCACGGCCTGCGCCCAGGGGTTGTTGTTCGTCTTCAGCGGACCAAGCGAGCAGGCAAGGGAGCAGCCCCTACCCCTGGTCCCGGTTCTCGATGAGGCCGGCTGGGTGGTGCAGGACACCTTCCGAGATCTGCCGATGGATGCCCTGACCCTGCTGGAGAACGTGCTGGACGCCAGCCACGTTCCCTTCACCCACCACGCCACCGTTGGCCGCCGAGAGAACGCGGCCCCCGTCGCACTGGCCCTAACGGGGTTCGATCGCGACGGCTTTACGGGACTGTGGGAGGAGGGCCCCAGACGCGGAAAGCTCGGGAGTCAACACACCCGATTCCTGGCCCCGGGGCTGATGTGGCACGACCTCACCGCCAAAGGGTTCGCCCGCATCCTCACGGTCGTCTATGCCGTCCCCACTCGTCCTGGGGAATGCCGATTGATCGCCCGCTTTCCCTTTCAATTCAGCTCCCCCTGGCCGGGACGCCTGCTGCGGCTGCGCCCCCAATGGCTCCAGCACATCGGCAACCACACGGTGCTGGAAGACGACCAGCTCTTCTTGCACTGGCAGGAGCGGGTCATCGAACAGCGGGGCGGCCGCCATGACGCCCTGCGCCAGTACCACCTCCCCACCCAGGCGGATCTCTACGTCAGAGCACTGCACGACTGGGTCAATCGCTACGGCGGCGAGCCATTCCCAGGCCAACCGCTACCGCAGCGGCAAAACCGCCAGGCCTTGATGGAGCGGTTTGAGGCCCACACCCGCCATTGCCGGAGCTGCGCCGGCGCCGATCGGCGGCTGAAGCGCCTGCAGCCGCTCTGCTGGATTCTGGTGGCCCTTGCAGGACTGGGCGCGGCCTGGAGTGGTCCGGGCTGGGGAGGCGGCATCGCCCTCGCCTTCGGCGTTGCCCTGGCCTTAGCGGCCTGGCGCATTCGGCGCTGGCGCCAGCTGCTGCGCTTTGGCAGTGGGCTGCCGCCCCGCAACCACTAGGGCAAGACAAACGGAACGGGAGAGTCGAAGTGCATCCAGCGGCCATCGCTTGGATGACTGAACTCCAGGCCGCAGGCATGCAAGTGCAAGCGCGCCGCAGAATCATCGCCGTAGAGGGGATCACCCAAGATCGGGTGCCCCAGCGCCTGCAGATGCACACGCAGCTGATGGGAGCGTCCCGTCAGGGGCTGCAACGCCAAGCGACTGCAGCTGGAGTGCTGAGACGACAGGCGCCAGTGGGTTCGGCAGGGTTTGCCGGCGGGGTCGACGCCATAGAGCGGAGGCCTGTGTTGTCGCTTGGCGATCGGATGATCAATCCAGCCCTCCTCGCCATCGGGCACGCCGGAGACATCGGCGACGTAGCGCTTCTCAACCCGCCGCTCGGCAAAGGCCTGGCTCAAGGCGCGGTGGACCAGCGCTGAACGGGCGACGACGATCAAACCGGAGGTGTCCCGGTCGAGGCGATGCACCAAATGGGCTTCGGGCCACTCGGACTGGACGGCCGTGATCAAGGAATCCGACAGCTCGGGGCCTAGGCCGGGTTGGGACAACAGGCCGCTGGGTTTCTCGAGCACCAGCAAGGCCGGATCCTCGTAGACCAACCAAAGCGGATCAAACAACGCAGGCAAGAACGCTCGACCCTGGCCACACTGGCCCTAGTAGTAGCCGGGCCATGGCACTCGACCAGTTCAAACGGGCGCTCTCCGCCCTGCTCGAGCAGGCCCCCGAGGATCCCCTCGAGCGCGATGAATACTTCGAGCTGAACACCCTCCCCAGCTACGGCGGCAGCGGCTTTGAAGTCGTGATCTGCGATGAAGAGCACGAGATCTTCGCCGTGATCTACACCGATCGCCTGTTCGACGAGGGGGAAGAGGGCCAGGAGGCGGTTGAAGCACTCGTGCCCCCATTCCTTGAGGCCGCCTACGGCCTGACGCCCGAGGAATGGCAAAGCACCGAACCGTTTGATCTCGGCTGGCGGAGCCGCGAATACCTCTGGTTCATGGAATTCAGCGTGCCCGGGCTCAAACCCACCTGCAGCTACTGAGGCTCAAGCGCTCCACTGGAGCAGCTGCAGCTCACTGGCGCGCCGGCTGATCAAAACCAACTGATCGCCATCGACCGCCACAGGCAGTCCCGTCACCCGGCGCAGTTGTTGGCGATCCACCAAGGCCACACCACAGGTCTCCACCAGCAGCGCGGGCATCAACCCAGGCCCACCGCGCATGCCCAAGAGATCCAAGGCCTGACGGACGGCGCGGGCCGAGGTGTCGGCTCCCAGCCGCTCCACCAGCTGAGGCCAAAGATGGTTCACCGGCTCAAAGCCAGAGAGATCGACGTCAAACACCTGCATCGATTCACTGTCTGCCGCCGGCTGGACCGCGGTCAAGCCCGGTTCAGTTGGACGTAGTGCGGGGCATAGAGAAACACCCGCTCCCCCAGACGCACCTGTTGGGCATCCAAGGCCACCGCTGCACCCGCCAAAAAATCGACGGCCCGCTGCAGCTGGTCTTCGGCCAAGGCGCTGAAGTTCACCACAACCGTGGCCTGATCACGCAGGGCCGTAATCGCCTCTTGAACCGCATCAAAGCTGGGCGGATGGATCACGATCACCTCCGGCCCCCAGCCGGGAGCGTCCTGCTCCGATGGCGGAAGAAATGGATCCATCAGCCGCTCGGCTCTTCAGAGGATTCAGGTTCCTCCTGGGGGCGGAAACGCTCGAGCATTTCGGCCGTCGGATGAATCGTCTCCAGGGCATCCTCGTTGTCCAGGAAGGCCTCAAAGGAGCGGAAGCGACAGATTGTGGGCTCGATCTCAGGGTCACTGCAGACCTCCTGCCAGCTCAGATGCTTCGGTCTGAGCTCCTGGAAATGGACCAAGGCCTCCTCCAGATCACCCGCGTCACCGCAGTTTTCCCCCTTCCAGAGCAACTCAAAAAAGGTCACGGCCCGTTGCGCTCGGTTGCCCTGAGCCTACGAAGAACCAAGCACAAAAAAAGCTGGACCACAGATGCGGTCCAGCCAGGAATCGAAGCCCTGAAGAGAGGGATCAGTCCTCTTCCGCCTCAGCGCCGGCGGGGATCAGCTTGATCTGCTTACGGCCGAGTTTGATCTCAAACTCATCGCCGGGCTCCAGGCCCAGCAGCGCGGTGTAGGCCTTACCCACCAGCAAGTTGCCGTTGCCCTGAACCGTGGCCACATAGCTGAGCTTGCGGCCGCCCTTGCCGGTGCCACCACCGCCGCCGCCAATGCTGAGACCTTTGGCCTCCAGCAGAGCCTCATAGAAGGCGGTGAAGTTCAGACGCTCTGAACCATCTTTTTTGTTACTGACATACCCGCAGGAGCGAACAAGATCAGACTTGCTGACATCACCCAACTCTTTGACCTTGGCGAGAAGATCAGATCCGGTCAGCATTGAATAGAAATTCGGTTGCGGGAAAGATAGCGGGCCAAGCCACACTCACCAAGGGGGATGGTGTGCATGAAGAGACATTGCACACTCAAGCAACATCAAACGACATCCCTAGCGTCAAACCAGACACAGGCGTTCACCATGTTCGTTGGCGAAGTTTTCCTCGAGAGTGTCTCGACCGGCGTCATCACAGCTGAAGAAATCGCCTGGATCACGGCAAAGCAAAGCCAGTTCGACCGACAAGAAGAGGCGATGGCCCTCAAGCTGGGGCGCTTGCTCGATGAGGGCGTGATTCAAATCGGCTGCCGCATGCTCGGCGACCACGCCCGCTCGGCCTAGATCAATTCCGGATGACGGGGGTCCCCTTTAAACGGACCCTCAACGGCTGAGGTGATCCAACCGCCGTAAAAGCCACCCGTCTGGGGAATCACCAGCTCCTGATCAATCCAACAGCCATCCATCAGCGCGGGGTAGAGCGCAATCCACCCTGCGATCGGCGCAAACGGGGCTGTGGGTTGGACATAGGTCCAGGCCGCCTTGGGCAAGCAGCGATCGCCCACAACGATGTCGAAGTAGCTCGCGACCCCCTTCCACTCACAAAAGCTGCGTCCGCCAGCGGGCACCAAGGCACCGGCGGTAAACGCCTCCGCCGGCAGGTAGTAGGTGGGCGGATGGAAAGTTTCCAAGACGCGAAAACTCTTCTGGCTCTCCGCCAACAGGGCTCCGAGGGCCCGCACCTGAATGTGCTGTGCGGAAGCCTGCAGGGCAGGAGGCCTGGGGTAGTCACAGACCCGTTCTGGAGTGGGTGCCATCAGGCTTCAGCCTCAACCAGGAATGAAGTTGCGCAATTTCCGAGCCTCTTCTCCGGCGCGGTGCTGGAGCTCGGCATCGCTGAGCTGCTCGTCCTCGCGCACCATGGCCGCAATCACGTCGGCCTCCTCAACCTGGAACTGAAGCTCCGCAGCCCAGCCCAGGAGTTCCGCCAGATCCATCGGTGTCTTCAGCCGTTCAGCCATCTGCGGCTGCGAGCGGGCATACGCAAGAAAGGCATCCAACTGCTGCAGCGACACGACCCTTTTTTCGAAAGCACCGGTCTAACGGAACCCAGCCCTCGTCAAAGGACCGATCGCGCATCAAACTTGCCCCAGACGCGTGCATCGGCATGTCCACCCCCCTCCCCCAATGGATGCGCCTGCTCGGTGCGGGGCTCACGGGGCTGCTGGCCGTGCTGTTTGTCGTGGTGCTGCAACAGACCCGTGAGCAGGGTCAACGACTGCAGCAACTGCAGGACAAGGTGCAGACGATCGAAAACGCCAACGACCTGGAGCGCACCAACGCCCTCGAAGAGCAACTGCGCTCGACGGTGGAACGGCTGCAGGCCCTGGAGGGCATCGAGCAAAAAGTCCAGAGCCTCAGCAGCCAAGTCCAGACCCTGCGGGATCTGCAGCGGTCCCGCTCCTCACTCTTCCCCTATGAGTCAGGCGGGCCTTCGCGCCCCCTGCCTACACTTCCGCAGCTGCCTTAATGGCGGCCGCTCAACGCTTCGATCAGATCCAGACACCGGTCATCCCCGTGATGGCCCAGTTGATCGCGGCCACCCCAGGAACCCTCTCCCTCGGACAAGGCGTGGCCCCCTGGTCGCCACCAGAGGAGGTGCTCCAGGCCATTGCAGCGGCACTGCGCAACGATCCCGACCTGCATCGCTATGGACCGGTGGCCGGAGATCCAGAGCTTCGCGCCGAGCTACGGCACTGGCTTGAGCAGCAACACCAGATCGACTGCAGCGCCAGCGAGATCCTGATCACAGCCGGCAGCAACATGGCCTTTCAGGCGGTGGTGCAGGCGCTGTGCGATCCAGGGGATGAGGTCATCCTGCCCGTCCCCTACTACTTCAACCACGAGATGGCAGTCCGCATCGCCGGAGGACATCCGCGAGCGGTTGAGGCGGGGGTCATCCCTGATCCCGCTCTGCTGGAGGAGGCCATCACGGAGCGAACTCGGGCGATCGTGACCGTCTCACCCAACAACCCCAGCGGCGCGATCGTTCCGCGGCCGGTTCTTGCGGCTATCAATCTGCTCTGCGCCCGCCACGGCCTGATCCACATCAGCGATGAGGCCTACGCCCTCTTCCATTACAGAGCGGAGCGCCCCTGGAGCCCCGGTGCCAGAGCCGGCAGCGGCGGGCACACCATCACCTTGGGATCCCTCTCCAAAAGCCATGGCATGGCGGGCTACCGCATCGGCTGGGCCGTGGTGCCGCCGGAGCTGATGTCAGCCCTGACCAAGGTGCAGGACACCTCCTTGATCGGGCCGCCCAAGCTGAACCAATGGGCCGCCCGGGCCGCCTTAGCCGTGGGACCCCAGTGGTGCCGGGAGAAGATCCAGACCCTGGCGGAGCGGCGGGAGCAGGTCCTCGCTGCCCTTGGGCCAGCGACCCCCAAGCGCCCCTGGCGTCTGTTGAACCAACCGGAAGGTGCCTTTTACGCCCTGCTTGAACTGGACAGCAGCCTGAGCGCAGACCAGGTGATGAAGCGCCTCATCGTTGACCATCAAGTAGCCCTGGCCAGTGGCAGCAGCTTTGGGCTGAAGGGTGCCTGCCTGCGACTGAGTTACGGGATGCTCAGCGGAGACGACCTCGCCGAAGCCCTAAGGCGACTCGAGCGCGGGCTCTTGGCCTTGATCTAATCAGCCCTTCACCGCATCGCCGGTAGCACTGGGGAGGATGAAGCGCTGGAGCCCAATGAACAACACCAGCACCGGCACGATCGAGACGACCGCACCGGCGGCCACCAGGCGCCAATCGAGGGAAAAACTACTGGCCAGTTGTTGCAGCCCCAAGGGCAGGGTGTAGAGGTTCCGGTCATCCAGGATCACCAGCGGCCAGAGGAAATCACTCCAGGTGCCGATAAAGACAAACATCGCCAGGGTGATCAAATCCGCCTTGGCCGCAGGGATCATCACGTTCCACCACTCACCCAGGCGACTGCAGCCATCAATCCGAGCCGCCTCCTCGAGTTCCACTGGCACGCCAGCAAAGCTTTGCCGCAACAGAAAAATGCCAAAGGCCGTTGCCGCCTGGGGAATGATCAGGGCCCAGAGGGTGTTGCGTAGACCCAGCTGCACCATCAGTAGGTAGAGCGGGATCATCACCACCTGAAAAGGAATCAGGATCGTCGCCACCACCAAAGCCAGCACCAGGCCTCGCCCGGCAAAGCGCATCCGCGCCAAGGGGTAGGCGGCTAGGGAGCAGAACAGCAGGTTGGCGAACACCGCGCAACCGCTGACGATGGTGCTGTTGAGGATGTAGCCCCACATCGGGTTGTCCTCGAACAAGCGCAGGTAGGCCTCCAGGCTCGGTTGGCTCGGGAAGAGCGCCGGGGGGCTGGTGAAGATGTCTTCGGCCGGCCCCTTCAAGGACGTGCTGACCAGCCAGAGCAGGGGCACGAGCATCGCCACCGCAATCAGCAGCAGCGCAATCAACTGGAGACCGCGGAGCAACACAGACCGCCGGCGGCCGCTGATGGGCTCAGCCATCAGAGGCGAGGGCGATCGGCAGGGGCCATCTCACCCACCGGCAAGGGCGCTTTCTGGGGGTGCAGGGGTGAGTGCTGACTGCCCGCCACCAAGCGATTGAGGGCATTCACAAAGGCCTGGGCAGAAGCCACGACGATGTCGGTGTCGGCGGCATGGCCCGAGTAGAGCACCCCATCCGCCCGCAGGCGAATCGTGACTTCACCCATGGCGTCAATGCCTTCGGTGACCGACTTCACCGAGAACTCCACAAGCTCATTGGGCACCTGGGCCAGCTGGTTGAGGGCCTGGCAGACGGCATCCACCGGACCGGTGCCAATGGCGGCTTCGGTCAGCTCTTCACCCTCGCTATTCAGCAGGGTGACCGTGGCCGTCGGTTGCAGGCTGGTGCCCGTGCTGACCTGCACCAACTTCAGGCTGTAGGTCGCCTGGTCCTGCTGCTGCACCTGTTCGCTGACGATGGCCTCGAGATCGCGGTCGGAGATCTCCCGCTTGCGGTCGGCCAACTCCTTGAAGCGGGCGAAGGCATCGTCGAGGTCCTCGCGCTCGAGGTTGTAACCGAGCTCCTCCAGGCGGGCGCGGAACGCACTGCGGCCGCTGAGCTTGCCCAAGGAGATGCGGTTATCAGCCAGACCGATGGTGCGGGCGTCGATGATTTCGTAGGTCAGGCGGTTCTTCAGGACGCCGTCCTGGTGGATGCCGCTTTCGTGGGCGAAGGCATTGGCGCCGACGATCGCCTTGTTGGGCTGTACCGCCATGCCGGTGAGGTTGCTCACCAAACGGGAGGTCTTGTAGATCTCCTCGGTGCGGATGCCGGTGAGGGGTTCGCTGCTACTGACGTCGCGGCCCAGGAAGGGGTTGAAGTAGCTGCGGCGCACATGCATCGCCATCACCAACTCCTCCAGGGAGGCGTTGCCGGCCCGCTCACCAATGCCGTTGATCGTGCACTCCAGCTGGCGGGCACCGTTTTTCACGGCCTCGAGGAAGTTGGCCACGGCCAAACCGAGGTCGTTGTGGCCGTGCACCGAGATCACCGCTTGATCGATGTTGGGCACATGGCGGTTGATCCCATCGATCAGCGCACCGAACTCCGATGGCGTCGTGTAGCCAACGGTGTCGGGAATGTTGATCGTCGTGGCTCCAGCGGCAATCGCAGCTTCGATCACCTGATACATGAACTCCGGATCGGAGCGGCCCGCGTCCTCGCAGGAGAACTCGACGTCATCCACCAGGGAGCGGGCGTAGGCCACCATCTCGCCGGCGATGCTCAGGACCTCCGCGCGACTTTTGCGGAGCTTGTGCTCCAGATGGATGTCGCTGGTGGCAATAAAGGTATGGATGCGGCGATGGGCCGCCGGAGCGACTGCATCCGCGCAGGCCTTGATGTCGCCCTTGGCGGCCCGCGCCAAGCCACAGATCACCGGACCCTCGGCGGTACCGACCGTCTGGGCGATGCGTTGCACCGCATTGAAGTCACCAGGGCTGGCGAAAGGGAAGCCCGCCTCGATGATGTCGACGCCAAGCCGGGAGAGCTGCTGAGCGATCGCCAGCTTCTCCTCCAGGTTGAGGCTGGCCCCAGGGGACTGCTCACCATCACGCAGGGTGGTGTCGAAGATCAATACCCGGCCGGGATCGCGGGCCATGGCGGCTACAAGTCGGAATGGTTATGAGTTAGGTCCACTCTAGTCGGGTGGGCCTGGATGCGGCTCAGCCGCTTCAGTGACCGTCGGTCTTCTCGAGCTGCGGCTTCAGGCTGGAGAGATCCACAAACCGATCCGCCGCATTGCGCAGTTCGCGCGGAACCATGCCTTCGGTGCTCATCAAGACCACCTTCAGGCCCCGGATCCGCAGAACCTCCAACAGACGCTCCAGGTCACGGCTACCGCTCATCACCCAGACCTCATCGATGCGATGGGCCACGGCCATCAGATCAATGGCGATCTCCACGTCCAAATTGGCGCGGGCGAACTGCCGTTGATCGGAGTCATGCCCCACTTCCCTCAGGGGCTTGGTGCGAACCGTGAAGCCCAGGCTGGTGAGGGCATCACGGAAGGGACGCTGATCGGTCGCGTCCTTCAGGCCCGTGTACCAAAACGCTGAGCCGAGCTCGACGCCGGATTGCGCCGTGGCGTACTCCAGCAGCCGACGGGGATCGAAAAACCAGCCGAGTTTTTGCTGCACGTAAAACATGCTGTGGCCATCGACCGCCAGAGCCAGCTGCATCCGCACCCCTTCACTCCGTCGAGCCTAGAAGTTGCACCTAAAGTCGCCTCACTCTGAGCAGGGGCGTTGGCCGCAGGACCCGCTGACGCTGGCGATCTAGCGCTTGTTCTCCACGCGCACCTGCCGTACGTGCACTCCAGCGCACCGGGATCCCTGGAGGAGGACTGGTATTTCCAGGCCCTTCTGGAGTGCTACCTGCCTCTGCTGGACACCCTCGAGGCCGCCGCCGCTGACCCCAGCCAGCGACCGCGGCTGACCATGGGGCTCTCGCCCACGCTGCTCTCCCTACTGAGCAACAAGGTCCTCAGTCAGCGCTTTATCCCCTGGCTGGAGGTCCGCCAAGAGCTGTTGCGCCAGGCACCCCAGGACCATGCGGCAGCCGCGGCCGGCCTCGGGCTGCAACTCCAGCGGGCCAAGCAGGCCTGGAAGCAGGCGAAGGGTGATGTGCTGCCGCGCTTTCAGGCGCTGCAACAGCAAGGGGTCCTCGACCTGCTGACCTGCGGTGCCACCCACGGCTATCTGCCACTGCTGCGGGACTGCCCCGAAGCCGTGCGGGCGCAGCTGCTGACGGCCGTGCGGGAGCACGAACGCCTGCTGGGGGTGCGGCCCCTGGGGATCTGGCTTCCGGAGTGCGCCTACTACGAGGGGCTTGATCGGCTGCTGGTCAGCTGCGGGCTGCGCTACGCGATCCTCGATGCCCACGGCCTGCTGCATGGACAGCCGCGGCCCCGCTATGGGGTCTATGCACCGATCTGCAGTCCCGGCGGGATGGCCTTTTTCGGCCGGGATAGCGAATCGACCCTGCCCGTCTGGAGTGCCCGGGAGGGCTACCCCGGCGATCCCAGCTACCGCGAATTCCACCGCGATCTGGGCTGGGATCTCCCCGAGCAAGAGCTCCAGCAACACGGCATCACCAGCCCGCGCCCCCTTGGGCTCAAGCTCCATCGCGTCACCGGCAGGCAGTGCAGCCTCGAGGCCAAGCAGGCCTACGACCCGGCGCAGGCCGCCGCCAGCGTGCGGCGCGATGCCCAACACTTCCTGGCGGGCCGAGCGCAGCAACTGCAGGACCTCAGCGGCTCGATGGAACGTCGACCACTCCTGGTCGCTCCCTTTGATGCGGAGCTCTTTGGCCATTGGTGGTTTGAAGGTCCCCAGTTCCTGGCGGAGCTGTTCCAGCAGGCGCCGCGTCAGGGGGTGGGTCTGGCCACCCTGCGGGAGACCCTCAGCCGAGGCGATGCGCTTCAGCTCTGCCAACCGTCCCCCTCCAGCTGGGGGCAGGGGGGCTACCACACCTATTGGCTCAACGAGAGCAATGCCTGGGTGATCCCCGAGTGGAACCGGGCCTCGCGGGCGATGGTGGATCGGGTCAGCCGCGGAGTCGGCAGCGAGCAGGCCAGGGACTGGCTGCAGCAGGCGGGCCGCGAATTGTTGCTGGCCCAAAGCTCAGATTGGAGCTTCATCCTGCGGGCCGGCACCACCACGGAACTGGCCAAGGAGCGGATTGAGCGCCATCTCAAACGCTTCTGGTGCTTGATCGAAGCGATCAACACCAACACCCCTCCACCGGAGGGGTGGCTTGAAGCCGTGCAACGGGAAGACGGCCTCTTTCCCCTGATCAACGCCGCCGACTGGGCCAGGCTGCCGGCCCCATGAGCGATCCCCGTCCTTCCCTGCTGGAGCCCCAGGCCCAGCGTGAGCTGCTCACGGCGGCGCTGCCCGCCGAGCTGTCCTTCGAGCGCAGCATGGCAGCCGAATCCGCCGCCGAGCCAGAGCACGACAGGCTGCGGGTGCTGCAGCTGAATCTCGGCAAGCTCTGCAACATGCAGTGCTCCCACTGCCATGTGGATGCTGGCCCCCATCAAGGCCACACCCAGATGGGCGATGCGGTGGTCGACGCCTGCATCGCCGCCATCGAGCGACTCCGCCCGGCGGTGCTGGACCTCACCGGTGGAGCACCGGAACTGCACCCGCGCTTTCGCGATTTGATTCGTGCGGCACGCCAACGGGGCTGCCACGTGATCGACCGCTGCAATCTCACGGTGCTGCTCCTGCCAGCCCTCTCGGATCTGGTGGGTTTCCTGGCGGAGCACCAGGTGGAGATCGTCGCCAGCCTGCCCCAGCCGGAGGAGACCAGCACCGATGCGCAACGGGGCGATGGCACCTGGGAGGCCTCGATTGAAGCCCTGAGACGTCTCAATGCCAACGGCTACGGCCAGGGGCAAAGCGAGCGTCAGTTGACCTTGATGAGCAATCCCTGCGGCACCCAACTGCAACAGCTCACCGCCTGCGACGAGCTGCGCTGGAAACGGGAGTTACAGGAGAAAGCCGGCGTCCAATTCGATCGTCTGATCGGCCTGAACAACATGCCGATTGCCCGCTTCCTGCAGCAACTGCAAGCCGATGGGCACGTCAACTGTTATCTGAAGCTGCTGCAGGGCGCCTTCAATCCCGGTGCCCTCGCCGGTCTGATGTGCCGCGACACGCTTTCGGTGGCCGCCGATGGCTCGATCTATGACTGCGACTTCAACCAGATGCTGGACCTACCGCTGAGCGGAGGAGCCGACATTCGCTCCATCGATCTCGAGCAGTGGAAGGCACAGCCGATCCGTTGGGGCAACCACTGCTTTGGCTGCACCGCAGGCCAAGGGAGCTCCTGCGCAGGCGCTACGGCTTGAGCAGACGCAGCATCAAGGGCAACTCACGCCCCTGCTGCTGCATCAAGCCCCAACGGACAGTCCAGGGGGCGACGGCGAACAGCCGCAACATTGCGCCAATCAGGGCTGAGAGGTTGAGGGTATTGGTCAAGAAGCCGTACCACTGCTGTTTGGGCAGGGCGAAGAACGTGGCAAAAAACTGCCGGAGTTGGTCTTCGGGGTAACGCATCAGCTTCTCCAGGCCAAAGCGATAGAGGGCGTGCTTGCGCTGCAACTCGAGCGGCCAAAGCGCCTGCCAGGCCTCACGCGCGAGGGACGGCGCAGAACGGTTGCCATCGGCGAGGCCAACGGCGATGGCCTCTGCCAGCAGCGGTGCCCGCCGCAGCAAGGAGCCCACCATGTAGCCCGAGGCGGGATGGACCAAGGTGGCGGCGCCCCCGAAGGCCAGCAGCTGCTGCTCCAAATCTGGGAGGGGCATGTTCATCGGGAAGAGGCAGAACTCCTCCTCCTCCATGGCGAGCAGCTCAACACCGCGATGGGCCAACCGCTTCAGCAGACGCTCCTTGAGAACTGCATAGGGAACAGCCGGGGCCAGGGCCAAGGAGGTTTCCTCCACGAAAAAGCGCCCCTCGCCGAAGTCCATCGCATACAAAAACGTTGGAGCTCCGCAGCGACGCTCCGCCTCACTGAGGTGATCGCAGCGGTAATCCATCAGGACAAATTGGCCAGGCTCCACCGGGGGCTTGGAGAAACGCCCAACAATCCCGTAGGCCGCCTGCCCCGCCACCGGACCTTCATCCGGGCGCTTGAGGAACGGGCTGTGATGACCGCTGCAATCAATCACCAGGCGCGCTTCGAGGCGCTCCCCTTGATCCGTCATCACCACCGAACCCTGGCTGTGGTGCTCAATCCCGGTGACTGCAGCGCAGGTCCAGGGCACACCAGCGGCTTGACAAGGGGTCAGCCAGTGGCGCTGCAGCGCAGCTTTGTCGAAGAGGCCGTAGTCGATGCCATGGGCAAAGGCCTCGGTCCCGAGCGCTGCACCGAAGTAACTCGTGGTGTGGCTCCAGCGGTGTCCCAACAGATGGGCCATGCCCAGGGCATCCACCTCCGGCCCCCAGATGCCGTAGGTGTTCTGCCATGGCGCCTCGGGGGAGGTAGGGGCAACACCCGCCACCTTGACTCCCCGTTCCACCAGCGCTGCGGCGATGCAGAGGGCCGCAGGGCCAGCGCCGATGACGAGGACGTCAACACCCATGAATCAGGCCATTCACCCGGTGGGCGATCGAACGATCGCCCCGGTGATCAGACATCCGCGCTAACAGCCTCGCCGCTGGCGTCCTCGCCCGACTCCTCGTCCTCCTCCAGAGCTGGCGGAACCAGCACCACTTCGGAGAGGCGATCCCCACTATCGAGGCGTTGCAGCTTCACGCCCGTGGCGGCACGGGACTGCTGGGGCACCGCGTCGGCTTGCATGCGCACGATCACACCGCGCTCGCTAACCAGCAGCAACTCCTCACCAGAACCAAGCACCCGCAGGCCCACGAGCACATCGCCGTCCCGGCGGAACTTCATCGCCCGCAGGCCCATGCCGGCGCGCTTCTGGAGGCGGAACTGATCCACAGGAACCCGCTTACCCAGGCCGCTGGCCGAGGCCACCAAAACCCACGGCCCCTCGCTGGGCGCCACCTCCTCCGTGTCGTCCTCGTCGCTCGCAGCACTGCTGCCCTCGACCCGGTCCGCGAGTTCCACCGGGAGCACGTCCATGCTCACCAGCTGGTCCCCAGGCCGCAGGTTCATCGCCCGCACGCCCCGGGCGGTACGGCCCAAAGGCCTCAGCTCCTCATCGCTGAGGCGGAAGTGGATGGTCATGCCATTGCGCGAGCCGATCAGAACGCTGTCACCCGGCTGGGCAAGACGGACCCAGGTCAGGGCGTCGCCCTCTTCCAAGGAGATGGCAATCAAGCCATTGGAGCGGATATTGGCGAAGGCCGAGAGACGGGTGCGCTTGACGTAGCCACCGCTGGTGAGCATCACCAGAACGGCGTCCTCAGTGAACTCACTCACCGCCAGCAGTGAGGTGATCTGCTCCTCCCGCGGGATCGGTAACAGCTGGACGATGGGCGTGCCCTTGGCCGCACGACTGCACATCGGCACCCGGTAGGCGGGCACGGTGTAGACGACGCCACGGTCGGAGAACAGCAGCAGCGAGTCGTGGTCGTTGCAGCTGATGAACAGACGGACCGCCTCTTCCCCTTGGGTTTTGGTGCCGGCCTTACCGCGGGTGCCGCGGCTGGTGGCCTCGAACTCACTGACCGGCATCCGCTTGAGGTAGCCGTTCTCGGTCAGCAGCACGACGGAGCGCTCGTTGGCGATCAGGTCGATGTCTTCGAGACCGCCTTCGACATCGAGAATCTCAGTGCGGCGCGGGGAGTCGTAGCGGGAGCGGATGACGCCCAGCTCGTCGGTGATCAGGCCATAGACCCGCTCCTTGCGGGCCAGGATGTCCTTGTAGTCCGTGATCTTGGCGAGCAGATCTTCGTGCTCGAGGCGAATCTTGTCGGCCTCAAGGGCGGTGAGGCGGCGAAGCTGCATCTGCAGGATCGCGTCCGCCTGAACTTCACTCAGTCCAAATTGCTCAACCAGCTCCAATCGGGCGCTGGCGGTATCTGCAGCACCGCGAATCAGGGCAATGATGGCGTCGAGATTGTCGAGCGCAATCAGCAGGCCCAGCAGAATGTGGTCGCGCTCTTCGGCCTTGCGCAGGAGGTATCGCGTCCGGCGCTCAATCGTCTCGACCCGGAAGTCGAGGAAGACCTGCAACATCTTGCGCAGGGTGAGCAGCACGGGCTCGCCATTGACCAGCGCCAACATGTAGGCACTGAAGTTGCTCTGCAGCGGGGTGAGCTTGAACAGGTTGTTCAGCACCACCTGGGGGTAGGCATCCCGACGCAGCTCAATGACGATGCGCATCCCGTCGCGGTCGGATTCATCGCGGATATCCGCGATGCCTTCGAGTTTTTTGTCATTGACCAACTCAGCAATGCGCTCAATCAGCGCCGCTTTGTTGGTTTGGTAAGGCAGCTCGGTAATGATCACCGCATCGCGATCGGGGCGCCCCTTGGCCTCAACCGTCTCAATCGCAGCGACGCCACGCATCGTGACGGAGCCGCGGCCCGTTTCGTACATCTCACGGATGCCGCGGCGGCCAAGGATTTGGCCACCCGTGGGGAAGTCGGGTCCCGAGACGTAACCCGTTAACTCGCGATCGGTGAGTTCAGGGTTGGCGATGAGGGCCAGCAGGCCATCAATCAGCTCGGTGAGGTTGTGGGGAGGAATGTTGGTGGCCATGCCCACCGCAATTCCTGTCGATCCGTTCAGCAAGAGCTGGGGGATGCGCGCAGGCATCACCGTTGGCTCTTGCTGCGAACCGTCAAAGTTGTCGATGAAATCGACGGTTTCGCTCTCGATGTCCTCGAGAAGGCTGTCGGTGGTGAGAGCCCGGAGCCGCGATTCGGTGTATCGCATGGCGGCCGGCGGATCGTTATCCACCGAACCGAAGTTGCCGTGACCGTCGATCAGCGGCATGCGCATGGAGAAGTCCTGCGCCATGCGCACCAGCGCGTCATAGACAGCCGTATCGCCGTGGGGGTGGTACTTACCCAGCACCTCACCCACAACACGGGCGCACTTTCTGTAGGGCCGATCGCTCGTCAGGCCCAGCTCGTACATCGCATACAGGATGCGGCGATGCACAGGTTTGAGACCGTCGCGGGCATCGGGCAGGGCCCGTCCCACGATGACGCTCATCGCGTACTCCAGATAGGAGCGCGACATCTCGTTGCGAAGGTCAGCCTGAATAATTCGGCCGTCGGATCCGCCTGGTCCTTCTCCGTCCCCCGCGGGCATCTCACGGGGTTCGGTTGGATCCGCCATTCGTGACAGCTTTGATTAGAACGCATTTTATCGGTACTTGCGCCTGTGTCTGCCTCCCCTGGGTCAACCCCCACTCGGAGCGAGTCAGAACTGCTGCAACTGCAACGGGACGGGGAACTCCAGGTCCGCAGCGCTACGCAATTTCGTGAGCTGGCCCAGGCGCGGGGACTGGAGCAGGCCTACCTGGAGACCCACGTCGTTGTCGCCAGCGACGCCGAGCTGATGCAGCAGGCCACGCTGGTCCTGCACCTGGGGCCAAGCGATCCACCAATCCGGATTCGTCAGTTCCGTTTTGGACCTGCTGAAGGTCAAGGCGGTCACGGCAACACCGATCTCGTGATTCCGATGGGGACCGGGGGCGCGGCCCTGCTCAGCGCACTGCTTGCGGGGCAACGTCTGCCCCTCTCCATTGGCGGGACGCCCAGTCAGCAGCAGCCGAAGGTTGAGCTGGAGACCGAACTCGGCCTGGAGGACATCCCCTGTGGCCGCCTGCTGCTGCACCGCGGCATCAGCGAAAACGGTGTGGTGGCAGTCAGCAGTCGAGAAGGCCTCACCCCAACCCCCTGGGGGCCCGTGCTCGGCCCATGGACCAGCGCGCTCTACAGCTGCCGCGGGCCTGGAAGCATTGGTCTGAGCATGCCTGGCTTGACGGGCCTTGGAGCGGGATCCCCCGTCCTCGTGGGGGGCGCCATCGGCTGGGTCAGCGGGCCTGGAAGCGGC
Source organism: Synechococcus sp. LTW-G (assembly GCF_054459035.1). Taxonomy (NCBI): domain Bacteria; kingdom Bacillati; phylum Cyanobacteriota; class Cyanophyceae; order Synechococcales; family Synechococcaceae; genus Synechococcus; species Synechococcus sp. LTW-G. The sequence goes on along the minus strand of NZ_JBTKYW010000008.1, from coordinate 36,044 downwards.
CACAACCCCAAGACGAAACGAAGCAGCGACGGGTTTGCGCTCGGGCCCGGGGCCTGCTGTGCCCTGGAGGTGGACCTGCATGGACTGAAGCCATCGGCCATCAGGGCCACCCGACTTGCCGACGGCAGCAGCGGCCTGCTCGTGGCCATCGCCGCCCCCATCCCGCTGTTGAGCCTCAGCACTGCGGAGCAACTGACGGCAACAGCCGAAGAGCTGTCAGCGCCGGTCTTGGACTACGGCATCCCCAGGCGGGTGCGCCCCTCTCCGGCAAGCGCCCGCTACAGCGAGCTCTTCAGCGGTGCCATTCGGCTCGGTGATCGGCAGCTCACGGCCGCACCAGCCCACAGCCCCCGGCTGGCGGCGGAAGCCGAAGCGCAACTGGCAGAGATGCTGCAACGCGGTGCCTTCCCCCTGCGCCTGCCCCTCGCTCCACTGCCCAGCGATCGGACTGTGCGGGCGCTGAACTAACACCAACCGAACCGACAACGATCGAAAACAGCCGTAAGCTCCCGGACCGTTGATCCCGAACCCCAAGCCATGGCTGATGCTCCTGCCCCCCAGCCGGACGCCGAGCAACAGCCCGAAGTTGAGGCTCTCGAGGTCCAAGCCACTGAAACCGTCGCAACGACTGAAACAGTCGAAACCGAGCTGATCGAGACGGCAGCAGAGACCGCGGCGGAGCCCACAGTCGAGGTCGCACCGGAGCCCGAACCGACTCCAGCGCCGGAGCCGGAGCCCGTTGCTGCCGCTGAACCGGTGAATGCCTGGACCCCCCAGGTCGCCAGCACAACCGATGTGCCGGCCAGCCCAGCGGCGGTGGCCACCGCGAACGAAGGCGAGGGCGGCGAATGGGAGTTACTGGTTGAGAAGGTCAAGCAGTGGATTGCCAGCGGCCAACTGCAGCAGCAGTGGCAAACCGCTCGCACCCCCATCACCCTGGTTGCCGGCCTGATCGGCCTTCTGCTCGTTCTGCGGATCTATGGCGCCCTGCTGGGCGTGGTGGAAAGCGTGCCCCTGCTGCCTGGATTGCTGGAGCTGGTGGGTGTGATCAGCGTCGTGAGATTCAGCCTGACGCGCCTGGTCAAGAGCGACGATCGCCATCAGGTGATCGACGGCCTGAAGCAGCGCTGGAGCAGCTTCCGGGGTCAGCGCTAGCAGACGGTTGAGGGCCAGAAGCAGTCAGGCCGGTTGATAGCTTGGCTTGATTGCTTCAAAAGGTCTCAGGTGGACATTCAGCTCGGCCGTTCCCGTACTGTGCGCCGCGCCTACGGCATCGATGAAATCGCCTTGGTGCCAGGCGGTCGCACGGTTGATCCGGCCGTCACCGACAGCAGCTGGACCCTGGGGGGCATCACCCGCGAGATTCCGATCATCGCCAGCGCCATGGACGGCGTGGTTGATGTGGGGATGTGCGTCGAGCTGGCCAAGCAGGGCGCCCTGGGCGTTCTGAACCTTGAAGGGGTTCAGTGCCGCTACGACGATCCCAACCCTGCGCTCGATCGGATCGCCTCGGTGGGCAAGGAAGAGTTCGTGCCCCTGATGCAGGAGCTCTACAGCCAGCCCGTGCGGGAAGACCTGATCCGCAAGCGGATCGCTGAAATCAAAGAGCGCGGCGGGATCGCCGCCGTCAGTGGCACGCCCGTGGCCGCCCTGAAATTCGGCAAGGCCATCGCCGAGGCCGGTGCTGATCTGTTCTTTGTGCAGGCCACGGTGGTCAGCACGGAACACATCGGACCGGAGGGCCAAGAGAGCCTGGACCTCGAGGCCCTCTGCCGCGACTTCGGGGTTCCCGTGATCATCGGCAACTGCGTCACCTATGACGTGGCCCTCAAACTGATGCGCGCCGGCGCCGCTGGCGTGATGGTCGGCATCGGCCCTGGAGCCGCTTGCACCTCCCGCGGCGTCCTCGGCATCGGCATTCCCCAAGCCACCTCAGTCGCCGACTGCGCTGCAGCCCGCGACGACTACATGAAGGAGAGCGGCCGTTACGTGCCGATCGTTGCCGATGGAGGGATCGTCACCGGCGGTGACATTTGCAAGTGCATCGCCTGCGGCGCCGATGCCGTAATGATCGGTTCACCGATCGCCCGCTCCGCCGAAGCCCCCGGTCGTGGCTTCCACTGGGGGATGGCCACACCCAGTCCCGTTCTTCCCCGCGGCACCCGCATCAAGGTGGGAACCACCGGCAGCCTCGAGAAAATCCTGCGCGGCCCGGCCTCCCTCGACGACGGCACCCAAAACCTGCTGGGCTGCATCAAGACCTCGATGGGCACCCTGGGGGCACGCACCCTCAAGGAGATGCAGCAGGTGGAGGTGGTTGTCGCCCCCTCCCTGCTGACCGAAGGCAAGGTTTATCAGAAGGCCCAGCAATTGGGCATGGGTAAGTAAGCGACCGCGTTAGCCTCCGGAGTGTGTGGGGCCAAAAGCCCTCACACTCCTCACACCCCCCGGCTCGGCGCGTCCGAGCTTTCATTCTTTGGCCGGGACTGGCGGCATCGCCGCCGGCTCCACTCCACCCAGTTACGAGTTCCTCCAGGCCTCAGCCGAAGCCGAAAACTCGTTGCTACATTCCGAAAACACTGATCCTGACCGGATGTCCAGCGCCGCAGCCGTCACCGACGCTTCCTTCGAGCAAGACGTGCTCAAGAGCGATGTACCCGTTCTTGTGGATTTCTGGGCGCCTTGGTGCGGCCCCTGCCGCATGGTCGCTCCGATCGTCGATGAAATCTCGAAGGAGTTCGAAGGCAAGATCAAGGTCTTCAAACTCAACACCGACGAGAACCCCAACGTCGCCAGCCAGTACGGGATCCGCAGCATCCCCACCTTGATGATCTTCAAGGACGGCCAAAAGGTCGACACCGTTGTCGGTGCTGTGCCCAAGACCACCCTCTCCGGCACCATCTCCAAGTACCTCTGAGCGTCAGCGGCACCGCCCAAGACCTCCCCTCAAGCCCGGCCTTTGGCCGGGCTTTTCTGTCCTGATCCCAAACGATGGCGATCGAGCGAAGCCCCCTGGACGCGTTGGCCGATGCCCTGGAGGGCCATCCCCAACGCCGCTCCATCGAGCGCAGTGTGGTTCAGCTGCTGGAGATCGCACGCAATAGCCGTGATGCCGATGAGTGGCGACTGATCACCGGTGCCCTGGCGGACATCCGCGATGGCTTCAACGTCTTTGCCCCCCATCGCCAGACCCGCAAGGTGACCGTGTTTGGGTCCGCCCGAACCCAGTCGGCGGAGCCGGCCTATGCGCTGGCCGAGGAGCTCGCCCGCGAAGCAGCCCGGCGCGGCTTTGAAGTGATGACGGGAGCCGGCGGCGGCGTCATGGAGGCGGCGAACCGCGGCGCGGGCTGCGAGAGCAGCATTGGCCTGAATGTGGACCTGCCGTTTGAGCAGCACGCCAATCGCTACGTCAATGCCTGCGACGGGCGCCTGCTCCACTTCCGCTACTTCTTCACCCGCAAGCTCTTCTTCCTGCGCGAAAGCGACGCCCTGGTGGTCATGCCAGGCGGTTTCGGGACCTTTGATGAGCTGTTCGAATCGCTGACCCTGATTCAGACCGGACGGACCCCGCCGATCCCCCTGGTCCTCCTGGCTCCAGAGGACGACAGCTTCTGGAGCGATTGGCTCAAGACCATTGACGGCACCCTGCAGGACAGGGCCTTGATCTCTAGCGAGGACACCTCCCTGTTTAAACAGGCCCGCAGTGCCGCCGAGGCCCTGGAGCAGATCAGCCGCTTCTACCGGGTGTTCCACGGCGCTCAACTCGCGGGGGAGCAGACGGAGCTTCTGCTGCATTGCCCTCTGCCTGCCGCCACGGTGGCCGAGCTCAACCAACGCTTTGATCTCCTCGTGGATGAGGGGAACATCAGCCAAGGGGAGAGCTGCGACCCCAACGGCATCCTTCGGCCCTGCCTGCGTTTCCAGCTCGATCGCCGCAAGGTCGGGCTGCTCTACCAACTGATCGATGTGCTCAATGGCCTGCCGCTCGAGCTCCCCCCCTCGATCGAGCAACCTGGACAACGTCTCTGCTCGCTCCCGCCCACCCCATGACGCGCATCGGCCTGATCGACTACGGGATGGGCAACCTGCATTCCGTGCAGCGGGCTCTAGAGCGCCTGAGCTGTGAAGTGCGGATCCTGCAGCAGGCCGAAGCTCTGGAGGACTGCCAGGCCCTGGTCCTGCCCGGGGTGGGGGCCTTCGACCCGGCCATGGAGCGTCTCCATGCCTCCGGGCTCGTGCCCGCGATCAAGGCCTGGTGCAATGCAGGGCGCCCCCTCCTGGGGATCTGCCTGGGCTTGCAACTGCTCTTTGAGAGCAGTGATGAGGGTTCAGCCTCCGGCCTTGGACTGCTCGCAGGTCACATCGCAGCGCTGCCAAAGGTTCCGGGTCATCCCATCCCCCACATGGGCTGGGAAGCCCTGATTCCCGGAACGCCCTCCCCGCTACTGCCCGAGGGAGCGCCAGACAGCTGGGTCTATTTCGTCCACTCCTTTGCAGCCCAGCCCAAGGATCCGAGCTGCATCACCGCCTCGGTGTCCTTTGCCGGCCAGGACGTCACCGCAGCCGTCTGGCAAGGCAGCGTCGCAGCCTGCCAGTTCCACCCTGAAAAATCCTCAGAAGCGGGTGAGCAGCTGCTTCGCCGCTGGCTGCACTGGGTCGAGGAACAGGCATGAGCCTGCGACTCAGTGGCGGACGCAAACTGCTGAGTCCCCCTGGAGACATCGCTCGCCCCACGGCCTCTCGGGTGCGCCTAGCCGTCATGAACATGCTGGCGGCCGAGCTCCCTGGAGCCCACTGGCTTGATCTCTTCTGCGGGAGCGGAGTGATGGGCTGCGAAGCGCTGTTGCGCGGTGCTGCCAAGGTGGTAGCGGTGGAACAGGACCGTCGCGTCGGCGCCACGGCCCGGAGCAACCTGGAGCTGGTGGCCTCCAGCCTGCAACCGAGACCTTCGGTCCAGGTGATCCAACAGGAGGCGATCCGTTGGCTGGGATCAGCCCAAGGGGAGAGCTTTGATCTGGTCTATGCCGATCCGCCCTATGCCGCTGGCCTCTATGGCGCGTTGCTTGAGGGCCTGGCCGCCGGAGATTGGCTCCATCCACAGGCCCTTGTGCTGCTGGAGCACGCAACAAAAAACCCGCCGGAGATCCCGGCGGGTTGGGTGGTCGAGAAGCAAAAGCACTACGGCAGCTGCGGCCTTCTGGTGCTCGCTCGCTCTTGAGATCAGCCGCCCAGGGCGCTGCCGCGGCGGTATTGGTTCCAGGCGGCCACGAACAGACCCAGCAAGGTCACGGGAATCAGACCGAGCACGATGCCGCAGAGCAGGGGTTCGATCATGGACGGAGCAACCAGCTTTGGTTGCACAATTCTCCCACGCCCATGGCTGGGTTCGTGACCGATCTCCATCAACCGTGACTGCAGAGACCCCCACCCCCGCGCAGCAACCCCAGCGGGGCCTGATCTCGGCGCTGGTTCTGTTGACGGCGATCTGCGTGACGATCGTGATGTTGGTGGTCGTGATCCCGGCTGCCCGCAGCGATCCCTACACCCGAACCACCCTGCAGCTCAGCGGCTCCGCCGAACAGGGCGAGCAGCTGTTTTTGCTGAACTGCGCTGGCTGCCATGGCATTGCCGCCCAGGGCTTGGTGGGGCCCAACCTCCACAAGGTGGATAACCGCAAGAACAATCGCCAGTTGATTCAGCAGGTGGTCAGCGGACGAACGCCGCCCATGCCGCGCTTCCAACCGGAACCCCAAGCCATGGCGGATCTGCTGGCCTACCTCCACAGCCTCTCGTGAGCCTGGCGGTGGTGCTGGTGGAGCCGGCGGGCCCCCTGAATGTCGGCAGCGTCGCGCGCCTCTGCGCCAATTTCTCGGTGAATGAACTGCGCCTGGTCGCCCCCCGCTGCGATCACCTGGGCGATGAGGCCCGTCTGATGGCCGTGCATGGCGAGGCACTGCTGGAGCAGGCCCAACTCTTCCCCACCCTTGAGGCCGCCCTTGCCGATTGCCGCCGCGTGGTGGCCACCAGCGGCCGCATCGAGGAGGAGGCCTTGCCCCTGAACGGTCCCGCAGAAGCCCTCTCCTGGCTGCAGGCCTCAGAGACGGATGCCTCCTCCGCCCCAGCGGCTCTGGTCTTTGGCCGAGAAGACCGCGGCCTGAGCAATGCAGAACTGCTGCAGGCTGGGCGAATCCTGCGCCTGGAGACCAGCGAGGCCTACGCCTCGATGAACCTCTCCCATGCCGTTGCGGTCTGCCTGCACGAACTGCGGCGCTGCCCCGCACCCACCGCCCCCCAGCCGGAGCCCTGCCAGCGGGAGCAACTAGAGGCCGCACTCAGCGATGCGGAAGACCTGCTGCTGGAGGTGGGCTTCCTTTATCCCCATACCGCCCAGGCGCGCATGGCCAAGCTGCGTGCCCTGCTGCAACGGGCTGAGATCCGCGACGAGGAAGTCGCCCTGCTGCGGGGAATGGTGCGTCAATTGCGCTGGGCATCACAGCGAGACTGCCCCTAACGTCTGAGCCCAAGCTTCGATCGCTTCCGTGGGCGCAGGTCGGTCACAACGTTCAAACCGCTCCAGCTGGGGAGCACCGCTGCGCTTGGTCCTCCGTCTCCTGGTGATGGGGCTGGGGCTGGGGGTGATTGCCGGAACCGGCCTAAAACTGCTGGCTCCAAAACTGGGGCAAGGGGCGGCCCAAGTCGCCAAGCCCCAATCGCTGCTCGCACCCCCAGGACGGCCGCTTCCGCGCGGCCTGGATCTCGGCCGCTTTGAGCCAAGGCTCGAGCTGACCGGCCTGAGCAAGCGCTGGGCCCAACTCGCCTCGCAATACAAGGACCTGACCGTCAGCGGCTATCTGCTGGTGCTCGATGACGGCCGCTTTGCCGAGCTCGCCCCCCAACGGCCCCTGCCCGCCGCCAGCTCCATCAAGACCCCAATCCTACTGGTGGCTCTTGAGGATCTTGATGCCGGGAAACTGCGCTGGGACGAACGGCTACCGATGACCAAAGAGGTGGTCGGTGGCGGCGCGGGCTGGATGGCGAACAAGCCCGTCGGCACGACCTTTCCCTTCTGGGAAGCGGCCAACGAAATGATCCGTGTCAGCGACAACACGGCCACCAACCTCTTGATCAAACGCGTGGGCGGTAAAGCCGTCATCAACGCCCGCTTCCAGGCCCTGGGGCTCAGCAGCACCGTCGTCAACAACTGGCTGCCGGACCTCGACGGCACCAACACCACCAGCGCCTACGACCTCGCCCGCTCCATCGCCCTGGTGGATACGGGCGAAAAACTCAGCCCGCGGGCCCGCGATCTCTTCCGTGAGGTCATGGGCCGCTCCCGCACCAACACCCTCTTGCCCCTTGGGATGTTGATGGGCCTTGGGGGAGATTCGGCGACCCCCGACAGCGAGCTGATGGCCCACGGGGTGACCGTCTACAACAAGACCGGTGACATCGGCATTGCCTACGCCGATGCGGGCCTGATCGAATTGCCCGACGGCAAACGGGCCGTGGCCGCCTTCATGGTCAAGGGGCCGTTCAACGACCCGCGCTCCACCAACTTGATCCGGGCCATGGCGGGGGAGATCTCCAAAAACCTGGTGCGCAAAGCAGCGCCTGCGCCTGCCAAGCCCAAGAAACCCACCGCCTGAGGACTCCTTCGATGCTTCCTGTCCTCCTGGCGGCAAGCCCCCAAGCGGCTCCCATCCTTCGCCCGCAACAGGTCCGCCCTCTACCGGGGAGCCTCGATGCGGTGTTGATGCTCAATGACAACAATCCCGAGTTGATCAGTGGGCCAGGGATCCTGCTCTCAACCTTCGACGACCCGAGGCACAGCGACGCCCACCTGGATCTGCCGTTGAACGGTCGCTTCGACCTCTTCAGCCACCACGTCTATGCGGGCACCCCAGAGCAACCGGACTCGACCATCTGGCTGGCGGTGGTGGCCCAACCCAGAGGCGAGCAACCGGTTGAGCTTTCGCTCTTGAGTGGCTCCACCGCCCTCTCCCAATCCACGGACGGACGCGAACCCCAGGCGCCCTTCCTGCCCCTGCCGGAGCGGATGCGCCAGGACGGCTCCACCTACGCAGGCCCTGGAAGCCGGGTGGCCACGGAACTGCTGCTGCGCCAACGCAACCCCAACCTGCCGAAACGCTGGACATTGCGCCCGGGGTCCCCCACCACCCTGCTGCTGCTGCCGATTCCGGTGCAGGGACTCGATCCACTGCTGAATGGCCGCAATCTGCAACTGCGGCTCCAGGCCAGCGGTGCGATCAGCGTCGCCACCCTGGCGGCCTTCGGGAACGGAAACCAGCCGCCAACCCAGCAGGCACTCGCACAAATTCTGAGCTCGGGCGTGCTGAGCCCCAAGGAGCACAAACCCACCCCACGGGGCGCCCGGGGGCGCATGGTCTATTCCCGCGTCAGCGGCGTGCAAATCGGGAGTACCTGGAGCGCCACCGTGAGCGATCCGGGCAAGAGCTGCCTCTCCACCGCCTCGGCCCCCATCTCCTGGCCGATTGCCTCGCTGGAGCGTGGTCGCCTCGGAACCGGCCAGGTGCAGACCGCCGAGCTCAAGGCGCACTATCCGGGCACGGCCTGGGCCGCCCACGGCAACTACGGGGTCGCCTACGACATTCGGATTCCGCTCTGCAATCGCTCCAAGAGCCCCGCAGCGCTGGCCGTTGCCCTGGAGTCACCGCTCAAGACCGATCAGGCCGTCGGCGGACTGCAGTTCAACAGCAGTCCATCGCGCTCCGTGATGTTTCGCGGGACGGTGGAACTCAACGGGCTCGACGGTCAACCCAGCCGCCAGAGCTTCCATCTGGTCCAGCGGGCGGGCCAGCAAGGTCCTGAACTGGGCCGCATCAGCCTGACTCCAGGGGAGACGCGGGAGCTTCGCGTGCGCCTGATCTACCCCGCCGATGCCACCCCGCCGCAGGTGCTCAGCCTGCTGCCTGTGAAACAATCGCCAGCACCGCCAGACAGCCTCCAGCCGTGACGCAAGCCCGCAAGCGCAGGGTCTTTCCCTTCACCGCCATCGTGGGTCAGGAGGAGATGAAGCTGGCCCTGCTGTTGAACGTGATCGACCCCCGCATTGGCGGCGTGATGATCATGGGAGACCGCGGCACCGGTAAGAGCACCACCATCCGCGCCCTGGCTGATCTGCTGCCGGAGATCGACGTCGTCGCCGGCGACCCCTACAACAGCTCCTCCAGCGACCCTGACCTGCAGAGCAGCGAGGTGCGTCAGCGGGCCGAACAGGGTGAGCAACTTCCCACCGAGAAGCGCCAGGTGCCCATGGTGGACCTCCCCCTGGGGGCCACCGAAGACCGCCTCTGCGGCACCATCGACATTGAAAAGGCCCTCAGCGAAGGTGTTCGCGCCTTTGAGCCCGGCCTGCTGGCGAAAGCCAACCGCGGCCTGCTCTACGTCGATGAGGTCAACCTGCTGGACGACCACCTGGTGGACGTGCTGCTCGACTCCGCCGCCTCCGGTTGGAACACCGTTGAGCGCGAGGGCGTGAGCGTTCGCCACCCTGCCCGCTTCGTCCTGATTGGCTCCGGCAACCCGGAAGAGGGTGAACTGCGTCCCCAGCTGCTGGACCGCTTCGGCATGAGCGTCGAGGTGCGCACCGTGCGCGACCCCGAACTGCGGGTGCAGGTGGTGGACCAACGCACCGCCTTTGACAACGACCCCGACGGCTTCAACAACGCCGTTCAGGGAACACAGGACGGCCTCCAGGCCCGTGTTGTTGAGGCGCAGAACCGTCTCCCCCACGTTCAAATCGACGACGACCTGCGCATTCGCATCTCCGCCATCTGCGGTGAGTTGGATGTGGATGGCCTGCGCGGCGACATCGTCACCAACCGGGCCGCCCGGGCCCTGGCCGCCTTCGAAGGGCGCACGGAAGTCACCGAAGACGACGTTGCCCGCGTGGCTGCTTGCTGCCTGCGCCACCGCCTGCGCAAGGACCCCCTCGAGCAGATCGACTCAGGCGATCGCGTGGTCAAGGTCTTCTGCAAGGTGTTTGAGCGCCCTGAAAGCAGCGACAAGGCCGCCTTCGAACTGGCCCTCGCCGCCTAAGGCTGTTGCGAATCCTCGGCATCGATCCCGGTCTGGCTCGCGTGGGCTACGGGGTGATTGATGTCGAGGAGGGTCCTGGCGGGGCCCAAACCATGCTCGATTGCGGGATCATCCGCACCGACCCGGGCCGCAGTGATGGCGAGCGGATGGTGGAAATCGCGAAGGATCTACGGGTCCTGATCCGCAACTGGAAGCCTGATCTAGCGGCGGTGGAGAAGTTTTTCTTCTACCGCTCCAGCACCACGATCTCGGTGGTGCAAGCCCGGGGGGTGCTGATGATGACCCTGGCCCGCTTCAGCATCCCGGTGGTGGAGTTCCCGCCCATGCAGATCAAGTTGGCCTTGGCCGGCCACGGCCATGCCGACAAGGACGATGTGCTCGATGCGGTGATGCGAGAGCTCAACCTCGAGACCCCGCCGCGGCCCGATGATGCCGCCGATGCCCTGGCGGTCGCGCTCACCGGCTGGTTTCAGCGCTGATGGGAGGTCAAAAAGGGCCCTTACGCCAGACCTTCAAACAGCGGCGGCTGAACCTGCACGCCAGCTGCGCCCCCCGGCTTCAGGCCCAGGCGATCCAGCACCTGCCGGGCCTGCTGCCGGAAGGACGCCTGCTTGGGCTGTACTGGCCCTTGGCCGGAGAGGTGGACCTGCTGTGCCTCGCTGATCTGCTGTCGCTCAGCGGCCGGATCGCCCTGCCCTGCATCGCCGGGGGCCGTTTGCAGTACCGGCGTTGGCGTCCCGGTGACCCCACCGCAGCGGATGAGACCGGGATCCCCGCCCCCAGCGACGCAGCTTCAGTCCTGGAGGCGGAACAACTTGGACTCCTGCTGGCCCCTGCCCTGGCCTTCGATCGATCCGGAATCCGCCTGGGCTACGGCGGTGGCTGGTTTGACCGATTGAGGCAATCCTCCCCCTGGAGGGACATCCCAGCCCTGGCGGTGGTTACCAGCGGATGCCTGGTGGAGCACCTCCCCGCTGAGGCCTGGGATGTGCCTTTCCCAGGCTGGCTGGATGAGGAGGGGGTGCACTGGCGGCCTGGGTTGCAACCTGTTGAGCAACCGTGAAGTCCAGGCGCACCGGCGCGCTGGATTTGGCAGGATCGGAGCAGTTCAGGGCGGCACCGGTGGATCTGGCTGGCAACGACGCATTCCTCTCCGCCATCACTGCCGGGCGTCAATCTGCCTCCGAAGAGCAGCGCCGCGGGCCAAGCATTGCCATCAACCGCGGCACAGCAGCCGAGCAGGTCATGGCCTCGGAGCTCAAAGGGCGCGATGAGAGCAGCGACGCCCTCTCGATGATGGTGAGCTCCATGGTTCACATGGTTCAGGCCGGCAAAACCAAGACAGACAGCCGCTGGTCCGCTTAATCCAAATGCGAGCCGCTGCTGTCCTCTGCGCCGCCACTCCAGTTCTGATCTGGGCCTCAACGCCGCCCGCCAGGGCCCATGGCATTGAGACCAGCATCAACCGGCTCGAGGCCCTCAATGCCCAGCTGGTGCTTCAGAGCCAGTTCTCCACCGGAGAGCCCACCCAAGATGCCCTCGTCCGGCTGATTGGCCCGGATGGAAGCAGCCAGGAGCTGGGCCGCACTGACGCGAGCGGTCGACTGAGCTTTGCCCTGCCCCCTGGCAGCCAAGGCTCCTTTGAACTGCAGGTGGATGGGGGGCCAGGCCATCGCGACTACCTGGAGATGCCGGTCCAGGGCGGTCAGGTCCAGCTCGATCAGATCAGCGCAGGGCCCCGGCAACGTCCGCTGCTCTGGCTCAGTGCCCTGGGTGCAACTGCCATGCTGCTGGGACTTCAGCGCACTAGACGCAACCGTTAATGGCCACCGGCAGCCAGAAGCTCGATCAAATCGTTGACCGCCTCAAAGGCACGGCCGACCCCAAGCGCCGCTACGAATACGTGCTCTGGCTCGCCAAGAAGTTGGAGCCCCTGCCGGAGGAGTTCCGCAACGACGTCTTCAAGGTCAAGGGCTGCGTCTCCCAGGTGTACGTGGTCGGTCAGCTCGTGGATGGAAAACTCCACTGGCAGGGCGATTCCGATGCCGCCATCACCAAAGGCCTCCTCGCTCTATTGATTGAGGGCACCGAGGGCCTGGATCCCTCGGCCATCGCCGGCATTGACCCGGCCTTCTTGAGTGAAACGGGCCTGCAGGCCAGCCTGACCCCCTCGCGGGCCAATGGCTTTCTCAACATCTTCAAGATGATGCAGGCCCAAGCCAGCGCCCTCAGCTCAGCCGACTAGGTCGATTTCTAGGATCAGTCGTTTCGGAACGGCGTCAGGATGACCATCGGCATCGGCTTGCTCGGGCTCGGCACTGTGGGAGCAGGCGTTGCGGAAATCCTGCAGACCCCTGACGGTCGCCATCCACTGGTGGGAGAACTGGCGCTGAAACGGGTCGCCGTAAGGGATCTGAACCGCCCTCGGCCCATCGATCTCCCCAGCGACATCCTCTGCACCGACCCTGAAGCGGTGGTCCAGGACCCCGCGGTCGACATCGTCGTTGAGGTCATGGGCGGCCTCGAGCCTGCCCGCAGCCTGATCCTGGCGGCGATTGCGGCTGGCAAACCCGTAGTCACCGCAAACAAAGCGGTCATTGCCCGCCATGGCGAAGAAATTGCTGCTGCGGCCGCCAAACAAGGCGTTTATGTGCTGATCGAAGCCGCCGTTGGCGGCGGGATCCCGATCATCGAACCCCTCAAGCAATCCCTAGGGGGCAACCGCATCCAACGGGTGAGCGGGATCATCAATGGCACCACCAACTACATCCTCAGCCGCATGGCCGATGAGGGTGCGGCCTATGCCGAGGTGCTCGCTGATGCCCAACGGCTGGGCTATGCCGAGGCCGATCCCGCTGCCGATGTGGGTGGTGGCGATGCCGCCGACAAGATCGCCATCCTCTCGGGCCTGGCCTACGGCGGACCGATCGAGCGCGCGGCCATTCCAACCGAAGGCATCGATCGACTGGATGGCTGCGATGTGACCTACGCCGAGCAACTGGGCTACGTCGTGAAACTGGTAGCCCAAGCCCAGAATCTGGGCACCGCCAGCGATGGCACCGTGCAGCTCGATGTACGCGTCAGCCCCACCCTGCTGCCCAAGGATCACCCCCTGGCCGGGGTGCATGGCGTGAACAACGCGATCCTGGTAGAAGGCGACCCGGTGGGTCGTGTGATGTTTTACGGCCCTGGAGCGGGATCCGGGCCCACCGCCTCCGCCGTGGTGGCTGACATCTTGAACATTGCCGGCATCCGGGCGGCCACCGGCAACAGTGGCGGACTGGACCCGCTGCTGGCGGCCAGCCGTTGGCGTAATTGCGCCCTGGTGGATGCGGGCGAGACCCTGCAGCGTCACTACGTGCGCCTGCAAACCGGTGATGAAGCCGGAGTGATCGGCCGCATTGGCAGCTGCTTTGGCGAGCAAGGGGTCTCGATCCGCTCCATCGTCCAGTTCGAAACCACCGGGGATGCGGCCGACGCCGAGATCGTGGTGATCACCCATGAGGTGAAGCAGCAGCACTTCGCGGCGGCACTCGCCGCCATCAAGGCCCTACCAGAGGTGAAAGCCGTGGCCGCCTGCCTCCCCACGCTCTAGTGGCAGCGGAGCTGGCACCTGGGCCAGAGTTGGGGGATCGATTCGTGCCGTTCCCCTGACCCAAGCGCAGTTTTGTAGCGCCTCAAACGTTTTGAGCGCAAACAAGGCGGAATTCTTGGCGGGTCAGTTGGTTTGAGCCTCGGCCTCTTTGCTCTGTTGGCCATGAACCCATCTCGCGCCTTCCATCAAGGCGATTGCGTCAACCTGATCAGTGATTCCCACACCTATCAAGTGGTGGGAATCGATGACAGCCACGACCGCTGCTGGGTGCGGCGCTGGCCCCTGGCCCGCCATGGGTGCCCGGTGTTTGAGATTTCCCTGCAACAGCTCGAGCCCCGCAAATCGATGTCTTAGGGCTTGAATAGGGGCGCTCAGCCAAGCGCCCCATCACTCGCCTTCCCGCTGCTGCCGGCCTGCTCGCCTTGCTGCCGGCCCTGCAGCTGCTGATGGGCTGCCAACCACCCCATCCCGCTGGCCAGCTGGTGGTGGCCAACAAGAGCAGCCTGGACTCCGTCGACCCGGTGGACGTCTATCTGCTGGCCGGAACGCAACTGCTGAGCGCCGTCGGCGACCCGCTCTACACCGCCGATCGCCAGGGGCAACTCCAACCCAGGCTGGCCACGGCCCTGCCGCAATTCAGTGCGGATGGACTCAGCGCCCGGATTCCGCTGCGCCAAGGCGTGCTGTTCCACGACGGAACCCGCTTCGACGCCGAGGCGATGGTCTTCAACCTCAACCGCTTTCGGCGCCTGGGGAAACTCAGTTATCTGCTGGATGATCGGATCGAATCCGTCCGCAGCGTTGGGCCCTACGCGATCGAAGTCCGCCTGACGCGCCCCTACCGCGCCCTAGCGGCGCTGCTGAGTTCGATCACCTTCACCCCGGTCTCCCCGACGGCCTACCGGGACTACGGCGAACGCTCCTTGACGGGCCGCTTTGTCGGCACGGGCCCCTACCGCTTGGTGAGCTTCAGCCCGCGCAAACAGCAGTTGCTCCCCTTTGCGGACTACTGGGGCGAGCCCGCCAAGAACGCGGGGATCCACCTCATCACCCTGAGCAACTCCACGGCCCTCTTTGGCTCCCTCATCAGCGGAGAGGTTGACCTGCTGATCTCCAGTGGCCTCGAGAGTGACCAGCAGCAGGCCCTCGATACCCGCGTGGCGCGCGGTGAGCTGGTGAGCGGAGAAGGGCCGGCGATCGAGATCGCCCTGATGGCCCTGAACAGCCAACGCCCTCCCTTCAACCGCAGCAGGCTGCGGCAGGCGGTGGCCCTCAGCCTGGATCGCCGGCTGATCAGCCAACGGGTCAGCTTTGACATGAGCGAACCCCTGCGCTCCCTGGTGCCACCACCGCTGGCCGGCTCGAGCCCGCCCAGCTGGCCGGCCTACGACCCCAAGGCCGCTCGGGCCCTCTACCGGCAAGAGGGCTACTGCTCAGGGCAACGGCTGACGCTGCCGCTGACCTTCCGCTCGAACCATGCCTCGGATCGTCTCTTTGCCCTGACCTGGCAAGCCCAGTTGCGCCGGGACCTCGGAGACTGCGTGCGCTTGGAGATCAGAGGGGTGGAGTCCACCAGCGCCTACCGGCAGCTGTCCCAGGGGGTCTTCCCCATGATCATTTACGACTGGATTGGCGATTACCCCGACCCCGACACCTACCTGGCACCCCTACTGGGCTGCCGCAAGAGCAAGGGCGACCAATGCCTCTCGGGCAGCAGCGTCGATTCCGGTAGCTTCTGGACCAGGCCAGGCCTGCAACAGCAGCTCCAGGCCAGTGAGAGCCGTACGGGTGCGGCGCGCCAAGCCACCCTGTTGACGATTCAACGGGAGGCGGCGGATGGGGCCTCCTTTGTTCCGCTCTGGCAAGTCAATGCGCGCGCCTGGGGGCAGCGAAACCTCAGTGCGCCCCAGTTCGATGGCACCGGTCGGGTGATCCTGCAGCAGCTGGAGCCGGTGAAGCGATGAGCCGACGCCATCACCTCTGGGGCTACCTGCTGAGCCGCCTGGCCCTGGTGCCGGTGATGCTCTGGCTGATCGCGAGCCTGGTCTTTCTCCTGCTTCGGGTTGCCCCTGGCGATCCCATCGATGCCCTGCTTGGCCCGCGGGCACCGCAAAGCGCTCGAGAAGCCCTCCGGCAACAACTCGGCCTCGATCAAAGTCTTCCGGTCCAGTACGGCCAGTACCTGAGCGACCTGCTGCACGGCCAGCTCGGGACCTCATTGACCAACCAAGAGCCTGTGACGGCGGTGATTGCCCGCAGTCTTCCCGCCAGCCTGGAGCTCGGCCTGACCGCCCTGCTGATCGCAGCGGTCGTTGGCCTGGCCGTTGGCTTCAGTGGCATTGCCAGGCCCGAGGGGAAGCTCGATCTCTCCGCCCGGCTCTATGGGATTGGGACCTACGCCATGCCGCCGTTTTGGGCGGCGATGATGGTCCAGCTGGTCTTCGCGGTCTGGCTGGGATGGCTACCGGTCGGCGGACGCTTCCCCGCCACCTTGATCCCACCGGATGGCAGTGGCTTTTATCTGCTCGACAGCCTGCTGCAGGGGAACGGCCAGCAATTCTGGGGAGCGATCCGGCATCTCGTGCTGCCCGCGAGCACCTTGGGGATCCTGCTCAGCGGGATCTTCGCCAATGCCCTGCGCCTGAATCTGCGCCGGGCCTTGGATTCCGACTATGTGGAAGCGGCCCGCAGCCGCGGCCTCAGTGAACGCCGGGTCGTGCTTCGCCATGCCCTGCCCAACGCCCTGCTGCCGGTCCTGACCATCGCCGGGATCACCGTGGCCTCCTTGATCGGTGGAGCCCTGTTGATCGAGGTCACCTATTCCTGGCCTGGGGTGGCCTTCCGGCTGCAGGAGGCCATTAGCCAACGGAACTACCCCGTCGTCCAGGGGATCGTCGTGGTGGTGGCCAGCCTGGTGGTGGCGGTCAGCGTTCTTGTGGACCTGGTGGTGGCGCTACTCGATCCACGCGTGAAGTTCTGACCTCGATGCGTTCCTGCCAGAGCTTGGCCAGGTCGTGGTCAAGCACATAGGCACTGACACCACCAACGTGCCGGCGCTGGGGCGGTAGGTCCCGCTTCAGCCCCCCTTGATCGAGGCCCCAGAGAAACTCACTGCTCAAGCTCAAGATCAAGTTCTGCACCCGGGCGGGATCCACACCAACCCACTCCTCGCCGAACTTGAACAGGGGGGCCTCGCCTCCGGCCTGCATCCGAACCGGGGAGAAATGACTCGCCCCCTCCAACAACACAAGACGGCTGCGGGGATTGGGATCTGGCAAAAACAAATGCAGCTGCTCACTGAGCGGCGGCGTAATCAAGTCCAGGCTTCCGCCGACCATCAACACGGGCGCCTCCAGGCCCCGCAGACCCCGGTGGGGCCAAAGCAGGCTGCCGAAACCGTTGAGGGTCACCACCCCTGCAATCGGCTGGGCCAGCGGTTGCGCCGGCGGCAGGGGCACCTCGGGGAGCTGGCACTGGAGCAGCCGCGAGAGGTTGATCAGGGGTAGATCCGCCAGGGATCGCTTACAACGGCGCTGCAGTCCTGGTTCCGGACGCAGCCCTGCCGCCAACAGGCTCGTCAGCCCCGCCAGGGAGTGACCCATCAGGACCACCCGCTGCCCCAGTTGCGGCAAGCCCCCGGTCTGCGCCGCGGCCACCACGGCCTGCAGGTCTTGCACCCGGCCGGGGAGGGTCTCAGCTCCAGGGGGGAGACGTCGCCCCTGAACCAACTCCCGCACCGCCAGTTCGTTGCTACCGGGGTGATCAAGCAGGACCACGGGCCAGTCCCGTTCATGCAGGGCCTGGGCCAACCAGCGCAACTGATCGGTACTGCCCCCCAAGCCAGGCATGAGCAACACCCAGGTCTTGGCATCAGAGACCGGCCAGAGCTCAAGCGCCAGGGGCTGCTGGCGATGGGGAACCGGCAAACGCCAGCGCTGGGGAGCCTGATCAGCCGCAGAGGATTGCTGATCCAGCAGCACGCCATCGGAGAGCGGCAGCAGCGGGGTCCCCTGCGGCAGCGGCAAGGTCTGCAGGGCCTGGAGCGCCAGCTCCTGATCGAACAACTGCTGCTGCCAACCGCGGGCGAGCAGCTGGAGTCCATCGAGATTGATGGTGAGCTGCTGGGCCGGCAGTGCCCGCATCAGCTCGATCACCGTCACCTGCCGCTGCTCTTTGAGCAAGGTGTTGAGGGTGCTGAGAACCAGCGGACCGGCATTGCCGTTCTCGGTGCTGATCAAGACGCCCAGTTCTTCGGCGACCCGCTGGCCCGCCCAACTGCGCATCATCTGTTGAGTGAAGCTGCGCTCCTCCACCAGTGGGGCATTGAGCAGCTGATGCAACTGCTGCTGGCTTTGGGGATCGAGCAAGTTGAGCCAGACCGCCAGCTCCCCGGCACGTGTGGACGGATCACGGCTCCAGCGTTCCAGCTCCACCAGGTTGAGGGGCAGGTCCAACCCCTCCAGGTGGATGTCGAGTTGCTCAGCGGCTCGCAGTGGCGCAGCCAGCAGGGAGCCCAAGGACAGAACGCCAGCCAGCAGACTGCTGGTCAGTGCACGGCGGCGACGCAAGCGGGTTGGCTCAACCACGGATGCAGGCAACAGGCTGGAGCTGGTGGCACCAGTTTCCCCCGGCACTCCGGGAACTGGCCAGTGTTCGACTGGTCGCGAGTTTTGGGGCCGGTGGGATTTTGTATCTCACCCCGATGGTGTTTCACCAGCAGGGCTTCAATGCCGCCTCCATCGGTCTGGGTTTAGCCCTCGCTGCACTGGCTGGCACCGTTGGGCGCTTCATCAGTGGAGCCCTCCTGGATCAGGGCCGCAGTTGCGGGACCCCGGTGCTGATGGCGGCGGCCTGTGGGTTTGCCGGTGATGCTCTGCTGCTGCAGGCCAGCAGCATGGGGGGCTACATCGCTGGCCAGGTCTGCATCGGCATGGCCGGAGGCCTCTACTGGCCTGCAGTTGAACTCGCTGTGCCGCAGTGCGCGAGCCCACTGCCGTCGGCGAAGGGCTACGCCCTGGTGCGCAGCAGTGATGCCCTCGGTGTGGCCTCAGGGACCCTCTGCGGTTCTCTACTCGCGGCCGCCGGGCTGTTGCGCGGGGTCTACTGGATCGACATCGCGGCGGTCCTCTCCCTTGCGGCGCTGCTGTTGCTCAAACCCCTGCCCAAAGCCGCCAAGGCCAGCGAGTACGCGGAGGGGCAACGTCCCCTGCGGCAATGGCTGCCAGCCCTGGTGCCGATGCTTGGCATCTCGGTGGTGGCCACCTCCATCCCAGCGCTGATGCAGAGCGCACTGCCGCTGGATCTGGTCCGCGGCGGCCTGAACCGAGCTGGCCAGACAGAAAGCCTGAGCGCCCTCCTGATCGGTCTGCAACTGGGTCTGCTGGTTTTGATCCAATGGCCCGTAGGCCGAGCCCTGGCCCTGCGGCCAGTGGGGACCGGACTGGGGCTGAGCCTGATCTGCTTCAGCAGCGGGACCCTGCTCCTGGCCGCCTCAGCCCTGAGCCACTCCGGCCTCGTTCTGGTGGTCATCGCCCTCACGATCATCGCCCTGGGCGAAGCCGCCTTCCTACCGACAGCCACGGAGGCGGTGATTGAGCTCAGTCCCCGTGGCCACGGCGGCCTGGCGATGGCCCTCTTCTCTCAGTGCTTCGCGCTCAGTGCCTTCGCCGCACCGCTGCTGGCGGGGGTTTTGCTGGATGGCCATGGTCATGGCGTGGGCCTGTGGTTCGCGACAGCGGCGATCTGTGCGCTGAGCTTGCTGCTGGTCAGACCGGTGCAGAACCGCTCGAAGCGGCGGGTGGGTTAAGAGGCCTTGTCTTTGGCGTTCTTTGCAGCCCAGGCCTCGTGGGGCAGGGGCTCGGTTCCGTACTCCCAATCGTCGTAATCGGGATCGTTGCGGATCTGCTTGTGCAGCTCCTTCTGGCGATCGAAATCGTGGGCCTGACGGTCGTCACCGGTGGTTTCAGGGGAGGGCTGAGCCGTCATGGCAGACCTGGAGCTGACGCCATTGTGGAACAGCTACTTGGATTTGGAAGGCAAGAGCCGCAACCAAGCCCAGAAAAGCAATCCCACCGGAAGGATGGCGAGCAGCAGCAACGTGAGAACAAAGCGCAGTTCCTCGTCCACCAGATCAGGAGCCATTTCCGCGAGACTGATCGTGCCCGATCACCCATGGACCTGATGCATCAGCTCTGGCTGCTGGTTCCCTGGGCCGTCTTCGCCCTGGCCGCGGGGGTCAAGTTCTGGCGACTCACCCAGCCCTTCCGCCGGCAGCTCGCCGAGCCCAGCACCGAGCAGGTCCGTGCCTCCCTAGAACGCAGCTGGAACAGTCGCTGAGGGGCGCTGGCCAGAGCAGGCCAAGCAGCCGCCGTTGATGCGATAGGGAGCCAAATGATCACGCAGGCAGCGCGTGCCACGAAAAAACAGCACCTGACCCTGCTCGCGGGCATGGGCATCGGTCAGGGGTAAGGCGAGCCAGCTCTCTGGGACAAGGCCCTTGAGCGCCTGGCGATTGGCCAGAGCCTCACGACGCCGTTGCCGCTCCTCACGGTCATTTTTCTCGCAGACCGCCTCGACTTGAAGTTCACGGGAGCAGGCCGCACAGGCCTGCACTGTGGGCTTTTTGCGCGCGCGGTTGTGGGAGAGCTTGTCGCTCGGCACCTCGCGCTCCTGACCGCAGCTGCAGCGACACCACCAGTAGGCATTGCCCGCCTTGGAGCGCTTCTCTGACGCGCGTACAACGGTGAGCTGGCCATACACCTCACCAATGCGATTGCGCGGCTTGGAAGGCATTCACCCCAATGAACTCTGCTAAAAACCCTACGGAGGGAATTGCAGAACACAAAGAAGCGATGACGCGACGCAACAGCGCATTGATTCGACTGCTGCTCTCGGCCCTCTGGATCTTGCTCTGGGTGTTTGCCTTCTTGAGCCTCACCAGAGTGTTGCTCTGGGGCTTGAGTTGGTACTTCATCCGAGCCGCCATCGCCATCGGCTTGGCGTACTACGTGATCGATCGCCTACGGCGCCTGCGTCAGGTCCAGCACCTACGCGCCCTGACTTTCCGGGCCTGGCTGGAGGAGGATTAGCTCCCAACCGTGGCTCTTGAGCTTGTGATTCATCCACGGCTGGTGATTCCAGCGGCGGATTTGACCTGGTCCTTTCGCCGCAGCGCTGGCCCGGGCGGACAAAACGTCAACAAGCTGGAAACGGCTGTCGAGCTCAGTTTTGACATCGAAGCCTGCTCAGTTCTTGGACCATTTCAGAAACAACGACTGCAGGCACGGCTGCCGCAGTTGAAAGGCTCGAGCGTGCTCAGCATTCAGGCCTCCGAGCACCGTTCCCAGTACAAAAACCGCTGCCTCGCCCTTGAAAAGATGGCCGCGGTGTTGCGCGAGGCCCTGAAGCCAGACCCCAAACCACGCCGCGCCACCAAGCCCTCGAAAGCAGCCACTCGCCGGCGTCTGGACAGTAAAAAAATGCGAGGTGATGTCAAACGCAACCGGCAACATCGGCCGCGCCTGGATGACTGATCTCTCGAGGACGAAGGCCTAGACGTAGCGCCCCGGGTATTCCCCCGGATGGTCAATGCGAGTCACCCTCACACCAGCTGCCGATTGCCCCGAGAAGCGCAGGATGTCACTGCCCGAGACCTCAAAGCCCAGGTCCTGGGCCAAGCGGGCGACATCGTCGGCCGTCATTGCCTCCTCCAGCGCTTGCCGCAGGGCTGGCTCAGCCTGAACCCGCACAAAAAACTGCTGCAACTGCTGAAAAGACAACGTGCTCCATCCTCAGGAGGCCAGGCTAAAAGCTGTCGGCTTGAGCACAGCCGCCGGTGGCCTAGAGCGCAACGGAGTCGAGTCAGAACAGGCACTCTGAGGGGCGCGAAGCCATCTCGGCCTGAATGGAAGCCACCCTCCCCGTGGTCATCACCCCGGATCACGAGACCCGCGCCCTGTGGCCGGAATGGCCGGAGAGCACCTTCACCATTCCCGCTCGAACTCTCCAGAACGATGGGCTGAGTTGGGATGAGCTGCTGGGGCAGCGCTGAAGACTCCAAACTGGTGCGACTGCGCCTCCGTCGCCCCATGCCAGGCCCCACCGCCGTCAGCGCGAAAGACAAAAACGAGTGGGCAAACTTTGTCGTTCAGGAAGTGGTGAGCTTCCTTGGTGCGCGCAAAGAAGAGATCTACGCCAACTACGCCGCGCAAAGCGAGGGCAAGCTCAGCCGGGAGACCATCGAAGAGGCCGGGCTGATGGATTTTGAAATTGCCCTGACCTATCTGCAGGACCGCAGCTCAGGTCTGGGCCGCGGTTTTCTTGGGATGAATCTGATTCGCTAACGGCTCGACTTACACGTTGAAAAGGAACTCCATCACGTCGCCTTCTTCAACGACGTATTCCTTCCCTTCAGCGCGCAGCCAACCTTTATTGCGGGCTTCAGAGAGTGAACCCGCTTCAAGCAACTGCTTGTACCCAATGGTCTGGGCCCGAATAAAGCCGCGCTCGAAGTCGGTGTGAATCACACCAGCGGCCTGGGGAGCGGTCATGCCGGCTTTGATCGTCCAAGCGCGGGTTTCCTTTTCACCCGTCGTGAAATAGGTGCGCAAGCCCAGCAGGCTGTAGGTGGCCCGGATCAGGCTCTGCAGACCTCCCTCTTCAACGCCCAGTCCTTCCAGGAATTCAGCACGGTCCTCTTCCGGCAGCTCAATCAGTTCCGCCTCCACCTGCGCGGAGATGCGCACGGTTCCTGCACCCTCTTTCTCCGCCAAGACCGCGACTTCCTCGCAGTAGGCATTGCCACTGGAGAGGTCGTCTTCGCTGACGTTGGTGGCGTAGATGATTGGCTTGGCCGTTAGCAAGCCCAGGGGCTTGATCATCGCGGCCTCTTCCTCTGTGAGGCTGACGCTGCGGGCGGCACCGCCCTGCTCCAGCACCGCCTGGATGCGCTCAAGCGCCTCGTCTTCCGCCTGGGCTTCTTTGCTAGTGCGCGCTTGCTTTTTCAGCCGCTCCCGGCGTTTCTCCACCTGGGACAGGTCCGCCAGGCCCAGCTCAAGGTTGATCACCTCGGCATCGCGGGCGGGTCCAACCGACCCACTCACGTGGATCACGTCGTCATCCTCGAAGCAACGCACGACGTGGACGATGGCGTCCACCTCCCGGATATTGGCCAGAAATTTGTTGCCGAGTCCTTCCCCTTGGCTGGCGCCCTTCACCAGGCCGGCGATATCGACAAACTCCACCCGCGTCGGGATCAGTTCCTTGCTCTTGCTCAGATCCGAAAGCTGCTGCAGACGGGGATCAGGAACCGCCACCACACCGGAGTTCGGCTCAATCGTGCAAAAGGGATAGTTGGCGGCTTCCGCTTGAGCATTGGCCACCAAGGCGTTGAACAGGGTCGACTTGCCCACATTGGGCAGCCCCACGATTCCGGCTTTAAGCATCGATGGAATCTACGGTTTGCCCTTGATGGCGGTGATCCCTCCCTGACCGAACCCCCGCCCGCTGCCCGCCACCAGGAAGACTGGGGTGACACCGGGAGCCAGGCAGGTCAACGCGATGCTCCAAGACCGTCGTCGAAAACAACCTGTTGCGACCTGGCTGCAAGGCAACACCTTGAGCCTCAAGAGACTGGCGGCTGATCGCCCCTGGCTGGCCCGTCGTCGCTTCTGGGCCGCCGCCCTCGCAGGGACCGTTTTGATTGCCGGTGGAGCAACGGCGCTCAACCTCAGCCGGAGCGCCAAGCAAGCCCGGAGCCTCAACACTTACACCTCCGTCGCCGAGGAAGGCTCCCTGCCGGGCCTGATCACGGCCAGTGGCGAACTGGAGGCCTTCCGCCTGGTCAACGTCAGCCCCAAACGCCAAGGGGTACTCAAGACCCTTTATGTGGAAGAGGGCGACAGCGTCAAAGCCGGCCAGGCCCTGGCCCTGATGGATGGGGGTGACCTTCAGGACCGGCTCGAGGAGCTCTCCGCCCAACTGCAATCGGCCAAAGCCCAACAGGCGCGTAGCCAGAGCGAACTGCAACGCCGGGAAAACCTGGTGCGCAACGGCGCCATTAGCCAGGACAACTACAACAGCGCCAAGGCGGCCTACCTCGTTGACCGCGCCGCCGTCGAGGCTGCCCAACAGCGGCTGGAGCAGCGCGAGATGGAGCGCAGTGAATTGGTCGTCCGCGCTCCCTTTGCAGGAACCATCACTGCGCGGTTTGCCGACCCTGGGGCCTACGTGACGCCCACCACCTCGGCCTCCGCCTCCGCCGGTGCCAGCAGCTCCTCCATCGTTGAGTTGGCCCAGGGCCTCGAGGCCGTGGCCAAGGTGCCAGAAAGCGACATCGGCCGGATCAAGCTCGGACAAACCGGCTCGGTGCGCGTCGATGCCTTCCCGGACCGTCGCTTCAAGGCCCAGGTCCGTCAGATCGCTCCGCGCGCGGCCAAGCTCAACAACGTCACCTCCTTTGAGGTCACCCTGAAGTTCGTCGAGCCGGCGCCTGAGCTGCGCATCGGCATGACCGCCGACATCGACTTCAATACCGGGAACCTCCCCCCGCGGACGCTGGTGCCGACGGTGGCGGTCGTGACCGAGCGGGGCAAGCCTGGGGTGCTGCTGGTGGGCCCGGGCAACCAGCCCAAGTTCCAAGCCGTGACCCTCGGAGCCAGTAGCGGCCGCAACACCCAAATCCTTGACGGCATCAAGCCCGGGACACGGGTCTTTATCGACCTGCCCCCCTGGGCAAAGCGCAAAGGCGATTCGAACTAAACCTGCACCTCAGCCGCCGCATGGCGGCGCTCGTTGAGGAAGCTGCGGCAGGCCTCCAGGATGCGCGTGCTGGCCTGGCCATCCCCGAAGGGGTTGTGCGCCCTGGACATCTCTTCGTAGGCCTCGGCGTCATCCAGCAGCAGCGAAGCCTCCCGGAGAATGTCAGCGGAGTCCGTGCCGATCAGCTTGGCGGTGCCGGCATCCACGGCCTCGGGCCGCTCGGTGGTGCGCCGCAGCACCAGGACAGGTTTACCCAAGGCAGGAGCCTCCTCCTGCAGTCCACCGGAGTCCGTCAACAGAAGCGTCGCTCCGCGCATCGCCGCCACCAGACGGTCGTAGTCCAAGGGTTCGGTCAAGAACGCCCGGGGGTGATCGCCCAGGAGTGCCTGCAGGGGCTCCCGCACCGTTGGGTTGCGATGCAGCGGCAGCAGCAGCGCCGTATCGGGGTAGCGCTCCAGCACCGCCAAAAAGCCCTTGCCGATCTCCTGGAGCCGCTCGCCCCAGTTCTCCCTGCGGTGGACCGTCGCCAGGATCACCCGCTGCTTCTCAAAGTCCAACCCCGGCAGCTCAAACGGGGGAGCTTTTTTCGCCATCAACAACAGCGCATCAATCACCGTGTTGCCGGTGGTGATGGTTTGGCCCACCACCCCAGAGGCCGCGAGGTTGCGGGCCGAGACGTGGGTCGGAGCAAAGTGCAGCAGGGCCACCTGGGAGATCAGACGGCGGTTGGCCTCCTCGGGGTAGGGATCAAAAATATTGTCGGTCCGCAGGCCCGCTTCCACGTGGCCCACAGGGATCTGCTCGTAGAACGCCGCCAAGGCGGAAGCAAAGGCCGTTGTGGTGTCCCCCTGCACCAAGACCAAGTCAGGGGGGAACTGCTCAAACTCAGCCTTCAACCCCTGCAGCGCCGCGCAGGTGATGTGGGTCAGGGTTTGCTTGGGGGCCATCAAGGCCAGGTCGTGGTCGGCCTGCAGGTCAAACAGCTCCATCACCTGGGTCACCATCTCCCGGTGCTGACCGGTCAGCACCACCCGGGTGTTGAAGTCATCGGACTGCTGGAAGGCCTGGATCACCGGAGCGAGCTTGATCGCCTCCGGACGGGTTCCCAACACGATGCAGACGTTGTGGGGAGCGCTCACTCAGGTGCCGTTGGCAGACCTCTGGATCCTAAAGATGGCGGGCAAAAAAGCTGCCCCTGATCGGATTTGCAGCAACAGTGACGGCAGCGCGCCTGCGGGCCAGTGAGCAACAGTTCGCCCTTCCCCATCGGGCTGTTCCCAGAGCAGGCAACGGCAGCAGCAGAAAGCCCGACTAAGCCACTGGATGGAGCCCTCCAAGGGCAGCAACCCAGCTCACTCGAAGGCATCGTCAAACTTGCTGCGGAGCAGGGCTTCTCCGATGTCCACCTTGGGGTGGGCGAGGAACCCCGCTACCGCGACCGCGGCGAGATGCTGCGCACGGGCTGGCCCGTCACCGATGCCGCGGGCTTCCAGCACTGGCTCAGGGAAATGCTGAGCCCCGCACAGATCGATGCCTTCCAGCGGGACAAAGAATTTGATGGCTCCCACGCCTTCCCCTTCGTCAGGGTCCGCATCAACCTCCTGGACTCCCTGCGGGGACCCGCGATGGTGCTGCGGCTGATTCCGCAAACCATCGCCAGCCTTGAGGAGCTCCAGCTCCCCCCAGTGCTGCAGGAGCTGGCCTCCAAACCCAAGGGCCTTGTTCTGATCACAGGTCCCACCGGGTCAGGCAAGAGCACAACCCTCGCCGCGATGATCGATTGGATCAATCGCAACCGGGCCTGTCACATCCTCACGATTGAGGACCCGGTGGAATTTGTGCACCGCAGCCAGCAGTCCTTGATTCGCCACCGCGAAGTCGGGCAGCACACCAAGCACTTTCCGAGCGCCCTCAGGGCTGCCCTGAGGGAAGACCCCGACGTGATCCTGATTGGGGAAATTCGCGACGGCGAGACCCTGACCACTGCCCTTGAGGCATCCCAGACCGGTCACCTGGTCTTCGGCACCCTGCACACCAATTCGGCCGTCAAAACCGTCGAGCGGGTTCTGGGGATGGTTCCGCCCCAGGACCAAGGCAGTCTGCGGCGCTCCCTGGCGGAAAGCCTGCTCGGGGTAGTCGCCCAAGGGCTGATCAAAACGAGCGACGGCAAACGCGCCGCCTTTCACGACATCTTGATCAACACCGACGCCTGCAAGGACTACCTCGAGCGCGGTGAGCTTGAAGAGATCGAATCGATCATGGCCCGCAGCGGCTTTGATGGCATGCAAACCGCCAATCAGGCCCTGATCGCCTTGGTGGAAGGGGGAAGGACTTCAGCCGAGGCGGCCCTCGCCCAAAGCCTCAAGCCCAACGAACTTGGCCAAGTCCTGCGGGGCAAGGACTAGACCTTGCCGGCGAGGCGGGCAATCAGCAAGACACTCAAGCCAACGGAGAGGCCCACCATCGCCATGCGGCCGTTCCAGATTTCAGCCTGAGGCGTAAAGCCGCGCTTCCACTGGTTCAGCTCCTCAGGAGCCGCTTCAACAACCTGGCCTGGGGTAGGGGCGGAGTCTGCAGTGGCCATCGCCTCTGCCTTCAAACTCCAAGCAGCCTACGGAAATCAGAAGGGCGCCTGGGGTTCATAAAGAACCGGAGCCTGCTCCAGGGGCAGCCTGGGCGTCACAGCCAGCTCAATCGAGCTTTGTGCGCCAGCACGGAAGCGCTGTTCAGCCGCCACACCGATCATTGCGGCGTTATCGGTGCAGTAGGCCAGAGGCGCTACCCGCCACTCGAGCGCAAGCGCCTGGCAACGCTCCTCCAGCCGCGCGCGCAAACGATGGTTTGCCGCCACTCCGCCCACCATGACGATGGTCTTCAGTCCCTGATCGCGGGCGCAGCGGGTCGTGCGCTCGACCAGGACGTCGGCGACCACCTGCTCAAAGCTCGCCGCCACATCCGCCAAGGGAAACGGCTCGCCGCCGGCGGCTTCCTCGGCCCGCAGTTGATTGACCAGCCGCAGAACCGCCGTCTTGAGACCGCTGAAGCTGAAGTCGTAGGGATGGAAGCCCCCCTCGGGCCGAGACAGCCGGCCCTTGGGAAGGCTGAAACGCTTGGAATCGCCACTGGCGGCGGCGGCCTGAACGGCCGGGCCTCCCGGATAGCCCAGGCCCAATAGACGGGCGACCTTGTCAAAGGCCTCACCGGCGGCGTCATCGCGACTGCGAGCAAGACGCGTGTAGTCACCGGGACCATCCACACGGATCATCTCGGTGTGCCCACCGCTGACCAGAAGCACCAAATAGGGTCCAGGCGGCAGGGGATCTCCCAGCTGGACCGAGCAGAGGTGCCCCTCCAGGTGATGGACCCCCAGAAACGGTTTTCCGTGAAGGCGGGCCAGGCTCCGCCCTGTCACCGATCCGATCAACAGCGCACCGACCAACCCTGGGGCCGCGGTCGCCGCGATGGCATCGAGCTCCTGGTAACTGACGCCGCTCTGCGCCATCACTTGTTCAATCAGATGGGGCAGCGCCTCCACATGGCGTCTGGAGGCGATTTCCGGAACGACGCCACCCCAACGGGCGTGCTCCTCCATTTGCGTTGCAACCGCGCTCGCGAGCACCGTTTGATTACACACAACGGCTGCGGCTGACTCGTCACAACTTGTTTCGAGGGCCAGCAGCGTGGGCATTAGGTCTGGAGAGCTCTCTTACTGTCCGTAAGTGACATCCTGCCGTGCAGCAGCTGGACCTGACGATGCGCCGCCTTTTTGCAGTTCTCATTTCTGCCCTGCTGATCTTCGGCTTCGCCCCCGTGGCGAAAGCTGATGTTGCAGGCCTGACCCCCTGCGCTGAAAGCGCACGCTTCCAATCCCGGGCCGCCGCCGCCTCCACCCCCCAGGCCAAGGCGCGCTTCGAGATGTACAGCCAGGCCTCCTGCGGCGCTGATGGCCTGCCCCACCTGATCGTGGATGGTCGCCTCAGCCACGCTGGTGACTTCATCATCCCCGGCATCGCCTTCCTCTACATCGCTGGTTGCATCGGCTGGGCCGGTCGCAACTACCTGATGGCCATCCGTGGCAGCAAGGACGCCGCCATGAAGGAAATCCAGATCGACCTGTCTCTGGCCTTCAAGAGCACCCTGGCTGCAGCCACTTGGCCCATCGCTGCCTTCGCTGAACTCAGCGGCGGCAAGCTGACCGAATCCGACGACAAGATCACCGTCTCCCCCCGCTGATCGCGGCGGGTTATCTCCACTCTTTCAACGTCATTCCGATGAAAAAGTTCCTGACCACCGCCCCGGTCTTCGCCGCGATCTGGTTCACCGTCACCGCTGGCATCTTGATCGAATTCAACCGCTTCTTCCCCGATCTCCTCTTCCACCCGATGTGATCGGCAGTTGCCATTGAAAAAGGCCCCAATCGGGGCCTTTTTTTATTGCCCAGCGCCCCTAGCCAAGCCCCATCAACTGCTCCAGCTGCTTCAAGGCCTCCGTCAGATCGCCATTGACGATCACCGCATCGAATTCGGACTCGGCCTGCAGCTCCACCCGGGCTCGCTCTAGCCGCCGAACAATGGCCTCCTCGCTATCGGTTCCCCGTCCGCGAATGCGCCGCTCGAGCTCCTCAAAGGAGGGGGGCTTGATGAAGATCTGGAAACCGCTGGGGAAGCTGCGACGCACCTGACGCGCCCCTTCCAACTCGATCTCCAGCAGGACCGGCCGGCCCGCTTGAAGCTGAGCCTCCACGGGCTCACGGGGGGTGCCATAGCAGTTACCGGCGAACTCGGCCCACTCGAGCAAGCCCCCTTGGGAGACCTTGGCGTCGAAATCAGCCCGGTTCAAAAAGAAATAGCTCGTGCCATCCACCTCACCGCTGCGGGGGGAGCGGGTGGTCGCTGAAATCGAAAGCCAGATCTCGGGATGACGCTCCAGCAGGGCAGTCACCAAGGTCCCCTTGCCGACTCCACTGGGGCCCGTGATCAGAAACAACCGGCCGCTGGAGGAGGTCTCTTCCGCCATTGGGACTCAACCATGGCCCTGCAGAGTAAGAGTGCCTCCGCAGCGAATCGGCGCAGACCATGGCCGCCCAGTCCCTCCAGGCCATGGACCTCACCAGCCTTCGTGCGGTGTTGGCGGAACTGCGGCCGCAACTGGTGCCCAGCCGCTTTGAGAAAGCCCAACAGGCCGACGGGCAGACCCTTCACCTGGGATTCCGCACGCTGGAGCGGCGGCTCTGGCTCGAGCTCAGCTGGCTGGCCGAAGCACCGCGCCTGCTGGAGATCCCGCCTCCCCCCAAGCAGGGGGATGGCAGCACCCTGGCGCAACAGCTCCAGCACGGACTGAGCGGGCTGGCGCTCACCGGCCTCCAACAAGACGGTTGGGAGCGGGTGGTGGAACTGGACTTCGCCACCAGGCCGGGGGAGCCGGCCCAGCGGAGCCTGGTCCTGGAGTTAATGGGCCGCCACAGCAATGTCTTCCTGCTGGATCAAGACCGCAGGGTCGTGGCCGTGGCCCGGCAGGTCCGCGATAACCAGTCCCGCCTAAGGCCGATCAGCACCGGCGATCTCTACTGCGCCCCACCGCCCATGGGCGGTCGCTGCCCCAGCCGCAGCGAGAGCTTTGAGCACTGGAAAAGCGAACTGCAACTGCTGCCGCTGCCGCTAAAACGCGCCCTGACCAGCGCCTATCAAGGCATCAGCCCAGCACTCGCGCGCCAATTGGTCGCGGGACTCGGCGATGACCTACTCGATCAACCCGCACAGGGCCTCAGCCCGGTGACCTGGGACCAGCTCTGGCAGCGCTGGCAGCTCTGGCTCGAGGCCCTGGAGGAGGAACGTTTCGTATTCCGCCTGGACGAGGGCGGGGGGTACTGCTGCTGGAGCAGCGAGCGCGCACCAGAGCAGCCAGACAGCCTCAACGCCCAGCTGGCGAGCTATCACCGCGATCGCTTGCAAGCCAGGACCTTTCAACAGCGGCAGCAGGCCCTCAAGCAGCGGCTCGAGCGGGCCTTGGAGCGCGAACGGCAGCAACAGCAGCAACAGCAAGCGCTCCTGGATCAAGTCGGCAACAGCACTGGACTGCAGGAGCAGGCCGACGCCCTGCTCTGCCAAGCCAACCCCAGCCGAGACACGGTGAACGAGGCCCAGAAGCTCTACAAAAAAGCGCGGCGTCTGCGGCGCTCCGTGGCCGCCATCACCCCCCGACTGGCCCAGCACCAGCAGCAACTTGAGCAACTGGAGGCGAGCCTGACCTTCCTGGAGCTCATCCAGCTCGAGTGTCAATGGGACCCCGCCAACGGGCTCCTGCAACTGCAGGCCCTCGAAGAGGACAGCGAGAGGCTCTGGCAACGCCAACCCAGCAACCGCAAGGAACGCAGGCGAGCGCAGGGGGATCCCAGCCCCCTATCCGTCACCAGCCCAAGGGGTCTAACGATCCAAGTTGGCCGCAATCACCGCCAGAACGAGTGGATCAGCCTCCAACAGGCCCGCAAGGGGGATCTCTGGTTCCACGCCCAGGAGTGCCCCGGCAGCCATGTGGTGCTGAAGAGTTCAGTCGCCCCTGCGGAGGACAGCGATCTTCAGGCGGCGGCCAGCCTAGCGGCCCACTTCAGCCGTGCCCGCGGCAATCGCCAGGTGGCGGTGGTCATGACCCCCTGTGAGCAGTTGCAGCGGATCCCTGGGGCGGGTCCAGGCACGGTCAGGCACCGCGGCGGGGAAGTCCTCTGGGCTGACCCCGACGCCGCTGAGGCACTACTGCGCGGCAAACCCCTTAGCCTCAGTGGGGAGCAACAGTCATGAGCGATCAACCCCAGGGCCCTGACGGTCGCCCCGCTGGAGTCGCGCCGCCGCCTCCCATCAAGATTCCGGCCGCTGAAGTGCAAGAGGACTTCCCCTCCGAGGTGGAGATGACCCTCGTTGGGCACCTCGAGGAGTTGCGCAGCCGCGTCCTGCGCAGCCTGCTAGCGGTGGTCGTCGGCGCGGCCGCGTGCCTGCTGTTTGTCCGGCCGCTTGTACGCCTGCTTGAGGTACCCGCCCACGGCATTCACTTCCTGCAGCTGGCCCCGGGGGAATTCCTGCTGGTCTCTTTGAAAGTGGCGGGCTACGCCGGTCTCACCCTGGCCCTGCCCTACGTCCTCTACGAAGGCCTGGCCTTCGTCCTACCCGGCCTGACCCGCAGGGAACAAAAGCTCGTGGCTCCAGCGGTCGCGGGGTCCGCCGTGCTCTTTCTGGCGGGCCTGGCCTTTGCCTGGTGGGCCCTGGTTCCAGCCGCCCTGAACTTCCTCGTGAGTTACGGCGCGGATGTCGTGGAGCCGCTGTGGTCCATCGAGCGCTATCTGGACTTCGTGCTGCTGTTGATGGTGGCCACCGCTTTGGCCTTCCAACTACCCGTGCTGCAGATGCTGCTGGCAGCCCTGGGACTCGTGCGCTCAGAGTCCATGCTCTCGGCCTGGCGTTTTGTGGTGATGGCCTCCGCCCTGGCCGGGGCTGTGCTGACCCCCTCGACGGACCCGATCACGATGCTGCTGCTCAGTGGCGCCATCACGGCGCTCTATCTCGTCGGTGTTGGCTTGGCTCGGGTGGTCCAACGGCCGGCCTAGATCAGAGCAGGAACTCACTCGCCCGCCCCTCAGGAAGCTCTAGGGCCAGGTTCATCGCCTTGCCCAGGCGGGGTTTGTCATTGGTGGTGGTGAGCCATTGGCGAACCTGTCCGGCCACACCAAGCCCATTGAGGGTGGCCACAAGCTCGTCGAGCTTGGCGGTGTACTGCTCGGCATCCAGGGGAAAGGATTGCTGCTCGAGGTACGCCCACATCACCTGCAAATAAAGGCGACCGCGCCGGGACGTCAGCTGTAGGTCGTAGGAGGCCTGCCAACGGCCCCGCAGGGTCTCAAGGATCTCCGCAGTGGCCAGGGGAGCGGCAGGTGACTCAGTCACAGCAAGGCAAAGCAAGACGCCCTCGCAACAGCATGTTGCAGGCTTCGGCCACCTGCCTGCAGTTCGGGCCCGTTGCGGGAACGACAAGGTCCATAATGGCCCCCACGTCGATGTGGCTGCAGGCCGCCCCGTATGACCCAAATCCCAGCGAGCGCCTCGAGCGGTGATGTCCCCGGAATGGGTCGCCGGCAGTTCATGAACCTGCTGACCTTCGGTTCGGTGACCGGAGTTGCCCTTGGCGCCCTCTACCCGGTGGCCAACTACTTCATCCCCCCGAAGGCCGCTGGCTCCGGCGGTGGTACGGCCGCCAAGGACGAGCTGGGTAACTCCGTCACCGCCAGTGGCTGGCTGAGCGACCACCGCGAGGGTGATCGCAACCTGGTGCAAGGCCTCAAGGGCGACCCCACCTACCTGATCGTCGAAGGCAGTGATGCCATCGGCAGCTACGGCATTAATGCCATCTGCACCCACCTGGGTTGCGTTGTGCCCTGGAACGCAGCGGCCAACAAGTTCATGTGCCCCTGCCACGGCTCGCAGTACGACAACACCGGCAAGGTGGTGCGCGGCCCTGCCCCCCTCTCCCTGGCCCTTGCACACGTCTCGGTCGAGAACGACAACGTGTTCCTGAGCCAGTGGACCGAAACTGATTTCCGCACCGGCGAGAAGCCCTGGTGGGTCTGATCTCCTCCCCAACCGTTTCCCTCTCGCCCCCACGCCCCATGCGTCGCTCCTTCTCCCTGCTGCTGAGTTCGGTTCTGGTTCTCGGCGCACTCTTCTTTGCTCCTCAGGCCAGCTGGGCTTATCCCTTCTGGGCACAGCAGCAATACGACTACCCCCGGGAAGCCACCGGCAAGCTGGCCTGCGCCAACTGCCACCTGGCGAAGAAGCCCACCCACGTGGAACTGCCCCAAGCGGTCTTCCCCGATGAGGTCTTCAAGGTTGAAGTCGAGATCCCTTACGACACCAGCGTTCAGCAGGTGTCTGGCGATGGCTCTCCCACCGGCCTGAACGTGGGTGCTGTCGTGATGCTTCCCGACGGTTTCAAACTCGCTCCCGCTGATCGTCTGACCGACGAACTCAAGGAAGAGACCGAAGGCGTTTACGTCACCACCTGGGACGAAGAGAACCCCAACATCCTGTTGGTCGGTCCCCTGCCCGGCGATGACCACCAGAAGATCGTCTTCCCGATCCTCTCGCCTGACCCCGCTGCCGATAGCAACATCCACTTCGGCAAGTTCCAGCTGCACGTCGGCGGTAACCGCGGCCGCGGTCAGGTGTACCCCACCGGTGAGAAGAGCAACAACGGCGTCTTCAACGCTTCTGCTGCTGGCACCGTTGAAGCGATCAACGCCGGTGACGCCGGTGCCTCCGTTGTCGTCATCAAGACCGCCGACGGCAACAGCGTGAGCGACACCATCCCCGCTGGCCCCACCATCACTGCCCAAGTGGGCGATGTAGTCGCCGCTGGTGCAGCCCTGACCAATGACCCCAACGTGGGTGGCTTCGGTCAGCTGGATGCTGAGGTCGTTCTGCAGAACCCTGTGCGCATCTACGGCTTGCTGGCCTTCTTCGCCGCCGTGGCTCTTGCCCAGATCATGCTTGTTCTGAAGAAGAAGCAGTTCGAGAAGGTGCAGGCCGCCGAAGGCCTTTGATGCCCTTCGCTGTGTTCACCTCCCCTGGCCCCTTGCTATTTCAGCTGGGGCCATTTTCTTTGCGTTGGTACGGGCTGCTCATCGCGATTGCGGTGCTCTGCGGACTCGCCCTGGCCACGCGCCTTGGCAAAGAGCGGGGCATCGATTCGACGCTGATCGCCGATCTGCTGCCGCTGCTGGTCCTGGCGGCCGTCGTTGGTGCTCGGATCTACTACGTCACCTTTGAGTGGCGTCAGTACCGCTTCAACTGGCTGGATGCACTGGCCATCTGGCGCGGCGGCATTGCCATCCATGGGGCCCTGATTGGTGGGACCTTGGCGGTGATCCTCTACAGCCGCTGGCGCAAGATCGCCTTCTGGAATCTGCTGGATGTCCTGCTTCCCTCGGTGGCGCTCGGCCAGGCCATCGGTCGCTGGGGGAACTTTTTTAATTCCGAGGCCTTCGGTCTTCCCACGGACCTTCCCTGGAAGCTGACCATCCCGTTTTCGAACCGACCGGTTGAATTTCTCGATCAATCGACCTTTCACCCGACCTTTCTCTACGAGTCGATCTGGAACCTGGGCGTCCTGCTGCTGCTGCTCTGGCTGTTTCGGCGGGGGATGGAAGGGCGGATCGCACTGCCTGCTGGCGCCCTGAGCTGCGTCTATCTGATGAGTTACAGCTGCGGTCGCCTTTGGATTGAAGGACTGCGGATTGATCCGCTCTGCCTGATGGGGACGCCGCCCTACTGCGCCGGTGGACTGCGCATGGCCCAGCTGATCAGCCTGGTCTTGATCGCGCTGGGTGGCTTGGGCCTCTACTGGCTCTATGGCCGCAAACGCCCCCTACCCGACCCCAGCGGAGTGCAGCCATGAGCACGACCACGGGAAAGGTCTGGATTGTTGGAGCGGGCCCAGGCGCTCCCGATCTGCTGACCCTGCGCGCAGCCAGAACGATTGAACAAGCGGAGGTCCTGATCTGGACCGATTCGCTGGTGAATCCGCAGTTGGCGGCAATGGCGCCCCAGGAGTGCGAGCGGATCCGAACCAGCACCCTGACCTTGGAGGAGGTGATGCTGCTGATGCTTGATCGCGTCAAGCAGGGCAAGCGCGTGGTGCGCCTGCATGACGGAGACACTTGCCTCTACAGCGCCCTCAACGAACAGCTCTGCCGCTTGCTCGATGCCGATGTTGCCGTGGAGGTCGTCCCCGGACTCAGTGCCTATCAGGCCACTGCCGCCCGCCTGAACAGCGAGCTCACCATTCCCGGACTGGTGCAGACGATTGTGCTTGGACGGGCAGGGGGGCGAACCGGCGTGCCAGAGAGCGAGTCCCTGGAGCGTCTGGCATCGCTCAAGGCCTCGCTTTGCCTGTACCTCAGTGCTCGGCACGTCGAGGAGGTGCAGCGTGAACTGCTGCTGCACTATCCAGCGGACACCCCTGTGGCGATTGGCTATCGCGTCAGCTGGCCCGATGAGTGGATCAGCGTTGTCCCCCTGAAGGACATCGATCGGGTCAGCCGCGAGCGCGAGCTGATCCGCACGACCCTCTACGTGGTGAGCCCCGCCCTGGCGGCCCCTGGGGACCCCCGCTCCAAGCTCTATTCAGCGAGCCACAACCACCTCTTCCGCGGCGGCGCTGAGTAGGCCCGCCGCGCGGGCCATGATCTAAGCTCTGTCTGCGCGAGCGATGAGCGCACGCGGGCGATTAGCACAGCGGTAGCGCACTTCCTTCACACGGAAGGGGTCACTGGTTCGAATCCAGTATCGCCCACTTGTTTGAACCCCCTGGCCGGGCGCAGCAAACTGCGCCCGGCTTTTTTGTGTTTCGGGGCACATGGCCATAAGCCGAGCTGATCACTTCCATCACCAGCCGGCATCGGAAGCGGGCACGGCGAGCGTGAACAGCGCTTAAAGTTTCATTGCTGGATATATCCAGCTCTTCATAAACCGCCAGGCGTTCGCGCACGGCACTTCTTTCCCGTACTCATGACGACCACCCTCCAGCAGCGCCAAGGCGCTTCTGCGTGGAACCAGTTCTGCGAGTGGGT
>NZ_JBTKYW010000007.1:0-90013 GCF_054459035.1 Synechococcus sp. LTW-G | reverse complement strand
CGCTGCTCTGGTCTGATTTTCAGCCCCAAAGCAGAGACGGCAAAGTCTCGACGCGAGCCCCCCGAAAGGGGGGCTTTTTTGTTGCTGTTCGCTGCCCGGAAGCCCTGCGAAGGTCCCTGGCGGTGGCAGCATCGCCGCAACCTGTGGAAACCGATGGTTGCCGGCCCCGCCGACCCGCCGATCTCCGGGAACGGCGATCCGATCTCTGAGGAGGAGGCCCTGCGTCGTCTGCGCCTGAGCGATGACCCCTCCGCCCAGTACTACGCCGCCTGGTGGTTGGGCCGCAATCGCAGCAGCCATCCCGATGCGGTTCCGCTGCTGCAGGAGGCCCTGCGCCAACGCCGTCCCCGCGATGCCGGCGCCGGTGTGGAGGAGAACGCCGTGGCCCGAAATGCCGCCCGGGCCCTGGGGAAGCTGGGGGGGGCGGCCGAGGCCGCCATTGACGATCTGCTGGCGACCCTGGAGGACGAGGACGATGGTCTGCGGGAAGCCGCGGCCCGCTCCCTGGGCGAACTCAAAGCCCGGCGTGCTGTCCCTGCTTTGCAGCGGCGTCTGGCCAGTGGTCCTGCGGTCGCTGGCGCGCAGCGCAGCGGCACCCCCCGCTTGCAGGAACCCTGCGAAGCGCTCCTGGAGGCCCTCGGTGAGATCGGTGAGGGATCCGCTGAGGTGGTGGCCGTGATTGAACCCTTCGTGCAGCACGAGCGTCCCCTGATCCGCAGCGCCGCCTGCCGCGCCCTACTCCAACTCACCCAGGAGCCCCGCTGGGGAGAGCAGCTCCTGGCGCTGCTTCAACACCAGCAACTGCAGGTGCGCCGCGCGGCCCTGATGGATCTGGGGGGCGCGGGCTGGCGGCCAGCCCTGCCGGCCATTGCGGCGACCCTGGCGGAGAACAGCCTCAAGTTGATTGCCCTGCGCGGTTTAGTGGAAAACCAGGACGCTGGGGCTCCCTCCCAGTTGGATGCCTCCACGGTGGCGGTGTTGGAGGCCATGGATGACCTGCTCTGATCCCGCCATGACGTCGATGTCAATGAGCCCCTCCCAGGTGGCTGAGTTGGTGGAGGCCGTGCGCCGCGCGGACAGTGCCTTGGGTCTGCTTCAGGCCACCCAGGCCCTGGCCGCCAGCGCCCATCCCGATGGCGCGGCCTGTCTGGTGGAAATCCTTGGTTTCAATAACCCTGGAGCGGCAGTGGCCGCCGTCGATGGCCTGGTGGCCATCGGTACCCCGGCGGTCGAGACGATCCTCTCCAACATTGACGGCTACAACTACGGCGCCCGGGCCTGGGCCGTCCGCGCCCTTGCGGGCATCGGTGATGTCCGCGGCCTTGAGGTGCTTGAGGATGCCCTGGGCAAGGACATCGGTCCGAGCGTCCGTCGTGCCGCGGCCCGCGGGCTTGGGCAGTTGCGCTTGGAGGCCCTGAGCGCTGAAGAGCGCAGCGCCAGCCTGAGCCGCTGTTTGGCCGTTCTTCTCGATGGCTGCCGAGACGGTGAATGGGTGGTGCGCTACGCCGTCATCGTCGGTTTAGAGCATCTGGCCAAGACCTGGTTCACGGCCCTTCAGGCCTCTGATCAGTCGGCCCTGCGCCAGGCGCTGCGGCAGCTCCAGGACAACCCTGAGGAGGAAGCGGCGGTGGTGCAGCTGCGCGCTGCGCTCGCCCTGCAGCGGCTGGAGGAAGCCCATGGCTGAACAACGATTGCTCTTTGTCTGCCTCGGCAACATCTGCCGCTCGCCTGCCGCCGAGGGGGTCTTTTTGCACCTGATCGCCCAAGCGGGTCTGGAGGACCGCTTCGTGGTCGACAGTGCCGGCACCGGCGGCTGGCACGTCGGTCACCCAGCGGACCGGCGGATGCGCGCCGCCGCCGAGCACCGCGGCATTCACCTCCCCAGCCGCGCCCGCCAGATCGAGTTGGCCGACTTCAGCAGTTTTGATCGCATCCTGACGATGGATGACGACAACCTGCGGGCCGTTCGCGCCCTCGCGGCGGAGCTGGGCTCCCGCCCCGGTTTGGCCCTGGTGGAACCGATGACCAGCCATTGCCGCCGCTTTGGCGACCAGGAAGTCCCTGATCCCTATTACGGCGGTGAGCAGGGCTTTGAGCACGTCCTTGATCTGCTCGAGGACGCCTGTTCAGGCTTGCTGGAGACCCTGACGCGGGACTAGTTGGGGTCTGGCCAGGCGTCGTGGGGAACGCGCTCGCGGAACAGATCCACGAGCCGCTGAATCACCGCGTCGATGGCCATGCCATCGGTGATCAGCTCAAGGGCATCCTCCGCTTGGGTGAGGGGGGCCACGGCCCGGGTGGAGTCCAGGTGATCGCGCTCGGCAATCTGCGCTTCCAGATCCGCCCGTTCCGGCACCTCAAAACCACGCTGTTCCAGATCGAGGGCCCGGCGCCGAGCCCGCTCGCTCACGGTGGCGGTCAGAAAGACCTTGAGTTCGGCATCTGGGAACACGGCCGTACCGATGTCGCGGCCTTCCGCCACCAGGCCGCCGCGCGCGCCCATCGCCTGTTGCTGCTGGGTCAGGGCCTCGCGCACGCAGCCGTGGGCTGCAACGACAGAGACCTGGGCCGTCACCTCCGGGGAGCGGATCGCATCGGTGACATCCACGCCATTGACGCTCACCCGCTGACCACTGGATGTGCTGCTGAGCTGCAGATCGAGATCGGCCAGGAGAGGAGCGACCTCCTCAGCCTTGCTGGGGTCGACAGCGCGGTCCCGCACCAACCAGGTCACGGCGCGATACATCGCCCCGGTGTCCAGATAGATCAGCCCCAGCCGTTCGGCAAAGGCTCGGGTCACGGTGCTTTTGCCGGCGCCGGCAGGGCCATCGATGGCAACGATTGGGGCTCGGCTCATGAGAAAGACGTGGTCAATCAGTCGGCTGGGGCCGCAGTGGGCAGCTGCCGCCAGAAGGGTCAGTCCCCCCAGACGGGGTTGGGCTTGGAGGCTCTGGGGCTTCAGCGCCTCCACATAGTCCACCACCATGCCGGCCTCCTCCAGGGCCCGTTGGACCTCCGCTTGCACTGGCGCGAGCTCGAGCTCCGGCTGCCCGAGGCAGCGCTGGGCGGCTTTCTGCAGCGCCTGGGGCAGGGCGGAGGCGCGCTGGCGCTCGTCGCTGGAGAGGTAGCGATTGCGGGAGCTCATGGCCAAGCCATCGGCCTCACGCAAGGTGGGGCAACCCCAGACCTGAACCGGCAAGCCCAAATCCTGGACGACGCTCTTGAGGATCTGCAGTTGCTGCCAGTCCTTCTCGCCCAGCAGCAGAACCTGGGGGCGGATCAGGGCCAGCAGGCGCACGACGACCGTGGCCACCCCATCGAAATGTCCGGCCCGGTGTCTGCCGCAGAGTCCCGCTTGCAGCGAAGGCCGCGGTTGTACGCGGGTGAGTTCACACTCCCCCTGGGGATAGACCTCTTCCACGCTTGGTGCGAAAAGGGCGTCGGCTCCGGCTTGCTGGGCGATCTTCAGATCAGCTTCTAGGCAGCGCGGGTAGCGGGCGAAGTCCTCGTTGGGGCCGAACTGCAGCGGGTTCACGAACACGCTGGTCAGCACCAGTGGGTTGCAATCCACTGGGGTTGGCTGCTTGGCCCGGCGGATCAGGCTGGCGTGGCCCCCATGCAAGGCCCCCATCGTGGGGACGCAGTGCAAGATGCGATCAGCGCAGGCCCGGCGCCAGGCCTCGAGTTCGGCGCGGGTTCGCAGCAGCTGCACAGCGAAGGGGTGAATCCCTACTGAGCTTGCAGCACCTCAAGCTTCACCTGGGCGATACCGCTGGAGATCAGACCCAGCTGACTGGCGGCACCGTGGGCGAGATCGATGACCCGGCGGCCATGGAAGGGGCCTCGGTCGTTGATGCGAACGATGGCGCTGCGGCCGTTCCACAGGTTGGTCACGCGGACCTTGGTGCCGAAGGGCAGGGTCCGGTGCGCCGCGGTCAAGGTGCCGGGGCGGAAGAGTTCGCCGTTGGCGGTGCGATTGCCGTAGAAACCGGGGCCGTACCAACTGGCCTCACCGGTGCTGACGGAGCGAACCGCGATCGGAAGAGCCGGTGCGGCGGGCTTCTTCAAGGTTTCGGACTCAGCTCCTGGGGTCTCGACGTTCCGCAGGGCAACCGACTTGGCCGCTGGGATCTCAGGGATCGCAGGGCTCTTGGTGGCCAAGACCGGATTGGCGTTGCTGCTGCCCGAGAGCAGGAGTGCGAAGCCGCCGAGGAGAGAAAGACGACGCATAACAACCGGAACACCTAGTCGCGAAGAGGCGACTGGTTGGATTGCAACTCGTTGGAATCAGCATCAAAAACACGAGGTTTCTGTAGCTGATGCGCTGAGGTGTTCCTTGGAACTGAGAAGGTCGGGCAAAAGTTAGTCGGACTTGCATCAACGTTCCCTGATATTTCGGCGTGGGCGTATTCATCAGGATTGGCAATCTCACTGGGAAACACTCTTCCCGCCTGGGTTGAGCGATAACGCGCTGCGACTCTTTAATCAGCAGGAGTCATGGCTTTCATCAGTGCGACTGATTGAAATGTGGTGCAATTTTGGAATTGTCCACTTGTTTTCGGGTCTTGGGGGTGGCTGACGGGGCAGGATCAGAGAAGTGATCGGCCGTCTAGGGCATGGACTACCGCACCGCTGGCGTTGATGTGGTGGCTGGGCGCGCCTTTGTGGAGCGCATCCGCTCGAGTGTTGAGTCCACCCGCCGACCTGAGGTGGTCGGCGGCCTGGGCGGGTTTGGCGGGCTCTGCCGAATTCCTGAAGGGATCAAAAAGCCCCTGTTGGTCTCCGGGACCGACGGCGTCGGCACCAAGTTGGAGTTGGCCCAGGCCCACGGCCGTCACCACGGCGTCGGCATCGATCTGGTCGCCATGTGCGTCAACGATGTGGTGACCAGCGGCGCCCAGCCCCTGTTTTTCCTGGACTACATCGCCACCGGAAAGCTCACGCCTGAAGCCATGGCGGAAGTGGTGGAGGGCATTGCCGATGGCTGTCGCCAGAGCGGCTGTGCCCTGTTGGGCGGTGAGACCGCAGAGATGCCTGGCTTTTACGGCCCTGGTCGCTACGACCTCGCCGGTTTTTGTGTGGCTGTGGTCGATGAGGATGACCTGATTGATGGCAGCCGCGTCCAGGCCGGTGATCGCATCGTTGCTGTGGCCAGCAGCGGTGTGCACAGCAACGGTTTCAGCTTGGTGCGCCGCATCCTCGAGGCCCATGGCGTGACCGCTGCCACCCCGCTGGAGGGGGCTGGTCTGCCGGTTCTCGATGCCCTGCTGGAGCCGACAGTGCTCTACCCGGCACTAGTGCAGCGGCTCCTCCAGGACGGGTTGGCGCTCCACGGCATGGCACACATCACGGGGGGCGGGCTTCCGGAGAACCTCCCGCGGACCCTGCCTGCCGGTGTCCATGGCCGCATTGATCCGGGGAGCTGGGAGCGCCCCGCGCTCTTCCGCTGGCTGCAGGAGAAGGGCGAGGTCCCAGAGCGGGATCTTTGGAACACCTTCAACTTGGGGGTGGGGCTGGCGCTTGTGCTGCCCGAGGCTCAGGTGGAGCGGGCGATCGCGGTCTGCCAGGAGGCGGGGCACCGCGCCTGGCTGCTGGGCAGTGTTGAGGCCGGCGAGGCTGGGGCAGAGCCCTTGGCGGGTTTGCCGTATTGAACCGGCGGCCTGGACCTGCCAAATTGCTTCAGTCATGCACGAACAAGGCACCTTCTCCTGAGTTGTTGCCTAGGTTCCGCGCAAGCTGTTTTGTGGTTGTTCCGTAATTCAGTTCTATTGGCCGTTGTTCAGATTTCTTTCTGTTCAAGGTTCTGTTGTTTATAGGGTTGTTTGAGATGTCTTTCAACGCGCAATCTTCTGCTGCATTTGTAGGTAACTCCGGGCGAATCACCCGCCGCCGCAGCTCCGCTGGACCGGTCGCCCCCAATCGTCCCCTGCGCCGCGAGCCCTATTCCGGTCGCAGCAATGTCCGGCCCACCTTCTTGACGTTGAGGGACCACGGCAAGGTTTTCGTTGCTGACCTCCCTCGCCTCTCCGATGGCCAGCTCGCCCATGTGGGCAAGGAAGCCAAGGAGGTGATGGAGAGCCTCTGCCGGCGCCTTGAGGAACTCGATCAACAGCTCAGCCTCAACCCCCAGGAGCAGGAGACGCGCATTCGTGCGGCCACCAAGCGGGATGTCACGGATCGCTTCATCCGTGCCGTTGAGGAGGAGCAGGAGCAGCGTCGGACCAACCCGGCCCTGAA
The DNA here is from genome assembly GCF_054459035.1 of Synechococcus sp. LTW-G. Taxonomy (NCBI): domain Bacteria; kingdom Bacillati; phylum Cyanobacteriota; class Cyanophyceae; order Synechococcales; family Synechococcaceae; genus Synechococcus; species Synechococcus sp. LTW-G. The sequence goes on along the minus strand of NZ_JBTKYW010000007.1, from coordinate 83,776 downwards.
GGCTGCGGCTGGCGAATCCTTGGCCCGCGCCTTCCTGGAGATCGCCCGGCACCGTCTGCCTGGTGCCACCTTTGATTCGCTGCTGCAGGAGGCGCTCTCCGCCTGTGACGAGGGTGCGTCTGAGCCTGAGGAGGTCACGCCGCCTGAACCGGTCGCGCCTGAGCCCCCCCGGGCTCGTGTCGTGCCGATGGTCCGTCGGATCGAAACCCCCCAGGCACCGGAGCGTGAGCAGATGACCGTTGTGCTCACCCCCGATCCCTCCCCTGAAATGGGTGGTGACTAGGCCTCAGGCGCTCTGAAAGGGATTGGCAGGCATGCGCGCGGCCGCGAGGGCATCGAGGCTGCGCCGTTCGTCGCTGCTCAAGCTCCAGCTCCGGGCCGCCGCGGCTTGCTCAACTTGATCGCTGCTTCTGAGCCCGGGGATCGGCATGGCCCCATGGGCTCTGCACCAGTTCAAGGCCACAGCCCCTAAGCCCCCCGGCCTGCCGTTGGCGATCTCCTCCATGGTTTGGCGCAAGGGGGCCAGGGAGCTCTCGAGGCGGCGGAAGAGGCTGCCGCGCGTTCCTTGGGGCAGCGGTCTGGGGTCCCCAGCGCTGCGGCCCAACAGGCCGAGGGCCAGGGGGCTGTAGGCAATGAGCTCAATTCCCAGCTCCTGGCAGGTGTCCAGGATCCCCCCGTCAGCAAGGGGTTGTGGGGCCAGCAGCGAGAACTGCACCTGCAGGCTGCTGATGGGAATTCCTCGCTCTTGGAGTGTCCGGTGGATGGTTCGCAGCCGCTTGGGCCCCACGTTCGAGAGCCCCAGGCTGGGGACCGCTCCGCTCTCCACCAGGTCCGCCAGGCCATCGATCAGCGCCGGTTCCTGCCAAGGGGCGTAGCGGGCGGTGCTCCAGTGCAGCTGCACCCGTTTCATTTGGCCCTGCAGGCGCCGCTGGGAGGCGGCAAAGGCCCGGTCGTAGCCCCGCCGGCCCAGGCGCCAGGGGAAGGGGGCCAACTTGGTGGCAATGCAGAGCTGCTGGCGCTCGTCGGGGGTGGCGCGCATGGCGAATTGCCCCAGCAGCGTCTCGCTGCGGCCATTCAGTCGGCCGGTCCCGTAGGAGTCCGCCGTGTCAAAGAAGCGAAAGCCCAGTGCCAGGCAACGCTGAAAGGTTTGCTCCAGCCGAGCGTCGTCCCGCTGCGGGTCATAGCCCCAGAGGAACTGGTTGCCCCAGGCCCAGGTGCCAACGCCGATGCCCGGTTGGTCCGCCTCACTTGTCATGATCGAGCCATCGCGGACTTGCACTGTGCTGAATTCTCTGCCCAGCCCGGCTGCCCAGACCAGCGATCCGCCGCCCCAGGCTGAGGAGTCCGCGCCCGCGCGCCAGGAGCAGGATCCCGTGCTCTGCGGTCACTGCGGCCGCACGGCCAGCAATGGCTTGGTCTGTATCGGGATGTGCGTGGCGGATTCCGGCTATTGAGCGTGGCGCGTCTGCTGCTGGTGGCCCTCTGCCTCGGCGCCGCTGCTCCCGTGCTGGCGGCTGAAGAGAAGCAACAGGGTTTTGGACGTTGGCAGGTGGAGCCCAGGCGTTGTGAATTGACCCTGTTTGGCCAGGCTCCAGGGCCCTGCAGCAGCGTGCGCCTGGATCAGCGCAACCCATCGGTGCTGCGCTTCAGTTGGATGGCCCCTGTGCCCCAGCAGGACCTGCTCCAGGAGGTGAGTTTTGTGGGGGAGCGGGCGAGCTCTGGGCAGCCCCTGCGCTGCAGCGATGGTGTCTGCAAGCTCGATGGCTCCGTGCTGCTGCGCGTGCGCTTGTTGCGTCTCGCCCAGTTCAACCCCCGTGGTCTGGTGGTGGGCTTCCCGAAAACCTTCCCGGTGGCTGGCACCTGTGACATCGATGGCCCCCAGGCCCGTTGCGATGCGCAGACGCGATTCGGCGAACGCTGGTCAGCGGAAGCCGATCTGCCCTGACCCGCGAGCGCGATTCAAAGGCGGCACCCAGATTCGAACTGGGGGTAAAGGATTTGCAATCCTCTGCCTTACCACTTGGCCATGCCGCCGCTTGGGAGCAAACTCCCAGGGACGGATCGTATCAGTCACGGGATGCCTGGCCGCCTGCTGGTCCTGAGCAACGGCCATGGGGAAGACCTGATCGCCCTGCGGGTCATCCAGGCCTTGAAGCAGAGGCGCCCCGAGATCGAGGTGGCGGTGCTGCCGATGGTCGGAGAGGGTGCCGCCTACCGGGGGGCTGAGGAGCAGGGGCTGCTTCGCCGGGTGGGGCCGCGCCGTCAACTGCCCAGCGGTGGCTTCAGCAATCAGAGCCTGAGGGGGCTCCTGGCGGATCTTGGCGCTGGGGTTCTGGGCTTGACCCTGCGGCAGTGGCGCTTTGTGCGCCGTTGGGGCAGGGCGGGCGATCCCGTTTTGGCGGTGGGGGATCTGCTGCCCTTGTTGCTGGCCTGGTCTGGCGGCGGGCCCTATGGCTTCATCGGCACCCCCAAGAGCGACTACACCTGGGCCGGCGCGCCGGGGATCGCGGCCCTGTATCACCGCCTCAAAGGCAGTGAGTGGGACCCCTGGGAATGGGCCCTGATGGCTGGCCCCCGCTGCCGTCTGGCGGCGATGCGGGATCGCCTGACGGCGCGGGGGCTGCGGCGCCATGGGGTGGCGGCCATTGCCCCGGGCAATCCAATGATGGACGGCCTGGATCTGGGGACCCTGCCGCTGGCCCTGCGGGATTGGCGGCGTGTCTTGCTGCTGGGCGGCAGTCGCATGCCCGAGGCGGCGGGCAACCTCAAGCGCCTGCTGGAGTCCCTCGCCTTGGTGCCCAGCGGGGCTCCCCTGCTGGTGTTGGCGCCGACCGGCTCACGCCCGGCTCCCCATGAGTGGGAACCGCTGCTGCTGGACCTGGGCTACGAGCCCATCGAGCCTCCAGAGGCCCTGGCGGAGCTGGGGGCCGCCGCGGCCTGGGCCTGCGGCCGCCGCTTGCTGTTGATTGGCCCCGGTTGTTTTTCGCGCTGGGCCTGTTGGGCGGAATTGGGCCTGGCCTCTGCGGGAACGGCCACCGAGCAGCTGGTGGGACTGGGGATCCCGGCGCTGTCTTTGCCTGGCCCCGGGCCCCAATTCAAGCGGGGGTTTGCGGAGCGCCAGAGCCGTTTGCTCGGCGGTGCCGTGGCGGTCTGCCGCTCTTCTGTCGTCCTGGCGGAGCGGGCCGAGTTGCTCCTGGGTGACCCGGGTCTCGCCCGGCAGCTGGGGGCCATCGGGACCCAGCGGATGGGGATGGCGGGCGGCAGCGTTGCCCTCTCGCGGGCGATCGAGGAGTGCCTATTGGGGAGCGCGGACGGCGCAACGGGATGATGGGGGCTTGATCAACCGCCGCGTTGCTTCGCCCCTATGGCAGCTCCCCAGGACAAGGACTACGCAAAAGCCTGCGGACAGCTCGCCAGTGCCTTGAGCATCAGCCTGGCTTCAGCCCGCCGCAAGGTGGATCTGGTGGCGGCCAAGGAGGGAGTGCGCGACAACGAGGGGCGTCTGCTGATCGCCCAGCGCCTGCTGCTGGAGGCCCAGGGCGTGGGCCAGGAATCCCGTCAGCTCCTGGATGTGCTGCTCGAGGCGGTGAAGGAGGAGGAGATGTATCTCGGGGATGACTGAGCCCCTTCCTTAAGAGCGGTGCTCAAAGATCGCGCCGAAGCGGCCGCGATCCAGATCCGAGATCACGGGGATGCAGGCAAAGCAGCGCTGGGCCAGATCCAGCCGCTCTTCGCGCACCAGCATCTCGGTCAACCGGGCCCGAGCGGCCAGGAGATAGCGCACGTCATTGGCGGCATAGGCCAGCTGGGACTCGCTCAGTTCCTCAACCCGTCCCCAGTCACTGCTCTGGGCCCCTTTGTCGAGTTCGACGTGGCAGAGCTCGTTGACCAGGTCCTTGAGGCCGTGGCGGTTGGTGTAGGTCCGGGCCAGGCGGCTGCCGATCTTGGTGCAAAAGATGGGGCTGACGTGGATGTCCAGGCCTTCAGCGAGGGCGGCGACGTCGAAGCGGGCGAAGTGAAAGACCTTCTCGATGCCGGCTGCTTCCATCAGCTCTTTGAGCAGGGGTGCCTCGGTTTGGCCGCGGTGGATGCGAATGCAGCAGACGTTGTCGTGGTCGTCGCTGATTTGCACCAGGCAGAGGCGATCGCGGCCGTGGATCAGGCCCATGGCTTCGGTGTCCACCGCCAGTGCGCTGGAGGCCCCGAGTAGGGCGCGCCACTCAGGGTTCAGATCGTGATCCAGGACGGCAAAGCGAGCAGGGCTCGATCCCGCGGCAGGGGCGGAGACGGCGGAGGCGGCGCTGCTCAAGGGGGGAGGGTTCAACTGCGATCCATCGTCGCGGACCGACGGCAAATCTCAAGATCATCTGTCGCTTTTGCGTATCAAAGTGAGATCGCGCTAGCAGTTGGTCAGCGCGTGGCCCCTCTCCTTCAATGCGTTCTCGTCCCTTGCCCCCACGGCCTGGTCTGGAGTCCATTCGGGCCTTTTTTGAGCGTCCGCCTGTTCAGCACTTGAGTTTGGAGTTGGCCGTCTGCTGGATTTTGGAGCGGCTGCTCGAGGCCGACACCTACCCGACGGCCCTGATGCAGGACCTCTCGGCCTCCCATCCCAAGTTGCGACTGTCGGAGACCGTGTTGCAGCAGGCCTTGGGCTTTTTGGACCAGGACGGCACGATCGCCAGTTACGCCCAGCGTTGCCCTAGCCGCGGGCGGCCGCGGCGGATGTTGCATCTTCTCGAGACCCGGCGCGGCGACGCTGAGCAGTTGATGCCGCCATGGCGCCACTGGCTCGAGGAGAATGAGCGAAATCTTCACGCCAGCAGTCATGCCCCAGGCCCTGGGCTCCACCCTGCCCCTCACCCTGCTGCTGGTTGTCGGTCTGGTGTTCTTTCTGCGGGCCGCCAGTAAGGACCGCACGACCGTTGTTGAAATCCGCTCCTCAAAGCCTCCGCTCGAGGTGCTTCCGGCCCTGGCAGAGTGGCTGAAGGGGCGCGGCTGGGTGGCCGAGGAGGCCAACCCGGAGCGCCGTTTGCTGAAGTTCTCCGGTCAGGTGGAGGCCAGTGGCGCCTTGGCGCTGTTGCTCTCTGTGCTGGGAGGGGTCGGTGCGGCCTGCCTGGGCCTGGTGCTCTGTCAGCTGTTGCCCGCCCTGGCCTGGTGGCCCCTGCTCTTGACCCTGCTGGGTCCCTTGGCTGGGGTGGTCTATCGCCGCCGCGCGGCGCGGGCTGAAACCGTGGAATTGCGCCTGATCAGCCACGACGAGGCCACCGGCAGTGCGCTGCAGATGCGGGCCCATCGCGATGAGTTGATCGCCCTGGAGCAGGAGATGGGGCCCCAGTTGGGGCTCTTTGGTGTGGGCGATCTGTTGCATTCGCCGATCTGAGCCAGGATGGGCCGATGAGGTTTCCCCGGCGCCGCACGTTGCTGTTGGCCAGCCTGGCTGCCGCCAGCTTGGCCCTGGCCGCTGACGCTCAGGCTCCGGCCCCAGCTCCCGGTGCCGCCGATGCCTTGACCGGGCCGCGCGGACGCTTGGGACGGGACTGGATTGGGGTCCGGCAAGTCGCCAGCACCACCCCGATCCTGGTCATGGCTGGCCACGCTGACTCCCAGGCCATTCCGGGATCCGGAACCTCCGGCTACTCGGTCGATATCCGTGGTGCCAAGCCCATGCAGCAGGGCATCCGCGACGAGCTCTATTGGAATCTGGAGGTCGCACGCCGTGTCGTCCAGCTGGGCCGTCAGCGGGGGTTGAACATCCGCTTCTATGACCCTCCGGCGCGCACGATCGTCGATGGCGATGATCCGCGCACGAATTGGAGCGTGGGCAAGGCCCATGCCGCCGCCGGTGGCTACGCGATGGAAATCCATTTCGATGCCTATGGCCCCGATGGCATCGGCTCTGGGGTCATCCCGGCCCTGCATCGCCCCTTGAGCTCCCTGGATGAGAGCCTCGCGGTCGCCTTTGGCGGCTATCCCCTGCGCTTCCGTGGTGGATTGGGTGGTCCCAAACGGGGCATCACCCTGCTGGAGATCGGCAAGCTCGAGGCTCCCCTGGAGCCTGCCCTGCGCAATCCCCGCAGCCGCGATCAGGCCTTGGCGGTGATCAGTGAACGGGTTGTGGCTGCCTTGGAGGCCGGCTTAGGACGCCACCGCTTGGTGGCGACTCCACCCCCCGTCTCAGCTCACAGCGCCGTGGGGCTGGCAGCGACCAACCAGTGAGTCATCACCCAGCCAGTTCTGGGGCTTGGTGAACAGATCGGTCAGCAGGGCCTCGCGGCTGCCTTCCTCGGCTTTGTAGCCGTACTCCCAGCGCACCAAGGGGGGCAGGGACATCAGGATCGACTCGGTGCGGCCGTTGGTTTGCAGGCCAAAGATCGTGCCCCGGTCAAACACCAGGTTGAATTCCACGTAGCGGCCGCGGCGATAGAGCTGGAACTGACGTTCCCGCTCGCCGTAGGGGGTGTGCTGCCGTTTCTCAGCGATCGGCAGATAGCTCGGAAGGAAGGCGTTGCCGCAGGCGCTGGCCAGGTTGAAGAGCTGCTCCCAGCTCTGCTGGATGGGGCCCACCCCTTGTCCTGCGGCGGCAGCGGGCCCCTCGGGGGCTTGGCCCTTGTAGAGCACCCCGCGTGGATCCTGGTAGTCGTAAAAGATCCCGCCCACACCCCGGGTCTCATCGCGGTGCTTCAAATAGAAGTACTCGTCGCACCAGGGCTTGAACACCTGGTAGTAGGCCGGATTAACGCTGTCGCAGGCGTTCTTCAGGGTTTGGTGGAAGTGCTTGGCGTCCTCCAGGAAGGGGTAGTAGGGGGTCAGGTCAGCACCGCCGCCAAACCACCAGACGGGACCGGCCTCGAAGTAGCGGTAGTTGAGGTGAACGGTGGGGATGAAGGGGTTGCGGGGGTGCAGCACCATCGAGGTGCCGGTGGCATACCAGCGGTGGCCCTTGGCTTCGGGCCGTTGATTGAGGATCGAGGGGGGGAGCTCGGTGCCCTCCACCTCGGAGAAGTTCACGCCGCCCTGCTCAAACACCCGGCCGCCTTTGATCACGCGGGAGCGGCCACCACCGCCCTCGGGGCGAACCCAGCTTTCCTCTTCAAAGCGTCCGCCGCCGTCGAATTGCTCTAGGCCAGCGCAGATGGAATCCTGCAGCCCCATCACCAGGGCGCGCGCCCGCTCGCGGGAGTTGGCGGGGGGAGCCTCGAGGGCGACGGCGCCGGAGGTTGCCGAGGTCTCACTCGCCAGCTTGGCCTTGGCACGGGACAGCAGACCCTTCAACATCGATGCTCGCGCCGTGGGGCAGGGGGAATCCGACCACCTTTTCAGTCCGACCCACCGCTGCACAAGTTTTCGAGAGGGTTCGTGATCCCGCCGGACCCTGGCGTTGGGGATGCCTCTCTGGGCCAACGCTTTTAGGATCCGGAGCACCGTGTAATCGCCCGATGGCCAGCGCAGACCAGGCCCTGAAAGAGGCCCTCGCCGCCCTCGAGCCCCTGAAAGATGCCGGCACCGGCCGCAGCCTTCTGGATCTGCAGTGGATCCAAGAGGTTCGGGTCCAGAACAACCGCGTCGTGTTCCAGCTGGCGTTGCCCGGATACGCCAGCTCCCAGCGGGACCGGATCGCCGCCGATGCCCGTGGTGCCCTGCTCCAGCTCGGCGGGATTGATGACGTTCAAATCGAGTTGACCCAGGCGACCCCGCAGGCCCCCGCCCAGGGGGGCGCTCCCATCGGCGCGGCTGGTCATGGCGGCGGTGGTCCTGAGCGCCAGGCCATTCCTGGCGTCAAGCAGGTGATCGCCGTCAGCAGTGGCAAAGGGGGCGTGGGCAAAAGCACCGTGGCTGTGAACCTGGCCTGTGCCTTGGCCCAGCGCGGACTCAAGGTCGGTCTGCTCGATGCCGACATCTATGGCCCGAATGCCCCGACGATGCTGGGCGTGGCCGATCAAACCCCGCAGGTGCGGGGCAGCGGCAACGACCAGGTCTTAACCCCCATTGAGAGTTGCGGCATCGCGATGGTCTCGATGGGCCTGCTGATTGATGCCCATCAGCCCGTGATCTGGCGCGGCCCGATGCTCAACGGCATCATTCGCCAGTTCCTCTACCAAGTCGAGTGGGGTGAGCGGGATGTGCTCGTGGTTGACCTGCCTCCGGGGACGGGTGACGCCCAGCTCAGCCTGGCCCAGGCCGTTCCGATGGCTGGCGTGATCATTGTCACGACACCCCAAATGGTCTCCCTGCAGGACGCTCGCCGTGGCTTGGCGATGTTCCAGCAGCTGGGGGTTCCGGTTTTGGGTGTGGTGGAGAACATGACGGCCTTCATCCCGCCGGATGCCCCCGAGAAGCGCTACGAGCTCTTTGGCTCCGGTGGCGGCCAGTGCCTGGCCGATGAGAGCGGTGTGCCGCTCTTGGCCCAGTTGCCGATGGAATTGGCGGTGGTTCAAGGCGGTGACGGCGGCCGGCCCGTGACCGTCAGTGCACCGGAGTCGGCGACGGCCTCCGCCTTTGCCGCGCTGGCGGGCCGCCTCCCGGTGGCCACGCGCTGATGACGCTCTCGGGCTTCTGGGATCGCCGCCGCGGGGGCCTGCTGTTCAAACGGGATGGACGCCGGCGCCGCTGGTTCGCCGGCGTCGACAAGATCCTGTGGTGGATCCCCCTGGCGATGATCTTCGTCGCCGGCTTCCTGATCGCCAGCACCCAGCGCCAGGCCGGTTACGCCGATTGGTACCAGCACTGGGTGACGGCGGCTGTGGGTTTGGTCATTGCCCTGCTGCTGGCCAAGGTTCCAGTGGAGCGCATCTCCCGCTGGACCTGGCCGATCTATGGCGCCATGGTCGCCAGCTTGATCGCGGTGCGCCTGATCGGGGTGAGTGCCTTGGGGGCTCAGAGCTGGATCAACATCGCTGGCTTCAATGTCCAGCCCTCTGAGTTCGCCAAGATCGCGGCCATTCTTCTATTAGCGCAGGTCCTGTCGCGCCATCCCGTTGAGCGGCCCGTGGACCTGGTGCGGCCGGTGGCGACCATCAGCGTCCCTTGGCTGCTGGTCTTGATCCAGCCCGACCTGGGCACCTCCTTGGTGTTTGGCGCGGTGCTGCTGGTGATGATGTTCTGGTCCGGGATGCCGGGGGCCTGGGTCGTGCTCCTGATCTCGCCGGTGGTCACCTCAGTGCTCGCCGGGGTCGTCCCGTGGCTGTTGGTGCTCTGGATTCCGGCCATGGCTGTTGTGGCCGTCCGTTCGCTGCCTTGGAAACGCCTGGCACCGATGGCCGTATTGGCCATTCAGGGGTTGTTCGCTGTGGGGACCCCCTGGTTGTGGAACAACTTTCTGCAGCCCCACCAGCGGGATCGCCTGACCCTCTTTCTGGATCCCAACAAGGATCCCTTGGGTGGCGGCTACCACCTGTTGCAGAGCACTGTGGGCATTGGCTCGGGCGGCTGGTTCGGCACCGGTCTGCTCCAGGGCCATCTGACCCTGCTGCGCTTCATCCCAGAGCAGCACACCGATTTCATCTTCAGCGCCCTGGGCGAAGAAACGGGATTTCTGGGTTCGGCGTTGGTGGTTCTGGGCTTTGTCGCCTGGATCTGGCGGCTGCTCAAGATCGCCGGTCAGGCCCGCACGGATGTGGAGTCCCTAGTGGTGATTGGCGTGGGGGCGATGGTGATGTTCCAGGTGGTCGTGAACATCAACATGACCATCGGTCTGGGGCCGATCACCGGGATCCCCTTGCCCTGGTTGAGTTACGGCCGCTCCGCGATGTTGGTGAACTTCATCGGCCTGGGGTTATGCGCCTCGGTGGCCCGGGGCATTAAGCAACCGGCCAAACGCCGCTGATGGGAGTCCTGGGCTGCAGTTTTGAGGCGCTCCGGCGTCAACTGGCCCAGCAGATGCCCGCCGGTCGCTGCGATGAGGACAGCGTGCGCCGGCAGTGGTGGGCCGCCCTGGCCACCCTCCAGGAGGATTTTTTGCTGCCCCTGGGGGCTCAGCCCGGGGTCTGGCTGGCCTCCCCCCTGCCCGCCCTCTACGAACCCTCGCTGTTGCAGCAGTTCCAGGGCTGGGTCTGGGCGCCTTCTGAACTCAAGGACCTGCTGCAGAGCAACGCCCCCTTGCTGCCGGCCGCGGCGGCCAGCCCGTCGGTCAGTGGTGGATTTCAGCGGTTGGCTCTGGAGGAGGCCGATGGAACGGATCCACTGCTGGTGCTGATTACGCCGAAGTTGCAGATGGCGATGGCCCTGGTGGGCCCGGCCCAGGAGCGCCAACTGGTGGTTCGGTTTGACCCGCCCACCCTCTCTGCCGCGCTGTCGCTGTTCGATGAACGCCTGCAGCAGAGCGATCCCCAGCAGGGTCAGGCCCTGCGCCAGTCCATCCAGGCCCTGGGTGGACTGCACAACGACGAGCAGCTGGCGCAGCTGTTTTGGCCCCGCCTGGCTGAGCGGCTGGCGGCGATGGCCCCCAGCCTGACCCTGCAGCCCTTGGTGCACCGCAGCAGTGGCTCAGACAGCAGCTCCAGCCCCAGCAGTGAGTTGGCCCTGCTCGAGGCCCTCACCCATGAGGTGCGCACGCCGTTGGCCACGATTCGCACCTTGATTCGTTCGTTGCTGCGGCGCGGCGATCTGACGGAGTTGGTGCGCAAACGCCTGCATCAAATCGATGGGGAATGCAGCGAGCAGATTGATCGCTTCGGCTTGATTTTTCTGGCGGCTGAGTTGCAGCGTCAGCCGGTGCTCGATGAGCCGGCCCAGGCCCTGGCCCGCACCGATCTCGCCCAGCTCTTGGGTCAGCTTGAGGCCGGCTGGCAGCAGCAGCTGGAGCGCCGTGGCTTGAACCTGGAGCTGTTGCTCACACCGGAGTTGCCGTTCGTCCTCTCCGACCCAGCGCGGTTGGAAACCGTCTTGGGCGGACTGATGGATCGCTTCAGTCGCGGCTTGCCCGCCGGCGCGGTGGTGCAGCTGAGCCTTCAGCCCGCGGGGGCCCGGTTGAAGTTGCGCCTCAGTGCTGCGGCCTTGCCCGCGGGTGAGGGTGAGCAGGACCTGCAAGAGCGGGTCGGCCCAGTCTTGAGTTGGAACCCCGGCACCGGCAGCCTGCAGCTGAGCCGTCAGGCCACCCAGCGCCTGTTTCACAGCCTGGGGGGACGGCTCGCGGAGCGCTCTGGAAATGACCTCACGGTCTTTTTCCCGGTGGCCTAAAAACGGCATCAATGTTGACGGGTGTGAAGAGAGCAGCGGCACCCCCAGTTCACCCCAAAACACGGTGCTAGCTTCCGCTTGAAACGGTCTGCGGTCTGCCGACACCCCCTCCGGAACAGCCATGACATTGAGCGGTCAACTCCCGAAGTACATCGGCAGCACCGGCGGTCTGCTCAACGCCGCTGAGACCGAAGAGAAGTACGCCATCACTTGGACTAGCGCCAAAGAGCAAGTCTTTGAACTCCCCACCGGCGGTGCTGCTCACATGAATGAGGGCGAGAACCTCATGTATTTCGCCCGCAAGGAGCAGTGCCTGGCCCTCGGCACCCAGCTGCGCACCAAGTTCAAGCCCCGGATCGAGGACTACAAGATCTACCGGATCTTCCCCGGCGGTGACACCGAGTTCCTGCACCCCAAGGATGGTGTGTTCCCCGAGAAGGTGAACGAGGGTCGTCAGATGGTCGGCCACAACGCCCGCCGCATTGGCCAGAACGGCAACCCCGCCAGCATCAAGTTCACCGGCAAGAACACCTTCGATTCCTGATTCAGGACCTGCACTGCTTCGAGCAACGGGCGGTGCTTCAACCTCTATAAAGGCGGGGCTAAGCGCCCCGTTTTTTTTGCCTGCCCGTCGTCGTAGTGATGCCCTCCCCTGACCGCGCGACAGTTCTGGCCCAGGCCAAGGCGGGCAGCAATTACATCCCGATCTGGCGCACCTGGCCGGCGGACCTGGAGACGCCCCTGACCACCTGGCTGAAGGTGGGTGCCGGCAGTGACCACGGTGTCTTGCTGGAGTCCGTCGAAGGCGGTGAGCGGATCGGCCGCTGGAGCTTTGTGGTCAGCGATCCGCTCTGGACCCTCAGTGTGCGCGGTGAGTCGGCGGAACAGTGCTGGCGCGATGGGCGCAGCAGCGCCCTCAGCGGGAACCCCTTTGATCTGTTGCGGGACACCCTGGCGGCCTACGACGCCCCAGCCGTTCCTGGTCTGCCTCCCCTGGGCCAACTGTTTGGTTTTTGGGGCTACGAACTGATTCGTTGGATTGAGCCCAGCGTTCCGATTCACCCCACCGATCCGGAGGGGCCGCCCGATGGCTGCTGGATGCTCGCTGACAGCCTGCTGGCCTTCGATCAGGTCAAGCGTCAGCTCACGGCCGTGGCCTACGTCAATCTCCACGACGAACCCGACGCGACCGCTGCCTACGACGCCGCGGTCGCGCGGTTGGACGCCCTGGAGCAGCGCATGCACCAGCCCCTGCCCTCCGGGGTGACACCCCTGGATTGGCGGGATGCCGATGCGGTGGATCTGCCGACCAGCAGCAACCGCAGTCGCGATGAGTTTGAAGCGGCTGTTCTGACGGCCAAAGAGCACATCGCCGCTGGGGATGTGTTCCAGCTGGTGATCAGTCAGCGCCTGGAAACGCCGGTTGAGCGGGAGCCGTTTGAGCTCTACCGCAGCCTGCGGATGGTGAATCCGTCTCCCTACATGGCCTTCTTCAACTTTGGAGGCTGGTACCTGATTGGCTCCAGCCCTGAGGTGATGGTGAAGGCCGAGCCCATGGCCGATGGCAGTGGCCGGGTGAAGGCCTCCCTGCGGCCCATTGCGGGCACCCGCCCCCGGGGACGGAGTGAAGCTGAGGACCTGGCGCTCGAGAAGGATCTCTTGGCCGATCCCAAGGAGCGCGCCGAGCACGTGATGCTCGTGGACCTCGGCCGCAATGACCTGGGCCGGGTCTGTGTGCCGGGCAGCGTCAGCGTCAGCGAGTTGATGGTGATTGAGCGCTACTCCCACGTGATGCACATCGTCAGTGAGGTGGAGGGATTGCTCGATCCGGAGCGGGATGTCTGGGATCTGTTGATGGCTTCCTTCCCGGCTGGCACCGTCAGCGGTGCGCCGAAGATCCGGGCGATGCAGTTGATCCATGCCTTGGAACCCGATGCCCGGGGTCCCTACTCCGGGGTCTATGGCGCCATGGATCTCAGCGGGGCGCTGAACACGGCGATCACGATTCGAACCATGGTCGTCCTGCCCGATGGGGACGGTCGCTGGCGGGTTCAGGTCCAGGCCGGTGCTGGCTTAGTGGCTGATTCGGTGCCTGCGTCGGAATTCCAAGAGACCCTCAACAAAGCCCGGGGCATGCTGAAGGCTCTGGCTTGCCTGGCATGAGCAGCCCTCTGTTGCTCAAGGGTTTTGAGGTCGAGCTCTACACCGGCCGTCCCGACGGGACGGTGGTGGGATGTTCGGCTGAAGTCGCGGCGGCGCTCGAGGGGTTTGTCACCGAGCCCGATTGCCGCAATCTCGAATACATCACCCCCCCTGCGGCCAGCTACGCCACCCAGCTGGCCCTGCTGCTGGAGCCCCGGCGGCGGCTGCGCCCTTGGCTGGCCCAACGGGGACTGACCCTGCTGCCTGGCAGCACCTTGAGCACCGGGGATAGCCAGCGTTTTGAGCGCTCAGACCCGAAGAACCCTTATCACGCCTACATCGAGGCCACCTACGGCACCCGGGTCGTGACCGCCAGTGTCCACATCAACCTGGGGCTCACCGATCCGGATCAGCTGTTTGCGGCCTGCCGCCTGGTGCGTTGTGAGGCGGCCTTGCTGTTGGCCTTGAGTGCCTGCTCGCCCTTCGTCGATGGGCAGGTCACGGGCGCCCATTCCCAGCGTTGGCTCCAGTTCCCGCTAACTCCTGAGCAGGTGCCCCTGTTCTTGAACCACGGGCACTACATCGACTGGGTGGAGCAGCAGCTGCAGTTAGGCACGATGCAAAACGTGCGCCATCTCTGGACCTCCGTACGCCCCAACGGTGAGCGGCGCCCCTACGACCTCAATCGCCTGGAGATTCGCATCTGTGACCTGGTGGCGGATCCCCAGTTGCTGTTGGCCCTGACGGCGTTTGTGGAGCTGCGCATTCACCAACTCCTCCGAGATCCTGCGGCCTGCGACCCGCTGCAGGCCAGTGACTTGGATCCCCAAGCCCTGGCAGCCCTTGCCGATGCCAATGATCAGGCGGCGGCGCGCAGCAGCCTGGACGCTGAACTCCGCCACTGGCGTGATGGTGCACCGATCACGGCCCGCGCATGGATTGCCGCTGAGCTCGCCGGTCTGCAGTCCCTGGCCGGGGAGCTGGGCCTGGCTGAGCTGCTGCTTCCCCTTCAGCAAGTGTTGAGCCAGGGCAACCAGGCGATGCAATGGCTGGAGGCCCATGCCCAGGGCGCGTCTGTGGCAGAGCTGATTGCCTCGGCCGCAGCGGATCTCGAGCAGTTGGAAACCCGTCTTGGTGCGCAAAGCACCATCAACGAGGCAGGCACTTTGGGATGATCATGCAGCGCACCCCTGCCGAAACCGCCTCTATGGGGCCCACCCTCGCCGCAACTGAAGCCTCTGCTCCTGCGGCTGAGCCTCGGGTCACCCGACTCCTTGGCGATCGGTTGGAGCTGGTGGAGGACCTCTGGCAGACGGTGCTGCGCAGTGAATGTCCTGCCCCCCAGGCGGAACGGTTGCTGCGGATGAAAGCGTTGAGCAACCGCATCGACGGCGGCGCTCCCGACCAGGCATCCGAGGCGGCGACCGAGGAGATCGTGCAGCTGATCCGCGACATGGATCTGGCTGAAGCCATTGCTGCCGCTCGCTCCTTTTCCCTCTATTTCCAGCTGGTCAACATCCTTGAGCAGCACATCGAGGAGGACAGCTATCTCGCCAGCCTTCGGCCCCACCACGCTGAAGAGCTGAGCGATCCCTTTGTTCCGCCCCTGGCGAGCCAGAGTTCGCCCGCGACCTTCCGGGAGCTCTTCACCCGGCTGCGGGGCCTTGGCGTTCCTCCGGCCCAGATCGAGCAGCTGCTGCAGGAGCTCGATATCCGGCTGGTGTTCACCGCCCACCCCACGGAGATCGTTCGTCACACCGTGCGCCACAAGCAGCGCCGGGTGGCCTCCCTGATCCAACAGCTCCAGAAGAGTCAGCTGCTGCATCCCGAGGAACGGGACAACCTCCGTCAGCAGTTGGAGGAGGAAATCCGCCTCTGGTGGCGTACCGACGAGCTGCACCAGTTCAAGCCCTCCGTCCTCGATGAGGTCGATTACGCCCTGCACTACTTCCAGCAGGTGCTGTTTGAGGCGATGCCCCAGCTGCGCCAGCGGATTCGCACGGCCCTGGGTGCCAACTACCCCGATGTTCTGCCCCCGAGCGACGCCTTCTGTACCTTTGGCTCTTGGGTTGGATCCGACCGCGACGGCAACCCCTCGGTCACCCCGGACATCACCTGGCGGACGGCGTCTTATCAGCGTCAGCTGATGCTCGATCGCTACTTGGCTGCGGTGGAGGACCTCCGCGATCAGCTGAGTATTTCGATGCAGTGGAGCCAGGTCAGCGCTCCCCTGCTCGAGTCCCTCGAGATGGACCGCCTTCGCTTCCCGGAGGTCTACGAAGAGCGGGCGGCCCGCTACCGGCTGGAGCCCTATCGCCTCAAAATCAGCTACGTCATTGAGCGGCTGCGGCTGACCTTGGCCCGCAACCAGCAGCAGGCGGCTGCCGGCTGGGATGCGCCCCACGAACCGCGGCCGGCCCAGCCCGACTTTGGCAATCAGGGCGCCATGCCCGCTCCCCCCGCACCGGAGCTGCACTACGGAACGGTCGATGAGTTCCGCACCGATCTGGAGCTGATCAACGGAAGCTTGCAGGGCAGCGGCTTGAGCTGTGAGCCCCTGGACAACCTGATCGCCCAGGTCCACACCTTCGCGTTCTGCCTGGCCAGCCTCGATATCCGCCAGGAGAGCACCCGCCACAGCGATGCCCTCGATGAGCTGACCCGCTACCTGCAGATGCCCACTCCCTATGGGGAGATGGACGAGGAGCAGCGGATCAGCTGGTTGATGTCTGAGCTACAGACTCGCCGTCCGCTCATTCCTGCGGCCGTCAAGTGGAGCCCCCTGACGGCTGAAACCTTTGATGTTCTGCGCGTCGTCAAACGGCTGCAGCAGGAGTTCGGCTCCCGCATCTGCCGCACCTACGTGATCTCGATGAGTCACACGGTGTCGGATCTGCTTGAGGTGTTGTTGCTGGCCAAGGAGGCCGGCCTGGTAGATCCGACCGCCCAGCGCTCCGACCTCTTGGTGATCCCCCTGTTTGAAACGGTGGAGGATCTCAAGGCTGCTCCTGGCGTGATGGAGCGGCTGTTCAGCGAGGACTTTTATCGCCAGCTAATCGCGAGCTCCAGCCCCAACGGACGGCCGCTACAGGAGCTGATGCTCGGCTACTCCGACAGCAACAAAGACTCCGGCTTCCTCTCTAGTAACTGGGAGATCCACCAGGCCCAAATCGCTCTGCAGCAGTTGGCAAGACGCCATGACGTCTGCCTGCGCCTCTTCCACGGCCGCGGCGGCTCCGTGGGACGGGGCGGTGGTCCGGCATACCAGGCGATCCTGGCGCAACCCAGCGGCACCCTGAATGGCCGCATCAAGATCACCGAGCAAGGGGAGGTCTTGGCCTCCAAGTACTCCTTGCCGGAGCTAGCGCTCTACAACCTGGAGACGGTTACCACCGCGGTGATTCAGAACAGCCTGGTCACCAGCCACGTGGATGACACGCCGGACTGGAATGAACTGATGGTTCGGTTGGCGGCGCGCTCCCGCAGCCACTACCGCTCCCTCGTCCACGACAACCCTGATCTGGTCGGCTTCTTCCAGCAGTGCACCCCGATCGAAGAGATCAGCAAATTGCAGATCTCCAGCCGTCCTGCCCGGCGCAAGAGCGGTGCCAAGGATCTCTCGAGCCTGCGCGCCATCCCCTGGGTGTTTGGTTGGACCCAAAGCCGCTTCCTGCTGCCCAGCTGGTTCGGCGTGGGCACGGCCCTGCAGGAGGAACTCAGCGGGGACCCCGGTCAGATGGAGTTGTTCCAGCAGCTCTATCAGCGCTGGCCCTTCTTCCGCATGCTGATCTCGAAGGTGGAGATGACCCTCTCCAAGGTCGACCTGGATCTGGCCCACCACTACGTCCAGTCCCTGGGACGCCCGGAGTCCCGCGAGGCCTTTGAGGAGATCTTCGCGGTGATTGCCCGCGAGTTTGTGCTCACCCGGGATCTGGTCCTGGCCATCACCGGCCATGAGCGTCTGCTCGATGGGGATCCGGCCCTGCAGCTCTCGGTTGAGCTGCGCAACCGCACGATCATCCCGCTGGGATTCCTGCAGGTGGCCCTGTTGCGGCGGCTGCGGGATCAGAACCGCCAGCCGCCCATGAGCGAAGAGGCGGCCCGCGACGACGGCCGGACCTACAGCCGCAGTGAGCTGCTGCGCGGTGCGTTGCTGACGATCAATGGCATTGCCGCGGGCATGCGCAATACCGGTTGAGGCGCGGCGGCCTTGCTTGATTCGCTTCTGATCCCCTTCCGCTCGCAGCCCCAGCCGCCGGCGTTGCCCCTGGGCTACAGCCTTGAGGGTCAGCAGTCCCCCAGTGGGGTAGAACTCAACAGACTGCTCGTGCAGTGCGGGGATCCCCAGCGGCTGGAGGAGCGGCTCGAGCAGGCCCTTTCTCGCAGCGCCTGGCAGTTCAGCGTGCGCAATGCCACTGGTGTCTTGGTCGGTTTTGTGCGAGCAACCAGCGACCTGGCCCTCAATGCCAATCTTTGGGATCTCTCAGCGGATCCACAAGACCCTGAGCAGGCCCAGGTGCTTCGAGTGATCGTCCATGCCGCCATGGCGCGGCTACGGCGCGAATTGCCCGGATGCAGCATTTCGGTGGCGGCCCCCAGCGTGGCCCTCGAGGCGCTCAAGCAAAACGGATTTGTCGTGGACCCCGGCGGTATTCGGGCCATGGGTCTGCGCCTCTAGGCCACAAAAAAACCCCGCCGCAGCGGGGTGATGTCGGTGACGGGTCTAGGACCTGATCACGAGCATGGAGGGACTCGAACCCCCGACCCTCAGAACCGGAATCTGATGCTCTATCCAACTGAGCTACATGCCCATGCGGCCTGAGCAAGATCTGTTGCTCAGATGGGTCGTGTGCAGGCAGCAGACCACCGTCACCGCCTTACCTTACTGGTCAGACGGCCCCAGAGACCCATTCGGCTGCACCGCCTGGAGCTGCGTCAGTTCCGTAATTACGGAGCGCTGAGCCTCACCCTCGAGGCCCCGAGATTGCTGGTGATTGGCCGCAATGGGGAGGGCAAATCCAACCTGCTGGAGGCAGTCGAGCTGCTCGGCAGTCTTCGTTCCCACCGCTGCAGCAGCGACCGGGATTTGATTCAGCAGGGGGAGCGGCAGGGGTTGATCGCCGCCGACTGTGACGGCGGCGATCGCCTGGAGTTGGAATTGCGCCGGCAGGGGGGGCGGCAGGCCCGCCGGAACGGCAAGGTGCTGGAGCGTCAGCACGAGTTGATTGGTCCCCTGCGCTGCGTCGGTTTCAGCGCCCTGGACCTGGAGCTCGTGCGCGGTGAGCCTGCCCTGCGCCGGCAGTGGCTGGATCGGGTGGTGCTGCAGCTTGAGCCGGTCTACGCCGAGTTGCTCAGTCGCTACGGCCGCCTGCTGCGTCAGCGCTCCCAGCTGCTGCGGCGGGGATTCCCCCAGTCCCAGCTTGAGGGGCTGCTGGATGCCTTTGATCAGCAGATGGCCTTGATCGGAACCCGGCTACACCGCCGGCGCCTGCGGGCGCTGCGGCGGTTGGAACCCCTGGCCCAGGCTTGGCAGCACCGCCTCAGCGATGGCCGTGAACTCTTGGGTCTGCGCTACTGCCCCGGCAGTCAGCTGGAGGGTGAGGAGGCGGAAGCCCCCTGGCGGGATGCCCTGGCGGAGCAGTTGCTGCTGCAGCGCCCCCAGGAGTTGCGACTGGGTCAGTGCAGCGTCGGCCCCCATCGCGATGAGGTGGCGATGGAGCTGGGCGGCCAGCCGGCCCGTCGCTATGGATCAGCGGGACAGCAGCGCACCCTGGTCCTGGCCTTGAAGATGGCGGAGCTCGAGCTGGTGCATCAACTCTGGGGCGAGCCACCACTGCTGCTGCTGGATGACGTCTTGGCGGAGCTCGACCCCGGGCGGCAAGAGCTGTTGCTGGAGGCCGTGGGCCAGGGGCATCAGTGCCTGGTGAGCGCGACCCACCTGGGGGCCTTTAACGGCGGTTGGCATCAGGGTTCTCAGGTGGTCACCGTTGAGGCAGGAATGGTGCTCCCTGGCCAGTAAAGTCTTGAACTCTTTGCCTCACGTTGATGAGCCAAGCAGCCTGTCTCCACCCCAACCCGGGATGGACTGGAGCTGAGACATTCTCCGCTAGCCCCCAAGCACCCAGTGCCACCGACATGGTGGGTAAACACTGCATCCTCGAGCTGTACAACTGCGACGCTGACAAGCTCGACGACGAAGCTTTCATCAGGAACGCCCTCACCACCGCTGCGAAGCGTGCTGGCGCGACCCTGCTCAATCTGATCACCCACCACTTCCAACCCCAGGGTGTGACGGGGCTGGCCCTTCTGGCCGAATCCCATATCTCCATCCACACGTGGCCCGAGTCGGGCTATGCCGCTGTGGACGTGTTCACCTGCGGTGACCACACCATGCCCGAGCGGGCCTGCATCGTGCTGAGCGAAGAGCTCAACGCAGGTAACTACAAGCTCAAGAGCTTCCGCCGCGAGACCCCTGAGGCTGTGGCCGACGCCGAGCGTGAGCCCGATCTGATCGCAGCCTGATTGCGATCGAACACCGAGCCTCCCGCCAGCTGGGGGGCTTTTTTGTGCCCGTGCACCAGTGGCGTCTCTTGGAAGGATTGGCTGTAATGCCGCCAATCTCGATCTCTCCCCCCATGCAGGAGATCACCTTTGCCATCGAGGCGGCGCTGATCACCGGCGGCAGCTTGGCGCTGTTGACCCTGGCCTCCCGGGTCCCCGCCGCCGCCGATCAGGCGCTCGCCGCTCCCCCCGCGCCACCGAAGCTTGACCACCGTCCCTCCCCGCGCACCCAGTTGGAGGGCCAGACGGTGGTGCAACTGCAGCAGCTGGCCCGTGCCCGGGGGCTCTCCGGAGTGAGCCGCCTGCGCAAGGCAGATCTGATTGAGGAGTTGCTCAGCGCTTGAGGGCCCGGTTGAGCTTTCCGCTCACCAAGCCCTCAAGATCCAGGCTGACGGCGCTGAAGCCCAGGCCCAGCAGGGCCTCCACAACGGCAGTGCGGGTGGGCTCCTCCACCAGGCGTTGCAGGGCTGAGGGGGGCACCTCGATGCGGGCCGTTTCCCCCTGGCTGCGCACCCGCAGTTCCTGAAATCCCCTCTGCCGCAGCCAGGCTTCGGCGGCCCCCACCCGCTGCAGTCGCTCAGCGTTGATGCCTTCGCCGTAGGGAAAACGTGAGGCCAGGCAGGGTTGAGCGGGCTTGTCCCACCAGGGGAATCCCAGGGCCCGCGAGAGGGCACGCACCCCGGCTTTGTCGATCTGCAGTTCCGCCAGGGGCGAAGAGACCCCCCGCTCCCGCGCCGCTTCGATGCCGGGGCGATGGTCGCCGAGGTCGTCGCGGTTCACGCCATCGAGAACGCTGGCACCGCGCCATTGCTCGTCGAGTTGGCCGACCAGTTCAGCGATCACGCTGTGGAGTTCCCGCTTGCAGGCGTAGCAGCGGTTCTCTGGGTTGCTGCTGTAGGCCGGATCGTTCAGCTCGGCCGTGGGCAGTTCCTGCTGCTGGATGCCCATCCAGGTCGCCTGCTGATGCGCTTCTGCTCGGAGGTGGGGCGCCAAGGCCGGTGAGATGCCGGTGACCGCCAGGGCGCGATCGCCCAGCTGTTCAGCTGCGATGGCGGCCACCAAGGCACTGTCGACTCCGCCGGAGTAGGCGACGATGGCCGCCGGAAGCGACGCAATGCGCTGCCGCAGGGCCCCGAGGGCCTCCACCAAGGGAGGCTCCAGTTGTTCAACGATGGGGTGCCCTGGCTTCAAAACACTCTCGTTAGGATCCAACGGTAAGAGGCTCGTCGATGGCTCCGCAGGCAACCTCTGCCAGCACTAGTCGCAGCACCGGACGCGGCATTGGGATCCGAACCGCCGCCGATGGCAGCGAGCGCAGTCGCGGCCAGGTTCACGTCTACGACGGCGAAGGCAAAGGCAAAAGTCAGGCGGCCCTCGGGGTCGTCCTGCGGACCATTGGCTTGGGCATCTGCGAGCAGAAGCAGACCCGAGTGCTCTTGCTGCGTTTTCTGAAGGGGCCCGGTCGCTCCTACGACGAAGACGCGGCGATCGAAGCCCTGCAGCAGGGTTTCCCCCATCTGATCGACCAGGTCCGCACCGGCCGCGGCGAATTTTTTGGCGCCGATGAGGTCACCCGCGTGGACGTGCAAGAGGCCCAGCGGGGTTGGACCATCGCCAAGGGGGCCATCGCCAGCGAGCTCTATTCGGTGGTGGTGCTCGATGAGCTCAACCCCGTGCTGGATCTTGGCTTGTTGGATGCCGAGGAGGTGGTGCGCACCCTCTCGGCCAAACCCGCCGGCATGGAGGTGATCGTCACCGGTCGGGGCGCTCCTCGCTCCTTGGTGCAGATTGCAGACCTCCACTCGGAGATGCGCGCCCACCGGCGCCCCGATACCCCGGCCTTCGAGGAGCAAGCCGGTGAGCCGGTCTTGGCGGGCCTCGAGGGGGTTGAGGTCTACACCGGCGAGGGCAAGGGCAAGTCCACCAGTGCCCTGGGCAAGGCCCTGCAGGCCATTGGCCGCGGCATCTCCCAGGACAAAAGCCACAGGGTGTTGATCCTGCAGTGGCTCAAGGGGGGCAACGGCTACACCGAGGACGCGGCGATTGCGGCCCTACGGGAGAGCTACCCCCATTTGGTGGATCACCTGCGCTCGGGCCGGGACGCCATCGTCTGGCGCGGTCAGCAGCAGCCGATTGATTACGTCGAGGCCGAGCGCGCTTGGGAGATCGCCCGTGCGGCGATCTCCAGTGGTCTCTACAAGACGGTGATCCTCGATGAGATCAACCCCACCGTTGATCTCGAGTTGATTCCGGTCGAGCCGATCGTGCAAACCCTGCTGCGCAAGCCGGCTGAGACTGAAGTGATCCTGACCGGACGCTGCAAGCACCCCCCGGCCTACTTCGATTTGGCCAGCGTCCACTCCGAGATGGTCTGCCACAAGCACTACGCCGAACGTGGGGTGGACCTCAAGCGCGGCGTGGATTACTGAGCGCTGACCATGAAAAAAGCCCGGGGAGTCCCCGGGCTGAGGGCTTGCAATCAGTAGCGGGGGACTGAGCTGTCCACCTCTTGGCTCCAGGCATCGATGCCGCCGGCCACGTTGATGCCTTCAACGCCGTGGCGCTTCAGGGCAATCAGGGCCTTGGCGCTGCGGCCCCCGAGCTTGCAGTGGACGTAGAGCTGCTTGCCGTCGGCCAGCTGCTTGATCCGCTCCACGGCGGTTCCGTTCTCGATGTGGTCGAGGGGAATCAGCTCGGCTCCTGGGATGACCGCAATCTCCGCTTCGGGCGGGTTGCGCACGTCGATCAGCACCATGCCGGAGGTGTCCCCATCCAGCAGGGTCTTCAGTTCGCTGACGCTGATGCTTTCGACGGAGCCGGCTTCCTCTTGGCCGGGTGCGGTGCCGCCGACCCCGCAGAACTCCTGGTAGTCGATCAGCTTGTCGATCACCGGACGCTCCGGGTTGGGGCGCAGCTTCAGCTCCCGGAACTTCATGCCCAGGGCATCAAACAACAGCAGGCGCCCGCTGAGGGTGGTGCCGATGCCAGTGATGATCTTCACCGCCTCGGTGGCCTGGATCACGCCGATGATTCCAGGCAGAACGCCCACCACGCCGCCCTCGGCGCAGGAGGGAACCATGCCCGGCGGCGGGGGCTCAGGGAAGAGGTCGCGGTAGTTGGGGCTTTCGGCATCCAGGTTGAACACCGTGGCCTGGCCTTCAAAGCGGAAGATCGAGCCGTAGACGTTGGGCTTGCCCAGCAGCACGCAGGCGTCGTTCACCAGGTAGCGGGTGGGGAAGTTGTCGGTCCCGTCGCAGACGATGTCGTAGGGGCGAACGATGTCGAGGGCGTTCTCGCTGCTGAGGGCCGTCTCGTAGAGATCGACTTGGCAGTGGGGGTTGATCTCGAGGATTCGCGCCTTGGCCGATTCGATCTTGGGTTTGCCGACCCAGCTGGTGCCGTGGATCACCTGACGCTGCAGGTTGGAGTGATCCACCACGTCGAAGTCGACGATGCCGATGCGGCCGACGCCAGCCGCAGCCAAATAAAGGAGCAGAGGGGAGCCCAGTCCGCCGGTGCCCACGCAGAGGACAGAAGAGGCTTTGAGCCGCTTTTGACCCTCCATGCCCACTTCCGGCAGGATCAGGTGGCGCGCAAAACGGGCCACCTCATCGGGGCTCAGCTCGATGCCGGTGGTGTCAAGGGGAAGCATGGAGTGCCGATCGCTTTCCAGCTCCCTACTTTCCCAAACGCTGGTCCCCTGCGGCCAGCCCCTGTCGCAAAGGCAATTCACGGGGCTCGCAGGCGTCGTCATCTCCGGACAGCCACCAGGCCCGCCAGCGCTCGTTGCCCAGGCCTGAGGCGATCACCATCAAGGTGGGCCCAAAGCAGAGCTCCCGGTCGGTTTGGGACGGGATGGCGGCGCTGGTGGGATGGCTGTGGGCTGAACCGATCACCTGGAGCCCATGCTCCCGGGCCCAGCGTTGCGCGAGCAGCTGCTCGCGGGGATCGAGCAGGAAGCGGTGGTCCCGTTCCCGGGCCGGTTCCCAGCGGTTGCAGCAGGGCCAAACCCGATGCAGCTCCAGGCTTTTGCCCTTGGTTTTACCCAGCAGGAGAGCACAACCCTCTTCCGGCAGGGCGGCGTTGAGGGTTCGCTCCAAAACCATCAGCCAATGACCATCAACGCGCAACTGGTCTGGCGCTTGGGCAGTCACCCGGATACCTTGTGTCGAGGTTTTTAATCCAAGCCCATCCTGATGACCGACGACAGCAACGATCTGAAGGAATCGGCAACTCCAGCTGCAGAAGAGGCCGGCGCGAATTTCACCGAGCGCTACACCGAGGTGCTCTCCAAGGTCAACGAGACCCTGGACAAGGTGGACTGGAACCAGATGGGCCGCATCGGTAAGGGTGTGGGCGTTCTGGTGATCGTGATCGTCGCCCAGGTCCTGATCAAGGGCGTGCTGGACACCATCAACCTGCTGCCTGTGGTTCCTGGTCTGCTGGAGCTGCTGGGCCTGGTGGTCGTGGGTCAGTGGAGCTGGAAAAACCTCACCACCAGCGACAAGCGCACCGCCGTGATCAACAAGGTCCAGGGTCTGCGCAAGGAATACCTGGGCTGATTCAGTTTCTTATTGCCACTCGCGAAGGAGCGCGGTGATGCTGGCGGCACTTTGCTGCCAGTAGCCACCGCCAAAGAGATTGGCGTGGTTGAGCAGGTGATACAGGTTGTAGAGCTCGACCCGCCGCTGGTGGCCCGCTTCCAGGGGCCATTCCCGTTCGTAGCCGTTGAAGAAGCTGCGGGGGAAACCGCCGAAGAGCTGGGCCATGGCTAGATCTACCTCCCGGTCCCCGCGGTAGACGGCCGGATCAAAGATGGCGCCGCCGCCGCCCTGAAGCAGTGCAGCGTTCCCGCTCCAGAGGTCGCCGTGCACCAGTGCAGGCTCCACCGGGTGCTCCGCGAGCCAGAGCGGTACTTGCTCGACCAGGGCCTCGGCTCCAGGAAGCGCGTGTCCTGAGTCGGCCGCCCAGCTGAGCTGGGGCCTGAGCCGCTGCTCGGCAAAAAACGCGCCCCAGGTCTTTCCCCAGCGGTTGGCTTGGGGGCCAGAGCCAATGAAGTTGTCGCGCTCCCAGCCGAAGCGTCCGTCATGGCCAATGAGGCTGCCCCGGTGCAGCTGGGCCAGTCCGGCCCCTAGGGCCTCCCAGGCCTGGGCTGGATCCGTTGGCGTGCCGAGCTCCAGCCAGTTCAGCAGCAACACGGCTTCGCCGCCGGCGAGGCCCAGGCCGCAGGGCCGCGGAACGCGCAGGCTCGATTGCCCCTGCTCGATGGCCCTGGCCAGGGCCTCCAGCCCCTGGGCTTCAGCCTCGAGCACCGGCAGCAGTTCGGCGCGGTTGGTTTTGGCGAAGAGCTCCTGCCCATCGGCCAGGGTCAGCCGCCAGGCGCTGTGGATGCAGCCTCCACCCACCGGTGAGCGCTTCAGCAGCCGGGCCCCGCTGGTGGCCTCGATCCAGTCTGAGAACGCCTGCGGGATGGCCACGACGCGGTGGAGGGAGGGGCGCTGCCAGCATGCCGCGATGGGCAAATCCTGTGATGTTGCAGTCGTTGGAGGGGGCATTGCCGGCCTGACCGCAGCCGCACTGCTGGCCGCAGAAGGCCTGCAGGTGGAGTTGCTGGAGGCCCACAGCCAGACCGGTGGCTGCGCTGGAACCTTTCGCCGTGGTCCCTACGTCTTTGATGTTGGGGCGACCCAGGTGGCGGGGTTTGAGCCGGGGGGGATCCATCAGCGGCTGATGGCCCATTTCGGCGTCCCTCTACCCGAGGCCACTCCCTTGAATCCCGGCTGCAGCGTGCAGCTCAACACCGCTGAGGAACCGGTGCACCTCTGGCGGGATCCCGAGCGTTGGCGCCAGGAGCGCGAGCGCCAGTTCCCAGGAAGTGAACGGTTTTGGGCCCTCTGTGCCCTGTTGCACAGCAGCAATTGGGCCTTCGCCGCCCGTGATCCGGTGCTTCCGCCACGCACGCTCTGGGATCTGCGCCAACTGCTGGGGGCGATTGGGGCCGGCACCTTGGCCAGTGGCCTGTTCACGACCGCCACGGTTGCCGATTTGCTGGTGCTCAGCGGCTGCGCGGGGGATGCGCGCCTGCGGCGCTTCTTGGATCTTCAGCTGCGCCTTTATTCCCAGGAGCCGGCCGACCAGACGGCGGCCCTGTACGGGGCCACGGTGTTGGCGATGGCCCAGGAGCCGCTCGGGCTTTGGCACCTCCACGGCTCGATGCAGCAGCTCTGCCAGGCCCTCGAGCAGGTTCTGGAGGCCAGGGGGGGGAGCCTGCGCTTGCGCCATCGGCTGAGCCAGATGCGCCCTGGCGGAAGTGGTTGGCAGCTGAGCGGTGAGGGGCCAGGCCAGAAGCCCTTTGCGCTGGAGGCGGCCGATGTGGTCTGTGCGCTGCCGCCTCAGACCTTGCCGGCTCTGCTCGGAGAGTCCCTGCCAGCGGCCTATGGCCGTCGCATCGCCGGCTTCCCGGATCCGTCGGGCGCTTTGGTGCTTTATGCCGCGGTGGATCGCGATCGCCTGCCCAAGGGACTGGGGCTGCATGCCCAGCTGGATTGGCAGGACCCCGGCAGTGTCTTTCTCTCCTTCAGCGCCGAGGGCGATGGACGGGCCCCGGCGGGGCAGGCGACCTTGATTGCGAGTGTCTTCACCCCGGCCAAGCCTTGGTTTGATCTGCCTGAGCCTGAGTACCAGCGCAAAAAACAGCAGGCGATGGCGGGGATCCAGGCGGCGCTGGAGGCCTTCTTGGGTCTGAGGCTGGAGGACTACCGCCATGCTGAGCTGGCTACCCCGCGGGGGTTTGCGGGCTGGACGGGCCGACCCTTCGGCTTTGTCGGTGGCCTGGGCCAGCACCCGAGCCGCTTTGGTCCCTTTGGCTTGGCCAGCCGGACTCCCCTGGCAGGGCTTTGGCTCTGTGGCGACGCGATCTATCCCGGTGAGGGCACCGCTGGGGTGAGCCTCTCGGCCTTGATGGCCTGCCGCCAGTTACTGCAGAGCAAGGGGCGCTCCCTGGTGCTCAGCAGCTAGAGGAATTCAGGTCGCAGGGCATGGCAGTGCACCAGCTCCTGCTGCAGGGCCTCCCACTGCTCTCCCTCCACCAAGCTCTGCAGCTGTTGCAGTTGCCATTGGTACTGCTCCAAGGCGCTCAGAACGGCGGCGCGGTTCGTGCGCGCCATCAAGGTGCCCAGTTCGGGATTGCCGCCGCCGATGCGGCTGGTGTCGGCGAAGCCGCTGGAGGCCAGGGCCCGCACGAGGGCTGGGGCCGCGGTTCCGCCGCTGTCGGCGCTCTGCAGCAGCGCGGCACTGACGAGGACCGGCATGTGGGAGATCAGGGCCACGGCCTGGTCATGAGCCGCGGCGGAGCACTCCAGCCAGTGGGCGCCGATGCTCTCCGCCAGGCCGCGCACCGCCGTCAGAGCGTCTGGATCGGTCTCTGCTGTGGGGGTGGCAACCCAGGGACGCCCTTGAAAGAGGCCGGCAAGGCCCGCCTCCACCCCGGCTTGGGCCGTCCCCGCCATCGGATGGCTCGGCACGAAGCGCCGGTGCAGCGATGCCCAGCGCTCCTGGATCGGTTGCTTGACCGATCCCACATCCGTTATCACGGCGTCGGCCGGCAGGGCCGCCACCAGGCTGGGGTCTGGTTCCAGCAGGCGATCCAAGGGCAAGGCCAGGATCACCAAACCGCAGTCCTGCAACACCGCCGGATCGGTGTCGATCCTCTGGGCCAGCCCCCGCTCCTGGGCCCGCTCGGCGGTGCTGTGGCGATGGACCAAGGCTCGGACCTCGAGTCCCTGGGCTTGCAGATCCAGGCCCAGGGATCCGCCGATCAACCCCAGGCCCACGATCCCGATGGGTCGCTCTCGCCAGTGGGTTGTCATCGCTGAACAGTTGTCTCGTCCCAGCTTCCTACGATTCCCCGATGTTGGAAGCCAAGGCCCACCAACAGCTCAAGGCGCTCCTCCGCCTGGAGGGGGAAACCCGCTGGCCCCACCACCTCACCTTGAGCCGGTTGGTGGCCCGCAGCCTGCGGCGCTCGGATCAGACCTTGGTGCGTCTGGCCCCCGGCAGTGATCCCAGCTGGCTGCTGGGTCTATTGGTGCCCTTGGCTCTCAACAACAGCCCCGTGGCGTTGGTGGTCAGCCCGGCCCTGCGCCAGCGTCTGTTGACGGTGGAGTTGCCCCGGCTCCAGGCCGTTGGCTTGAACCTGCCCTGCTGGGAGGGCACCACGGCACCGGAGTCGGCACCGCTCTGGCTGCTGCAGCACGACGCCTTGGTGGCGGCCTGGCGTAGCGGTCAACTGGCGGACCGACAGCTGGTGGTTCCGGAGGGGGAGCTGCTGCAGCCGCTGCTGCGGCAGGCCCTGGAGGTGGTGATTGAAACGGAGCACTGGGAGCAGTTGCGCCGCAGCCTTCCCGCCGCTGCCCCCAGCCTGCTGCAGCTGCATGAACGCTTGAGTCGCCGGCTGTTGGCCCGGCCCTGCGGGCCCCATCAGCGGGTTCCCATCACTCCAGATGATGAGGCCCCCTTGCGGCAGTTGCTGGGGGTCCTGTCTCCCCTGCCGGAGCCC
This sequence comes from Synechococcus sp. LTW-G, assembly GCF_054459035.1. Lineage (NCBI taxonomy): Bacteria > Bacillati > Cyanobacteriota > Cyanophyceae > Synechococcales > Synechococcaceae > Synechococcus > Synechococcus sp. LTW-G. Next base: position 55,341 of record NZ_JBTKYW010000007.1, on the reverse strand, counting down.
TGGCCCCAGTGGCTTGCGGTGGCGGGCGAGGACTGGACCAGTTGGGCCTCGGTCAATCCAACCCTGCTGCAGTGGACCCTGCATCGCCAGCCCCTGGATCCCTGCACCGTGATGCCCGGGCTCCTCAGCGGCCGTGGCTTGGTGGTGGTTGGCCCCTGGCCGCAACCGGCCCCTTCAGGACTCGGGATTGAGCCCCAGGTGGAGGTGAGCCTCGCGGATCCGCCCCTGCTGGATCCCTTGCCCCTGTTTGCTCCCCAGGGGCAGGCCCTGCCGAATGCTCCCCACTACCCCAGCCATCTGCTGGATCAGTGCCGCCGCTTGGTCTTGGGGCAGGCCGGCCTGACGGTGGTTGTGCTTGATGACGAGGGGTTGAGGCTGGGACTGACCAGTGCCTTGGCCGCGGAATTCGGCAGTCGAGTGGGCCATGAGCTCACTGCCCCTGAGGCCAATGGCGTCCTCTGCTGCAGCTGGAGTTGGTGGCTTGAACATCAACAGCGATTGCCGTTGCCCTGTCAGCTGATCGCGGCCACCCTGCCCATCTCGAGCCTGGAGGACCCGCTCACGGCGGCTCGGGTGGCGGCTCTGCGGTTGCAGGGTCGTGATTGGTTCCGGGAGCTGCTGCTGCCTGAAGCCCTGGGCCGACTGCAGCGCTCGATTGCTGGTTTACGGCGCAACGGCGGTCGTCTGGCCGTCCTTGACGGCCGCTTGAGGCGCCGGGGTTGGGGCCGCCAGGTGCTCGAGGCCCTGGAGCCCTGGGTGGCCCTGCATCGACTGCTCCCCAACCCGTAAGTGGCCTAGTCCCCGTAGCCTGACCGCGCCGCGCAGCACAGCAGCAATGGGAGAGGCCAAGCGTCGCTCGGAACAGGGTCTGCCCCCCCGCGAGAAGAAGAGCGAGAAGGCCAAAGACACCTCACCGCGTCTGGCTCCTTGGCTGCCCTTGACCCAGCGCCAGGGTGAGCAGTTCGTCTCCATCACCACCCGTGGCGCCTGGATCGGCATTGGTGCACTGGTGCTCTTCTGGCTGACGGTGCGCTTCCTCGGCCCCGCCTTGGGCTGGTGGACCCTGGCCGACGGTTAATCGTCAGGGGGCGAACATCCTTGCTCGCGCAAATCTGAAGAAAAGATTAGGATCGATCTATTCTTGAGTTGCGGCGGTCATGTTCGCGCGCCTAGCTGAGCAGTACCGCTCCGTTGTTGAGGACTTGGTGATGAGCCTGCGTGCTCTTGCTGAAGGTCTGCAGCGTCAGGGAATTGCCGCAACTTGCTATGTCTGCGGCGATGGTCAGGACGGCCACGGCGCATCCTTCGTCGCCAGCTTGGGCGATGAGCACATGGTGCGCTTTTTGGTTTCGGATTTCGGCATCAGCTGGGTGGAGTCCCGCAACGGCCATGAGCTGGTGAAGCTTGAGGGTGCTGAGGCCATTCAGGAGCTGGAGCGCTTGAGCGCCAACCTCCGCGCCCTCGCTCAGCCTGCGGTGGCCGCGGCGCCGGTTTCTTAGGCCCGAGCCAACCAGCAAAAAGCCCCCGGGTGAATCACCCGGGGGCTTTGTTGTGCCTGGAGGCCTTAGCTGGCGGCGGGTAGGGCCTGGTCCTTGTCGGCGCTGGTGCTTCCAGCGGCGGCCAACTTGGCAGCGGCGGTGGCGACGGGCTTCAGCGAGTCGGTGGTTTCGCTGAGTTTTTGACGCACCTTCACTTCAATGGCCTCTTTCTCGGTGCTGTTCTGCTCGAGCCAGGTGATGGTGTTATCGCGCCCTTGGCCGATGTTGTCGCCTTCGTAGCTGTACCAAGCGCCTTTGCGAACAACGACACCGTGCTCTTCGGCGAGATCGAGCAGGCAGCCCACGGTGCTGATTCCACGGCCGAAGAGGATGTCGAATTCCGCGATCCGGAAGGGCGGGGCCACTTTGTTTTTGGCCACTTTCACCTTGGCGCGGATCCCGAATTCTTCGGTGCCCCGCTTGAGGGTCTGGATGCGGCGGATGTCGAGGCGGACTGAGGCGTAGAACTTCAGGGCGTTACCGCCGGTGGTGGTCTCAGGGTTGCCGTAGGTCACGCCAATCTTTTGGCGGAGCTGGTTCAGGAAGATCACGGTGCAACCGGACTTGCCGATGTTGCCGGTGATTTTGCGCATCGCCTGGCTCATCAGGCGGGCCTGGCTGCCGACGGCGAGGTCCCCCATCTCGCCCTCGATTTCCGAGCGGGGCGTCAGCGCTGCCACTGAGTCCACCACGACGATGTCGACGGCTGCGGAGCGCACCAGTTGATCAACGATCTCCAGGGCCATCTCGCCGGTGTCCGGCTGGGAGACCAGCAGGTTCTCGATGTCGACGCCAAGGGCCGCGGCATAGACGGGGTCCAGGGCGTGCTCGGCGTCGACGAAGGCGGCTACGCCTCCGCGGCGCTGCACTTCAGCGATGGCGTGCAGGGTGAGGGTCGTCTTACCAGAGCTCTCCGGGCCATAGACCTCAACAACCCGTCCCTTCGGGTAGCCACCGCCGAGGGCGAGGTCGAGGGTCAGGGCGCCGGTGGGGGTGGTCTCGATCCGCATGCGGGAGGCATCCCCCAGGCGCATGATCGAGCCCTTGCCGAAGTTGCGCTCGATTTGGTTCAGAACGAGGCCAAGGGCCTTGTCCCGCTCAGGACTTTTGGCGCTGGTGCTCTTGTCGTCAGCAGGCATATCGCGAAAGGGTTGAAGGAGCGGCCGCGCAGCGGGTAGGCCAGTTCGGTGGTGCCATCCTGGGCGACCTCTGTGAAAGAAGTGCCACCCCAGGCGCCAGGTGTTTCACCGGAGCGAACCCTGGCCTGTAGTACAGGCGTACCCTAGCGGCTTAGGGCCAGCTCGCCAAGGGTCCGGCAAAGCGCTGGGGCTCCAGCAGTTGGATGCCCTCGGGCAGTTGTTCGCGGTCGTGGGGGCCCAGGTAGCCCCAGGAGACCAGAAAGCAGCGCACCGCCTCCAGCCCCGGTGTGCGGCGCACGGTTTCCAGGGTGACCCGCCGGTCCTCAACAAACCAGAGGGGGCGTCCCTGCTTCCTGAGTCCCAGCAGAACCTCTGGCTTGCTCCCTTGTTCGTGGCCGTAGACCGCCTGGGGGTGCAGGCCGTAGCCCGTGAGCAGCTCCCGAGCAAAGTTCCCACCTTTGGTGGTCAGCACCAGCCAGGGGCTGCCTTCGCTCTCCAGGGCCCGCAGTCGCTCGGGGATGCCTGGATAGGGGCTGTGCAATGCCCTCCAGCCGCTGGGGTCCTGCTGGATCGCTTCGCCGCGGAGGTCCTCCAGGGCGCTTTGGAGCTGCTCCGCTGAAAAACCCCAGCGCGCCAGGGCCGTTTGCGTGTGCTCCTCGTAGGCGCTGACGTAGTGGCCGACGTCGAGATCGCTGCGGGAGAGCTCCAGGGCCACGAGGACCATCTCCCAGCCCTTGTGGATCAGTGGTCTGAGGGCGCCGAAGGCCTCCGGAGCCACTTCCGGCAGGTGGCACTCGGGCGCCAGAAATTGGGCGGCCCTGCGGGCGCTCCACCAGTACTCGCGCATCCCGTCGACCAGGACGCCGTCAAAGTCAAAGACCAGCAGTGGTTGGAGGCTCATGAGGCTCCAAAGCCCTTGCGGTGGCTTGGATCTTGTGAAACTGGGCCGCTAGGATTCGAACCTAGGAATGGCGGGACCAAAACCCGCTGCCTTACCACTTGGCGACGGCCCAACGCGCTGCTTGCAAACCCCCAGGAACTGGCGGTGTCATCAGCACTCAGATAGTTACCCACAACGGGTCGACCTTCGTCAATCTCACTGGGCCATCTCGGCCGAGTGACTCAGCGGGGGAAGAGCCGTAGGCGCAGCTGGCTGCCACTGCCGAACTCGGCGGAAGTCAGTTGGTAGCGGGCCGCCAGTTCCGCTTGCATCCGCCGGATGGCCTCGGTGCGGGGTAGTAACTCCACCGGCTGCCCCTGGGGCAGGACGACCTGCTCGACGGCCAGGCGGCATTCCTCGAGGGCTTCGAGCGCATCGTCTCTGGAGCTGGCGGCTGCGGGGCGTGCCGCGGCGTTGGTGGCCTCTGGGCGATCCTCTCGGCGCTGCAGCAGCCTCTCCAGGCCCCGTTGAATCTGGGGCAGGGTGTCGGCCTTGATCACAAGGATCGGCAGGCCTGCATCCTGGGCTCGCCGGCGCAGCTCAGGGCGCTGGCCCAGTTGTTGCCGCGCCGCCAGAACGACGTCGGCCTCCTCCACCGCTTCGACCAATTGCACGGGGAGACGCCGGCTGCGGATGGCCTGGTCAATCAGGGGTTCGCTCAGCCCTGCATTGAACAGATGCAGGGGTGCGCTTGGCGTCTCGGTTGGCGGGCTCGCTTCCGGATCCGGGAGGGGACGCAGGGCGAGGTTGGGCTGCGCTGAGACTCCAGCTGGTTCCTGGATGCGCCGAACCGGTGCGGCGGCGGGGGACTGCCGGGGGCTGGCCTTGGGCGCCAGCGGCTCACTCAGCTGCAAGCGCCCCTGGTCATCGAGCTGCCGGACCTGGGGACGCGGCAGCTGACCGCGCAGCAGGAGGTCCACCGTGCGGGCGACGTCGCGATGCACGAGCCAGCGGTCGCGGCTGTGCATTTCCACCGCCATGGGGAAGGTGGGTTCGGCGGCGCGCTCGAGGACGGTCTTTTGCGTCCGTCGCCGCCGGGCCTCCTCGTCGCCGAGGGTGACGGATTCGATGCCCCCCACCAGGTCGCTGAGGGTGGGGTTTTTGACCAGATTGGCGAGCTCGTTGCCGTGGGCCGTGGCCACCAGCATCACGCCCCTCTCCGCGATGGTGCGCGCCGCCTGGGCCTCCAGCTCCGTCCCGATCTCATCGATCACGATGACCTCGGGCATGTGGTTCTCCACCGCCTCGATCATCACCTGGTGCTGCAGCTCCGGCCGGGTGACTTGCATGCGCCGGGCCCGGCCGATGGCGGGGTGAGGGATGTCCCCGTCGCCTGCAATTTCGTTGCTGGTGTCGATCACGACCACCCGCTTGTCCAGCTCATCGGCCAGAACTCGCGCAATCTCTCGAAGGGCGGTTGTTTTGCCGACGCCTGGGCGCCCCATCAGCAGGAGCGACTGACCGGAATCCATCAGGTCCCGGACCATGGCCACGGTGCCGAAGACCGCTCGGCCGACCCGGCAGGTCAGGCCGACGACGTCGCCGCTGCGGTTGCGAATGGCGCTGATGCGGTGCAGGGTCCGCTCGATGCCCGCTCGGTTGTCGCCTCCAAAGGTTCCGAGTTGTTCGACCACCGCCGCCAGATCGCTGCGCTCAATCGGGTTCGCCCCAAGGGGGACGGCACGTCCCGGGTAACGGGCCTCAGGGATCCGGCCGAGATCGAGGACGACCTCAAGCAATTGCTCACGGGCTTCAGCTGAGCCCAGGGCACTGCGCACGGCCTCGGGCAAGACCTCGAGCAGGCGATCGAGGTCATCCGTGATGCGTTGCGGGCTGATCGGTGCTGAAGCCATGGGGGCGTTCTAGCGATTAGCGCTCCAGCCAGGGTTGGATGAGGGCCATCACGCTGGTGCTGGCGATCGCTTCGAGCTCGGGAATGTCCCTCAGGGGCTGCCCGCGCTCATCGGCTTCCTGCAGCCAGGGTTGCAGCAGGCTGCGGGCCATCCCGCCAAAGGCAACACCGGCTGCCCGGTGGCTGGGGCCCAGGAGCTCAATTGTTTTGCCGTTGGTTCCCCCGGCCAGTTGCAGCGGGCCTGGCGGTGCCCAGGGGGCGATCGCCTCCAGCAATTTCACGGCGGAGCGGGCGGTCCCAACTCCGACATCCCCGCTCATGGGACGACCATCGAGCTGCCAGAGCGGCCGGTAGCCCGCCTGGCGCAGGGCGCCAAAGCGCTGCCAGAGCTCCCTGGCGAGCTCTCGGCTACTCAGGGGTGTGGTCTCCTGGCTGCCGGCGCCCCGCTCGAGTCCGCAGCTGATCGCCAGGCGCTGAAGGGGAACACCGCTGGCCTTGAGCTGGCTCAGGCGGGCTTCGAAGGCGCTCTGCCGTCCCGCCTGGGTGTGCAGTTCAACCGCATCCGGGTTGATGCTCCGGAGGAGTTCGGGGACCGCTTCGGCGCTGAGCCACTGCTGCTGTTCATCGATCAGGCCCAGGGGGCAGGCGGGCAGGCAGCGCCCACAGCCGTAGCAGCGCTCCGCCTGGACGCCGCCGTGATCGCCAATGGCCAAGGCCGGGCAGACCTTTTGGCAGGGCCTGGGACAGTCGCTGGGACAGCGGCTGGGCTCAAAGCTGGCCTTGCGGAAGTGGGGGTCGGCGCCGTCGCTGAGGCTGACCATCAGCCAGGGGCGCTGGGCACCCCGGGTCACAGCCCAGTCCATGCCGCGCCTGGCGGCCTCCGCAACGCCCGTATCGGCGGCAATGTCGATGCAGTGGATGCCCGCTGCGGTGTAGAGCGCGCAGAGGTCTTCGATGGCCGCCAGGTCTTGATTCCCGGCGCCGCAGATCAATTTGACCCAGCGGCCGTTTTGAAGGGCCGCCTCTGGGGTCAAACGGCTGCGGTCAAAACGGAGCTCAGGGGCTGCCATCGCAGGGCACGGGCGCCGCCCATCTCCACGACGATCTTCAGGCGGGGCTCCCGTTGGGTCAGGTTGATCAGCGACTCGAGCTCAGCGGTGGAGAGGACCTGCCCCTCCAGCAGCCAAAGCAGCACAGGGGCGTCGCCCTCAAAGAGGTGTCCCAGTTGTGGGGTGGCCATTTGCACCTCGCCAACGGCCGCGCCGCGGCCAACGCTTTGGTGGCCGAGGTGGGGAGGACGCACGCCGTGGGACTGCAGAAGGAAGGCTTCTGGATCCCCCAGGCCGCGTGCGGAGGTGAGCTGGGCCCGGTAGCCAGCGGCGCGCATCCGGCGCAGCAGCCTGGTCTCGGCGCCACCTTCTAATGGTGCGTAGAGGGCCAAGGCGCCCGCCCGCTCCAGCTCCTGGCGGAAACCGCGGCCGGTGAGCAGCAGGGGCATGGGGGCGGATCAGCGCTTGCGGAAGTCTGGCAGCTGATCGCAGGGGAAGGGTGTTATGCGCTGAGGTATGGTGTTCGCTTGTGCAATTGCAACTGTGCCCGTCCGCTAGCCGGGCCTCCAGGGCAATGCACAAGGTCGCCAGTGGTGGCGGCCTTCCCGGGCCCGTGTGGCTCTTCTGAGTCGCCGGGATACTGCTCAACCTTGAAGACGCCTTTGGCTTCTTCTTCTGAGCAAGTCCCAGCCCCCACTGATTCGAGTCGCTAGCTCCGCCGCATTGGTCCACTGCAGTTCCGGGTTAACCGGAAATTTCAGCTCCATCGGTTTCTTGCGCCACTCGATTCAGTCACGCCACTCCCTGTGAGTGGTGGTCCAGCTGGCGTATCTCCCTCCTTATGTCCATCGGCATTCTTGGGAAGAAACTGGGCATGTCCCAGTTCTTCGACGACGAAGGCAGGGCCATCCCGGTCACCGTGATCGAGGCAGGTCCTTGCCGCATTACCCAACTCAAAACCGACAGCACCGACGGCTACACCGCCGTTCAGCTGGGCTTCGGTGATATCCGCGAAAAGCTCGTCAGCAAGCCCGCTAAGGGCCACCTGGCTAAGTCGGGCGACGAGCTGCTGCGCCACCTGAAGGAATACCGCGTTGACTCCGTCGACGGTCTGGAACTCGGTGGTGACGTCACCGTGGCCGCCTTTGAGGCGGGCCAGAAGGTCGATGTGAGCGGCGACACCATCGGTCGTGGTTTCGCTGGTTACCAGAAGCGCCACGGCTTCAGCCGCGGTCCCATGACCCACGGTTCGAAGAACCACCGCGAGCCTGGCTCCACCGGTGCGGGTACGACCCCCGGCCGCGTGTACCCCGGCAAGCGCATGGCTGGTCGCTACGGCGGCAAGCAAATCACCACCCGCGGCCTCACCATCCTCAAGGTGGATGCTGAGCGCAACCTGCTCGTGGTGAAAGGCTCGGTTCCCGGTAAGCCCGGAGCCCTGCTGAACATCCTCCCCGCTAAGCGGGTGGGCGCCAAAGCCGCGAACTGAGGAGGACAGAGATGGCTAACTGTGTTGTTCGCGACTGGCAAGGCAAAGAGGCCGGCAAGGCCAGCCTTGACCTGAAAGTCGCTAAGGAAAGCTCCGCTAACGATCTGGTGCACCGCGCTGTGGTGCGTCAGCTCGCCCATGCCCGTCAGGGCACGGCCAGCACCCTCACCCGCGCTGAGGTGGCCGGCGGTGGCCGCAAGCCCTACAAGCAGAAGGGCACCGGTCGCGCCCGTCAGGGTTCGATCCGGACCCCCCTGCGTCCTGGCGGTGGTGTGGTGTTCGGGCCGAAGCCCCGCACCTACAACCTTGCGATGAACCGCAAGGAGCGTCGCCTGGCTCTGCGCACTGCGCTGATGAGCCGCGCCGCTGACATCACTGTGGTGAAGGGCTTTGCTTCGGGTCTTGAAACCCCGAAGACCAAAGAAATCACCGCTGCCCTGAGCCGCTTCGGCATCGCCGCTGGCTCCAAGGTGCTGGTGGTGCTGGATGCCCCCAGCGAGGTGGTGCGCCGCTCGGTGCGCAACCTCGAAAAGGTGAAGCTGATCGCCGCAGATCAGCTCAACGTGTTCGACCTGCTCCACGCCAATTCCTTGGTGGTGAGCGAGGAAGCACTCGCGAAGATTCAGGAGGTCTACGGCGATGACTGAACGCTTTCAAGGTCGCCTGGCGGATGTGATCCGTCGGCCCCTGATTACTGAGAAGGCCACCCGCGCCATCGAGCTCAATCAGTACACCTTTGAGGTGGACCATCGGGCTGCCAAGCCCGACATCAAGGCTGCCGTTGAACAACTGTTCGACGTCAAAGTCGTTGGTGTGAGCACCATGAACCCCCCTCGCCGCTCCCGCCGCGTGGGCCGATTCGCCGGCAAGCGTGCCCAGGTGAAGAAGGCTGTGGTTCGCCTTGCCGATGGCAATGCCATCCAGCTGTTCCCTGAAGCCTGAGGGGTCTGAAGAACTATGGGAATCCGTAAGTACCGCCCCATCACCCCCGGCACCCGTACCCGTGTCGCCAGCGATTTCGCTGAAGTCACCGGTCGTGGTCGCGAACGGGGCCTGGTGGTGGCCAAGCACCAACGCAAAGGTCGCAACAACCGCGGTGTGATCACCTGCCGCCATCGCGGTGGTGGCCACAAGCGCCTCTATCGCCTGGTCGACTTCCGCCGCAATAAGCACGGTGTGGTCGCCAAGGTGGCAGCGATCCACTACGACCCCCACCGCAACGCCCGCCTGGCTTTGCTCTTCTACGCCGATGGCGAGAAGCGCTACATCCTGGCTCCGGCTGGCGTGACCGTGGGCTCCACCGTGGTCTCCGGCCCCGATGCTCCGATCGAGACCGGCAATGCCCTGCCCCTCTCGGCGATCCCCCTGGGCTCCAGCGTTCACTGCGTTGAGCTCTACGCCGGTCGCGGTGGCCAGATGGTTCGTACCGCTGGTGCCAGCGCTCAAGTGATGGCCAAGGAAGGTGACTACGTCGCCCTCAAGCTGCCCTCCACCGAGGTGCGCCTGGTCCGCCGTGAGTGCTACGCCACCCTCGGCGAAGTGGGTAACGCTGAGGTTCGGAACACCAGCCTGGGCAAGGCCGGCCGTCGCCGCTGGTTGGGTCGTCGCCCCCAGGTCCGAGGCAGCGTGATGAACCCCTGCGATCACCCCCACGGTGGTGGCGAGGGCCGCGCTCCGATCGGCCGTTCTGGCCCTGTCACTCCTTGGGGTAAGCCTGCACTGGGCCTCAAGACCCGCAAGCGGAACAAACCCAGCAATCGGTTTGTGCTCCGGAAACGTCGCCGCACCTCCAAGCGGAGCCGTGGCGGACGCGATTCCTGATCAACCTCACCGCTTTGCTGTTCGTTTAAACCGCTATGGGACGTTCACTCAAAAAAGGTCCGTTCATTGCCGACAGCCTTCTGCGGAAGGTTGAAAAGCAGAACGCCGCCGATGACAAGTCCGTGATCAAGACCTGGTCACGTGCTTCCACGATCCTGCCGATGATGATCGGCCACACCATTGCCGTGCACAACGGCAAGGCCCATGTGCCCGTCTACGTGACGGAGCAGATGGTGGGCCACAAGCTGGGGGAATTTGCGCCAACGCGCAACTTCCGCGGCCACATCAAGGACAAGAAAGGAGGCCGCTGAGGACATGGCAAACACCTCATCCACGACTGCCCAGGCACACGGCCGCTATATCCGCGGTTCCGTGTCCAAGGTTCGCCGGGTTCTCGACCAGATCCGCGGTCGCAGCTATCGCGACGCGCTGATCATGCTCGAGTTCATGCCCTACCGCTCCACCGGACCGATCACCAAGGTCCTGCGCAGCGCTGTGGCCAACGCCGAGCACAACCTGGGTCTCGATCCCGCCTCTCTCGTGATCTCTGTCGCTACGGCTGACATGGGTCCGGTGATGAAGCGTTATCGCCCCCGTGCCCAGGGTCGCGCCTACGCGATCCAGAAAAAGACTTGCCACATCAGCATTGCTGTGGCTCCTGCCGCCTGACCCCCGAGGACACCGATCGATGGGACACAAGATCCATCCAACCGGCTTGCGCCTGGGGATCACCCAGGAACACCGGTCCCGCTGGTACGCCCCCAGCAAGACCTATCCGTCTCTCCTGAAGGAAGACGATCAGATCCGTAAGTTCATCCACAAGAAGTACGGCGCCGCTGGCATCAGCGACGTTGTGATCGCCCGCAAGGCCGATCAGCTTGAGGTTGAGCTCAAAACTGCCCGCCCCGGCGTTCTCGTCGGCCGCCAGGGCAGCGGCATTGAAGAGCTGCGCAGCGGCATCCAAAAAACCATTGGTGACTCCGCCCGTCAGGTGCGGATCAACGTGGTGGAAGTGGAGCGCGTTGACGCTGACGCCTTCCTGCTGGCTGAGTACATCGCTCAACAGCTCGAGAAGCGTGTTGCCTTCCGTCGCGTCATGCGTATGGCCATCCAGCGTGCTCAGCGCGCTGGTGTCCTGGGCATGAAGCTTCAGGTCAGCGGCCGCCTCAACGGTGCAGAAATTGCCCGTACCGAGTGGAGCCGTGAAGGTCGGGTGCCCCTGCACACCCTCCGCGCCGACATCGACTACGCAACCAAAGTGGCCACCACCACCTACGGGGTGCTGGGCATCAAGGTTTGGGTCTTCAAAGGGGAAGTGCTTCCCGGCACTCAGGACAAGGTGCCCGTGGGTGCTGCGCCCAAGCGCCGCGCTAGCCGCCGGCCCCAACAGTTCGAAGACCGTTCGAACGAAGAGTGATCAGGAGGCCTGAACCATGCTGAGTCCAAGACGCGTCAAATTCCGTAAGCAGCAGCGCGGCCGCATGCGCGGTGTCGCCACCCGTGGCAACACCATCGCCTTCGGTCAGTTCGCTCTGCAGGCCCAAGAGTGCGGGTGGATCACCTCCCGCCAGATTGAGGCCAGCCGCCGTGCCATGACCCGCTACGTCAAGCGGGGCGGAAAGATCTGGATCCGGATCTTCCCCGACAAGCCGGTGACCATGCGCCCCGCCGAGACCCGGATGGGTTCCGGTAAGGGCAACCCGGAGTTCTGGGTGGCTGTGATCAAGCCCGGCCGCATTCTCTTCGAGATGGGCGGTGCCGATATCACCCCCGAGATCGCCAAAGAGGCCATGCGCCTGGCGCAGTACAAGCTGCCCGTGAAGACCAAGTTCCTGACCCTGGCGGATCAGGAAGCTGACCAGGCTGCCGCCGCGGCCGCCACCACCGTGGAGTCCTGACCATGGCCCGTCCCGACATCGCCGAGGTGCGCAAGCTTTCCGACGGCGACATCACCACGCAGATCGACGACACCCGTCGCGAACTGTTCACCCTTCGTTTCGAGCAGGCCACCCGCCGTCTCGAGAACCCGCACCGCTTCAAGGCCGCCCGCATCAAGCTGGCCCAGCTGCTGACGGTGCAAACGGAGCGCAAGAGCTCCGCCGCTTCCTGATCCCCTAAGTAACCGTTATGGCAACCAAGGAAAGGGTCGGCACCGTCGTCAGCGACAAGATGGATAAAACCGTGGTGGTGGCGGTGGAAAACCGCTTCCCCCACCCCATCTATCAAAAGACGGTGAGCCGCACCAAGCGCTACAAGGCGCACGATGAGGCCAACACCTGCAAGGTGGGTGACCGCGTCCGCATCACCGAAACCCGTCCCCTCAGCCGCACCAAGCGTTGGTCCGTGGCCGAGGTGCTGAACAACAGCAGCGCCAGCTGAGGAGACCTCCCGATGATTCAACAGGAAACGTTCCTCAACGTCGCTGACAACAGCGGCGCCAAGCGCATCCAGTGCATCCGCGTGCTGGGCACCAACCGTCGCTACGCCCACGTGGGCGATGTGATCGTGGCCGCCGTCAAGGACGCCATGCCCAACATGGGCGTGAAAAAGTCCGACGTGGTCAAGGCTGTGGTGGTTCGCACCAAAGCCACCATGCGTCGCGTCAACGGCAATTCAATCCGTTTTGACGACAACGCTGCCGTGATCCTCGGCACTGACAACAACCCCAAGGGCACCCGCGTCTTCGGTCCTGTGGCTCGCGAACTGCGTGACCGCAACTTCACCAAGATCGTGTCCCTCGCTCCGGAGGTGATCTGAGATGGCGACTGCCACCCCTAAAGCCAAAGTTCAGGTGCGCGCCAAAATGCGCATCAAGAAGGGCGACACCGTCCAGGTGATCAGCGGTAAGGACAAGGGCAAGACCGGTGAGGTCCTGCGCACCCTTCCCTATGAGAACCGCGTGGTTGTGCAGGGCATCAACCTGCGCACCCGTCACATGAAGCCCACCCAGGAAGGCGAAACCGGTCGCATCGTGACCGAAGAGGCCTCCCTGCACGCTTCCAACGTGATGCTGTATTCCACCGATAAGAAGGTGGCCAGCCGCGTGGAAATCGTGGTGGAGAAGGACGGCACCAAGAAGCGCCGCCTCAAGAAAACCGGCGAGATCCTCGACTGATCTCTCTTACATCGACCTTGTCCGCCTTCTGACCAAGCCCAGAAGCGCATCTCCTTTCCCCGTCATGTCCCTTAAACAGAACTATCGGGAGAAGATCCAGCCCAAGTTGCTTAAGGATCTCAGTCTCTCGAACATTCACGAAGTCCCCAAGGTGGTGAAAGTCACCGTCAACCGGGGTCTCGGCGAAGCCGCAGCCAACGCCAAGGCCCTTGAGGCCTCGATCGAGGAGCTGGCCACCATCACCGGTCAAAAGGTGGTTGTGACCCGCGCCAAGAAGGCCATCGCTGGCTTCAAAATCCGTCAGGGCATGCCGATTGGCGTGGCCGTCACCCTCCGCGGTGACCGCATGTATGCGTTCCTCGAGCGTCTCATCAACCTGGCTCTCCCCCGCATCCGCGACTTCCGCGGTGTGAGCGAGAAGAGCTTCGACGGTCGTGGCAACTACACCCTCGGGGTGAAGGAGCAGATCATTTTTCCCGAGATCTCTTTCGACAAGATCGATGCCATCCGGGGCATGGACATCACCATCGTGACCACTGCCCGTAACGACGAAGAGGGCCGGGCCCTCCTCCGCGAGATGGGAATGCCGTTCCGCAGCAACTGAGCCCTCTTCGGACCCGACCTATGGCTAATCACGACCCGATTTCCGACATGCTCACCCGCATTCGCAATGCGAGTGAGAAACGTCATCAATCCACCAAGGTGCCTGCCTCGCGCATGGCCCAGAGCATCGCCAAGGTGCTGCAACAGGAAGGTTTCATCGCCGAGATCACCGAAGAAGGTGAAGGCGTGATGAAGCACCTGGTGCTGGAACTCAAGTACAGCGGCAAGCATCGCCAGCCGATCATCCGCACCGTGCAGCGAGTCAGCAAGCCTGGCCTGCGCGTCTACAAGAACACTCGTCAGCTCCCCAAAGTGCTGGGCGGTCTCGGCGTGGCCATCATCTCCACCTCCAAGGGTGTGATGAGCGACCGCGACGCCCGCAAGCAGGGCGTCGGTGGCGAAGTGCTCGCTTACGTCTACTGATTAGGGGGATTGATTCATGTCTCGTATTGGTAAATCGCCGATTCCCGTTCCGGGCGGCGTCACCGTCAGCCTCAACGGCCTTGACGTCAAAGTCAAAGGCCCTAAGGGCGAACTGAGCCGCACCCTGCCTGAGGGCGTGGCCATTGCTCAGGACGGCAGCACCCTTGTGGTCTCCCCCTCCAGCACCAGCCGTCGCTCCCGTGAGCGCCACGGTCTGTGCCGGACCCTCGTGGCCAACATGGTCGAGGGTGTCAGCCAGGGCTTCACCCGCAAGCTCGAGATCGTCGGTGTGGGTTACCGCGCCGCCGTTCAGGGCAAGAAGCTCGTCGTCAGCGCTGGTTACAGCCACCAGGTTGAAATGATCGCCCCCGAGGGCGTGACCTTCGCCGTCGACGGCAACACCACCGTGATTGTCTCCGGCCCCGACAAGGAGCTGGTGGGCAACGAAGCGGCCAAAGTTCGCGCCATCCGTCCCCCCGAGCCTTACAAGGGCAAGGGCATCAAGTACGCGGGCGAACGCATCCTCCGCAAGGCCGGTAAGACCGGTAAGAAGTGAGGTCTGCTTAAGCGTTTTTACCCAGTACTTCCATGTCCACCCTTTCCCGCAAGCAGCAGACACAAAAGCGTCACCGCCGTCTGCGCCGCAATCTCTCCGGCACCGCCGCGCGTCCCCGCCTGGCTGTGTTCCGCTCCAACAACCACATCTACGCACAAGTCATCGACGACGTTGCGCAGAGCACCCTCTGCTCTGCCTCAACCGTCGATAAAGAGCTCCGCAGCAACGTCACCATCGGCGCCACCTGCGATGCTTCTGTCGCAGTCGGTCAGCTGGTCGCCAAGCGTGCCCTCGCCAAGGGCATTCAATCGGTGGTCTTCGATCGTGGCGGCAACCTCTACCACGGCCGTGTCAAGGCCCTGGCTGACGCCGCCCGGGAAGCGGGCCTTCAGTTCTGATCCCTGCTCTCACCATGACCGAAACCAACAACACCCAGTCCAACGCCGTGCCAGCGGCAGCTGACGTGCCCGCAGCGGCCGAAGGTCAGCAGCAGGACCAGCGCCGTGGTGGTCGCGGCGAAGGCCGTGGCGACCGTCGCGGTGGCGACCGCCGTGGCCGTCGTGGCCAGGAGCGTGACTCCGAATGGCAGGAGCGCGTGGTGCAAATCCGCCGCGTCTCCAAGACCGTCAAGGGCGGTAAGAAGATGAGCTTCCGGGCCATCGTTGTCGTCGGCAACGAGAAGGGCCAGGTCGGCGTCGGCGTCGGCAAGGCTGGCGACGTGATCGGTGCTGTCCGCAAGGGCGTCGCCGATGGCAAGAAGCACCTGGTCAAGGTGCCTCTGACCCGTGCCTCCTCGATCCCCACCTTGAGCAACGGCCGTGATGGCGCTGCCAGCGTCCTGATCCGTCCCGCTGCCCCTGGTACCGGTGTGATCGCGGGTGGTTCCATCCGTACGGTGCTTGAGCTTGCCGGCATTAAGAACGTGCTCGCCAAGCGCCTAGGCTCCAAGACCCCCCTGAACAACGCCCGCGCCGCCATGGATGCCCTGGCCGGCCTGCGTACCCACAAGGAGACCGCCAAGGAGCGTGGCATCTCCCTCGAGCAGATCTACTCCTGAGGACCGCCATGACGTCGCTCAATCTCCAGTCCCTCGCCCCCCAGAAGGGGGCCCGTCGCCGCAAGCTGCGTAAGGGACGCGGCATCGCCGCCGGCCAAGGCGCCAGCTGCGGTTTCGGCATGCGCGGTCAGAAGTCCCGTTCGGGTCGTCCGACCCGTCCTGGCTTCGAGGGTGGCCAGATGCCTCTGTACCGCCGGGTGCCGAAGCTGAAGCACTTCACCGTGATCAACCCCAAGAACTACACGGTGATCAACGTTGCCAAGCTGTCTGAGATCAAGGCCGGCAGCACCGTCAACATCGATACCCTGGTGAAGGACGGTTTGGTGACCAACCCCAAGGCCCCCCTGAAGGTCCTGGGTAATGGCGAACTGAGCGTGAAGCTGACCGTCCAGGCGGCCGCTTTCACCGCCTCGGCCCGCCAGAAGATCGAAGCCGCTGGTGGCACCTGCGAAGAGATCTGATCTCCGCTTGTCCACGGCCCATTAAGGTCAATGCCGTCTGGTGATCCGATCGATCGCTAGGCGGTTTTTTCTCGTTCGTCTGCACCTGCCATGGTCGTCAGCCGGGGGCGTAACCCCAGTGCCGGTGAAATCCTCACGCAGCTGGTCCAAGCCAAGGATCTGCGCGACAGGGTTCTCATCACCTTGGGGCTGCTGCTCCTGGTGCGCCTGGGCATCTATATCCCTGTTCCCGGGATCGACCGCCAGGCCTTCCAGGCCTTCGCTGCCCAGGGGGGCTCCCTGCTGGGCTTCCTGGACATCTTCACCGGTGGTGGCATCTCCGCGTTGGGCGTTTTCGCCCTGGGGATCCTTCCCTTCATCAACGCCTCGATCATCATTCAGCTGCTGACATCAGCCCTGCCGCAGCTGGAGGATCTGCAGAAGAACGAAGGTGAGGCGGGACGCCGCAAGATCGCCCAGTACACCCGCTATGTCGCCCTGGGCTGGGGACTGTTCCAAAGCATTGTCTTTGCCCTGATCCTCCGGCCCTACGCCCTTCCCGGCACACCGGATCTGGTCTTCGTGGTGCAGACGGCGATCGCCCTGGTGACCGGTTCGATGGTGGTGATGTGGCTCAGTGAGGTGATCACCGAGCGGGGCATTGGCCAGGGCGCGTCTCTGGTCATCTACCTGAACATCGTGGCCACCCTCCCCAGGGCCTTGGGCTCGACCATCGAGTTGGCCCAAACCGGTGGTCGTGAGGCCGTTGGCGGCATCGTCGTCCTGGTGGCGGTCTTCCTGATCACCATCGTTGGCATCGTCTGCGTTGAGGAGGGCAGCCGCCGCATCCCGATCGTCAGCGCCAAGCGCCAGGTGGGCGGGGCCGGGATCTCCGCCCGCCAGAGCTACCTGCCTCTGAAGCTCAATGCCGGTGGCGTGATGCCGATCATCTTTGCCTCGGCCGTGGTCTTCCTGCCGCTGCAGATCGCCAACTTCAGCAAGAACCCCACGCTGATTCAGGTCGCCAGTTTCCTGAGCCCCAACAGCAGCACCCCCTGGGTCTATGCGCTGCTTTTCTTCGGGCTGATCATTGGCTTCTCCTTCTTCTACGCCACCCTCACGGTGCGTCCGGTGGACGTGGCCTCCAACCTCAAGCGCGGTGGTGTCGCCATCCCTGGGGTTCGCCCTGGCTCAGCGACCACGGCTTACCTGACGGGTATCCAAAACCGTCTGACCTTGCTGGGTGCCCTTTTCCTGGGGGCTGTGGCGATCGTGCCCTCGGCCGTGGAGTCGGCCACGCGCGTGCAGACCTTCCAAGGCTTGGGTGCCACGAGCCTGTTGATCTTGGTTGGCGTCGCGATTCAGACCGCCAAGCAACTGCAAACCGCCGTGATCTCCCAGCGGTACGAAGGCATGGTTCGCCAGTAACTCCCCCCTTCCTTGCTCCTTCTCTTCCTTCCTTGCCATGAAGCAACGTCTGCTGTTCCTCGGTCCCCCCGGCGCCGGTAAGGGCACCCAAGCCCAGAAGCTTGCCGAGAGCCAAGGCCTGCTCCACCTCTCCACCGGTGATCTGCTGCGGGCTGAAGTCGCCGCCGGCAGCGACCTGGGCAAAGAGGCGGAGGCCGTGATGGCCCGCGGTGAGCTGGTGAGCGATGCCCTGGTGCTGGCGATCGTCCGCAGCCGCCTGCAAAACCACAGTGGTGGCTGGTTGCTGGATGGCTTCCCCCGCAACGTCGCCCAGGCCGATGCCCTGGCCAGCCTGCTCGAGGAGCTGGGCCAGCAGATCGAGCTCGTCGTTCTGATGGAACTCGATGACGGTGTTCTGGTGCAGCGATTGCTCTCCCGCGGCCGGGCCGACGACAACGAGGAGGTCATCCGCCACCGCCTGGAGGTCTACCGCGAGCAAACCGAGCCCCTGATTGCCTATTACCGCGAACGTGGGCTGATTGCCCCGGTCGAAGCGGCTGGCACAGTCGACGCCATTGCCGATCGGATCGCAGCCCTGTTGGGTTGACCCCTGTGGTAAGGTCGCTGTTTGGAAATTTGGAGAGACCGCTCCCATGAAGGTGCGTGCCTCGGTCAAGAAAATGTGCGACAAGTGCCGCGTGATTCGCCGGCACGGTCGGGTGATGGTCATCTGCACCAACCCGAAGCACAAGCAGCGCCAGGGTTGATCCTGCGCTGACCTTGCCCCCGGTCCCTTGGGACCAAAACAACTGGCTTGAGTGTCTCTCGGTTCGTTCTGAGGGCAACCGCTCAAGTCCTTCCCCTGCTCACCCCCAACGTTTTTTCAGTGGCTCGTATCGCCGGCGTTGATATTCCTCGCGACAAGAGGATCGAAATCGCCCTGACCTACGTCTACGGAATCGGCCTGACCACGGCCCAAAAGATTCTGGCCAAGACCGGTGTCAACCCCGACACCCGCGTCAAGGACCTGGATGATTCCGACGTCCAAAAGCTGCGCGGTGCAACCGAGAGCTACACCCTCGAAGGCGATCTTCGCCGTCAGGAGGGCATGGCCATGAAGCGCCTGCAGGACATCGGCTGCGTCCGTGGCCGTCGTCACCGCGTCGGTCTGCCCGTTCGCGGTCAGCGCACCCGCACCAATGCCCGGACCCGCCGCGGTAGCCGCAAGACCGTGGCCGGTAAGAAGAAGTAAGCCGCGGCTTGCTCTAGCCCTTTGGCCCCCTAGCACCTGCCGTTCGGCCGATTGCGTGCCGTCGTCACCAGGTTGCCCCCCTAAGACCCCCGATCACCTCCCTGCGACCGCAGGGCTTTATCCATGGCCAAGCCCGCCAAGAAATCTGGTTCCAAGAAGACGAAGCGCAACGTCCCTAATGGCGTTGCCCACATCCAGAGCACGTTCAACAACACCATCGTCTCCATCACTGACACCGCTGGTGAAGTGATCTCCTGGAGCTCCGCTGGTGCCAGCGGTTTCAAGGGCGCCCGTAAAGGCACCCCCTTCGCCGCCCAGACCGCCGCAGAAGCAGCAGCCCGTCGCGCCCTTGAGCAGGGGATGCGCCAAATCGAGGTGCTGGTTCGCGGTCCTGGTTCCGGTCGTGAAACCGCCATCCGTGCCCTGCAGGTTGCCGGTCTGGAGATCACCCTGATCCGTGACGTCACCCCGCTGCCCCACAACGGTTGCCGCCGTTCCAAGCGTCGCCGGGTCTGATTCGACGCATCGACTAGCCCCAGAGGGGGTCCATCCACCTATCTGAGCTTCAGACCGTGTTGCAGTACCAGATCGATCGGGTTGAACACCAGATCGCTGACGATCGTTCCCAAACCGGCGTCTTCGTCATTGGCCCCCTTGAGCGTGGCCAGGCGACGACCCTCGGTAATTCCCTGCGCCGCATGCTGATGGGTGCCCTGGAGGGCAGCGCCATCACCGCCGTGCGCATCGCTGGCGTGAACCACGAGTACGCCACCGTTCCTGGCGTCCGCGAAGACGTCCTCGACATCCTTCTCAACTGCAAGGACGTTGCCGTCAACAGCCGCAGCCGCGAGCTGGAGATCGGCCGTCTGGTCGTGAATGGTCCTGCGACCGTCACCGCCGGTGACCTGCAGTTCTCCTCACAGGTGTCGGTGATCGACCCCGCCCGCCCGATTGCCACCGTCGCCGAAGGCCACAGCCTGGAGCTCGAGGTGCACGTCGAGCGTGGTGTTGGCTATCGCCCCGTTGACCGCCGCGTTGAGGACACCAGCGCTGTCGATCTTCTCCAGATCGATGCCGTCTTCATGCCTGTCCAGCGGGCGAATTACACCATCGACGAGACCGCTGTCGGTGAAGGCGGATCGGCCCGTGAGCGCCTGCGTCTGGAGATTCAGACCGACGGTTCCCTGACGCCTGACGACGCGATGGCCCAGGCCGCCAACCAGCTGATCACCTTGATCCAGCCCATGGCGACCCTGACCATGGAAGAGGAGCAAGGCCAGGAGCCCGAGCCCTCCGCCGAAGCTCAGATTCCCCTGGAAGAGCTGAACCTCTCGGTTCGCGCCTACAACTGCCTGAAGCGCGCCCAAGTCAACTCCGTGTCTGACCTGATGGGCTTCAGCTACGAAGATCTGCTCGAAATCAAGAACTTCGGTTCCAAGTCGGCTGACGAGGTGATCGAGGCCCTCGAGCGCATCGGTATCTCCCTGCCCCAGAGCCGCACCAGCGCCTGATCGCGCAGCACCCTGTCTCCCGCGTTAACCCGATTTAGTCATGCGTCACCAGTGCCGAGTCCCCAAGTTGGGGCGTCCCGCCGACCAGCGCAAAGCCATGCTTCGCGCTCTGACCACTCAGCTGATCCGTGAGGGTCGTCTGACCACCACCAAGGCCCGTGCCAAGGCGCTTCGCGATGAAGCTGAGCGCATGATCACCCTGGCCAAGGACGGCAGCCTTGCCGCCCGCCGTCGTGCCATCGGCTACATCTACGACAAGCAACTGGTCCACGCCCTGTTCGACAAGGCCCAGGAGCGTTACGGCGACCGCAATGGCGGTTACACCCGCATCATTCGCACCGTTCCCCGCCGTGGCGACAACGCCGAAATGGCGATCATCGAGCTGGTCTGAGTCCGTGGGTCCGAGCGGACCTGCTGTCGATCATCCGCACCGCGTGGGGGGCTCTCCTCCGCGCGGTTTTTTATGGCTTTGGTGCAGCAGCTTTGACTGACGCGACGCCAGCAGGGGGGCTTAGGCGCATCGCCCTCTGCCTGCAGTACGACGGCTCGGCCTACTGCGGCTGGCAGCGCCAGCCCCGGGAACCCAGCGTCCAGGAAGCGCTGGAGCGGGCCTTGGCTCAGTTGGATCCAGATGGCCCCGCCACCGTTGTGGCGGCTGGTCGAACCGACAGCGGCGTTCACGCCGCTGGCCAGGTGGTGCATTTCGACTGCGCCGGCCCGATCCCTCCGCACCGCTGGCCCGCGGCCCTCAACGGCCGCCTGCCGGCCAGCATCCGCGTGCGTTCAGCAGCTTCCGTTCCCGCGGACTGGCATGCCTGCTTTAGCGCCACCTACAGGCGCTACCGCTACACCATCTACAACGCCCGCATCCCCAATCTGTTTCTGGCTCCCTGGAGCTGGCACCGCTATCAGTTCAGGCTCGATGAGGCCCGGATGCGCGAGGCCCTCGAGGGCATGCTCGGGGAGCACGATTTTGCGGCGTTTGAGAGGGCGGGTAGCGCCCGCTCACACTCCCGTACGACCCTCCAGGAGGTCTCGGTGCAGCGCCGCGGTGACCTGCTGGAGGTGGAGCTTCAGGCCAGCGGCTTTCTCTACGGGATGGTGCGCCTTGTGATGGGGCAGCTGGTGGCCGTCGGGGAGGGACGCCTCAGCCTGGAGGCCTTCAGTCGCCGCTGGCGAAACCAGGCCCGTGACGAGGTCAAAGAAGCCGCTCCCCCGCAGGGGTTATGCCTGCTGAGGGTGGGCTACCCGAGTGAAGTCTTCCCCCAGGCTGCCTGGTACGATTGTCAACCGCGGTATTTGCTGGAGGGCTCTGATGCACCGCCAGCAGCACCGGGTCAGTCCTTGCACTGACTGGGTCTGCCGGTCTCAGAGTTGACCTGCCGATGTCCATCGGCGGCCAGCCCCTGCCTGTCAACCCTGTCCCCCGAAGTGGGGATCGGCGAAGCGGTAGGTTCACTCAACGAGCGATTGACACCCGAGTGATCGGGTGGCTGCCGTCATTAGTCGAGACCCACAGTCCAGACACCCTGTCCAACCCCACCCGCCTAAGCGTGGTGATGGGGTCCTATCCGAACCGGCCCGCCGGCGCGATGAACAAGACTCTCGTCCCCCCCCAGGATTCCTCAGCACGCCAGTGGTATCTGGTGGACGCTGAGAACCAGACCCTCGGCCGGCTTGCCACCGAGGTCGCTTCGGTTCTGCGGGGTAAGAACAACCCCAACTTCGCCCCTCACATCGACGCCGGCGACTTCGTCGTCGTGATCAATGCTGAGAAGGTGCGTGTGAGCGGCAACAAGGCTTCCGACAAGGTCTACCGCCGTCACTCCGGTCGCCCCGGTGGCATGAAGACCGAAACCTTCGCTGCGCTGCAGGCACGGATCCCCGAGCGGATCATCGAGAAGGCCGTTAAGGGCATGCTTCCCCACAACGCTCTCGGTCGTCAGCTCTTCCGCAAGCTGAAGGTCTACAAGGGTGCTGAGCACCCCCACGCCGCCCAACAGCCCAAGGCCCTGGCCCTTGATCCCGCCGCTTCCGCCAAATGAGCACCACCAAAGTCGTCTACTGGGGAACCGGCCGTCGTAAGACCGCCGTGGCACGCGTCCGCGTCGTTCCTGGCAATGGCACCGTGACCATCAACGGTCGTCCCGGTGACAACTACCTGAATTACAACCCCGCCTACCTGGCGGCAGTCAAGGCTCCCCTTCAGACCCTTGGTCTGGGTGGTGAGTACGACCTGCTGGTCAACGTCCGCGGTGGTGGTCTGACGGGTCAGGCGGATGCCATCAAGCAAGGCGCCGCCCGTGCCCTGTGCGAGCTGTCCCCTGACAACCGCAAGCCCCTCAAGACTGAAGGGCACCTCAGCCGTGACCCGCGCGCCAAGGAGCGTCGTAAGTACGGCCTGAAGAAAGCCCGTAAGGCTCCTCAGTTCTCCAAGCGCTGATTGCGCTTTCGCCCCTCAGCCCCGTACCCGTCATGCCGAAGGCCGACATTCACCCCACCTGGTATCCCGATGCCAAGGTGATCTGCAACGGAGAAGTGGTGATGACCACTGGCTCCACCTCCCCCGAGATCCACGTCGACGTCTGGAGCGGCAACCACCCCTTCTATACCGGGACCCAAAAGATCCTGGACACCGAGGGTCGTGTGGATCGCTTCATGCGCAAGTACGGCATGGGCAGCGCTGCTGGCGCCGATGCCAAAGCCGAGCCCAAGGCCGAAGCAGCCGAGAAGGCCTGATCGGTCACTCACGTCTGACGTGACATTCATTCCCCAAGCCGGATGCTCTAGGGCGTCCGGCTTTTTGCTGGCTTGAGCCGCTTCCATGGATGCTTCTTTCCTGCGTGAACGTCTGGAGACGGCACGTACCACCTTTGACACCCTGGAGCGGCAGCTGGCAGACCCGGATGTGGCCGCCAACCCAGCGCAGCTGGAGCCCATTGCGCGGGAGCGGGCCCGGCTGGAGCCCCTGGTGCTGGGCTACGACCAGCTTTGCCAGTGGCGCAAACAGGAACAGGAGGCCAGGCAACTCCTGAAGGAGTCCCGCGGCGACCAGGAGATGGAGGCCCTGGCCCAAGAGGAGCTCAGCGGTCTGGCGACACAGATTGCCGCCATGGAGGAGCAGCTGACTTTGGCGCTTCTGCCCCGTGATCCCCGGGACGAACGCAGCGTGATGCTCGAGATTCGCGCCGGTGCGGGTGGCGATGAGGCGGCGATCTGGGCGGGGGATCTGGCTCGGATGTACGAGCGCTATGCCCAGAGCGTCGGTTGGAAAGTGCAGCCCGTCAGTGCCTCGGAGGCGGAACTGGGGGGCTACAAGGAACTGATCCTGGCGATCCAGGGCGACAGCGTCTTCAGTCAGCTCAAGTACGAAGCCGGTGTGCACCGGGTGCAGCGGGTGCCCGCCACCGAGTCCCAGGGCCGGGTCCACACCTCGACGGCCACGGTGGCGGTCATGCCCGAGGCCGACCCGGTGGAGGTTCAGATCGACCCCACGGACCTGGAGATCAGCACCGCCCGCTCGGGCGGCGCCGGCGGCCAGAACGTCAACAAGGTGGAGACGGCCGTGGACCTGCTGCACAAACCCACCGGCATCCGTGTGTTCTGCACCCAAGAGCGCTCCCAGCTGCAGAACCGTGAACGGGCGCTGGAGATCCTGCGGGCCAAGCTCTATGAGCGCGAGCTGGCTGAGGCCAACGCCAAGGAGCGCTCGGCCCGTCTGGCCCAGGTGGGCAGTGGGGATCGCAGCGAGAAGATCCGCACCTACAACTACAAGGACAACCGCACGACCGATCACCGCCTCGGCCGCAACTTCTCACTGGAGCCGGTGCTCCAGGGCCAACTGGCTGAGTTGATCGGTGCCTGCGTCTCCGCTGACCAACGGCGGCAGTTGGAGGAACTGGCCGATCAGGCCAGCGGGGTCAACTAGCGAGCGGGTTCTCCCAGCCGTCCACGTACTTGGCCCATTCCAGGTGGCCGCCCTTGGCCATCTGCCGTTGGGCCTCAAAGACCGCACCGCTGAGCGGCCGCCGGGGCGCCGATTGCAGGGGCATGCTCGCTTCCTTGGGCGTGCGATTGCCCTTGTGCACGTTGCAGCGCAGGCAGGCCGTGGTGACGTTGTCCCAGCTGTGGCTGCCGCCGCGGCTGCGGGGCAGGACGTGATCGATCGAGAGCCGTTCGCTGCTGCTGCCGCAGTACTGGCAGCGCTGACCATCGCGGTGGAAGACGTTCCGGCGGGTTAGGGGCAGTGGCCGGAAGGGCACGCGGACGAATTGCCGTAGACGAATCACCGTTGGCAGTCCCAGGCCTGGCCGCAGTTGCCGCCCGGGGGAGTGCTCCAGCCCCTCGGCTTTTCCCTTAAGCACCATCACAGTTGCCCTGCGCCAGGTGGTGACGTTCAGGGGCTCGTAGGAGGCGTTCAGAACCAGAACCGAGCCCATGGGAGCGCTGCCTGGGGAGCTGCGCTGGGCAACCCCGTAATTTCTATGCATGCTAGGTGCACTGCCAAGGGCGGATGGTTGACGCATCGCCTGCTGCTGCCTTCGAGGACCCGGCGGCCGCTGCCTTGGCGCCGCAGCCCCATCCCCGTCAGCGCGCCTGGGTGGAAATCGATGAGGCGGCGATCCAGGCCAACGCCGAGGCCCTGAGGCGCTCGCTGCAGCCGGGCTCTGCGCTGATGGCGGTGGTCAAGGCCGATGGCTATGGCCACGGCGCGGTCCCGGTCGCCCGTTCTGCCGCCGCCGGTGGGGCCAGCTGCTTTGGGGTGGCCACGCTTCAGGAGGGGGTGGAGTTGCGCCAGGCGGGCCTGGATCAGCCCGTCCTGGTGCTGGGCAACCTCAGCCATCCGGATGAGTTGCGCGCCTGCCTGCATTGGCAGTTGATGCCCACCCTCAGCGGCATGCGTGAGGCGTTGCTCTGCCAGAACCTGGCCAGCGGTAGCGGTCGTCAGTTGGCGGTCCACCTCAAATTGGACACCGGCATGAGCCGGCTCGGCGCGCCCTGGGAGGAGGGGCCGCGGTTGGTTCAGGCCATCGCCGGCCTGGAATCGCTGCAGCTGGCGGGGGTCTATTCCCACCTGGCCGGAGCCGATGCCCCGGGAGATGGACTGGATGCCCTGACGGCAACCCAGCAGCAGCGCTTCGACTCTGTCCTGACGGGACTGCAGCAGCAGCAGTTGCCTTCGGGTTGCCGCCACCTGGCCAATT
Organism: Synechococcus sp. LTW-G; assembly: GCF_054459035.1. NCBI lineage: Bacteria > Bacillati > Cyanobacteriota > Cyanophyceae > Synechococcales > Synechococcaceae > Synechococcus > Synechococcus sp. LTW-G. Next base: position 29,945 of record NZ_JBTKYW010000007.1, on the reverse strand, counting down.
CCGCTGGGACCCTGCGCAGCCGTCAGTTGCACTACGACCTGGTGCGGGTGGGGCTGGCCCTCTACGGCCAGCGCCCCTCGGATCACCTCGGTTCCGGTCTGGACCTGCAGCCGGCGATGCACGTCCGTGCCCGGGTCAGCTTGATTCGGGAGGTCCCTGCCGGAGTTGGCGTGAGCTACGGCCATCGCTTCATCACCCAACGGCCCAGCCGGCTGGCGGTGGTGGGGATTGGCTATGCCGATGGCGTCCCGCGGCTGCTCTCCAACCAGCTCGAGGTGCTCTTCGCCGGTCAGAGGGTGCCCCAGGTGGGGGCGATCACCATGGATCAGCTGGTGCTGGATGCCACGGATGTACCGGAGCTGGAGGCCGGCAGCGTCGTCACGCTGCTCGGGGAGGAGGCCGGTGAGCGGATCGATCCCACGGCCTGGAGCGACCCGATCGGCACCATCCCCTGGGAGATCCTCTGCGGTTTCAAACACCGCTTGCCGCGCCTGCCCCAACGGGACGTTCGCGGTGCCAGCGCCTGATAGTCTTTGCGGGCCACTGGAGAGGTGGCTGAGTGGTTGAAAGCGGCTCCCTGCTAAGGAGTTACAGGAGGCAACTTCTGTCGAGGGTTCGAATCCCTCCCTCTCCGTTCCCGACCGGGACACCCCGATCAAACCCCAGTCCGACCACGGGCTGGGGTTTTGTTCGTTTAGAGCGCCAGCAAGCGCCGGCAGAGCTCCGGTAGGAGCGCCTCGTCCTGGGCGCGCTCGGGGCCCTCGCTGAGCACCACGATCAGGGCCGGAGCCTTGCCTTCCACTTCGATGTAGGCCGCGTCGTGGCGGGCCTGGCTCATCCAGCCGGCCTTGCTCCAGAGCTGGGCCCCCTCAGGAAGGCCACCACCCAGGAATCCATCCACTTGGTTCTCGGGGTCAGCGGCGCGGGCCGCGGGGTCCAGGCTGCGGGAGAGCAGCTCTTGCATCCGGCTGCAGGCGCTGGGGGAGAGCAACTCCCGGGCCATGACCGCCTGCAGCACCCGGGCCGTCAGGTTGCTGCTCAGGCGATTGCGGTTCTCCAGTTCAGGGCCGTAGGACTGACGCTCGCGGCCATAGGGGCCGTCTCCCCAGGTCTTCTGGCAGGCGTTATTGCCCGGCCATTCCGGCCAGCCCAGCTCGCCATACCAGCGGTTGATCAGTTGGCGCTGCTGGCTCCACTGCTGCAGGGCCGCCGCCGGCAGCTCCGGTCCGCTGCAGGTTCCCGTCAAGAGATCCACCACGAGCCCCGTGGCGTCGTTGCTGGAATCCCGGATCATGTCGGCCAGGGCCCGCCGCAGCTCCGGGGTGTCGTCGATGAGCTCGCGCTGCAGCCAGGCTTCCGCGGCAAGGAGATAGAGGAGCTTCACCACGCTCGCGGGATAGCGGGCTTGGTTTCCGCGCCAGTGGGTCCCCTGCCCTTCCCCAGCTGTGCCGCCGCGCAGGGACTGCCCGTAGCGGATCCAGGTGACCGACAGCTGCTCGCTCAGCCCCGGCCGGCCCTCCTGCTCCAGGCTGCTGATCGCCGCAACCAGTGCTTGCTCCATCTCCCCATCAGGGCAGTAGAACGCCATCGCAGCCAATCGGGGTCATGGCGAGGTTAAGCAGGTTGTCCGTGGGAACACCCGTGGCCTTGGAGCTGCTGCACCCGGGCAGTTCTTGGCGCATCGATGCGCCGCTCAATCTCTACAGCCATTGGTCGGGGCCAGGCCTCGCCACCCAGGCCTGGGCCGGCCGAGCCCTGCAGGTTCTGGGTCAAGCGGCGCCGACCGGGAATCGCCTGCGGGTGCGGCTGCTGGAGGACGGCTACCCCGGCTGGATTGATCCGCGGGACCTGCTGGGCCATGCCCGTTCTATCGCGGGCCAACGGGTGCAGCTCTGGTCCGAGTCGTCCATTGCTGAGCGCCTGCCGGCCGTCTTGGCCTTTGCCGAGGCCGCGCGCCAGCGGGCCAACCACTACCTCTGGGGCGGGAGCCTGGGGCCCGACTTTGACTGCTCAGGCTTCATCCAGGCGGCCTATGCCGCCGCGGGTGTCTGGATCCCGCGGGATGCCTACCAGCAGGAGCGCTTCTGCCAGCCCGTGGCGGTGGCGCCCGGTTGCTATGGCCTGCTGCGTCCCGGCGATTTGATCTTTTTTGGTCGCCCCCAGCGCTGCACCCATGTGGGGCTCTATCTCGGGCAGGGCCGCTACCTGCATAGTTCTGGCCGGGAGCACGGCCGCGATGGCCTGGGTGTCGATGGTCTGGATCCCCAGCTGATCGATCCGGTCAGCGTTCACTACCGAACGGAACTGCGCGGCGCCGGCCGTGTGGTGCGCTGCCACGACGGCTCCACCCTGCCTTGATGTCCATGGTTTGGTCTTTGCTTCTCGTTCTCTCACTCACGGCCCTCGGCTGGCTGCTGGCCTGCACCGCTTGGGGCCGGCAGCTGGGCATGACGATGGTGGTGCTGCTGCTCGGCCTGCTGGTGAGCAACCTGGCCGGGGTGCAGCTGCAGGCTGAGGCCGCCTCTTGGGTCAATGGTCCCTTGACCTCGCTGGCGATCGGCCTGCTCTTGCTCGCGGTCGATCTCCGGCGCCTCTGGCCCCAGGCCCGGCAACTACTCGGACCGTTTCTGGTGGCGGCCCTCAGCACGGTCTTGGGGGTGCTGCTGGGGGGCTGGTTGCTGCATCCCCTGCTCGGGGAGGACTGGGACGTGCTGGCGGGGATGTACACCGCCACCTTCACCGGGGGCAGCCTGAATTTCGTCTCGGTGGCCCGGACGCTGAATCCCCCAGAGACCTTGCTGACCCTGGCGACCGCCGCCGATTACGTGGTCTTCGCGGTCTGGTTCGCCATCAGCACCTGGCTTGGACTGAGGGCGGATGCCGCCCCGGAAGCGACCTGGGCGAATGAGGCCCCAAGCGATCAGCCGGAGCGCTCCTGGTGGCTGGCCGGTCTTTGGGGCTTGGCCGTGTTGGCACTGAGCCAGGGGCTGACGGGTGTGCTGCAGGGCGTCCCCTCGATCCTGGTGCTCACAACGGTCGCGCTGCTGGTCGCCCAGTTGCCGGCGCCCGCCAGCCGTCGCGGTTGCTATGGCCTGGGCTTGCTCTTGATTCAGCCCTTCTTCACGGTGATGGGCCTGAGCTCCCCGGTGGCGGGCCTGCTGGGGGAGGGCTTGCCGGTGTTGCTCTATGCGGCTGTGGTGGTTCTGGTGCAGGCCGCGTTGCTGCTTTTGATCTTCCGCCGCTGGCTGCGCTGGCCCATGGCTGAGACCCTAGTGGCCTCCCAGGCCTCCATCGGCGGCCCCAGCACGGCCCTGGCCCTGGCGACCGCCATTGGCCGCGCTGAATTGGCCGTGCCTTCGGTGGCGATTGGTTTGCTCGGCTATCTGCTCGGGACCTACTTGGGCCTGGGGGTGGCTTGGCTGCTGCCGGGCTGAGCCTCTTTTGAGCGCTTTCCTCTAGGTTCCAGCCAACTTGAGCCGTCCCTCTTGAGCAGCGCCAGCGTTCCAGACCTCTCGATCGTGGTGCCTCTGTTCAACGAAGAGGAGAGCCTGCCGCTGCTCGTCGAGAAGCTGCTGCTGGCCTTGCGTCCCCTGAGCCGCTCCTTTGAGCTGGTGTTGGTGGATGACGGCTCATCCGATCGCACGGCCGAGGTCTTGCGCCAGCAGGCCGCCGGGGCCCCAGAGCTGGTGGCGGTTCTGCTGCGCCGCAATTACGGCCAGACCGCTGCGATGGCGGCTGGCTTTGACGCCAGCCGCGGGCGCTTGATCGTCACCCTGGATGGGGACCTGCAGAACGATCCGGCCGATATCCCGATGCTGCTGGAGCGCCTGGAGCAGGGGTATGACCTGGTGAGCGGCTGGCGGCACCAGCGCCAGGACCATGCCGTCAGCCGGCTGCTCCCCAGCAAGATCGCTAATGCCCTCATCGCTCGGGTGACGGGGGTGCGGTTGCACGACTACGGCTGCTCCCTCAAGGCTTACCGCCGCGAGCTGGTGGAGGACATGAACCTCTACGGGGAGCTGCATCGCTTCCTGCCGGCCTTGGCCTTCATCGAAGGGGCCCGCATCGCCGAGGTGAAGGTGAACCACAACGCCCGTCAGTTCGGCCAGAGCAAGTACGGGATCGATCGCACCTTCCGGGTGCTGATGGATCTGTTCACGGTCTGGTTCATGAAGCGCTTCTTGACCCGTCCGATGTACGTCTTCGGTTTCGGGGGGCTGAGCGCCATGGCCATCGGGGCGCTGCTGAGCGCCTATCTGCTGATGGTCAAGTTGGGGGGCGCGGAGATCGGCAACCGGCCCCTATTGCTGGTGGCGGTCCTGGCCCTGATCACGGGCGTGCAGCTCTTTTGTTTTGGTCTGCTCTCGGAGGTGCAGATGCGCACCTATCACGAGAGTCAGGGCCGTCCGATTTACCGCATTCGCGAGACGTTGCGCGGCAGCTTGAGCGGCTGAGGCGAGGCAACAGGCAGGCTGCTGCGGCCACGGAAGTGGGTCATGGCTTCAGCGGCGAGCTGGGCGACCACCTGGTCGGCATCGCGCAGGCCGCGGCGAATCAGGGGCAGGGCCTCGCGGTGGCACCAGAGCTGGCAGATGGCCATGGCCGTGCGGCGCTGCTCACCCCCCGCGCGGAACTGTTGCTCTAGCTGTTGCAGCAGTTGGTGGCGGCCGCGCCGGTCGCTGGCGGCGGGGAGGACGACCGTGTCCTGGCTGCCCTGATTGCTGGAGTTGCTCCCGTCAGAGGGGATGACCAGCTCCATCTGCCCGCGGTTCAGGGCTGCGATGCCGGACGCATCGGTGGAGCGCAGGATGTTGCGCTTGGGCCGGCCAAGGACCCAGCAGGCCGTCAGGACGCCTGCGATGACGATGCCGGTGAGTGCCTGGGTCATGGGCTGGGGGTGTGGTCTGAACTTTTATGTCGCCCCTTGAGGCCCCGAAGAGCAGCTCCGGCAGGGCTCCTTACAGTGCCGAACGGTAGCTGTATTGGCCCACGCTGATGACCGGAGATTTCGTCGCCGCCTGGATGCCCTCGGTGTTCGTGCCACTTGTCGGGATCCTGGCCCCTGCTGTGGCCATGGCCCTGCTGTTCAACGTGATCGAAGCCCGCGACTGAGCTGTCGCCGCTTCATTCCGCGCCACCTGACGTTCTTCCCCCGATGACCGTGACCCCCGTGGCCGACCCCTGTGTCGGCAATCTGGCCACTCCCGTCAACAGCAGCTACTTCAGCCGCGCTTTCCTGAGTGCGCTGCCTGCTTATCGCCCCGCCCTCTCTCCCAACCGTCGCGGTCTGGAAGTGGGCATGGCCCATGGCTTCTTCCTCTACGGCCCCTTCGCCATTTGTGGCCCCCTGCGCGCCACCGAGTACGCCAGCACCGCTGGTCTTCTGGCTGCTGTGGGTCTGGTCTCGATCCTGACGGTTTGCCTCTCGATCTACGGCACCGCTGGCCGTGGCCCCAACGTGCAGCCGGCTGACGCCACCATCGACAACCCCCCTGCTGACCTGTTCACCAAGGCGGGTTGGGCCGAGTTCGCCAGCGGCTTCTGGCTCGGCGGTTGCGGCGGTGCCGCCTTCGCCTGGTTCCTCGCCGGCACGACCATCGTGGCTCCCCTGGTGAAGATCGCCGGTGGTGTTTGGAGCGTCGGCTGAGTCCAGCCTGCTCATCCTTGATTCACCCTTTGCCCGTCAGATCCTTTGGGGGTCTGGCGGGTTTTTTGATGCCTTGCCGTTGGCTTGGGCCATGGCTATGGAGTCAGTAGAGCTGTGGTGCAGTGATGACGCGTTGGCCTGCTGTTGTTCTTGCGGCGACCCTCTCGGCCTTGCCTGGGGTGGCTCTGGCTGAGCCCCTGCCGCCGCCGATTGGTCCGCTCCCCTCTTCGGCGCAGGCTGATGCGGGTTACCCGGGGGATGTGGAGAACGCCCTAAGCGACTTCACGCGTTTTCAGTGCGATTTGCTGTTCTTTTTGACCCCACGGCAGAACTGCCCAAGCGATTAATCGGCAAAATCGGAGTTTTGTAATCGCCTGAACGACACGGCTGGATTCCAGGCGGCTAAAACTGTGCTGTAGCAACCGCTACAAAGCGTTCACCTCGGCACCTTTTGGTTGTCTGAGGCGCAGTTCGATCCAGGCCATGGAACGGGGACCTGGGCTGACTCCGAGGAACTATCCATGACCCTCACCTATCGCGGCCAGAAGTACCAGCAGAACAAAGAGGCTGTCTCCCAGAAGCACCCTCAGCTGAACTACCGAGGTCTCAAGTACGTCAAGTGATTCCTGCTTGATTGATTTGCCTTTATGCCCCGCTCTTGCGGGGCTTTTTTTTGTTTCGTGCCCTGCTCTTGCTCTGGTGTTTCAGCGTGTGGTCAATGCAGTGGTGCCTTCGTTTGAGCATCTCTAGTCTTCGCGAACAAGACTGATCTGCCAGGTGATTGAGGGTTCCCTGCCGCTTGTTCATGCCGGCGTCGATGGCCTGAGGGCCTATGCCTCCGCGAGCGTGGTCATCGCGATCCTGATCAGCATCTTTGGCGTTCAACGCATCGATTTCTCCGCGAAGGGATGGAGAAACATTGGCTTCCGGCTCCTGATCATTCCCGGACTGGCCTTGTTATGGCCTTGGCTGATCAAACGGCTCTGGCTTGGTGCTCAGCCAGCCGTTGAACGCAATGCCCACCGGCTGGCGGCACGGCCATGATCAGCAGTCGACGGCAGACCCATCGCTGGCTGATGACAGCGCTTGGGGTTCTCCTGCCTTGGCTGGCGGTGAGTGCACTTGTTCAGCGCCCTGAGATCCCGCCGGTCACAGCAACGGCGGACCCCCTGTTCGCTCGGGCCGATCTGGGTGGAGCGACAGCCGAGGGAGCTCTCCTCCTTGCCTTCGATTGGCCGGTCCAAGACACACAGCTCAAGGGCCAGCTGGTGTTGGACCCGACGCTTCAGTTGCGCTTGATCGCAGAGGAACCCCTCAACTTGGCGGATCCACTGCTCTATTGGTCGTCGACCGACAGGAGCCCTGAGTCGTTGGCGCAGGCTCAGCTGTTGGGTTCCCTCGCCGGAGCCGGGACCCACCGCTACCGCTTACCGGTGGTTGTCGGGCGTGCGCTGCGGTCCCCTCAGCCAGGTCTGTTGTTGCTGGTGAGTCCGCTGGATCAGCGCATCGTTGCCTCGTGGGCGTTGCCGTCCTTGTCTGCTGGAGGTGAGCGGCCATGAGCCATGGCTACGTCGCGGTGCAATGGACGCGCCGAAAGCTCATCTATGACGGCGTCCTTTTAGCTGGTGTGAGTGCCTATCTCCTGCTCTTCATGGGGATCAGCCACTGGTGGGCGGCGGCCGCCAATGTTCCCCTCGAGACCGACGGGGCGGCAATTCGGGCCTACGGCAGTGCGGCCTACATCCTGTTGCACCTGACCCTCTCGATCGGGCCCTTGGCACGGTTGAATCCGCTGTTTCACACCCTGTTGTTCAACCGCCGTCACATGGGTGTGATGGTGTTCCTATTGGGGTTCTTGCATGTCAACGGGTGGCATCTGCCCAAGGAGCCTTGGAGTTGGCTCGGCCAGAAGGCGCCGCAGTTCCCATGGAGCTTCCATGGGGCTCTGAATTGGTACAACGACTTCGGCAACCGTGAGCCGCTGGTGAGTTTGTTCACCAGCAATGGCCATTTCAATGACTTTGCCCTGTTCCCCTTTGAGCTGCTCGGGGTAATCGGCCTGGCCGTTCTGTTTGTGATGGCCGCCACCAGCCATGACTTTTGGCTGACGAATCTGACGGCCCCGGTTTGGAAGGCGATTCACATGGCGGTCTATGTCGGCTATGCGGCATTGGTGGGCCATGTCTTCTTGGGTGCCCTGCAAACCAACCAATCCCCCTGGTTGGCAGGCCTGGTTTTGGCTGGTCTGGTCTGGCTGCTCGCCATTCACCTGATCAGTGGTTGGCGGGAATGGGTGATTGATGGGCGCCCCCTGCAGCCTGATCCCACGGGCTGGGTTGATCTCGGGCCCATCGATGCGATCCCAGATGGCCGGGCCAAGGTGTTTGCTTTGGCGGGAGAGCGGGTGGCCGTGTTCCGCCAGGGCAGCGAGCTCTTTGCCCTCTCCAACGTTTGTCAGCACCAAAACGGCCCCCTCGGAGAAGGTCGGGTCGTGAATGGCTGTGTCGTCTGCCCTTGGCATGGCTACGAGTACCGCTTAGAGACCGGAGCCTCACCTCCTCCGTTTACCGAATGCGTTCCAACGTTCCCGGTTGAGTGTCGTCAGGGGCGTGTGCGCATCGGACTGCCTCCCCGCCCTCCCCAGCAGGCCTGAGCGATGGACTTTTTCATTCACTACAGACCTCTCCCCAAGGCTCATCGCCGTTTTCTGGGCTGGTTCCTGCCACTGATGCTTGGCGTGATGGTTGTGCTGGGGCTCTGGGTTCCCGGTCTTCAGAACCAGTACGGCGCGGGTAGCCGTCAACCGATCAAACAGCTCTCTGGCTTGTTGTTGGATGGCCCAGGCGGAGCGCAGGTGCTGGTGCCCCGCCCAGGACAAACGCCAGGTGAGGCGCACTACTCCCGCATCCTTTTGGCCGGACCGGGAAAAACCAGGCCCCCGGAGGCTGTGATGCAGCACCAGGGGCAGTGGGTGCAGTTGAAGGGTTCGCTCTTCAGCCATGGGCCTTTGAGCGTGATGAACACACGCCGTGCGCAGCCCATCCCGCAGCCCGCTGATCTGCCCGCGCCCAATCTGAAGGGAACCTCCCTCGGCCCCTTTGCCCTGGTGGGCGAAATCATTGACAGCAAGTGTTTTTCAGGGGTGATGAAGCCCGGCGCTGGGAAAACCCATATGGGCTGTGCCATTCGCTGCATCAGTGGTGGCGTCCCTGCTGTTTTTCATGTCCACAACCCCGAGGGAGAGGTGCTCGATCTGGTCTTGATCGATCAAGAGGGCCGCACTGTGAATGATCGCGTCCTTGATCTTGTGGCTCAGGCCGTCGCCATCGAGGGCGAAGTCATTCAGTACGACGACCTCATGGCGCTAAAGGCTGATCCGCTGACCTACCGGCGCCTGGGCTGATGCAGTTCGATCCCCGCCATGAGTTATTGCTCTCCAGGGTTTTGGCGTCCCTGCGCCCGGTTCTGATTGCCTTTTTGGTGATGCATGGGGCCGCCCTCAGTCAGGGTGCCGAAACCCCGATCTCCTTTTGCAATGTCCTCTTCGTCGGCAACCTATGCGCGGCGTTGGTGGTCCTGATCTGGTTTAAACCAGCCCCCATTTGGAGTGACCTCAAGCGACTGCCCAAGCGGGTGCGTTGGGGCTTGGTCCTGGATGGTGGTCTCGCCGCCTTGAACTCGGCACTGATTTACACCGGACTGGAGTACACCTCATCGACCAACGCGATCTTGCTTGGGAGATTGGCTCCAGTGCTCTACGCCCTGTCTGGGGCCATTGTGTTTGGACGGCTGATCGCGAAGCGGGAGTGGCTGGGCTTCAGCTTCATTATTGCCGGCATCTTGATGGTGGCCCTTGTTGGTGCCAATTGGATGGTCAATAAGGGGGATGCGCTGATCCTTCTCTCGACCGTGGTCTTTGCCGCTTCCGCGAACTTGGGGAAAGCGGTCCTGGATCAGGACGTCTCCTTGCGGGCCTTGGTGTTTGTGCGCAATGCCTCCTCCAGCGTGATCTTCTTTTTCATCGCCAACATTGTCTTCGGCCCGCATCACTTCGCCGATGCTTTTGCCGGTCAGCTCTGGATCGTGATGGCGATCTACGCCTTGCTGATCATCGTGATATCCCAGTTCCTTTGGTTCGATGCTTCAAGCAAGCTGGATTCCATAAGTGTTGGACGCTGGTCGACCCCAGCTCCTGCGATTGGTGTCCTGGCCGCAGCCCTGTTGAACCGGCAGTGGCCGGCCAGCAATCAAGTGGTGGGATTGCTCGTGATCATGGTTGGTGTTGTGATCACGGCCTTTGCCAAGACGAAGCCAGCCAAGCTCAAGGAGGAGCGCGAGCAAATGGCTGAATTGGCAGCCAGTGGTGCCGATGCCATATCGCCTGTGACATGAGCGCCAGGCTCCTGTTGATCGCTGACCCAGGGCGTTACCCCGACGCTGATGGCGACGTCCCTTGCTTTTACAGAGCAGCAGCCAGGCACTCCGATTTGGAGCCCCTGCATCTGGCGACTGATCAGATCAACCGCTGTTTGGCGTCCCAATGGCAGCTGACGCCACTGCCGGCCGAACTTGATCACCCTTCGTTTTTAGCCCTGGGGAATTCTCCCTCGTTGCCCTTTGTTGCCGGTGAGATCGATGTTGTCTTCTGCCGCAGCCTGAAGCCCTTCCCCCCGGGTTACCTCCAGGTTTTGGAGGGCCTCGAGCAGCGGTTGCGTTTTCTCAATCGTCCCTCGAGCAAGATTCAGCAGCTCAAGCCGCAGTTCCTCTCGGAGGTGGCGGAGGCCTTCCTCCCCGCGCACTTGGTGAGCAGCGACCCCGCTGAGATCGCAGCCTTTCTGGAGAGCCATGGACAAGTGGTTGCCAAACAGGGCAACAGCACCCAAGCCCAGGGGGTGTTTCGACTCCACAGGAGTCAAGGTGTTTATGTCGTTGAACATGCCCATGGTCAGCGGGCAGAACAGCGCTCACTGAGCGCCGTGCTGGAGCAGCTCCAGCGGGGAACGGATGAGCCTCTGCAGTTCATGCGTTTTCTCCAGCGCACCAGTGAGGGCGACAAGCGAGTTGTTGTTCTGGATGGCCAGATCCTGGGTGCCTATGTGCGGCGCTCCGCCACAGGGCATTGGGTGAACAATGTGGCGGCTGGTGGCCGCTGCGCCCTGGCTGCGATTACGGATGCAGAGCGTCAGGCGATCGAAGCCACCTGGCCCGCCTATGCCTCCTTGGGGCTCAGGGTCCTTGGCTATGACTTCCTCCAGGACGACTGCGGTACCTGGCGGGTCAGCGAGATCAACGTTGGCAACGTCGGCGGTTTTGCGCGGTTACAGCAGTTGGGTGGCCCCCCTGCCCTGGATCATTTGCTCGCTTGGATCGCGGACTTCGCAGGGGCTGATGCAGCGCTGCAGATTCGTCTCGCCCAGCCCAGGGACGATGCCGCCATCGCCGCGATTTATCAGCGGGCGATTGATCAAGGCGGGATCACGATGGATGAGCGGCGCTTTGCTCCCCAGGCCGTCGCTGAGAAACGCGAGGAGCTGCGCGATCGAGGTTGTCTCTTGGTGGCGACCCGATTGGGTGAGGTCTTGGGTTGGGCAGAGCTCAAGACCTACTCGCCCCGTGCTGGCTATAGCCGCTGCGCAGAAACGTCGGTTTACGTTCACCCTTGCGCTCAGGGCGAGGGGGTCGGTGCTCAACTGCTGCAACAGTTGATCGCCAAGGCACAGGACCTTGGCTACGTTCATTTGGTAGCCAAGGTGGTGGCTGGAAATGACCACAGCATTCGCTTCCATCAGCGGTTTGGCTACGAGTGCGTTGGCATTCAGCGCCGTATCGGCTATCTCCGAGGCCGTTGGTACGACGTGATGATTCTTCAGCGTCTGCTGCAGGCTGAGCCAGAGCTGATCAATGGATAGAGAGCATCCCATTGTCAGCTCGGGGTTGAAGCGTCTGATCGCAGGGCTAAGCGTCCTGCGTTCTCCTGAGCCTGAGCAGTTGCTCTCGCTGATGGCCACCGCAGGGGTGTGCGCCGAGGAACTCGAGCCCTGGGCGGATTACGGCCATTCACCCCGCGAAAGCTATGGCCGCCAGTTGGTTTGGCATGGCGGCCATGTGGAAGTCATGGTGATGACCTGGCTCCCTGGCGACTTCAGCGCGATCCATGACCACGGCTTGGCACAGTGGGGAGCGGTCCAATGCTTTGGTCAGGCTGAGCATTACAGCTATCGCCTGCGTCGGTTGCACCTCTGCGATGAGCAGGCGCTTCCCTACGGCCCCGGCCAGGTGCGCGCGGTCTCTCCGGCGTTGATCCATCAGATGGGCAATGCCGGTGAACAGAGTTTCTTGAGCCTGCACGTCTATGGCTGTCGGGAACCGCGCACTGCAGTTACGGCTTCAGCTCGGGTGTTTGATCCGGATGAAGGGTGTATTCAGTTCACCAGTGGCGGCGTCTTTTTTGCTTTGCCTGAATCAGATATTGAGAGGCGCCAGTATGGCTTGACGGCGGACCTAGCGATTCGAAAGCGTCAAGCGCAGCTCAAGGCTTGGAGACTTCGGCAGATGCTCGCGTTGGCCGCCTAGTCGTGCCCAGTGTCTAATCCCGGCGCCCAAAGGGTGTGACGGATTCGGGGTTATCGATGTCGTAATCAAGGATGTCTGCGGGCAATCCCACTTGGGATTCTTTGGGATAGACGGTGAAGTCCTCAATGCGCTTGAACAGAGGTAGCAGCACCCGCGCCAGGGCATTGGGTGCTCCATAGAAAAACGTGTGGTGCCCCAGTAGAAATTCGGTCGTTCCTGCCTCTTCCGACTGTTGCAGTTTCAACAGGAACTGACTCAGTTGATGGCGCTGTTCGGGCCGCAAACTGGGATGGGCTGTGACAGGGAAATCCCGCTGAGCGGCGACCAGCCCGGCTCGCTTCCAATCCAGCTCGGAGAGGGCCTGGGTGAGTTCTCCCCGGTCTCGGCTGAAATCCATGGAGGTCAGCTGCGCTTCTTCGATCTCCATCACCCGTTGAAACTGCTGATGTTGCAGCAACTTCCACTTCTCTCTCGCGTTGTCGTGCACCACAACGGCGGCGAGTCGAAGCCGCCGGTAGCGCTGGAGCAGTTTGCGGTTGCTATTGGAGCGGGCCACGAATTGGAAGAGGAACTGTGAGCCCGTGCCGATGTAGTCATCGAAGATCACCAGTGCCCGTCGTTCGGCCTCGGTCCTGAAGGTGGAGTGGAGTGCCTCGATATTTTTGAAGCAACTGACTGGAATGCGGTTGGCCTTTCGGTAGACGTAGGCAATTAGGTCACCGCTTTTGCAGACAAAGGCTCGGGTGAAGTCGATATCCGAGAAGTGCTCGATGTCGAAACCGTCCTCGCCTAGGTCACTGCAGAGTCGTTCGTGCAGAAGCCTGCACTCTCTGATCAGGCGGGCCCAGCTATGCATCTCCATGCAGTCCAGTAACTGCAGGGCAATGGCATGGTCACTGGCCTCAAACTGCTCGAGCCAGTGAATGATTGAACCGCTTGAAATTTCAGGCTCATTCCAGCGCGCGCTCAGCTTCTCAATCGCCTGTGTTGTTGTTGGCTCAACCATGCGCTCAGCGCGTTGCAATGACATGATTCAACCGGCGGATATTAACCTGCTTGCGCCCCTTGCTGTCACTACTCACCAGGTCGCCAAAGCGATGGCCCAGTAGGACATCACGGTTGCAATAGAGGTGGGTTTGCAGCAGTCCCGCCCCGGTGCTTTCATCGATTCCCTCCACCAAGGGCATCAGGACAGCGTTTCGGCGTAGTAATTCCTCCCAGCCGAGGCGGTGGATTGGGCTGTCCTTATCAATGCGATGGGTCAATGTGGCCGTTTGGCTCAGTTGTGGGGTTCCCGCATTGAGCAGATCCAGCGAACAGATCCGCCTTTGCCAAACCCCCGGCTCGGCTTCGTCGTCATAGATCAGTGAGAGTGAGTAGCTGACATTGAGCCATTGGCTGCGATCACTGGTGACAAAACGGCAGTACAGGCAGCCGTCCTTGAGGTCACTGATGCAGAGATGGCGGCTGAACAGCAAGGGCATTTCATTGCTGCTCAGCCTGGAGAAGACCACGGCCGTGAGTGTCGAGAGGGTGATCAGCCCCGCCACCATGTCGATGATCCCGACGATGTAGGTAAAGCCCGAGTCGGTTTCGATGCCGTTGAAGCCATTGGCAAAAAAGGCTTCAGCAGAAAAGACAAAGGCTTTGGAGAGCCCCATGGGCGGCTCGCCAATCAGGTGTTGCTCGTCAAAACGAAGAATCAACCCGAAGAACAGCACCTGGGCGAAGTAGATCAGTGCCATCGCCAGGAAGAACAGAGGCCATGGCATTCGGGTGAGCGCCGCCAGAGGCTGGCGCCAGAGTTGATACCAGGGCGTGGCCTGATGGTCCTGATGAATGCTGCGACTGGAGAAATTCAGCATGGCCGGATGCCCTTGTCCCCAGATGCTGTGGTGCTTTAGGGAGCATATGGATGTCGCCTGAGCGTGGAAACCACCCTGCAACCTTTGTTGCAGGGGTGCTGCTTTTCAACAGGAGTGGGTGCTGATCGGTGCCATTCGTGGCACGGTGACGGCTGGTTTTTCAAGCCCAGAGGGAACGACTCAGGTGCGCGTTGCCATCACTGCAGCATCCGCTCTGGTGGGAGAGGTGTTCGGTGTCTCTGCTTTATGGCGCAGGGTTCTCAAGGCTGAATCCATCGGCGGTGAATCCCTGCCCGCTGCTGTGCTCGCTGCTGAGGCCCAACTGTCCTCCGCTGATCAACGTTGGTTGAGCCGGCAGCAACTTTTGGGTTTGGCCGTTGCTGAGACCGCTTGGGTTCAATCCGGAATTGGGGGTGATCGCCAGTCCCTGCGTGGCGAGTCGACAGAACGCCTCAGGGATCCCTCGCGGATGCAGATCGGTGTGGTTGGTGCGAGTGCACTTGGAAGTGCATCGGCGTTGGTCGATGACCTCTACAACCAGAACAAGCGACCTGGTCCAACCAGCCTCGGACGCTGGCGGGGAAACAGTTTGGGAGCAGTCACGGCGTTGCGTTTTGGTCTGCAGGGAGATCAGTTCAACCTGAACGCTGCCAGCAGCACAGGCGCCCAGGCCTTGGCCCTGGCTGGCCGCTGTATTCGTAGTGGTGATCTGGATGCTGTGTTGGTGGTTGGTGCTGAGCCCACTCTCCAGGGCCCATTGCGTGAAGCCAACCGGCGTTCTGGAGCAATGGCGGAAGACGATGCATCAGTTCCCTTGACTTCATCCCGGACGGGAATGCGTCCGGTGGAGGCAGCGGGGTGCCTTCTGTTGGAATCTGAACAGCGTGCAAAGCAACGGGGCGCTGAGGTGCTGGCTTGGCTTCGCGGTAGCAGTTCAGGTTGTGAAGCCCATCACCTTGTTGCGCCACAACCGGGGCAACAACTCAGCCGTGCTGTTTTTGATCGTTTGAAGCATCAGGGGATCCTTCAAGACGGCGACACCATTGATTGGTTGGCTTTACACGCAACGGGCACACCTCGGTTTGACCGTGAGGAAGCCGCTTTTGTGGCGTCCGCGTTTCAACCGCTGCCATGGCTAACCGCGTTTAAGCAGGTCTTGGGCCACGGACTGGGGGCGGCAGGGGTCGTGGAAGCAGCGCTGTTGGTCGAGGGATTGTGTCGTGGAACGGTCCCCCCTTGGCCAATGGCGATCGATCCTTCCTTGGGTTTGCCCGTTGACCCGCCCAGTTCCGCCCCGGTGCCTCAGTTGGCGTTACAACTCAGTGCCGGCATGGGAGGGGTCGTTGCGATGAATCTGCTGGAGCGCAGTTCGGCTGGATGTTGAACGTGTGGCGCCAGGCCTGGGTCGCGGCGGCTGAGCGCTATGGGGCCTTGCCGGCTTTGCAGGAGGAAGGCCGGCAGCTCAGTTATGCGCGCCTGGCGCTAGAGGCCGACAGCTTTCGTCAGCACTACGAGGGCCAGCCCGATTGGTTGATTGGCCGGTGTGTCTGTATCCCTTGGGTGAGTGCTCGTTCCTCATTGCCCGAGTTGATCGGCCTATGGCTAGCGGGCGGTGTCTGGATTGCTTGTGAGCCATCCGCTGCCGCTCATCCCACAGTGGCGTCGATCACTCAGCGTGTTCAAGGCTCGCCGGAGGGCCGCGCTGGCTGGCAGTCGCTGCTGCGAAGTTCAGGGTCGATGGGGCAGCCGAAATGGATTGTTCGGGGTTGGCGTCAGGCCCTGAATGAAGCGTCGCTGTATCGCCAGCGCTTGGACCTACCGGCCGGATCCACCAGCACGATGTTGGTTAACCCGTGGTTTGGGGCGTCGACGAAGCATCTTTTGGCGGGACTGTTGGGGGGGTGGCTGCAACGCTTTGGCAGTGCTGAGGCTCTCGAGGGCGGAAACCTTCTCTATGGCACTCCCAGTCAGCTCTTGGCCCTTGGAGAGGAGACCTTGAGCGCTGGCTACCACTGGATATCGCTCACCGGTGAGCCCTGTCGAGCGTCGGTATGGCCTCAGCTCCAGCGCTGGGGTGCTCTTGATGCCCGCTGCCTGAATGCTTTCGGTGCGAGCGAAACGGGAGTCATCGCCGATCAGGTGCTCCCTCTCCATGCCGATTGGTGTGGTTTTGAAGGGACTCCCTGCTTGGGCAAGCAGGTTGAGGTTGTCGGAGATGACGGCCGACCAATGACAAGTCCTGAGGACATTGGTCGCATTCAGGTGCGAGGGGATGCCTTGGCCGAGGGGGTCCTGATGCAGGTAGGGGATGGCTGGTCCCTGGACTCGTTTCTGCAGCCGGACGGAACGATGCGGGTTTTGACCGCGGATCTTGGGCTCTGGAGTGAACGCCATGGCTTGCAGTTGCTTGGCCGTAGCAATGAGCTCTTGAAGCGCCATGGTGAATGGATTGATCTCTCCTCCTTGCGACGTCTTTTGGAGGCTCAACCGGAGATCCGGCGCGTGCAGTTAATGGACGGCGAGCAGGGCTTGGTCGCTTGGCTGGAAAGAGACGTCGAGGCAGGCCGGACTCTGGAGCTGGAGGCTCTAGAGGTACGACTGCGGGAGTCCCTTGGCGATCCGCGGTTGCTTCCGCAATGTCTCCTCGCGCTGGATCAATTTCCAATGAACGCCAACGGCAAGGTCGATCTGGGCCTGCTGCGCGGGAGTGTGGAACAGCCAGAGCGTTTGGGGGCTAATCGATGGCCGCCTTTACCAGCGATCCCCGTACTCCACCCCCTGCTGGATTCCCTCGATCACGCTCAATTGCTAGCCGCTTGGCGTCCATGCAACCTGCTCTGGTGTGGGGGTGGGTTGAGGGAACTGCAGAGCAGCCGTCCACCGGAGCTTGGACTGGTGCAACAGATTTTCCCTGGTTGTCCATCGACCTGGCGGGGCCCGAACGGTGCCTCCTTGGAGGCACTGGCCCGTGAGCAGGTCGACACGCTGCTTCGCAGTACGGAGTCCCATTTGGGCCAGAGGTTTTGGCTCGGCGGCTACTCCGTGGCGGCTTGGCTGAGCTATGCGATGGCTGCAGAGCTCCTTGAGCGCGGCCATGGCGTGGCTGGCGTCATCCTGTTGGACCCTGTGAACCCCTGGTCACCCACCTATCAGTGGGCGTGGCGCCGGCGCGTTGCCCGGCTCTGGCGCAGTGGTGCTGGACGTCGCTGGTATCCAGGCCTGTCAGCCCAGCAGCTTCACCAGAAAGCTTGGTTGCAGGAGCTGCTCGGCCAGTGGCAGATCCCAGCGCTGAATTGTCCGCTGATCTTGATTAGCGGGTCATGGCCGGCGGCTTTGCCCCCTGGGCAGTTGTCCCGTCTCACGCCGCATTCGAACCATTGGCCAGTGTCGGCCGCGGAGCATCACGAGGTGCTGAGCGACCCGGTGCTGGTGGATCAGTGGACGGGTTGGATTTGGAACCACTTGCGGAGAGCCTCAGGCTGATCCCTTCAGGTCAAACCGATCCAGCTCCATCACCTTGGTCCAGGCCCGGACGAAATCCCGTGCGAAGCGTTCGGCTCCATCGGCCTGGGCATAGACCTCGGCGATGGCACGGAGTTGGGCGTTGGAGCCGAAGACCAGGTCGGCGCGGCTGGCGCTCCATCGCAGTTCTCCGCTCGTGCGGTCGCGCCCCTCGTAATGGGTTTGGCTCGGATCGGTAGGTGTCCAGGCGGTACCCATGTCGAGCAGGTTGACGAAGAAATCAGTGCTCAGCACGCCGGGCCTGTGGGTGAACACTCCATGGGTCGAGCCACCACTGTTGGCCCCGAGAACCCGCAGGCCACCGACTAAGACGGTCATCTCCGGGGCGCTCAGGCTCAGTTGCTGAGCCCGATCGAGCAGGAGCTCTTCGGCGCGCAGGGGTAGGCCGCTGCGCTGGTAATTGCGGAACCCATCGGCCAGCGGTTTCAGCACACCGAAGGCGGCCAGGTCGGTCTGCGCTTGGCTGGCGTCGCTGCGGCCTGGATGGAAGGGCACCTCGACCTGGAGCCCAGCGGCCCGTGCGGCCTGCTCGATTCCGACGCCGCCGGCCAGGACAATCAGGTCGGCGATGGAGAGCTGCTTGCCGCCGCTCAAACGCTGGTTCCACTGCTGCTGCAGGGTCTCTAAGGCTTGGAGCACCGGCTCCATTTGGTCGGGGTCGTTGGCCGGCCAGCTCCGCTGGGGTTGCAGACGCAGGCGTCCGCCGTTGGCACCGCCTCGGCGATCGGAGTCGCGGTAGGTGGAGGCGGCAGCCCAGGCGGTGCTGACCAGTTGGGCGACCGACAGACCCGTTGCGGCAATGTCAGCCTTAATGGCGACTAGGTCTGCAGCATCGACGAGCGGATGACTCCGAACGGGGATGGGGTCCTGCCAGATCAGCTCTTCGCTGGGGACTTCCGGGCCGAGATAGAGGCTGCGTGGCCCCAGGTCACGGTGGGTCAACTTGAACCAGGCCCGCGCGAAGGTGTCGGCGAAGGCCTGCTGGTCCTGGTGGAAGCGCCGGGCGATCGGCGCCATCACCGGGTCATGGCGCAGCGAGAGATCAGCCGTGGTCATGATCGGCGCGGCGCTCCGCCCGGGGACGTGGGCATCGGGAATCAAGTGTTCAGGCCGTACGTCCTTGGCCACCCACTGCCAGGCTCCGGCAGGACTTTTGGTCAGCTCCCACTCATAGGTGAACATCATTTCGAAATAGCCCCGATCCCAGCGGGTGGGGTTGGGTTTCCAGGCCCCTTCGATGCCGCTGGTGATCGTGTGCTCGGCGCAGCCACTGCCAAAGCGGTTCTGCCAACCCAGGCCCTGGTGCTCGAGGCCTGCACCTTCCGGCTCAGCCTCCAGGTGCTCAGCCGGCGCTGCGCCGTGGCATTTGCCAAAGGTGTGCCCACCGGCCACAAGGGCCACGGTTTCTTCGACCGTCATGCCCATGCGGGCAAAGGTGTCGCGCACATCCTTGCCTGAAGCCACCGGATCGGGATGGCCCTCAGGCCCTTCCGGATTCACATAGATCAGCCCCATCTCAACGGCGGCGAGGGGCTGATCGAGCGTGCCGCCCTCCTGGTGGCGCTGATCGCTTAACCACTGGGTCTCGCGGCCCCAGAAGACATCGGCCTCTGGGGCCCAATGGTCAACGCGGCCGCCCGCAAAACCAAAGGTGGGAAAGCCCATCGACTCCAGGGCCACATTCCCCGTGAGGATGATCAGATCGGCCCAGGAGATGCGGTTGCCGTATTTCTGCTTGATCGGCCAGAGCAGGCGCCGGGCTTTGTCGAGATTGGTGTTGTCCGGCCAGCTGTTCAACGGGGAGAAGCGCTGGTTGCCGTGTCCCGCGCCACCGCGACCATCGATGAGGCGATAGGTGCCGGCGCTATGCCAGGCCATGCGGATAAAGAGTGCGCCGTAATGCCCCCAGTCCGCAGGCCACCAGGGCTGCGAGTCGGTCATCAACGCCAGCAGATCTCCCTTGAGAGCGGCGTAGTCGAGTTTCTGGAATTCAGCGGAGTAGTCAAAGTCGGGCCCCAAGGGGTTGCTCGCGACTCCGTGTTGATGCAGCAGCGTCAGGTCGAGTTGGTTGGGCCACCATTGCCCTTGCTCCGCTTGGCTCGCGGCGGTGACGGCGCCAACATGTCCACTGAAGGGGCACTTCAGTTCACTCATGACGTTCAGCCGAGTGGCTCAATCTCCTTGGCTTAAAAATTAGTTGGCACGCCAAAAAGTTCTTGATTTACGGCGATCTATGACGGCGGGTTCTATTCCGTGACGTCTTTCAGACATTCCTTGGCAAGCCGGCTAACGGATTTGAACCGATGGCCTTCGCTTTACAAAAGCGCTGCTCTACCACTGAGCTAAGCCGGCAACGGGGCCTGGCCCCTGATCAGAGCTTATCGCTTGGCCATGGACCAGAGCAGCAGCTGGGTGCGGTTGCGGCAACCGGTTTTGGCCAGCAGCCGCGACAGGTGGGATTCGACCGTGCGTCGGCTGAGGCTGAGGCTCGCCGCGATTGAGCCGTTGCTTTTGCCGTCTCGCAACTCGGAGAGGACCCGCCGCTCGGCTGGTGTGGGCTGAAGGCCTGAAGGGGCAGCCATGGAGAGAGGCAACTGCCCCAAGGATTCCCCTGGATCAGCCCTGGCTGACGATGGGCTCGGGTTCGCCTTCCTCCGTGGCTGTTTCGCTGGCCGCAGGCGCGTCTTCGCTTGCGGGCTCCTCGGCCTCCTCCTCGCTCGCGGCCTCGGGAGTTGGTTTGAAGATGGCCCGTCGAATCGGCAGGTTGGCCACCAGGGCGGTCACGCGATCCTCCGTTTCCAGGCTGACATCGCCTTCGCTGAGATCGATCTCGACGTAGCGGCTGACCACCTCAAGGATCTCGCGCCGCATCTGCTCCAGCAGTTCCGGATTGAGATCGCTGCGGTCATGGGCCAGCACCAGCTGCAGGCGCTCCTTGGCCGTGGTGGCGCTGGCGGGCTGACGCCCAAGCAACTTGTCGATGAATTCGCGCAGGCTCATCAGTTCAGAAAATCTTGGTTTGCATCAGGCGGCTGAGCTTGGCGCGCAAGCCTTGCTTGACCTTGGAGGGATCAATCAGCGGAACGTCTTCACCGCAGATGCGCCGAGCGATGTTGCTGTAGGCGGTGGCGGCAGGGGAGTTGGATCCGCTCAAGGTGAGGGGTTCACCGCGGTTGGTGCTCACGATCACCTGCTCGTCTTCCAGCACCAGACCAAGCAGCGGCAGGGCCAGGATGTCGGTGACGTCATCCACGGCCAACATCTCCTGGTTGGCCATCATCTTGGGGCGCACCCGGTTGAGCACCATCTGAATCGGCTGGATGCCACGGGTGTTGAGCAGGCCGATCACCCGGTCGGCGTCCCGCACGGCGGACACCTCAGGGGTGGTGATCACGATGGCTTCCTTGGCGGCTGCGGCCGCATTCTTAAAGCCGTCCTCGATGCCAGCCGGGCAGTCGATCAGCACGATGTCGTGGCTCTCGCCGAGCATCTCGGCGATGGTTTGCATGTCCTCGGGCTTCAGCCACTCCAGCATCCGTGGATTGCCCGCCGGCAGCAGGGCCAGGTTGGGCTCCTGCTTGTGCTTCACCAGTGCCTGCTCGAGGCGGCAGGTTTCCGAGAGAACGTCCTGGGCGGTGTAGACGATGCGGTTCTCGAGGCCCAGCAGCAGATCCAGGTTGCGCAGGCCAAAATCGGCGTCCAGCACGGCGGTCCGCATGCCCTGCCTGGCCAGAGCAATGCCCAGGTTTGCGGTGAGGGTGGTTTTGCCCACACCCCCCTTGCCTGAGCAGATCAGGATGAAGCGACTACTGGAGGCCACAGCGCACCGAAACGTGCGTGAAGGTTAAGGCCAATTCAGCCGTTTCTCCCTAGACATCAGACGTCAGCTCTGGGCCGTCATGGCAGCCAGTCAACGTCTCCTTGTGATGCCCGATGACGGGGCTCAGGCGGTCGTGGATTGGATCGACCAGGCCCAGTCCCAGCTGCTGCTCAAGCAGTTCAAGCTGCAGAGCGAGGCCATCGAGCAGGCCCTGCTGCGCGCCCAGCAACGGGGGGTGCGGATTCGGGTGATGCTCAATCCCCATACCTCCGGTGGTGACCGCTGGAATGACGAGGCCTTTGCCTTGCTTCAGGGCTGGGGAGTGGAGGTGGCCTGGACCAGCGAGCGCTTCCCGGTCACCCACGAGAAATCGATGGTGATCGATGGTCAGGCGGCCCTGATCGCCACCTTCAACCTCTCAGAGAAGTACTTCACCGAGACCCGTGATTACGGCGTCGTGAGCCATGACCCGCGGGTGATCGAGCAGGTGATTGCCGGCTTTGACGCGGACTGGGAGCGCCGCGCGTTTGAGCCCCGCCTCGATGTCGGCCTGGTCTGGAGCAGCGTCCACAGCCGCGGGCAGATGGCCCGGGTGATCGATAGCGCCCAGGAGTCGCTGCGCATTCAGCACCCCAAGTTCGTGGACGCCGTGATCCTCGAGCGGCTGGTGGCCGCTAAGCAGCGGGGGGTGAAGGTGCGGGTGCTTTGCGGCGGCAAGCACGGCCTGAGCGATTGGGATGTCTACGACACCTTCAGTTCCCTGCGCTTGCTGGAGCACGCCGGGGTCAAGATCCGGCGCCAAAAGCAGTTGAAGCTGCACGCCAAGTTGATCCTGGTGGACGAGCGCGCCGCCATGACCGGTTCGATGAATATCGACCGCAGCGCCTTTGATCTCCGCCGTGAACTGGGCATTGAGGTGGATGCCCCAGACGTGATCGCTCGCCTGTCGGAGACGTTCAACGCCGACTGGGAGTCCGCCAAGAAGTACAGCGCCCCGGATCCCCTGGATCCGGCGTATCACGAGGAGGGCGAGCTGCCGCCGGACCCCCACTTCGTGCACGACTGATGCCTCCCACCCACCGGCAGTTGTTCTGGGGCATGCAGCAGGTGGCCCTTTCCTCCTTTGGAGGAGGGCTCTCGGCCTGGAGCGAGCGGATCGTCGTCGAAGACAAGGAGTGGATGACCAAGCAGGAGTTCATCACTGGCCTGACGGTGGCCCGCCTGTTCCCTGGCCCCAACCAGATCAACATGGCGATCTATATCGGCAGTCATTTCCGTGGCCTGACCGGCGCCTTGGCGGCCCTGGCGGGAATCCTGCTGCTGCCCTTCAGCGTCTTGATGGCACTTGGGCTTGCCTACTACTACTTGCACACGTCGGTGGGAGTGGATCGTCTCCTGGCGGGAGTGATCACGGCCTCAGCGGGCATGGCCCTGTCTATGGGCTTCAAGATTGCCGCCGCCTACCTGAAGGATCGCGTCGCGCTGCTGCTGGCGGCCATCAGCTTTGTGGCGATGACGGTCTTCCATGTGCGCCTAGTGCCCTTGGTGCTGGTGGCGGGCCCCTTGGCGATGGCCTGGTACTGGCCGAGAAAGCCATGACGAGCCTGCTCGCTGCGGTCTGTCAACCGGCCCATCTGGGGGATTGGCGCAATTTGATCGCCGTGATCTGGGACTTCCTCAGCCTGTCGCTGTTTTCCTTGGGCGGCGGGAACACGCTGCTGGCGGAGTACCACTACATGGCGGTCGACAAGTACTGCTGGCTGAGCTCCCAACAGTTCGCCGAGATCTACGCCATTGCCGAAGGGGCACCGGGTCCCAGCTCGATGATTGTCGGTTTGCTTGGCATGGGGGCGGCCTTTCAGGAGGGTCCCCTCTGGGGGCTGCTCAGTGGGGTGATGGCGGAGGTGGCGATCCTGTTGCCCTCCACCCTGCTGATGGTGATTGCGGCTTTGAGTTGGAATCGCTTCAAGACCTCTCCCTTTCGGCTGGCCTTCGAGCGCGCGATGGGACCGATCACCCTCGGGGTGCTGTTTGCCGTTGGCCTGAAGATCCTGCGGATCTCCGATCACGACACCCCCGCCTATGCGGTCTCGGCGGTCGTCTGTTTTTTGATGCTTCGCACCAAGATCTCTCCCCTGTGGTTCATGGCCGTGGCCGCTGGCCTGGGGGCGTTTGGTTTGGTGAACCGTTAAGCCTCCTGGGGCCAGAGCGGTTCAGCCGGTCGGATGGCAATGGCTCCATCCAGCAGCAGTGCCTCCTCGCTGAATCCCGGAGGGGGTAGATCCTCAGGCCCCCGAGCCACGGCGTCGGCAATGCGCAACTGCAGCGGGCGCAGTTGCAGCGCCACGACCCGGGCCGCGGTGTTGCCCGCTTGGCCGGCATGGGCAATGCCGCGTAGCCGTCCCCAGACCCGAACGTCTCCGTTGGCACTGACCCGGGCCCCTGGATTGACGTCTCCGAGCACCAGCACGGAGCCATCGACCTGCAGGTGATCGCCCGAGCGCAGGGTGCCCCGGTGGATGGTGAGATCGCTGGCCTCCGCTGAAGGGCGGCTTAGCTCGGGGAGTGCCTTTGTGATCAGGGCGGTTTCGAGCCCAAGCGCCGCTGCGGGAACCAGGCTGAGGGCCTCCCGGGCTTCGACGCGAACCAAGGGTTGTTGGGCTTGCTGGAGCAGCTCGGCGATGGCGCGCAGGTCCGGCAGGCTCAGCAGCCGGTCGTCGCAGACCAGCACGGCAGCTCCAGGGCCATCTGTCGCCCCCAGTTGGGAGCGGACTTCATCGAGTGCCGAGGCCTCAGCCTTGCGAAGCGGCTTGAGCTGGAAGCGACGGGGAGCGGCCTGCATGGCGTGCAACTTAGGGATCTCCCGCTGCAACTTCCAGGGCCAGGGCTTCGCGGATCGCCGGGGTGATCTCCGGTGGATGAATCAGCCAGGCGGTTTGGGTTGGTTGGATCAGGCTGCGAATCAGCGGTGAGCGCTGCTCAATGGCCCCGAGCTGATGCCCATCCCAGAGACGAAGCCCACCTTTATAGGGGTGATAGCCGTGGTTGCTCTGCTGGTGCAGGCCGCAGCAGAGGTCAGGGCGCAGTCCGGCCGCCTCACTCAGGGTCTGTGCCCGAGCCAGTAGCGCCAGACGCCTCTCCTGGGGGAGCTGGCTGAGATCGGAGGCCCGCAGCAGTTCTCGGTTGAGGACCCGTCTGCAGAGTTGCTGGAGCGGGGCCGGTCCCTCCTCCAGCCAGCGCTGCAGGTGATAGCCCGTTCTCACGTCGTCATTACCCAGGAAGGCCTCGAGATCAAGGCTCTTGGGTTCCCAGAGCCAGCGCTGCATCACGGCATCGGCCCAGACCTGATCGGGTCCCAGTTCCCGGGCCAGCGCAATAGTCCGGTTGAGCAGCCAGTTGCAGACCACATTGAGGCGGTGGTTGTAGACGCTGCGGTACATCAGATTGCGCACCACCAGGTAGTGCTCGACAGCCATCAGCCCCTTGGGCTGCAGGGCGAGTTGGCCATCGGGGGCCAGGGTCAGGCTGGCCAGGATGCGCTCGAGGTCGAGCACCCCGTAGCTGGCGCCTGTGTTGTAGCTGTCCCGCAGCAGGTAATCGAGGCGATCGCAATCGAGCTGGCTGCTGACCAGCGCCTTGATGGCTGGATTGCGAAAGCGGCCGTGCTCCAGCAGGTCGGCGACCTGATCGGCCGTGCCCGCGGCAAAGGCTTCAAGCGGCTCCCTGAGCGAGGGGTGCTCACGGATCAGGCGACTGGACCAGCTCTCGTGGTGCAGTCCATACATCTCCTCGCCGGAGTGGCTGAGGGGGCCATGGCCGACGTCGTGCAGCAGGGCCGCGGCGTAGAGCACCCCCCGGTGCTCGCTGAGTTTGGGATGGCTGCGGCCCAGGTTTCCCAGGGCTTGGCGCGCCAGATGCAGGACCCCCAGAGAGTGGGTGAAGCGGCTGGACTCGGCCCCGTGGAAGGTCAGGTAGGCCGGCCCCAGTTGCCGGATCCGCCTGAGCCGCTGGAAGACCGGCGTGTCGATCAGATCGATCGCTAGGGCTTCGGCGGGTTCGCGCCGGGACAGTCGGATCGCCCCGTGCAGTGGATCGTGATAGGTGCGGGCGCTCATCCGGCTTCGATCTGCTCAGCGAGTTGGTTCAGGGCGATCTCCAGCCAGGTGTCCCCGTCGCCGCCGGGATTGAGCGGTTCGGGATCCGCCAGGCGTTGGTCGGGTTCGATCCCCAGGTTTTGGATATCCCGTCCACTGGGGGTGAGGTAGCGGGCCACGGTGACGGCCAGGCCACTGCCATCACCCCCCAGGCCGATCAGGGTCTGGATCAAGCCCTTGCCAAAGGTCCGGCTGCCCAGAAGCGGTGAGCGCTCGTCGTCCTGCAGGGCCCCAGCAAGGATTTCACTGGCGCTGGCGGTGCCTTCGTTCACCAGGGTGAGCATCGGGCCGTCATAGAGCTGGCCGCGGCTGGCCTGCTGGGCATCGCTGAAGCCGTCGCGGTTTTGGGTCTCGACGATTGGGCCCCCATCCAAAAAGACGTTGGCGACGGCCAGGCCGGCGCTGACGAGGCCGCCGGAGTTGTTCCTGAGATCCAGGATCAGGCCATCGATGTCCTGTGCTTGCAGCTTTTGCAGTGCCTTGGCCAGCTCCTGGGGAACGGGTTCGGCGAACTGAGTGATGCGGATGTAGCCCAGGCGATGCCCAGCGGTTTGGATCAGGCGGCTGCGGACGGGCTGCAGGTCCACCTGCCGGCGCCTGAGTTCCAGCTCTTGGGATTTGCCGCTCGGGGTGATCAGCTCCAGCAGAACGGAGGTGCCTTCTTTGCCCCGCAGACGGGCCGCGGTGGCCTCCAGGCCCAAATCCGCTGTGCTCAAACCATCGACACTCTTGAGAACGCTGGCGCTGCTGATGCCGGCTTCGGCCGCCGGGGAGCCCTCGAGCGGGGCAATGACCACGATGGCGGTGTCGTCCTGGCGAATCCCGAGCTGCAGGCCGACTCCACTGACGCTTCCTTCTGTATTGGCCTTCAGCGTGCGGAAGTCAGCGGGCCTCAGCAGGCGGGTGTAGGGATCTCCAATCGGGGCCAGCATCGCCTCGATGGCGTCGTAGGCATCGGCACTGCTCTGGATGGAGCGCTCCAGTGCTTTCTGCCGCAGCCGTTTCCAATGAATGGTGTCGAAGCGATCGGGATCGACATAGCTCTGGTTCACCAGGCGCCAGCTCTCCACCACGAGCTGTTGGCCATCGTTGAGGGCCAGGGCCGGTGCGGCGGTCAGCCAGAGGCTTAATAACCAGGAGAGCGAAAGCGCTGCAATGGATTTCAGCTCCCTTGAGCGCCGCGGAGTCGGGTTTTGTGGCGGTGATGTCACAAGCGGCGCCGCGCTCACGAGCGGCAGGAGGTGATCGGTAGACTCTGCCAACCAAACCCAATCGCTGCATGGCGAACTCCTCACCCGCCGCCGGCGGAAAGTCATCGCCCGTCTACGACTGGTTCAACGAGCGCCTGGACATTCAGGACATCGTTGACGATGTCGCGTCGAAGTACGTGCCGCCCCACGTCAACATCTTCTATTGCTTGGGCGGCATCACCCTGGTCTGCTTCCTGGTGCAGTTCGCGACCGGCTTCGCGATGACCTTCTATTACAAGCCGACCGTGGCTGAGGCCTACGCCTCGGTCCAGTACCTGATGACCGATGTCAGCTTCGGCTGGCTGATCCGCTCCGTGCACCGCTGGAGCGCTTCGATGATGGTGCTGATGCTGATCCTGCACGTCTTCCGCGTGTACTTGACCGGCGGCTTCAAGCGCCCCCGTGAGCTCACCTGGATCACCGGCGTGACCATGGCTGTGATCACCGTGTCCTTCGGTGTGACCGGTTACTCCCTCCCTTGGGATCAGGTCGGCTACTGGGCCGTGAAGATCGTCTCGGGCGTTCCCGCTGCTGTCCCCGTCGTCGGCGACTTCATGGTTGAGCTGCTCCGCGGCGGCGAGAGCGTTGGCCAGGCCACCCTCACCCGCTTCTACAGCCTGCACACCTTCGTGATGCCCTGGCTGCTGGCCGTGTTCATGCTCATGCACTTCCTGATGATCCGGAAGCAGGGCATCTCCGGTCCCTTGTGATTTTTGCCTGGGGATCGCTTTGTTGCGATCCCTGACGGCTTCTCTTTTGACGGCTCCGCCAATCCCAGGGCGGTTTCTAGCCTTCCTTCACTGGGAAACAAACGACTCCAACGGCGGTCACCCTCATGCACATCCTTAAGAAGCCAGATCTCAGCGATCCCAAGCTGCGGGCCAAGCTCGCCAAGGGCATGGGCCACAACTATTACGGCGAGCCCGCCTGGCCGAACGATCTGCTCTACATCTTCCCGGTGGTGATCCTGGGAACCCTGGCCTGCCTGGTGGGCCTGGCTGTTCTCGACCCCGCGATGCTGGGCGACAAGGCTGATCCCTTTGCCACTCCTCTGGAGATCCTTCCTGAGTGGTACCTGTATCCGGTCTTCCAGATCCTGCGCGTGGTGCCCAACAAGCTGCTGGGTATCGCTCTGCAGACCATGATCCCTCTGGGTCTGATGTTGGTGCCCTTCATTGAGAGCTTCAACAAGTTCCAGAACCCCTTCCGCCGTCCCGTGGCCATGGGTGCCTTCCTGTTCGGCACGGTCTTCACCATCTATCTGGGCATCGGTGCGGCTCTGCCGATCGACAAGTCCCTGACCCTGGGTCTGTTCTGATCCAAAGCCCTGCGCTTGTGTTCTTCAGCCCTGGCCTCGTGCCGGGGCTTTTTTGTGCGCGCCCTTAGGGCGCGTTGATGTCGAGCATGTCCACGTCGTCGGTCTTGACCCGCAGGATGTGATGCAGCAGAAGGAAACCGACAATGGTCCACGTCTGATAGGTCCGCGCCTGCTGTCCCACCCAGGTGCCGGTTGGTCCATCGAAGTACTCGGCCCACTGCTGCCTTGGCAGTTGGTTGAGCTGCATCCAGTAGCACTCTTCGAGCATGGCCTGCATCTGTCCCATCAGCAGGACATCGGCCGTGGGATAGAGCCTTTGATGCAGCAGAACGGCGCCGCCGAGGTACCAGAGCAGGCTCGGCCAGTGGCCTCCGTTGTGATAGCTCCAGGGCCAGTTCTTCGGGTCTGATCCGGTTTTCTCACTCCACTTGTCCCCTTCGAGCGGTGGATGGCAGATGCGCATGGGCATCTGGGCCATGAGCTCATCACGGTTGTGGAGTACCAGGCGGAAGAGAGCCCGCTGCTGGGGTGCGGTGATCAGACCAAAGAGGCAGCCCAGACAATTTCCCAGGCTGTAGAAGCGGAAGTCCGGCCGGCCGGTCCGCATGTTGCCGATCAGATAGCCGCCGCGATCCTCGAGCCAGTCCTGCAGCCAGGGCGGAATGACCTGGGGCTGGACGTTGAATTCGTTGAGGGATTGCTGCTCGCCGTATTGCTCGGTGGGGCGCCGGCGCAGAACCTGCATGGTTTTGCTGGTCACCCAGTAGTGCTTGAGCAGGTAGCGGCGTAGGTCGTATTTCCACTGCTTGGTTAGGACCAGTCGCTGCTCCAGCAATCGACTGTTGTGGCTTTTCTGTGCCAGCTCCATCAGCTGGCAGCAGCAACCCAGGCAGCCGAAGAGCAGGGCCTCGACCTCCAGTGGAGCGCCCCAGACATCCATGGGGCGATCAATCATGAACGAGCAGTCCGGCACGAAGAGCACGGGCGTGCCTTCGAAGGTGGGGTGCAGGACCAGATCGAGCAGCAGTTGGATTCCCCGCTGGACCTTCTGGCTGGCGCCGAACTCGTAGTCCTTGCTGCGTTTGACGTAGAGCCAGGCGAGGACAGGCCACCAGAGGCTGGCATCGACACTGGTGATCCGGCCGATGGAGCGCTGTCCGTAGTCAGCGAGGAGCTCGTCGCCGTCCTCGACAAAGCTGGTGGGGAAGACGCCGCGGGTTTGGTAGGTGCTGCTCTGCAGCTCCAGGGAGATATCGAGGAAGTTGCGGACGATTTGGTAGCGGCCCTTGAGCAGCAGGTAGAGCATCACCGGGACGTTGTCCCGCAGGAAGACCTCGCCGTAGTTCAGGGCTTCATCCCCACCGCCGGGATGGGAGAGGGCCGCTACGGATCCAACGAGTTCACCGCGGATGCGAACCAGGGTCTTCTCAAAGTGCTCCTCTGCGGCCGCAACGACCGCCTCTTCGCGCGAGCTGGGTCTGACGCGAAGGCGCTCTTGGCTGAATTGCTTGGCCAGGACTGGCCTCCCGCTCGTCGCCTGTCTTGCCAAACCCTAGAAATGGTCTGGGGTTTCGTCAGCCCCATGGATTGGGTTTGACGGAATGGGGGTTGATGGTGTTATGGTTATGAGCTGCGAGCAAACCGAAAGGTGAGCGAGCAGCGAACTGAAAGCTGGGGAAACCTGGTGATGTAGGTTCGATCAGCGGCTGAGACGCCGCTGTGAACCGAAAGCCGAGGGAACTCGGTGATGTAGGTTCAACAAGCGGTCGCGAGACCGCGGACCGAGAGCCCGAAAG
>NZ_JBTKYW010000006.1:0-152987 GCF_054459035.1 Synechococcus sp. LTW-G | reverse complement strand
GCCTCGATTGTCGCTCCGCCTGCTGCTGCTTGGACCATTCTGTTGATCTTTACAGTATTAGACCAAGTTGCAGTCTTAAATAGCTTTTCTGTATCTTCTTTGGGATCCAGCGAGATGCTTGTTAGGAGTGATTCCTCACCCACTAAGTCTTTAAGAATCTCACCTGCAGTCGTATAGCCGGATAAACCATTAGATCCATTATCCCTAATGATTTCACCTGTACCGTGAGCAGGGATGCTGAGAAAAGAGAATTCTTGCCTGAATTTTAGGAAATCATCCTTGAGGTAAGCGTATGGAGTGCCTTCATAAGGAGCCCAATTGTCTTCGAAAATGGTTATGTATGCGGTCTGCGCAGGATCAGTCTTAAATGAAAAGCTTCTTGAATCCCACAGACCAGTCTGAACTCCAGTCGCAAGATCATGTCGAGTCAAATAATAAAAACTCTGCACATTTGCCAAATCGGATTGACCCAACAGATAGACCGAAGAACCCTTGACTTCAGCATCTATCGTTGTAATTTGGTTAGCCCCTCTAATTTCATACACTCCTTCCGAGTCATATGCATCTGGCCACCCAAGTATCGGCACCATCCTCTCATTGTGCACAATTGCTATACGTCTTGAGTTGTTATTGACCTTTCTGTCCGACACACTTCCGATACGGACTGTCATCGTGGAACCTAAATTCTCTACAGTCGAGATGGTGCTGATGATATCTTGACCAAAAGGACTAGTTACCCAGTCGAGACCGCCGGGAAAAAAGGACTCCTCGGCACCAGTGACACCATACCTTAATGTTTTAAGGGCATTATTGAGGTCAAGCCCAGCAAGGGTTCCAATCTCAATGGGACCCTGGCCAGGATAGTTGTCACCTTGCCACTTGAACCTCTGAATAATATCTTTAGTTCCATAGCTGTATTCATCAATAGAGCCTCCGCTCAGGCGCCCAACGTCATTATAAGTAAAGCGACCCGACCACACCTGTCTAACAATTGGAGGAGAGCTTCCGACTCCATATGCAGCAGTGCCGGTGAAGACGATTTCCTTCTCACCAAACTCCCACTCTCCTATATAGTTATCTTTTGCAAGAGCAGCCAGCTGAGAGTTAGCCTCTGCCGACGCAATCTCCTCATAATAAGAGTAGTTGTGTGAGTATACGTACGGCTGATCCGAAGTAAGGATGCGACCTTTGTAGTAAGCGGTGTATTGCATCGCCCTGACTAACCTGCTTAACCATATCTTTGACCAAGAAGTTTACCACGCCAAGACACTAGTCCGGCGGACTTAAGTATTTGCTGTGCGCGACCATGCTCAGATGTGAACGGACCTATGGTCGCTGGGTTGGCTACGACAGCTCTATAACACTGGTCTTGGCGAAAAACCGAGGCTGCGCCAGTCGCCTTCTTCTGGTCTCGACCACTGGAAAAGACTGGACAAAATCTGCGCACATGATTTGTGATAATGCCAGAGTCCAGTCCAGGAAAGGATTCTTGCCCTCCAAAACGCCTAAATGGCATGCAGGGGGTCAGGAGTTCGAGTCTCCTTGGCTCCACTTTCCAAAAGCCCAGGCCTGTCCTGGGCTTTTTTGTGCCCAACACCCATGACCACCACCGACAGCTTTGAGGCCTTTGCGGGGCAGGTGGACTACTCCCTGCTGGAGTCACTCCAGGCCGACCCGGAGTCCAGCAGCGATGGCGATGATCACCTACCGCGGCAGGTCCGTTCAGGGCACTACGTCCCCGTCACCCCCAAGCCACTACCGGCCCCGGAGTACGTGGCCCACAGCGCCAGCCTCTTCGCGGAGCTGGGGCTAGGCGAAGGCCTGGCCCATGACGAGGACTTCCGCCGGCTCTTCTCCGGTGACAGCAGGGTGGCGCGAGGAGCCATGCGGCCCTATGGCTGGGCCACGGGCTATGCCCTCTCGATCTACGGCACGGAGTACATCCAGCAGTGCCCCTTCGGCACTGGCAATGGCTACGGCGACGGGCGGGCGATCTCAATCTTTGAAGGCCTCTTTCAGGGCCAGCGCTGGGAGATGCAGCTCAAGGGCGGGGGCCCGACCCCCTACTGCCGCGGCGCCGATGGCCGGGCCGTCCTGCGCTCCAGCGTTCGCGAGTTCCTCGCCCAGGAGTTCATGCATGCCCTGGGGGTACCCACCACCCGCTCCCTCAGCCTGTACATGTCCCGCGCCGAGGGCGTGCGGCGTCCCTGGTACTCCCCGCAATCGCGCTCCTTCGAGCCGGACGTGATGGTCGACAACCCGGCCGCGATCACGACCCGGGTGGCGCCGTCTTTCCTGCGAGTCGGCCAGCTCGAGCTCTTTGCCCGCCGGGTCCGCAGCAACGCCCACCCCGGGGCCCGGCGGGAACTGCAGCAGATCACCGAGCACCTGATCGAGCGCAACTACCGCACCGAGATCAACGCGGCTCTGCCCTTCCCTCAGCAGGTGCTGGAGCTGGCCCGGCTTTTCCGCGGACGGCTGACGGCCCTGGTGGCGAACTGGATTCGCGTGGGCTACTGCCAGGGCAACTTCAACAGCGACAACTGCGCCGCCGGCGGTTACACCCTCGACTACGGGCCCTTCGGCTTCTGCGAACTGTTTGATCCCCGCTTCCAGCCCTGGACCGGCGGCGGCGAGCACTTCTGTTTCTTCAACCAACCGGCAGCCGCAGAGGCCAACTACCAGATGTTCTGGTCTGCGCTGCGGCCACTGCTGGAGGACGACGCAGGGGCGCTGGCTGAGCTCGATGGGCTGCGCGAGGGCTTCTCAGAAGCGATGCGCGGCGAACTCGAGGCGATGTGGGCCCGCAAGCTGGGACTGGCCAGCTACGACGACGACCTCCTGAAGGATCTGCTGCAACTGCTGGCCAGCTCCAGGGCCGATTACACCTTGGCTTTCCGCCACCTCTCTGAACTCCCGGAGCAGGTGGAGGCGCTCAAACCCAGCTTCTATCTGCCAATCGACGCTGAACTCGAGCAGCGCTGGATGACCTGGCTGCAGCGTTGGCGCGAACAGCTGGGCGACCCCGAGGCCGCTAGGGCCGCCATGCGCCAGGCCAACCCACTGATCACGTGGCGGGAGTGGCTCATCGCCCCCGCCTACGAGCGAGCCGCCGAAGGCGATCTGAGCTTGATCCAAGAACTCCAGACGGTCTTCCGCGATCCCTACGCCACCCCTCCAGCAGAGCTTGCGGCGACCTACGACAGGCTCAAACCCCGCGAGTTCTTCAATGCCGGCGGGCTATCGCACTACAGCTGCTCGTCCTAGAGCAGGCGATCCGCGCAGGAGCGGCGGAAGAGATTCATCACCTCCTCAGCCGGCAAACCCTGAACAATCCGCGCCTCGATTTCCGTGCGGTGCTGACTGGGGTGGTACTGGCCAACGGCCTTGAACAGCTCCGGTGACTGATGGCTTGCCAGCAAGAAATCCAAGCCCAGACGATCCCGCTCAAAGATCGGCTGACGCCGGCAGTGCTGCATCACATGGGCTGACTCATGGGCCAAGGTCTCCCAGACCCGCTCGGGATCGTCCTTGAGGTTGTTGGCACACAAGACCACGGCATTGCGGGCGAAGACAAAAGCACCCATCAACTGCTTGGGGCAATCCCGGGCCACCAAGGTCTCGGTGCCGGCCCGGCGCAGCAACCCGGCGAGCAACGCGATGGACTTGAGACGCTCCGCTCGAGCCGGGGAGGCCTGCAATCCAAACCCGAGCAGCGCAGCCAAGAGGACCGCAAAGCGAATGGGCCTGGAGAACCGCAAACCCCATCCCTCTCAACCCTGGTCTCAGTGGACCCACTTCGAGAAGGTGGGAGGTTGTTCGCGCCGAATCTCTCCGGTTTTCAACCCCGACCAGAGCCAGGGGCAGGCGGCGAGTCAGCGAGCCAAAAGGCATGAACCCCCTTAGCCGTCAGATACAGGAGGATCGCCGTCAGGGACAGCACGTCGGGCATCACAGCTGCGTCCAGAGCGTCTTAACTCTGGGCGGCCAGCCGCCCCATCAAGAGCAAACCCAAGACCTCAGAAGGTGACGCAGGACACCAACGTGCTCTTCACTGAATCGAGTGCTGACTCAATCAAAGGTCTCAAAGGGATCTTCAACCGCCTCCGCGCGAAGCCAATAGGGGCAGCGCACCTGAGCCTCAGCGTCCTTCAAGCTCATCGTCATCCGCCAACAGCGGCAGACCCCCATGCCGCCAGCGATGATGAAGTTCTTACAGGCAGCGCAGCAGGGATAAGCGGTCACAGCAAAGGCGGCAACTCCTGATGTCCTAACCCTGGTCAGGGCATTTCTTCCAGGTATAAATGCCATACTTTTGGTGATTTAGGCACAATAACCTGGTGCTGAATACCTAGACAGACGCATCCATTAACCGCGCTGTCTGCGCGGCCTGACAGTCAACTCCAATCCGCGATTAGCCGACGATTTAGAGCGTGCAGGTGGACTTCAACAGGTGCGCCACCATCGCTGGATCCGCCTGCAGGGCGTAGGCCTCGAACTCACGTTGACGACTTTCCAATGGCAACTGCGCCGTTGAAGCCACGACGTGATTCAAATTGCCCTGCTTGCGCAGATGCTGCAGAAAAAAGCCGTTGACCTGTTCTCCACTGAGCTGACCGCTGGAGCGCAATCCCTCCGCCAGGGTCAGCGAGGTGGGCGTACCCAAACCATCAAGGCAGTCCTGCACAACATGGACCAACTCGTGCTGGATCACCCTGGCCCGCTTCTGCGGATCAAGGTCCAGGGCCTTGGAAAGGCAGAGGACGTTCGCGCCCATGTTGTAAGTGGCGAGCTGACGCGGCCCGCCGCAGTCCGCCCCCTGGATCACCACGACCCCCAGGGCAGAGGCCGCCTCCAGCGCCGCATCAGCCGGATCCATAGCCCTGGCAGGCAGAGTCAGCAGCGCCGATGCGGCCGCCAAGCCCAGACCCAACAGACCAGAGCGGAAGGAAACCAAAAGGCGCCTTAAGCAAGTCTCAAGATTGTCTCATGCGAGACCGGTTTGCGACGAGTCCGGCGCCTGCCGCCAGTAACAGCGGCCATTCCCCCAGTTGGCCATAGACGGTCTGATTCGCCCGAGCCTGCAGCCGCACCAACAGGGTTCCCGGCTCCATCGGAGCCAAGGAGGCCCCCAGCCGTCCATCGGGCTGCACCACAAGACTCGGGCCGCTATTGGCGGCACTGACCAGCCAGCGACTGGCTTCAATCGCCCGCAACTGGGACAGGGCCTGGAACTGCCTCTGCAACTGCAGGGGATAGGGGTCGAGGTTGGCGCTGGCCAGAATCCAGCCAGCCCCCGCCTGGGAGGCAGCAATTAATCCGGCCCCATCGGCGATCTCGTAGCAAATGGCCACGGCGAGATCCCCCTTGGGGTGCTGCAGCAGACGCGAGGCCGCTCCCGGCTCGACCCCACCGACCGCAGATAACCCAGCCCAACGCAGGAGAGCCCCACCGGGAACCCATTCCCCCAGCGGCACCAAGCGGTGCTTGTCGATCGCCGCCTCAGCCTGCAGCGCCTGAGGGGGGAAGCGCAGAACACTGCTGCGCAGCTGGGTCTCCTCCTGACGGAAGCCACCGCTGAGAACCTCCACGCCCGCTGCAGTGGGCAGCCCCTGCCCCAGAGCCAAGGCCCCCTCGGGCAGCACCAACAGGTCAGCGCCCTGGGCCTCCGCATCGGCCTGGGCCTGGCGCAGCTGCCGCTCCAGAGACCGCTGCTGAACCCAGCTGAACTTTTCGCGGGTGGGGATATCGGGCTGCAGCACCAGCACCGACAGCCAGGGAGCACCCGGGTCCTCTAAGGCGCTGCGCTGCAGCTGCTGCCAACCCAGGCCATGGAGCAGGGCGAGCACCAGCAACCAGGACAGCCAGCCGCGCCAAAGCCCGCGTCGCCCCTCCCACCAACCGAGGAGCAAACGCCAGAGCCCCCAGGCCAGCAGCAACTGCAGCGCCGCCAAGCCACCGGCCCCAATCCACTGGGCCAACCCCGCCAGGGCACGATCACCCGGCAGGACGGCCGCCCCCAGCCCCAGCCAAAAGAGAGGCCCCTTGGCCATCCAGACCTCGCCCAAGCCCCAAAGGGCCGAGGCCACAAGCGCCACAGACCAACGGCCAGCGCCGAACCGCCCCACCAGGGCGCGCCAGAGCGCCACCAACCCCGCCCCCAGTAGTCCCAGGGCCAACCAGAGCAGCAGACAAAGCGGCAGGCTCAAGGGCAGGGGCACCCCAATCCAATCGAGGGGGTGCAACCAAAGCAGCCAGCGATGGCTGACCAAGACCGCAGCAGCAGCCCAGAGGGCCGCCGGCCCAGCCCCAAAGGCCCAGAGCGGGACCAGCGCCAGCCAGAGCAGGGGCGGGGATCCCAGGGGCGGGAGCGCCACACCGGCCAGCAG
Organism: Synechococcus sp. LTW-G; assembly: GCF_054459035.1. Classification (NCBI taxonomy): domain Bacteria; kingdom Bacillati; phylum Cyanobacteriota; class Cyanophyceae; order Synechococcales; family Synechococcaceae; genus Synechococcus; species Synechococcus sp. LTW-G. The sequence continues at coordinate 146,598 of NZ_JBTKYW010000006.1, read as the reverse complement.
ACCAGCCGCGAGGGCTCCGCTCCACACCAGTCGCCGGTTCTCTGCCATGGCCACTGACCCTATAGAGCGTCCTGGCTGCTACAGGGCTGGAAGCAGTGAAAACAACCGCCCAGCGCGCAGACAGCTGTCATCGGCTACTGGGCGATCTCTTAGTGATTACATGGACACATGTTCAGTGGCCCGCTGAGAAGCTGTGGTCGATTGAACGAAAGAGCTACCAATCAGATCCGTGGGCGATCAGCTGCTCTTCCAACTCTGGAGTGATACCGCTGTCGGTGAGATCAGAGCTTGGGGGATACCCCAATTCACGCAACCACTCGACAAGAAGACGCCGATCACGCATAGCCACCGCCAGCTCCAGAAGATGACCGCCTGATTGACCATCAACCTGAATGGAGTCCTCGAGAACCTCGAGCTCTGAGCAAATAGCCCGATAAAGGCAATAGTCACGAAGACTGAGCTCGCTGATGCTGCGGCGACGAAGTGAATCCACCTCAGGATTTTGAATCAACTGGCCAAGGAAAAGCCAACACCTGCAGATCTAAGGAGGAAATGCAGCCGTTTTGCATCTAGAAAAAGAAGATTTAGATCGATCGACATTGGCTTAAAGCCAAAGTGAAGCAAAGATACAGCGAAACCCAAAGGCCCAGAGGGAAGGCATCAGGGTCTATCGGAGAAGGTGCAGAGATCACTGAGGAATCAAGACCCTTGAAATGCACTTTCTTCGTTCACCAGCTCCCGAAATAGCCGGGCCATTTGAGTGCCACAAGCCTGGCAGCGGGACTGAACCTCAAAGGACTTTTCATGACAACATTCTTGTCCAACCGCAATGGACTGCAGACCTGGTCTGCATTTGGAGACTGGATCACTTCGACCAACCAAAGGCTTTACATCGGCTGGTTTGGGGTCTTGATGATTCCAACGACCCTCGCTGCCACTGCGGCGTTTGTGATTGCCTTCCTCAGCGCTCCGGGTGTCGACCTGGACGGCGTGAGGCAACCCATCACAGGATCACTCCTCAGTGGGAACAACATCATTACCGCCGCAGTCGTGCCCAGCTCAAATGCCATCGGACTCCATTTTTATCCGATCTGGGAAGCGGGAAGTCTGGATGAGTGGCTTTACAACGGCGGACCGTACCAATTAATTGTCTTTCACTTTCTGATCGCCATCACGGCCTACATGGGGCGGCAGTGGGAATTGAGCTATCGCCTAGGAATGCGGCCGTGGATTGCCATTGCCTTTTCAGCACCTTGGTCAGCCGCAATGGCTGTACTTCTGGTTTACCCAATGGGCCAGGGCTCGTTTTCAGAGGGAATGCCTCTTGGAATATCGGGCACATTCAACTTCATGCTTGTCCTCCAAGCTGAACACAATGTATTAATGCATCCATTTCACATGCTTGCCGTAGCCGGAACATTTGGGGGAGCACTCCTCGCGGCAGTTCATGGATCACTCGTCTCAAGCAACCTGGTTCGAGAAACCACAGAACAGGAGTCGATTAATCGTGGATATCGCTTTGGCCAGAAGGAGGTGACTTACAACATCGTCTCAGCTCACGCCTACTTCGGTCGGCTCGTCTTCCCCTATGCAGCATTGAATAACAGCCGAAGCATCCATGCCATTCTCTTTGCATGGCCAGTACTCGGGATTTGGTTCTCGTCCCTTGCAATCGCCAGCGTTTCCTTTGGACTGAATGGTCTAAATTTCAATCAATCGATCCTTGATCCTCAAGGTCGTGTCGTTCACAGCTGGACTGATGTACTCAACCGGGCAGATCTTGGCATCGAAGCCATGCACGAAAGAAATGCTCACAATTTCCCACTTGATCTTGCGGTCTCAAGCACACTCCAAATAGCCATGAAGTAAAAATGGCGGATCCAACAGACAAAAGCCCTGACTGAGGCAATCAAGAGAAGGAGGACTGGCGAGAATTTCACCAGTCCTTTTTAAGCCATTCAACGCAACAGTGAATCTTTTCTAACAACGCGCGAGACACTTCGAGCGTATCCCTGATCCTGCGTTCCGAATAGAAGATCCCAGAACGTGAAATAAAGCCCAAAGTTAGAGCCCTGTTTTTGATGATGAATGGAATGATGAACAGGGCCAATCAACCAACGCCCCAACCAGTGATGAGGAAATGCCTCCGGCAATCCAGCCGGCGGCATGTGGTTCAAAGCAGCCCAAACAGACATCGTCACAAGAAGGGCAAACAGTGTGACGAAGTGAAGCGGAACGGTCATCGCAACAACCACAATAAAAACAGAGTGGAAGAGTGACTCGATTGGGTCAAAAGCAAATGAAGTCCAGGCTGAACAATGCCTTGACCGATGATGCCCTAGGTGCGCAATCCTGTAGAGGGCAGGATGATGCAGAAGGCGATGAACAAAGTAGAAGACGGCATCCTGTACAGCCAAAACACCAAGAAATCCTGTCAACTGAAAAGGAAGCTGCCATTCAGACTCGTGATGGTAAAGCTGTACGTACCCAGATCCATGCAGGATCAGCGAAACTGAGCCAACACAAGCGAAGACCAATGAAGACGAAAAGCTGAGTCGAAGATCGCTGGCATTCGCTCGGCCAAAACAGCTGGGACCATCTCGAAGCAAGAGCCCCGAGACAAGAGCGATCAGAACAGAGCGAGCACTGATGATCAGAAAAATCACAACAAAGCCCATCAAAAAGAGACTTACTCGATCAAGCAAGACAACGACCGAAGCGAAAGGCCCTGGCACCGTCACCGTGAATCCAACTCCATCTAGACCAAGCTATTAACCTTCAGCAACCCAAGGGATCAAGTCTCAAATATGCAGCAGATCTTCTGCATTGACTGCCAATCGCGAGAATCAAGGAAGCCTCTCAATCCTGATCCTTAATGATTCGAACAATGCATAAGAAACTGGGTCCATAAAGAGCACGCCGTGCTCCAGCAAAGCATCAACTCAGCAGGCAAAAAGCATGACTCACGCGATCAGATAGGCCACAAGCCTGGCCATGCTCAAAACTGTTGATGTGCTTGGGTCAGACGCACTGTTCATAGGCGCCTGACCTCTGGGCCAGCTAGACCTGCAAAAGGCAGAGCTGGCGCCAACCCTCTCTGATCAGCTCAGCTCGCTTACCACTAAAGAAGTGATATGGATCCCAGCCGGACCCTGCAACAACTTCTCTTCCGCGGCCTTGGCACCACTTCACTGGTGGCCGATCGCCTGCGGAGCGTGACCCAGGCCTGGGTCAGCAGTGGGCGCCTGGATCCAAGCCAGGCCAGCGCCTTGGTGGATGACGTTCTCGCCAGCCTTCGCGGCGAGAACCCCGAACTGGAGAAACAGACCGAACGGCAGGTCGAGCGCAACCTGGACCACCTGCTGCAGGACCTGGGCCTGGCCCGCCAGCGGGAGGTGGATGAACTGCGGGGCCGCATCGATCGCCTGGAGCAGCAGCTCCGGCAAAAGCAATCCCAACTCGAGATCCCGGACTGAGAGGCAACTAGGCGAGAATCGGCCCTTGATGCCTCTTTGATCCAGCCATGCGGGACATCCTGATCAGCTCCGCCGTTTGCGTCGGCTGCCTCTTGCTGGCACTGGTGAGCCAGATCGTGGCGCCCTCCACCGTGAACGCCGCCCCCAGCCAGCCGGCCGTGCAACAGGCCGTGGCCAGTGCCCCAGTCCAGGCCAGCTTCAGCGGCCAGATCGAGCTCGATCCGGAGGACCCCAACCCCAGCCTCTTCACCATGGCCAGCGACGTCATCGCCGACAGTGGGGCGTCTGCCCTCGGAGGAGAAATGGTTGCGGCCAAAGAACGGATGACCCCCAGCGGTCTGCGCATCACCGACCTGGTGATCGGTGATGGCCCTGAGGCCAGCTCCGGTCAGCTCGTTGTTGTGAACTACCGCGGCACCCTTGAGAACGGCAAAGAGTTCGACAGCAGCTACGGCCGCGGTCCCTTCAGCTTCCCCCTCGGCGCCGGTCGCGTGATCAAGGGCTGGGATGAGGGCGTCGCCGGCATGCAGGTGGGCGGCAAGCGCAAGCTCGTGATCCCCCCCGATCTGGCCTACGGCGAGCGCGGTGCCGGCGGTGTGATCCCCCCGAACGCCACCTTGATCTTTGAGGTTGAACTGCTCGAGATCAAGGGCTGATCCGTTCCATGGGAGCCGCGCCAGCGGTGCGGTTCCCGCGACTGTCGAAACTTCAAACGATCGTTAGGATGCCGCCGCCGTCCGGCATTTGGCCGGGCATTGAAAAGCACGATCCTTCCGTTCATGGCTCATACGCTGCCCGCGCTGCCCTACGGCCTCGACGCCCTCGAGCCCCATATCTCCCGCCAAACCCTTGAGTTCCACCACGGCAAGCACCACAACGCTTACGTAACCAACCTCAACAACCTGGTGGCTGGCACCGATCTGGAAGGCAAGAGCCTCGAAGACACCATCGTTGCCGTGGCCGGTGATGCCGGCAAGGCTGGTGTGTTCAACAACGCCGCCCAGGTCTGGAACCACAGCTTCTACTGGCAGTGCATCAAGCCCAACGGTGGTGGCACCCCCAGCGGCGCGCTGCTCGACAAGATCAACGCTGACTTCGGCAGCTTCGAGAAGTTCGTTGAGGCCTTCAAGGCAGCCGGCGCCACCCAGTTCGGTAGCGGCTGGGCCTGGCTCGTGCTCGACAACGGCACCCTGAAGGTCACCAAGACCGGTAACGCCGATCTGCCCCTGGCCCACGGCCAGAAGGCCCTGCTGACCATGGACGTCTGGGAGCACGCCTACTACCTGGACTACCAGAACCGCCGCCCCGACTACATCAGCACCTACCTCGACAAGCTGGTCAACTGGGACTTCGTGGCCGCCAACCTGGCCGCCGCCTGATTCGAGCGATCCAAGCCAAGCCCCCGCACAAGCGGGGGCTTTTTTTATGGTCGGGCGCTCTCGAGAACCGATTCCGGTGCGATCCACATCGCATCGCCATAGGAGAAGAAGCGATAGCCCTCGGCCTTGGCCTCCTCATAGAGATCCAGCAGGCGGCGGCGCCCGACCAGGGCACTGACCAGCAGCAGCAGCGAGCTCTTGGGTAAGTGGAAATTCGTCAGCAGTCCCTGCACCACCGCAAAGCGATAGCCGGGCTGAATCACCAGATTCACCGGGCCTGCATGGGGCTGGAGCTCGCCCCCATGGAGCTGGGCCACAGCCTCCAGGCTGCGAACGGAGGTGGTTCCAACCGCAATCACCCGGCCACCGCGGGCGCGGCACTGGGCGACGGCCTCCACAGCGGCCGCCGACACCTCAACCCACTCGCTATGGAGCTCCAGCTGGGTCAGGTCCTCGGTCTCCACCGGCCGAAAGGTGCCCAGGCCCACATGCAGGGTCACAGTTGTGCGCTGCACACCTCGCGCCTCCAGGGCTTCGAGCAAGGCATCGCTGAGGTGCAGGCCCGCCGTGGGAGCAGCCACCGCCCCGGGCCGCGAGGCATAGCGGGTCTGGTAGCGGCTGTCGTCCTCACTGGAGTGCTGGTGGATGTAGGGCGGCAGGGGGATTTCGCCATAGCGCGCCAGCAGCGCCTCGATCGCTTCTGGGGTGGTGCACTCTGCCGGAAAACGCACCACCCGGCCACCGGTCTCGGCGTCGACGGCCACGATCTCCAGGGGCTGGGGCGGTTGACCGGGATGCTCCATCTGCAGGATCTCGCCCGGCTTCAGGCGCTTGGCCGGCTTGGCCAAACAGAGCCAATCGCTGCCTGCCACAGGCTCCAGCACCAGGAGCTCCACCGCGCCGCCGCTGGCCCGGCGGGCCTGAAGGCGCGCCTTCAGCACCCGGGTGTTGTTGACCACCAGCAAGTCACCAGGTTTCAGAAGCTGCTGCAGCTCCCAGACCGTTTGGTGGCTGCAGCCCTCGGGGCCTTCCAGCGCCAGCAACCGAGCCGCGTGGCGGGGCTCCACGGGGCGCTGGGCGATGAACGTCTCCGGGAGATCGAAGACGTAGCTCGAAAGCAGCTGATCGTCGCTGATCAGAAGGCCAGGCTCTCGGGGTTGGTCTCGATCAGCTGGGCCAGATCCTTCAGGAAGGCCGCCGCATCGGCGCCGTAGATCACGCGGTGATCACAGGTCAGGTTGACCTGCATCTGGTTCGCCACGCGGATCGAGCCGTCCTTGCCGCCCACGACGGTGGGGCGGGAAGCGGCCACCGCCAGGATCGCGCCGGTACCCGGGGGCAGGATCGCGTCGAAGCGATCCACACCGAACATCCCCAGGTTGGAAAGGGTGAAGGTGCCGGTGCTGTACTCCTCAGGCTGCAGCTGCTTGCTGCGGGCCCGGCTCACCAGATCCGCCCAGTTGCGGGCCAGGGAGTGGATATCGGTCTTGTCGGCATTGGCCAGCACGGGGGTGATCAAGCCACCGTCTTCCATCGCCACGGCCACGGCCACATTCACCGCAGCGGGGTAAACCATGGCGCTGCCATCGGCACTGGTGGCGGCATTGACCTGGGGGTGACGGGCCAGCACCACACCCACGGCCTTGGCCAGCAGGGCGGTCATGGTGACGCCCTTGCTTTTCACCTGCTTGTAGAAGGCGTCCAGCTTGGTGGTGGTGATCGTGTAGCCGACGCGGAAGGTCGGCACCGCCAGGCTCGCCACCATGTTGCGGTTGACCGCACCCTGCAGGGTGTTGAAGGCCACGCTCTCGCCGGGACGGCCAAAGGCATTGCCAGCCGGTGCAGCCGCAGGAGCAGCGGCACCATTTCCGCTGCCGCTGGCAGCAGGAGCTGAGCCCTCGGCCACACGGGGAACAGCCACGGTCAGACCCAGGGCCCGCTCAACGTCCTCGGCCTGGATTCGGCCGTGGGGGCCGCTGCCGCGCAGGGTCTCGAGGGCGACGCCGTGCTGGCTGGCCAGTTTCTTGGCCCGGGGGCTGGCCACCACCCGGCCATTGCTAATGGGGGCAGCGGCAACAGGAGCCGGGGCTGCAGCAACGGGTGCGGGGGCAGGAGCCGCTGCAGGGGTAGGTGCCGGAGTAGCGGCCGGGGCGGGAGCGGCAGCGGCGGCTGGTGCGCTGGGGGCCTTGGCCTGGGCCTCGGCGATCTCAGCCTCGGTCTCCACCACGAGGCCGATGGTTTCACCAACGGGGGCCGTGCTGCCGGCGGGCATCAACACCGCTGCGAGGTAGCCCTCGTTGAAGGACTCAACGTCCATGTCGGCCTTGTCCGACTCGACGACCAGGACAGACTCACCGCGGCCGACCTTGTCACCTGGCTTCTTCAGCCATTCCACGATCTTGCCCTCCGTCATGGTGGAGGAGAGGGCGGGCATGAAGATTTCGTGGGTGGCCAACGGAGGTCTGCCGCTCAATTGAGGCGGATTTTACGCGGCTCAGCGGCAGGGACCTCCGGAGTGGCGACTCAGAGGGCTCCCTCGATCGACTCGATCACCCCATCGCGCACAACCACAGCCACCTGGAGCTTCTCCACGAGGTTGTCGCCCACCTTGACGTCGGTGAAGCTGTCGAGCTGGCCCTGCTCAACGATCTGCTCCATCTCCAGGTCGCGGACCTGGCGCTGCTGCTCGAGCAGCTGACGCTTCTGCTCCTCAAGCTCGGCACGCTTGGCCGCCACCTGCTCCTGCACGGAACCCACCTGCTCCTGGACGCGGGGATCCAGGGGGTTGGCGCTCTGGCTGCGGATCGCCTCCACCAGCTGCTGGCCTTCGTGCTCGAGCTGCCCCAGCTGGGCGTCGCTATTGGCGATGGCCGCGCTGATCTCGCGCTCGGCGTCCTCCTTCCAACGGGGGGTCACCACCGCGCGAACGGTGATGGAGCGCTTCACGGAGAGGGAACCGTCGGCCATGGAAGGGGGTTTCGCGGCGCCCAGCCTGTCAGGGGCAAGCGAGGCCGACAACGCCCGGCTCGGGCGGGTTCCCGGCCCTAGCGCCCGTAGATCGCCTCAATCGCTTGAGCATCGCGATCGACGATGCGATCGCGCTTTTGCTTGAGGGTTTGGGTGAGCAAGCCGTTGTCGATGCTGAAGGCCTCCACCAGGGCCACCCCCGCCAGCCGTTCATCCGGGCGGGCGCCCACCCGGGACTGCAGGCGGCGATTCAGGCGGCTGGTCAGGGCCTTGAGCAGCGCCGGATCGGCGGCCGACAACCCCTGCTCGGCCGCGAAGGCCTCCAGGTTCTCCAGCTTCGGCACCACCAAGGCGCCCAGGGCCTTGCGGTCCTGCCCCACAAGCATCACCTGCTCCACCAAAGAGCAGGCCACCAGGCACTCCTCCAGGGGGCCCGGCTCAATGTTCTCGCCGCTGCTCAGGACGATCGTGTCCTTGGCGCGGCCGGTCAGCACCAAGGTGCCGTCGGCAAGCAGGTGGCCGAGGTCCCCGGTGTCAAACCAGCCCTCGGCATCGAGCACCTTGGCGGTGGCCTCTGGCTTGCCCAGGTAGCCGCCCATCACCTGGGCGCCCTTGGCCAAGACCTTGCCCCGCTCGCCGATGGCCAGAACCGCCCCGGTCTCGGGATCGGTGATCTTGATGGAGGTGCCCGCAAGCGGTTGGCCGGAACTTCCGCGGCGGTTGTTCCAGCGGCGACGGCAGGTCAAGACGGGGCTGGTTTCGGTCAGGCCGTAGCCCACCAGCAGCTCAATGCCAATGGCCTCAAAGAAACCATCGACGTGGATCGCCAAGGCACCGCCACCGCTGATGGCCGTGCGCAGGCGCCCTCCGATCAGCTGAGCGCGGACCTTTGGCCAGAACAACTGCTCGGCCACCCCATGCAGGGGCCAACTCAGCAGCGCCCCGGCGGCGGCGGCCAGACGGCGGCGCTTGCGCTCAGGGATCAAGGTGCGATCCGCCGCCACCCGCCTCGAGAGGCAGTGGAATCGGCTGACCTTCAGGGCCGATCGCAGCAGCTTGGCGCGGCTCGCCGGCATGGCGCTGAGGGCATCCTCAAAGCCACTGAGCAGGGCTTCCCAGAGCCGAGGAACACTGATCAGGTAGTGGGGGCGAACCCGCTGCAGATCCGGACGCAGTTGCTTGAGCGTCGTGTAGGTCTGCTGGCAGCCGCAGGAGAGCAGGAAGTACTCCGCGCTGCGCTCATAGGCGTGCCAGATCGGCAGAACGCTCAGGACCCGATCGCCCGGGCGCGGCGCCACCGCCACACCGAGGCTGCGCAGCTGCTGCAGCAAGTTGGCGTGGCTCAGGGGAACGCCCTTCGGCCGGCCCGTGGTGCCCGAGGTGTAGAGCACGGTGGCCAGGCGCTCCTCTCCGCCTTCAGGCCAGGCAGGAGCGGAGCTGCTCGCCCCCTTGGCCATCAGCTCATCCCAGGTGAAGCAAGGGACCACCGGCACCACCGAACCGCGGTCCCCCTGCAGCAGCACCACAAAGCGCAGCTGCCCGAGGAGCTCACTGCTGAGCTTCAAACGCTGCAGCAGCTCTGCGGACTCCAGCACCAGCGCCACCGCGCCGCAGTCGCCCGCGATGTAGCGCAGCTCATCCACGGGGGCCGCGCTGCCGCGAACTGCATCCGCAGCCCCCAGACGCATCAGACCCTGGTCCGCCACCAGCCAGCGGGGGCAGTTTTCCGAGAACAACCCCACCACCTCCCCCGGCCGGACCCCGAGAGCCGCAAACCCTGCCGCAGCCTGCTCGATCTGTTGATGCAGGGCGCGGAAGCTCAGCTGCTCCGGCGGCTTGGCATGGGGAGCCTCCAGGGCAGGCGCATCGCCGTGGCGTTCAGCCAGCTGCCCCCAGAGCTGCTCAAGGCCGCGGAGTGCACTCCAGTCGTGCCTCTCGGCCAAGGCGCGCTGATCTTGGCGGCTGCCAGTCCAGCTGATCTCGGCGAGCGGCATGGGGGATATCAGTCAGTTGGCCCCGGTCTTACCACCCCTGGAGCTGCTCCTGCAGGGTTGGGGCTCGCAACTGCAAACCAAAGCGACGTGCGAAGGTCTCCAGCAGGCGCGGCCGCAGCGCCGCCGCCGTGAGCTCCGGCCGCCAATCCACCAGCCGCCCGACCTCCCGGTTCGCAATCCCGCAGGGCACGACTTCGGCAAAACCGGCGAGGTCTGCCTCCACGTTCAAGGCCAAGCCATGCTGGCTGATCCAGCGGCGGGCACCAACCCCAATGGCGGCCAGCTTGCGGCCCTCCAGCCAAACCCCCGTGAGCCCCTCCATGCGGCCGGCCTCCAAGCCCAGCTCGGCCAACAAATCGATCACCACCCCCTCCAACTCCCGCAGATAGAGGTGCAGATCAGCGCCATGGCGCTGCAGGTTGAGCACGGGGTAAAGCACCAACTGCCCGGGGCAGTGGTGGGTCACCTCACCGCCGCGATCGATCCGAAACAGCGGCGCGGGGGGATCGGCTGGATCAAAGCCCAGAAACCCCGGGTCGGCCCCGCGACCGAGGGTGTAACAGGGCTCATGCTCCAGCAGCAGCACTGCCTCCGGCCCATCGGGGTCCTCCAGCAGACGCCGTTGCAACTGCTGCTGCCAATCCCAGGCCAGCGCGAAGGGAACGCAGCCGGTGGGCTCGAAACAGATTGCGTCGCGAGCGGGCGAGGCCGTGGTTGAACTCACTGACCGTTCCTAGCGTTTAAGCGGGTCCACCGCCGAGGAGGCAAGGGATGAAGCTCGTGATTCATGGCCGCAATCTGGAGGTCACTCCAGCCATCCGCGAGTACACCGAAGAGAAGCTCAAGCGCGCGACCAGTCATTTCGACGGGATGGTGAAAGAGGCGGACGTGCATCTCTCGGTGGCCCGCAATCCCCGGGTTCCGCAACAGACCGCCGAGGTGACGGTCTTCGCCAACGGCACCGTCATCCGCGCCCAGGAACGGAGCGAAAACCTCTACGCCAGCATCGATCTGGTGGCCGGGAAATTGACGCGGCAGCTGCGCCGCTACAAGGACCGCCACGGCGACCACCACCACAGCCATGGCCACCACGCCAGCGAGACCCCCAGCGTGGTGGAGATGGCCGGCGATGACAGCGTCAGCGGATCTCTGCTGGACGGCAAGGAAGCCGGTCTGCCCAGCCGCGGGGTGCGCCGCAAGTACTTCTCGATGCCGGCGATGAGCCTCGAGGAGGCCCTGCATCAACTGGAGTTGATCGACCACGACTTCTATCTCTTCCGCGACGCCGGGAGTGATGAGCTGCAGGTGGTCTACCGCCGCAACCATGGAGGATTTGGCGTCATCCAGGCCAAGGACTGAACGCAACTGTGCGCGACCTGCCCGATCTCGCTCCCCTGATCGATCACGCCCTGTTGGATCCCCACCAGGGCCAAGAGGCCATCCTCCGCTGCTGCGATGAGGCCAAACACTTCGGCTTTGCCGGGGTCTGCCTGGCCTCCCGCTGGCTGGATCTCGCCCGGGAGCGGCTCGGTCCAAGCGGCGGGCGGGGCCCGAAGTTGATCAGTGTGATCGGCTTCCCCTTCGGCGCGATTCCCGCCGAGATCAAGCGCCAAGAGGCCGAATGGGCCGCGGCCGCCGGTGCCGATGAACTCGATGTGGTGCCGGACTTCGGGGCCCTGGCCGACGGCAACAGCAGTCAGTTCTGCGAGGACCTTGCCCCGATCGCCGAATTGGGGCTGCCCTTCAAGGTGATCCTGGAGGTGGGACGGCTGTCGCCCGAGGTTCTGGAGTGGGCCGTCGAGGCCAGCATCGATGTCGGCGCCAGCATGCTCAAGACCGGCAGCGGCTTTGGCCCGGCGGCCAGCCTTGAGCAGGTCAAACAGCTGCGGCAACTGGCCCGTGGCCGGGCCGCGATCAAAGCCTCCGGTGGCATCAGCGGGCTTGAGCAGGCCTATGGCCTCGTCGAAGCCGGGGCCAGCCGGCTGGGGACCAGCCGAGGGGTTGCCCTGATGGAGGCCCTGCGGGCCAAAGCAGCGTGAGCCCAGAGCAACGGCTTGAGGGGCTGGTGCTGCGCAGCAGTCCCCTGGGGGAAAGCGACCGTCTGATCACGGTCCTCAGCAATGAGGAGGGCCTGATCCGACTGGCGGCCCCCGGTGCCCGCAAGCCCAAGAGTTCCCTGGCCGCCGCCGTGCCCCTGGCGGTCCTCAGCCTGCAGGTGGGGGGCCGCAGCGGCCTGAAGCGTGTGCGCCAACTGCGGGTGCTGCGCAACTTCTCCCACCTGGCGGAGCGGCTGGAGACCCTGGCCGCCGCCCAGGGATTGGCCGAGGTGGCTCTACTGCTGGTGCCCAGTGGCGATGCGATCGAGGGTCTACTAGAGGACCTGCTGGTGCAGCTCGCCCGCCTGGAGTTGGTGGTCAAGGAGAAGCAAGACAGCCTGGAAGCCCTGGCCATCAGTGTTCAGGGCCTCACCCACCTGTTGGCCCTGGGGGGCTACGCCCTGCCCCTGGCGGAGTGCTGCCGCAGCGGGGAGCCCCTGGATCCGCCCCTGGGGAATTGGGACTGGCGCTGCAGCCTGCTGCCCAGTGAGGGCTTCGTGATCGGCGCCGTGCCCGGCGCCCAGATGGTGCTGAACGCCTCCGAGCTGGCCCTGTTGCAGCGGCTGCTGCGGCCGGCGTTGCCCCGCAAGCGCGATGGAACGCTGATGGGACCGCAGTCGGTCTGGCTCCGGTTGCTGCAACTGCTGGAGCTCTGGTGCCGAGAACACCTCAACCGCAGCGCCCGGTCCTGGCGAATGCTGAGGCAATGCTTCGACGATGGGGCATCATCGGTAGCCGGGAGGTCCTGAAGAACGTGAGCGAAGACCCGCGGTCTCCAGGTGACAACACAGGGCTCCAGGGGGTTTTGGCCCTGCCCGAATTCCGCAAGCTCTGGCTTGGGCAGATCTTCAGCCAGCTGGCGGACAAGTTCTACATCGTGTTGATGGTGTTCCTCATCGCCCAGTACTGGGCGGGAGCGACACCACCCGAGGGCGGTGCGCTGGTGGAGGCCGCCGGGGCGTTCAACCTCAGCATCGAGGGCCGGGCCCAGTGGATCACCCTGCTGGCCACGGGGATCTATGTGGCCAACACCATCCCAGCGATGGTCCTGGGTTTGGTGGCTGGGGTCTGGGCCGATCGCTGGCGCAAGCGCGAAGTGATGGTGGCCAGCAATGGCATCCGTGCCGGCCTGGCCCTGCTCACTCCCCTCTGCCTGCTGGATGGCCCCCATTGGCTGGGGCTGAGCTGGGGCTACTGGGCCCTGCTGGTCATCACCTTTTTGGAGTCGGTGCTGACCCAGTTTTTTGCACCGGCGGAGCAAGCCGCGATCCCGATGCTGGTGCCCACGCGCCAGCTACTGGCGGCCAACTCGCTGTATCAGGCCACGAGCATGGCCGCCACCATCGTGGGCTTTGCCCTGGGTGATCCGATCCTGCGGGGTCTGAAATATGGCCTGGGGGCCCTGGGCATCGCCAACGGCGAATTCGCCCTATTGCCCCTTTGCTACGGCCTGGCTGCCCTGTCGATCGCTTGGATTCGCGTCGAGGAAACCCCCCAGCGCAGCCATGACGAGAACATCTGGCGCGAGATCTCCGAAGGCCTGGAGGTGCTTAAGCAGCGTCCAACCGTCCGCAGCGCGATGCTCCAGCTGGTGCTGCTCTACAGCCTTCTGGCGGCGCTTTATGTCTTGGCGATCAGCCTGGCCTCCGCCATCCGTCAGCTGGGACCCACCCAATTCGGAACCCTGCTGGCCATGAGTGGCATCGGCCTCGCCCTGGGGGCCGTCGCTGTCGCCCAGATCGGCCATCGCTTCAACCGCCGCCGTCTGGCCTCCGCGGGCCTGGGAACGATCGCCTGGAGCCTGGTGCTGCTCGGCCAACTGCGCGGCAGCCTCGGCTTCACCCTCGCCCTCTGCACAGTGCTCGGTGTGGGGGCCGCCCTGCTGGCCATCCCCGCCCAAACCACCATCCAAGAGGACACCCCGGAATCGATGCGGGGAAAGGTCTTTGGCCTGCAGAACAACCTGATCAACATCGCCTTGAGCCTGCCGCTGGTGCTCGCCGGCGCAATCGTCAGCCGCTACGGGCTACTGCCGGTCCTCTGGGTCTTGGCGGGGCTGGCGGTGGCCGCTGCGCTGCTCGAGCAGCCGTGGAAACGCTGCTAGTTTCGGCACTTGGTCGAGTAGCCGCTGCGTGGCCCACATCGCCTGGTTGGGCAAGAAGTCACCCTTCTGCGGCAACGTCACCTACGGCCTGACCACCACCGAGGCCCTACGGGATCGGGGCCACGAGATCAGCTTTATCCACTTCGACAGCCCAGGAACGGCGAGCCCGGACGTGGCCCTGCCCTATCTGGTCAAGTCGCAGGTTTACACGATTCCCTCCCCAGGGGCCCAGCGGGAACTGCGGGAGTCGCTGGAGCGGCTCAAACCGGATCTGGTGCACGCCAGCTTGACCCTCTCCCCCCTGGATTTCCGGCTGCCGGATCTCTGCCAGCAGCTGGGCCTGCCGCTGGTGGCGACCTTCCACCCCCCCTTTGACGCAAGCCTGCGCAACCTGAGCGCCGGCACCCAGCAGCTGACCTATCAGCTCTACGCCCCATCCCTGGCCAAGTACGACCGGGTGGTGGTCTTCTCGGAGCTGCAGGCGGATGTGTTGATGCGACTCGGGGTCCCCAGGGATCGCCTGGCGGTGATCCCCAACGGGGTCGACCCCCAGCGCTGGAGTCCCGGCAACCCAGCCGCACCCTCCGAACGGCTCCAGCAGCTGCGCCAACGCTTCAGTTGCCAGCGGGTCTTTCTCTACATGGGGCGAATCGCCACAGAGAAGAACGTCGAAGCGCTGCTGCGGGCCTGGAAGTTGGTCCAGCCCAGCGGCTGCAAGCTCGTGGTGGTGGGCGATGGTCCGATGCGCCAATCGCTGATGCAGAACTACGGCGAGGACGCCGGCATCCTCTGGTGGGGCCATGAACCGGAGCAGGCCGTGCGGCTGGCGCTCCTGCAGCTCGCGGAGGTCTTTCTCCTTCCCTCACTGGTGGAGGGGCTGTCCCTGGCACTGCTGGAGGCCATGGCCAGTGGCACCGCCTGTGTCGCCACCGATGCCGGGGCCGATGGGGAGGTGCTCGAGGGCGGGGCCGGCATCGTCATCAGCACCCAAGGGGTCACCACCCAACTGCGCACCCTGCTGCCGGTGCTGCGGGACCAGCCCGTCCTCAGTGCAGAACTGGGCCGGCGTGCCCGCCAGCGGGCGCTGGAGCGCTACACCCTCACCCGCAACATCGACCAGCTGGAGCGGCTCTACGGCGAGCTCAGCCCGGCGGCGCAGGCAGTGGCCTAGGCCAGCTCGGCGCAGCAGGCGGCAAAAGCCAGGGTGGGGTCGTCAGCCTTAGTGATCGGGCGGCCGATCACCAGCTGGGAGGCTCCAGCGGCGATGGCCTCAGCGGGACCCAGCACCCGGGCCTGATCGCCCGCGGCGCTGCCCTTCGGGCGAATTCCTGGGGTCACCAAGGCAAACGGTTCGGGGTGTTGGGCCCGAAGACTGGAGGCCTCCAGCGGAGAACAGACGCAACCGCCAATTCCCGCCCCTGCGGCCAGGGCCGCCAAGGCCGGAACCCGTTCCGCGATGTCCTGACGGATGGCCAATTCCCGCTGCAGCCGCTGCTCCTCCCAACTGGTCAGCACCGTCACCGCCAGCAGGGTCGGAGCGGCCAGTCCAGCAACTTGGGCGCCCTCAGCAGCGGCGGCCTGGGCAGCCTGCAGGGCTTCACGACCGGCGCAGGCATGGACCGTGATCAGCTCCGCACCCAGGCCAGCCGCCCGCCGGCAGGCACCGGCCATGGTGGCGGGGATGTCGTGGAACTTCAGGTCGAGGAAGACCCGCAGGCCCTGCTCCCGCAACTGGGCCACCACCTCAGGGCCCGCCTGAACAAAGAGCTCCAGGCCGACCTTGACCCAGCGCAGGCCCTCGACCCCGCGGCTGAAGGCCAGGGCCTGATCCGGGGCCATGCCATCGAGGGCAACGATGATCCGCTCAGCGGCAGGCCTGGTCACGGGGAGGCAGCTCTCGATGAAGATCTCAGGCTACGAATTGTCCTGGCGCGTTCTCCAGGAGCGACCCAGCATGGGATCAGCACCTTGCCTCGCCCATGGGTCCGCGGATCCTGCATCCCGAGCAACTCCAGGCGTTTCGGCTGGGCAGCGATGACCACTGCCGGCTCGCCCTGCTCAGCAAGCCGGAAGCCGGCGGCTGCACGCAGTTCTTGGAGGTGCATGACCCCTGCGATCGGGTCCCCGCCCACAGCCATCACCAGGCCGCCGAGCTGTTCTTCGTTCTGCGGGGGAACGTGGTGTTCCACGTCGGTGAGTCCAGCATCACCGCCAGTGGCGGGGACTTTGTCAGCGTCCCCGGCGATGCGATCCACGACCTGGAGAACCCAGGCCCAGGCAGGGTGTACCTGATCACAGTGCTCAGCCGCGATGGCGGTTTCGCCGACCTGCTCGAGCACGGCATCCCGACGCCGTTGGATGCGGAAGACCTAGCTGTGCTGCGCAGCCTCTAGGTCACAAAAGCCAGGCCAGCGGCAAGGTCAAGATCCAGCCGGCCTTCTTTGACATCCAATCGGGCCGGGTCAGCGCGGTTTAACCCGCCACCAGGCGCCGGAAGGTCTTCTTGCCCAGCTGCAGCACCTTGCCAGCCAACTGATCGGGCCCTGCAAATTCCTGGTTGGGATCCGCCAGCTTCTCGCCATCGAGCTTGACCCCACCGCCCTGGATTTGGCGGCGCGCCTCACTGCTGCTGGCGCAGATGCCGACGGCGCTGAGCAAATAGAAGGCCTTCGCCGGGAAGTTCACCTCTGCCAGGGATGCCTCGGGAACCTCGGCGTCCGCCGCCCCGCTGCCCTTGGCACCGCCCACGAGCTTGCCGGCATCGGCCTGGGCCTGATCAGCCGCCGCCTGGCCGTGGCGCTGGCGCGTCACCTCTAGGGCCATCGCCTTTTGGCGCTCCCGAGGGTTATCCGGCAGGGCCGCCAGATCGAGATTGGTCAGCAGGGTGAGGTACTCCTCGACCGCCGCATCGGGCACCTTCTCGAGCTTGGAGTACATCGAGAGCGGGTCTTCGGCCAGACCGACCGTGTTCCCCAGGCTCTTGCTCATCTTCTGAACGCCGTCGAGGCCCGCCAGGATCGGCAGGAGCATCCCGAACTGCGTGCGCTGGCCGAAGTGGCGCTGCAGGTCGCGGCCCATGGCCACGTTGAACTTCTGGTCCGTCCCCCCCAGTTCCAGGTCGGCCTGCACGGCCACCGAGTCATAGCCCTGCAGCAGCGGATAGAGAAATTCGTGCAGGGAGATCGGAGTACCGGAGCCGTAGCGGTTGGCGAAGTCCTCCTTGGCCAGCATCTGGCCGACGGTGGAGATCCCCAGCAGCTCGATCACCTTGGGTAGATCGAGGGAGGCCAGCCATTCGCTGTTGCGGCGCACCTCCAGGCGGCCCGGGGTCTCGAAATCCAGCAGGGCACGCGCGGGGTCCTGGCCCTGGCCGAGCTGCTGGAGATAGGTGCGGGCGTTGGACTCGACCTCCTCGGCCGTGAGCTGAACGCGGGTGGCACTTTTGCCCGTGGGGTCACCGATGCGGGCGGTGAAGTCACCGATGATCAGCACAGCCGTGTGGCCCGCATCCTGAAAGGCCCGCAATTTGCGGAACAGGATCGAGTGGCCCAGGTGAATGTCACTGCCGGTCGGATCGATGCCGAGCTTGATCCGCAGGGGCCGGCCGGCCTTCTCGGCCTCAGCGAGGCGGGCAGCCAGCTGTTGGTCGGCATCACTGGCTTCCGTACCGGTGGGGAACAGGTCAGCGACACCGCGCTCCAACCACTGCGGCAGTCCCCACTCGCCCTTGGCCATGTCCGCCCTGCTGTCTGGGGTCGGATCGTACGCAGACGGGGATCAGCTTTCCGCGTCCAGCTCCCCCTTCATTCGATCCAGGGTGCGCTGCATCTGCTCAAACATCTGATCGGGGGTCATCCCGAACTGGCTGAGCTGGGTGCGTAGCTGCTCAACGGTGAGCTTGGCCTGAAAGTCATCGGAGAGCTCAAAGCGCTTCATGAACACGCGGTAGCGGTCCATCAGCTCCTCCATCCGCTCGATGAAGAGCTTTTTGCCTTCCCGATCGAACTTGCCGTACTCGCCGCCCAGCTGCATCAGTTGCTGGTAATCGCCAAACAGGCGCTTGGCTTCTTCTTGAACGATCTCGGATTCAAAGAAGGCCATCAGGCTGAGCCGGGCGGGCCCAACGATTGTGTCGAGCCTGAGCGGCCCTGACGAGTGCGGATAGGCGTAACGGGCTGCCAAGTTCGCGGCCCGTGCGCACAGTGAACAGTGCAGCCTGCGTCGCGATGGACTACACCCCCTCCCTGGCGGCCGTGCGGGGCAACGTGGCCGCAGGCAACGCGCTGCTCAGTCAATCCCGCGTGGTGGTCTGCAGCGGCTCACGGCTCGCCCTGACCCTATTCATTGCCGCCCTGCAGCCGGGGCCCGAGATCGTCGGGGCGGTGACCACCCAAGACGAGGGATTGCAGAGGTTGGAGCAGGGGCAGGCGGATGTACTGATCTGCACCGACCGGCTCGAGCAGGGCAACGGCGGCAGCCTGGTGGCCCAAGCCAAAGCCCTGCCCCAGCCGCCCGCCACCTTGATGGTGGTCACCCAGCCCCGGCGCTTGATGGCCATTCACCAAGCACTGCAGGCCAACTGCGATGGGCTCTGCCTGGAAAGCAACCTGGGTTTCGGCAGCTTTCTGGCCGCGATTCGCGCCATGCAGAGCGGCGGGCTCTACCTCGACCGGAACCTGAGCAAGAGCTACTTCGAAGCCTTTGCCGAGGGCCAGGGCACCCCCTTGGCGCAGCTGACCCCCAGGGAGGTGGACATCCTTCGACTGATGGCCGGCGGGACCGAGAACCAGGGCATCGGTCAACGCCTGCACCTCTCGGTTGAGACGGTGAAAGACCACGTCCGGCACATCTTCCAGAAGCTGAATGCCAACAGCCGCATTCAGGCCGCGGTCCAAGGCATTCGCCTGGGCTTGGTCGAGTGGCCAGACCCTCGTTAAGGTCGGGCCGTTCCGCCGCACCCGACACCGCCATGGGCCGAGGCCACTGGTTGGATCCTCTGGCCCGGAGACTGCTGGAGGCGGCGGGAGAATTGCCGCGGCGCGCACCACAACCTGTCGCGCCGAAACCGCAGCCCCTGGAGGAGAGCATCGAGCAAGACCTCCTCGCCCTCAAGCTCGAGCACAACCCGAACCTGCGGCTGGCCAACGCCCAGGAGGTCCAGCACGCGGCGGCCCTGGGTTGGCGCCTCGATGTCAATCGCGCCAGCGCCAACGACTGGTTGCGGCTGCCGCAGATCACGCGCGATCAAGTTGACCTGCTCCTGCGGCTCCAGCAGGGTGGGGTGCAACTCAGCGGTCCAGACGACCTCCAGCGCCTGTTGGACCTCCCCGCTGCACTGGTGGCCAGCTGGGAACCCCTGCTGCAATTCCGCTGGTACGGCGATGGCGCCCCAACGGCCGTGACGCCCTTGCTGATCGACCTCAACCGCGCCCCGGCCCAGGCACTCGAGCGCCAACTGCCCCAACTGAGCCCGGAGCGGCGGCAACGGCTGATGCGCGAGCGGCAACGGGCCCCCTTCCAGGACCTTGCGGAGCTACAGGAGCGACTGCAACTGCCGGCGTCGGTGGTGGAGGAGCTGATCGGAAAGGTGCGCTTTGGCCAAGGTTCCGCCGGTCCAGAACTGCCGCGCTCGGCCTAGGCGAATGGGACGGCAAGGCGAACTGTTTGGCGCGACACCCGTCGGTGGCGGGATCAGCGGCGAGGCCCTCCCGCTGCAGGAGCATCAGCTGATCGCCTGGCAGCAGCGTCTACTGGACTACCAGAGCCCACGCTTTGAGGCGGTGGCCAGCGGCAACCAGCTGCCCCCAGGTCAGATGGATCTGTTCGGAGGCGGCAGCCTCGGTGCGGCGGCTGTGCAACGCCTCGATCCGCTACAGCTGGCCCCACAACATCTTCAGTTCTGGCGATGGCCCGAACGCCAACCCGATGGTGCGGCCCTGTATTTCGTCGTGGACCGGCCGCCCCACCTGGAGGGGGCACTGCTCCTTTATGTGGGGGAGACCAAACAGGCCGATCGGCGCTGGAAAGGCGAACACGACTGCAAGGGCTACCTAGCGGCCTATGGCGAGGCGCTGCAGCAGGCCAACCTCCAGAGCCAGCTGAGCATCCGCTTCTGGCACGACGCCCCCAGCGAACGGCGGGCACGGCAAGCCCTGGAGCAAGCCTTGATTCGCCACTGGCTGCCTCCGTTTAACAAGGAAACCCGCGGCCGCTGGGCCACCCCCTTCACGGCCGAGCCGGGCTGATCGCCCTACCATCGCGCCCATTGAGCTCGAGATGGCCATGGAGATCCGCTGCAGCAGTGCCACCGCCCGCGATTGGACGGGGGAGGCCCTGGTGGTGGGTCTCTTCAGCGATGCCCCCGGAGAGGGCAGCCGTGAACTGCTGAAGAGCCGCTTTGGCGAAGCCCTGCTGGCGCGCATGGAGCGGTGCCGTTTCAAAGCCAAGCCGGGCGAGAGCCTGGTGGTGGAGCTGCTGGATCAACAGCCCAGCACCCTGGTGCTGGTGGGCCTGGGGGCCGCCGCGGACTTCAACCTCGAGCAGCTGCGCCACGCTGCGGCCATGGGCGCCAAAGCAGCAAATGGCAGTGGCGCCAGCAGCCTGGGGCTCGCCCTGCCGCTCGAGGGCCTGGCCCCGATCGCTGCCGCCTCAGCCATGGCTGAGGCCGTGCGGCTGAGCCTCTTTAAGGACCAGCGCTTCAAAGGCGAAGCCGAACCCGCCAAGCAACCCGCCCAGGTGGAGCTGCTGGGCCTACCCGCCGCTGAGCTGAGCGCCTGCCAAGGCGCCGCCTCGAGCAGCCAAGCGCTCTGCAGCGGCGTCGAGCTGGCCCGCGAACTGGTCGCCGCACCTCCGAATGTGGTCACCCCGGCCGCCCTCGCCCAGACCGCCACGGACATGGCCCGTGACTTCGGCCTGCAGCTCAAGGTGCTGGAGCGGAGCGACTGTGAAGCCCTGGGCATGGGCTCCTACTTGGCCGTGGCCCAGGGCTCGGACCTGCCGCCGAAATTCATTCACCTGACCTATGTCCCCGATGGGGAGATCAAGCGGCGATTGGTGCTCGTCGGCAAGGGCCTGACCTTCGATTCCGGCGGTTACAACCTCAAAACCGCCGGCTCCCAGATCGACATGATGAAGTTCGACATGGGGGGCAGCGCTGCGGTGCTGGGCGCCATGCGAGCCATCGCGGAACTCAAACCGGCCGGCATCGAGGTCCACATGCTGGTGGCCGCCTGCGAAAACATGATCAGCGGCGGAGCGATCCACCCCGGAGCGATCGTTACCGCCTCCAACGGCAAAACGATCGAGATCAACAACACCGATGCCGAAGGTCGCCTGACCCTGGCCGACGCCCTGGTCTACGCCTGCAAGCTGGAGCCTGACGCGGTGGTGGATCTGGCCACCCTGACCGGCGCCTGCGTGATCGCCTTGGGCGACGAGATCGCCGGCCTCTGGTCCCCCAGCGACACCCTAGCCCAGGCCCTAGTGCAGGCCGGCGAAGACGGCGGCGAGAACCTCTGGCGCATGCCCCTGCGGGCCTCCTACCGCGCTGGCCTCAAGAGCGGCCTGGCCGACATGAAGAACACCGGCCCGCGCCCCGGTGGCTCGATCACGGCGGCTCTCTTCCTGCAGGACTTCGTCAACAAGGACATCCCCTGGGCCCACATGGACATCGCCGGCACGGTTTGGAGCGACAAAGGCCGGGGCTTGGATCCCGCCGGTGCCACTGGATTTGGCGTTCGCACCCTGGTGAATTGGGTCCTGGCCGGGGGAGCCGCCTAGGCTCAGGCAGACCTGCAGCGTGGCGGTGCCCAAACTTCGGTGGTACGTCAAAGCCCAGCTGGGCGTCCTGCTCTTGCCGGCGGGACTCTGTCTCTTGGGCGAGGCCGTCCAGCGGCGGACACTCCAAGCCCTGGGGCAGCCCCACGGCCCCTGGTTCTGGTACGGAACCCTCAGCCTGGTGGCCATCGTGGCCGCCGTCGGACTGATGGTGGAAAGCGGACTGCTGCGGGGCTACCCAGGACAGAACCAACCGCGCCGCTAGGCAGCGGCGGCGGCTGAAGCGCTGGATGCCCCAAGAAGGGAAGCCGGCTCTTCGAGGGCGTGGATTTGCCAGCGAGCCCGATCACCAAAGAGCTTCAACAGGCGATCGAGATCGTCCGAAGCCTGCTTCGGAGTGGCGTAGGGGCCGATATGACGTGTCACGAGACCATCGCGAATCGTCAGCAGATACATACAAAACCTGCAGTCGAGACAAGGCAAGGGTAATTCGGGCGGCCGGGAGGAAAAAGGCGTAAAAACCGGATCAGTACTCGAAAAAACCGAATTTTGCGCAATCGGCTCTTTAGCTTTTCCTCAGCTTTCCGGTCAGCGTCCAGTCACCCAGGGAGCATCGCTGCGGGCCTTTGATCCCCAGACCTGATCCAAGCGGCGATCCCGGCCGCAGGCCCAGCGGTAGTAGTTGTATTTGATCGCGTTATTGACTGCGTAGTTCTGGTGATACCCCTCGGCGGGCCAGAACCGCTTGAGGGGCTTGATCTGCACCTTGATCGCTGAGGCGGGCTTGCCCAGCTCCTTGGCTGCAGCCTGAAGGCTGGCCTTGGCTTGACTGAGCTGCTGCTCGCCTTCGGTGAAGATCACCGGTTTGTAGGACCCGCCGCGGTCACAGAACTGCCCGCCACCATCGAGGGGGTCGATATTGCGCCAGTAGGACCGCAGGAGGGTGGGGTAGCTGATGGTCTGGGGATCAAAGCGGACGCGCACCACCTCTTGGTGCCCGGTGCCGCCAGAGCTGACCTGCCCGTAGCTCGGGTTGTCCAGATGGCCACCGCTGTAGCCGCTCTCGGCATCGATCACCCCCGGCAGGTCCTCCAGGTCGTGCTCCAGGCACCAGAAACAGCCACCAGCGAGGACCGCCTCTTCCGTGGCGGCCAGCGCGGAGGCACAGGGGCCCAGCAGCAGCAGGCCGATGGCCAAGCAGGCGGACAACAGGCGCCGGATCATGCCGCACTCCCCCCTGGCAGGGCATCCAGGATCGCCGCGGCCGCCCGGCGGGTGACGCCCGGATCCCCAAGGAGCTCACGCAAGCGGCGATAGCCCTGCGCAACCCGCTCCCGGGCAGACGGATCCTCCAGCAGCGGCAGGGCTGCTTCCACCACAGACTCGGGGGTGAGCTCGTCCTGCAGAAGCTCCGGGACCAGGCGCTCACCCACCACCAGATTGACCGGTGAGATGTGATCGACCTTGAAGCGCAGGATCTGCTTGGCCACCCAAGCCGTTGGTCGACTGACCCGGTAGGCCACCACCTGGGGCACCCCCCGCAGGGCCAACTCCAAATTGACGGTGCCGGATTTATTGATGGCGAGATCCGCTGCCGCACAGAGGACCGGACGCAGGGCATCGGCTTCCGCCGCCGGAATCACGCGGGCCTGCACTCCAGCCTGGGTCAAGACCTCCTTCAGGACCGGCTCAAAACTGGCCTGACCCGCCGGCACAACTACCTGCAGTCCCGGGCAGCGCCGCTGCAACTCAGCGGCCGCCTGAGCTAAGTCCGGCAGCAGATAGCGCAACTCCTGCTGGCGCGAGGCAGGGAGCAGCAGCAACAGGCGTTGATCCGGCTTCAAGCCCAACTGAGTGCGGGCCGCCTCACGACTGGGCAGCTGGGTCAAGGTGTCGATCAGGGGGTGCCCCACCCAAGTGACATCGGCCCCGCGGGAGCCGTAGAAGCGGGCCTCCTCTGGAAAGATCGCCAGGATCCGATCGGTGAAGCCGATCAGCCGGGTCGTCCCCCCCTCGCCAACACGAAAGGCCCACTCCTGGGGAGCGATGTAATAGAGGATCGGGATCTTCGGCAGCAGCCGCTTGACCTTGAGGCCCAAGTTGACATTGGCCCCCATGTAATCGATCAGCACCAAGCCGTCGGGGGGGGACTGACGCAACCAGGCATTGACCCGGCGCTGCACCTGGAGGGTGGGCCAGACCAAGGGGAGAGCCTCCCAGAGGCCAATGGCGCCCATCGCCATCGTGTTCGCAAGGAGCGTTGCACCGGCCTGGGCCATGCGCTCACCGCCGAGGGCGAAGAGCTCCAGCTCAAGACCACGGGCCTGGGCCTCCTCCCGCAGAGCCTTGACCAACAGGCCGCCCTGCAGATCACCGGATACTTCGCCGGTGCTAATCAGCAGTCGCCTCATGAACGCCCGGCGGGCAGGGGACCTCGGCGACCGGGGCCAATCGAGGCCTCCAGGAAGCTCACCAGGGTTTCTGCGGGGGGAAACAGGCTCTGCTCACGCACGCCCTTGATCGCCTCAGCCAACACCACATCACCGCGATAAAGCTGGGACCAAACCTGCTGCAGCTGCTTGGTTTGTGCGCCGCCATCCAGCTCGCTCAGACCACTGCGCTTCAAACCAATCCGGTTCAAGCCCCGCAGGCGACCAGGGTGGCCCTCAACGATCGCGAAGGGCGGAACATCACGGTCGATCCGGCTCATTCCACCCACCATCGCCATCGTGCCGATGTGGACGAACTGATGGATGCCCAGCACGCCTCCAATCACGGCGCGGTCACCGATCACCACATGGCCGGCCACGGCCACGCCGTTGGCGATCACAATGCGATTCCCCAGGTCGCAGTTGTGACCCAGGTGGCTGTAGGCCATCAGCAAATTGCCATCACCGATGCGGGTCTGCTCTCCCTCATGGGTGGCACGGTTGATGGTCACGCATTCGCGGATGGCGTTGTCATCGCCAATCACGACCTCGGTGGGTGCACCGTTGTATTTGAGGTCCTGGGGCTCGGCGCCAATCGAGGCACCGGGGAAGATGCGGTTGCCCTTGCCGATGCTGACGCGGCCGTCGAGCACCACATGGGGGCCAATGCGCGTTCCTGAGCCGATCGACACCTCGGGACCGACCACGGCATAGGGGCCGATCTCAACTCCCGCGTCGATCTGGGCCTTGGGATCCACCACGGCGGTGGGATGGATTCGGGTGCTGTCCCCGTTCATAACGGCCTGAGTCATGGGGGGAATTCAGTCGACCAGGGAGAACATCAATTCGCCGGAGCAGACGAGCTGTCCGTCCACCGTGGCCTCCGCCTTGACCTTCCCGAACCGTTGTCGCTTGAGCGACAGCAGTTCGCAAGTCATCACCAACTGATCACCCGGCACCACCGGACGGCGGAAGCGCACGCCATCGATCCCTGCGAAGACAAACAACCCCTTCGGGAGATCCGGCATCTGGGTGACGATCAAGCCCCCCACCTGGGCCATGGCCTCGACGATCAACACGCCTGGCATCAGCGGGCGACCAGGGAAATGGCCCTGGAACTGGGGCTCGTTGAAGGTGACGTTCTTGATCGCCACCGCCCGCTTGCCCGGCTCATGCTCGATCACCCGGTCCACCAGGGCGAAGGGATAGCGGTGGGGCAGCAGCCCCTGGATCTGCTCGCTGGTCAGAACTGGGGCGGAAGGGGTGGCGGATGAAGACAAGGAACTCAGCGAGAAGAAACCAGAGCGGCGGCCAAGGCGGTGTGCAGTCCATGGGAGCCACGGAAGGCAAACACTTGGGCCAAAGGCAGTCCCGCTAAGGCGAGATCGCCCAATAGGTCAAGCAGCTTATGGCGCACGGGCTCGTCGGCAAAGCGCAGCGGGGGATTCAGCCAACCCTCCCCATCGCACACCAGGGCGTTATCCAATGCACCGCCCTGAATCAAGCCCGCAGCCCGCAGCTGATCCACCTGGTCTTTGAAGCCGAAGGTGCGGGCCGGGGCGATCTCATCGACGAAGGCCTGGGGGGTGAGTTCGAGGTTGAACAGCTGACGGCCAATGGCGGGATGGGGGAACTCGATGGCTGCCCCCAAACGCAGGCGATCACTCGGGAGCGCCGTGGCAAAACTTTGGCCCTGCTGCAGGGTGATCGGTGCGGCCAGAGGCACAGCCTCAGGACGGGGACCGAGGCAGCGCAGGCCGGCCTCGGCCAAGGCCTCAACCCAGGGCTGGGCCGAGCCATCCAGCAGGGGAATCTCCTCGCCATCCACCAGGATCAGCGCCGAGGTCACCCCGACACCGGCCAGGGCAGCCAGCAGATGCTCCACGGTGGCGAGACGCTGCTCACCCAGCTGCAGGGCGGTGCAGAGCTGGGTTTCGCAGACCTGGGAGGGCTGCAGGCGGACGTGGGGACGCTCAGGGGCGTTGAGCCAACCCACGTAAAAACCCGGCTGCTCCGCAGGCTCCAGCCGAACCCTGGCTTGAGCACCGCTGTGGAGGCCCACACCGGAGCGCTCGACGGGCTGAGCCAGGGTCCACGCCTGGCTGTAATCGCTGGGCCAAAGGGTCACAGGAGCCGCCTCAGAACTTCCAACCCACACCGAGGTTGAAGCGGTATTCGTCAGTGAAGTCCTGGCTGGCCACCTCCAAACGGAGTGGACCGACGGGCGTGGTCACGATTACGCCAAGACCAGGAGAAACACCTTGTCCAGGCTTCTCCAACAGAGATCCTGGGTTGCCCGGTACATCAGCCTGACTGCCAAAGGTGGTGCCAGCGTCGATGAAAACCTCCCCGCTAATGATGCTGAAGATGGGGAATCGATATTCAATCGTGGCTTCACCAAAGCTCTTACCGACGCCGAGATCACAGTCGTAGTAACCGCGTACGGAGTTTGAGCCACCCAAGCAGAAGGCCTCATAGACGGGCATGTTGCCCAGGTTTGTTCCTACAGAAACCTGAAAAGCGAGGGCCTGCTTGCAATCTTCCTTCTGCCCGGGCTTGGGGCGGCAGCCTTTATAGAACTTCAACCAGTTCACCGGGATGTAGTGGGTTCCAGTGGCCCTGAGGCGGTTGAACGTGGGTGAATCCTGCCCAACGGAGAAAAACTGCTCAGAACCAACGCTCAAGAAATTGCCACTGGTTGGATTTCGAGGATCATTCAGCGTGTTCATCGAGGCGGCAACCCTCAGACCAACCAATTGGTTCGTCGTTGCGCCGTTTTCGCAGTTGTACGCAACGCAAATCACATTGTTGACGGTGGTTGTTCCGTTAGCAGTGAAGTTGTTGGAGGCAACGGCATAGGGCATGGCATCCCCTGCAAAGTTGATTGGCTTCACCTGCTGGGCATTCAGGCCAACGACCACACTCCACGGTGCTTTTTTGAACGGATCACCGCCGTTCAATGGTCGAGCCAAAGACGCCGTGCCGCCGATCCGCTGAATCGCGACGGCATTGCCATCCAACTGGAACCAGTTGTTGTTGTCGCCGAGCTGAGGATTTGCAGCCTTAGCTGCTGTCACCGAGGCATAGGGACCGGTCAAGACGGTGGAGTTGCTCTGATAAGCGATCGCAGTACTGGGGGCACTGAAAAAGCCTTGAGAAACATCCGAGACGGTGTAGAAGTTGCCGTTTTGCTGGCTTTGGAATACCTGGGGAACTTCCCGGCTCAGGAAAAGCTTGGTGCGGAAGGCGGTGCGGTACTTGTCACCCTTGATCCAGGGGTCAGTGAAGGACAGGTCTGCTAATCCGCCGAACTGGCCATAGGTGACGTTCAGGGCCAGATCCCAGGCGCGCCCGAAGAGGTTGCTGTCCTGAAGCTGAATCTGACCAAAAATGCCCTGGCTCTGGCTGTAACCAAGACCACCTGAGAGGGATCCGGTGGACTGCTCCACCACACCCAGGACGATGGTGACGGCACCCGGCTCAGCCGCGACCGGGCGCAGGGTCACCTTCACATCACCGAATAGACCGGTGCCATAGAGACGCTTGATGTCGTCTTCCAGTTGGCGGCGGTTGAAGGTGTCGCCGGCCTTGATCGAAATCTCTCGGGTGACCACCCAGGTCTTGGTTTTGCCGCGGATCGGCTGACCCTTGTCGTTGGTGCTGTCGCCCTCCTTATTGAGGAACTGCACTTCGACACCCGCCACGGTGCCCTCACGCACCAGCAGCTGCACCACACCCGCGGGGCTGACACGGGTTGGACCGGTGACCCGAGCGAGGGAATAGCCCTGATCGGCGTACCACTTCTGCAGCTCAGCGATGCGGGCCTGCAGGGCGTTGAGATTCAGGGTCTTGCCGTAGTCCGCGGCAAAGATGTCAGGGATGAGGTTGTCCGGAAGCTTGGTGGTCTCGCTAACGCCCTCAAGGTCCACCGTGGTGAGCACCGGGTTCGGCACGACCGTGACCACGAGCCGGACGCCCAGGGGGCTATCGACGGGCTGAATCCGGACGTCGGAGAACCAACCGCTGGCGTAGATCGCGGACAGATCCGTCTGCAATTGAGCGCGGGTGACACGACTGCCGGGACGGGTGGCCATCGCGTCGTACACCGCGATCTCCATCCGCTCCTGCTCCGGATGTCCCGCAGCCCCCTGGACCACAACCTCACTGATCAGCACCTGGGGCTCAGCGGGAGCCGCTGGCGCCAAGGAATCACTGGTGCTGGGGGCAAGTGATGGTCTGGAACTGGGGGTCTCAGAAGCAGGCTGGTCTACCGGTGCAGGGTCCTCTGGTTCCGGACTCTTGTCCTGGGCCCAGACCGGGCCAACCCCAGCGACCAGGGGCAACGTCAGTGCCAGCCCCAGGCTCCATGCGTGGTTCTTGCCGTTGCGGGTTGCAGCCATGGAACGGGGACTGGAGCGGCGAACCGCAAATGCCGCCGAACCTACTTGGCTCAGCGGGGTTCTGGACAGGCGGCTTGGACCCGTTTGAGAACCTCCCCGTAGGCCTCGACCACACCGCCGAGATCCTGACGGAAGCGATCTTTGTCCAAGATCCGCTCCTGGGCATCGCCACTGACGTTCCTGTCCCAGAGACGGCAGGTATCGGGACTGATTTCATCAGCCACCACCAGCTGACCGTCGGTGGTGAAACCCAGTTCGATCTTGAAGTCCACCAGCTCCAGGGCGATCTCGGCAAAAAAGCGACGCAGCACCGCGTTGACGGCCATGGCCAGACGCTCCAGTTCCTGGCGCTGGGGTGCCGTCAGCACCCCCAGACGCTCCAGTCGCGCATCGGTCAGCAGGGGATCGCCATAGGCGTCGTCCTTGTAATAGAGATCCAGCAGCGGCGGATCCAAGGGGGTGCCGGGCTCGATCGGCATCTGTTTGCACAGCGAGCCAAAGGCGATGTTGCGCACCACCACTTCCACCGGAACGATCTGAACCGGCTTCACCAACATCCAGTTGGGTTCCTGCAGAGAGAGGTAGTGGGTGGCGATCCCCTCCCGCTCGAGCAACTCGAACAGCCGCGCCGAGATCTGGCAGTTCATCAACCCCTTGCCCGCCAGCTGGGCCTTTTTGAGGGCGTTGAAGGCGGTGGCGTCGTCCTTGTACTCAACCGCCACCAAATCGGTTTGATCGGTCTGGAAGACGCGCTTGGCCTTGCCTTCGTAGAGGAGAGATCCGAGGGTGTAAGCGGTCATGGTTGCGGTGCGGCGTGGCCTCCGGGATCGCGGGGGGAACGCAACTGCTGCTGCAATGCGTCGGCCCTTGCGCTTTGTCCTGAATCTTGCCGGGTGATCGCCCACTCGCTGTAGGCATCATCCAGGCGCTGGCTCAGACGGCTCAGGCGGGCGCGGGAGCGCTCCGCCACCGCGCCGGACTCGGATTCGATCAAGACGCGCTGCTGCTCCAGCAAGGCGATGGCCAGGCCCCAGGCCTGGGCCGCCGCCGCCTGATCCAGGGCGCGCTCCATCAGCTGATCGCGTTCGGCCAAGGGAAGTTGCGCAAGCAGAGCGACCGCTTGGCTCAAGCGCTCCGCCGCCACCTGACCCGGTCGTCGTCCGGCCAAGAGCAACGCCGCCGCCTCCTGGTGGCGCTCCAGAACGATCAGGTGTTCGACGTAGAGATCCAGGGCAGGCCGCGTCAGCACGGTGCCGTCCTCATTCACCCGTACAGGAAGGGCCAGGGTCTCCAGGCGCTCCGGATCAGCCGCGGTCAACTGCTCCAACAGGCGCGCCGCCAAGTCGTGATGCAGACCAGCCATGGCGGCGCGCCAGCGCTGCACCAACCACTGCTCGCGCTCGAGACCGGGAGCCGGACCAAAACGGTTCAGCACCTCCAGGGCCGCATCGGGGGCCCGGCAGCTGAGCAGAGCATTGGCATTCACCAACACCACCGGGAAGGGCTGGGGCGGTGGGGCCACGGTCAACAACCGCTGCTGGAGCAGCTGCAAACGGGTCACAAAGTCAAAGCTGGTGGCCTCCTGGCAGGCCAGGTTGAGGGCCCGTAGGTCCCCGGTTTTCAGTAGCTCCTGAAACTCCGCTTCCGGGGTGCTCCCTTCGAGTTCTGGGGCCGAGGGTCCCTGGACCTTGGGCTTCGGCTGACCGCGAAACAGATCGCCAATGAAGGGCAACTTGGCCTCGGCGGGCAGGGCCGCAGCCAGCACCAAGGGAAGCAGCGCCAAGCCCCAAGCCCACGGCTGCCGCCGGCGCGCCCCCACCGGCGAGTAAAGAAGGAAAGGCACCGGCAGCGGTCTTCTGGGGGACAACCTAGGGGAGCTAACCGCTGTGATCACCGAACGAACCACCCGCCTCCTGCCCTCCATGACCGCGCCCGCTGCCCCGCAACACGTGCTGGTCGTCGGAGGAGGCGGACGGGAGAACGCCCTGGCCTGGGCCCTGGCCCGCAGCGCTGGCGTCAAGCAGGTCTGGGTGGCCCCAGGCAACGGCGGCACCGCTGAACTCGAGGGCTGCATCCAGCTGGCCATCAGCGAGGGCGATCAGGACGCCCTGCTGAAGGCCTGCCAAGACGAAAGGATTGACCTGGTCGTGGTGGGTCCAGAAGCCCCCCTGGCCGCGGGCCTCGGCGATCGCCTGCGCCAGGCTGGCTTTGCCGTCTTCGGCCCTGGAGCGGACGGCGCCCAGCTGGAGGCCAGTAAACAGTGGGCCAAGGCGCTGATGGTGGAGGCCGGCATCCCCACGGCGGGCTACTGGAAGGCCAACAGCCGAGAGGAAGCCCTACGTGCCCTCGACGCCCAGGGCAAGCCCCTGGTGGTGAAGGCTGATGGACTGGCCGCCGGCAAGGGGGTGACCGTGGCCGAGAGCGTGGACGAAGCCCGCGCCGCCATTGAAGAGATCTTTGCTGGACGGTTTGGAGGCGAAGCCTCCCTGGTGCTGGAGGAGCGCACCCACGGCCCCGAGGTCTCGGTCTTTGCCCTAAGTGACGGCGAGCGCATGGTGCTGCTGCCCCCGGCCCAGGACCACAAACGGATTGGGGAAGGGGATGTGGGCCCCAACACCGGCGGCATGGGGGCCTATGCCCCGGCCCCACTGCTGGATCAAGCCGGTCTCGAGGAGGTCAAACGGCTCGTGCTCGATCCCACCCTGGCGGCCCTGCAGGCCCGGGGGATCAGCTACCGGGGGGTGATTTACGCGGGCCTCATGCTCACTGAAACCGGTCCGAGCGTGATCGAGTTCAACTGCCGCTTCGGGGACCCCGAATGCGAGACCCTGATGCCCCTGATGGGGCCGGAGTTTGCGGCGGTCCTTCTGGCCTGCGCCACCGGCCAACTGGAGACTGCCCCGAGCCTGACCATCCAGGACCAGTGCAGTGCCTGCGTGATTGCCGCAGCCCAGGGCTATCCCGGGGAGATCCGCAGGGGAGACCTCATCTCGAGCTCAGTGGAGAACGGCGCCGATCTGCAGCTGTTCCATGCCGGAACTCGCCGGGATGAAGCCGGGGTCTGCCACACCAACGGGGGCCGGGTGCTGGCGATGGTGGCCCAAGCAGGCGACTTTGATGCCGCCTTCGCCAAGGCCTACGAGGGCCTCCAGCAGGTGCACTTTGAGGGCATGACCTATCGCCGCGACATCGGCCACCAGGTCCGGAGCCACTAAGCTTCCGCCGCCGATCCCAGCACCTTGACCAGCAGCTCCACACCGCTTGCCCCTCGCCGCTGGTGGCAGAGCCTGGTGCGCTGGTGGGCGGAATTCAGCCTCCAAACCAAGCTGCTGGCGGCCGCAACCCTGGTGGTCAGCCTGGTGATGACGGCCATCACCTTCTTTGCGCTCAACGGCATCCAGGCGGATGTGCGCATGAGTGACACCCGCTTTGCCCGCGACCTGGGCCTGCTGCTCTCCGCCAACGTCACACCGCTGGTGGCCCAGGGCAACGACCGGGAGCTGGCGGCCGTCGCCGAACGCTTCTGGAAATCCAGCCGCAGCCTTCGCTACATCTTCTTCGCCGATCCCGACGGGATCATCTACCTGGGGATCCCCATCAGCGGCACCAGCGGCAGCAGTGAGCTGCTGCTCAGCCGCAAGTTGGAACTCCCCGCCGAACTCTCCAAACGTCCGCAGAACCCACTGATCCGGCAACACCTGACCCCCGATGGTCAGGTCACCGATGTCTTCGTGCCCCTGGTTGCCGATGGGCGCTACATGGGTGTGCTGGCCCTGGGGATCAACCCCAACGAAGCCGCCCTGGCCAGTGCCGCCCTGAGCCGCGAGGTGACGGTGGCGGTGTTCATCTCGATCTGGATCTTGGTGATCCTGGGGGCCGTCTTCAACGCCCTGACCATCACCCAGCCAGTCAAGGAGCTGCTGCGGGGGGTGCGCTCCATCGCAGGGGGGGACTTCGAGGCGCGCATTGCCCTGCCCGTTGGCGGTGAACTGGGGGAACTGCTGGACGGCTTCAACGACATGGCCTCCCAGCTCGAGGCCTACAACGAAGCCAACATCGAAGAGCTCACCGCCGCCCAGGTGAAGCAGCAATCGCTGATCGCGACCATGGCCGATGGGGCCTTGCTGCTGGATTCCGAAGGGCGGGTGGTGCTGGTTAACCCCACCGCCAGGCGCCTGTTCCGCTGGGAGGGCCGCAATCTGGAGGGCACGCGCCTGGTGGAGGAACTGCCCGAGGGACTGAACCTCGAGTTGCAGACCCCCCTTGAGAGCCTGCTGGAGAACGACAAGGAGAGCAGCGATGTGCGCTGCAGCTTTGGTGAACCGCCGCGCACCCTGCGCATCGTTCTGCAGTCCGTGCGCGATGCCAGCGGCGAAACCCTGAAGGGCATCGCCGTCACCGTCCAAGACCTCACCCGCGAGGTGGAACTCAACGCCGCCCAGAGCCGTTTCATCAGCAACGTCTCCCATGAGCTGCGCACGCCGCTCTTCAACATCAAGAGCTACGTCGAGACCCTCCACGACATGGGCGAGCAGCTCAGCGAGGAGGACAGAAAGGACTTTCTGGCGATCGCCAACGCCGAGACCGATCGCCTCACACGCCTCGTCAATGACGTCCTCGATCTCTCACGATTGGAGAGCGATCGGGCCTGGTCGATGGAAGCGGTGGAGCTGGGTCCGGCGATGGAGCAAACCCTGCGCAACTACAAGCTGAACGCCAAGGAAAAAGGCGTCGAGCTCGACCTTCATGTCACCGACGAGCTGCCCCGGGTTCGCGGCAACTGGGACCTGCTGTTGCAGGTGCTCGACAACCTGGTGGGCAACGGCCTGAAGTTCACCGCCGCCGGGGGCCGCCTAAGCCTGCGGGCCTACCCCTGGCCTGACATCTGCACGATTGACCCCAGCACCGCGGCCAACCCGGACAACCCCGCCTGCGAGCTGACGGCGCAGCTGCCAAAGCTTCGGGTGGAGATCTCCGATACCGGTTCAGGCATCTCCCGAGAAGACCAGGAGAAGATCTTCGATCGCTTCTACCGGGTCGAGAACGCTGTTCACACCGAAGTGGGAACTGGTCTGGGACTCTCCATCGTGCGGGGCATCCTGGAGAAGCACGGTGCCACCGTTCGCATGGTGAGCGAACTCAATGTGGGCACCACCTTCTGGTTTGACCTGCCCCTCGAAGACGCTGACGACACGGAACTGCGCCTGCAGGCCGAACGGCGAAGCACCAGCAATTTGGGTGACGGGATCTAGAACTGGCCCTCGCCAACGCCCTTCACGATGCGCGAGAGCTCGCTGCGCTCATCGTGGTCAATGCGGTGAGGCACACCACTAATAATCCGCTCAAAGTTCGAGAAGGAGTCCTTAATTTCAGGGCCGTTGCTCGTAATGATATATTCACGGATTCCCTTGTCGTGCCAGGAACCACGCATCTTGAAGACGTTCAGAGCGCGGGCCATCTCACCACGGATCTCGACGTACTGAAGCAGCAGGATCGTGTCGGTAATCGTCGAGATATGGGAGTCGGTAATCGAGTGACTTCCCATGAATTCTTCGGAGGTATTCGTAAAGAAGCCCGCGATTTCTTCCTGCTTGGCGTAACCGGTCACGCCGATCACAAACTGACGGAAGGCGTTATGACTCACGCCCCGCGCCAGGGCCGAGAGGGAGTCGATTGCCATCCGCGATGGCTTGAACTGACTGATTTCGGTCTTGATGATTTGGAGGTGATCCTCCAGGCCCGTTGATTCGGGATAGGCACAAATAATTTTGAGCAGCCCCTGGCGCTCCATCTCCTCGAAATCCAACCCCCAACTGGTGGCATTGCGCAGCAGCTGGGCCCGGGATTCCTCATAGGCAAAGAGGATGGCCCGCTCCTTGTTGGCGCAGGCGTTCTCCACAAACTTGCTGACCAGCAGGGTCTTACCCGTCCCTGTCGCACCGGTGGCCAGGATGATCGAATCCTTGAAGAAGCCGCCGCCGCACATCTCATCGAGACGGGGGACACCCGAGCTCACGCGGACATTGGAGCTGCGCTGGGTCAGGCGCATGGCCCCCAGCGGGAAGATGCTGATGCCGTGGGAGCCCATGGTGAAGGGGAACTCCCCCTTCATATGGGTGGTACCGCGCAACTTCAGGATTTCCACCGTCCGCCGGCGGCGCTCCCCCTCCAAGACATTGCGGAGGATCACCACGTTGTCGCTGACGAATTCCTCCACCCCGTAGCGGGCGATGGGACCGTATTCATCAATCCGCTCGGTGGTCATCACCGTGGTGACGCCGATCTCCTTCAGGCGGGCAATCAAGCGGAAGATCTCGCGGCGCACGACCGAGACCGCGTCGTACTGCTGAAAAACGGCCGTGATCGAATCGATCGCCACACGCCGAGCCTTGTATTTACGGATCGCGTAGTTAATTCGCTCGATCAGGCCTGACAGATCGAAGCTGCCAGCAACATCTTGCCCTTCCGGATCAGGGGAGGCATCCAACAGGAACAGCTTGTCCTGCTCCACCATTTCCTGAAGATTCCAGCCAAAGCTGGCCGCATTGCGGAGAATGTCGAGCGGTGACTCTTCAAAGGTGACGAAAATCCCGGGCTCGTCAAACTGACGAATGCCGTTGTAGAGAAAGTTCAGCGAGAACACGGTTTTACCCGTACCCGATGTCCCACTGATCAGCGTGGAGCGACCAATGGGGAGACCGCCCTGGCAAACGTCGTCAAACCCCTCAATCCCCGTCGGCAGCTTTTGGACCGAGGCGAGATGATTGGACTGTGGGCTGGGGTCCTGCATGGGGAGGATGGTCCTGTCAGAAATCTAGTTCGTTTTCACGGCTATGACAGCCGCTCTTGTGAAGGAAACGTTGGTTTTCACACAAGATCACCCACCGCATCCTGGTCCAACAAGGACTCGGACAAGGCCTCATCGCTGAGCTCCTCAAACAAGAGATCCAAACCAATCAAAACCCTCTCCCGATCTGAGAGATCACCAATGATTCGACGCACCGGTGGCGGAAGGATCTTGGCGAGGGTGGGCGTCGCCAGGATCTTGTCTTCTTCAGCGAGCTGAGGGTTTTTCAGAACATCAATCACTTTCAGGGCATACACACCCTGAAATTCCGTATCAAGGATATTCCGGAGGGTCTTCAATGCGCGCATCGAGTTGGGCGTGTTTCCCGCCACATAGAGCTTCAGGATGTAGGTCTTGCGTGGACTCATCGGAATCACCTCCTTAAGACAAATGGAACGAATAAGAACTAACCAACGGCCTCACCAGGCGGTGGCTCCGCCAAGGGGAGATCCGGGGGAATGGAACGCCGGTACATCTCACACAAATGGGCCATCACATCCAAAAGCGCAAGGCGGTAATCCTGAAGAAAATCGTTTTTATGGCCTTCAAGCCGCAGTTGCTTCCAGAAGGAATCCATCAGATCCACGTGGATCTCAACAACGCTGTTGACCGGGAGATCGCAAAAGAAGGCGCTGTGGACAAAGCTCTCGATCGCCTGGTTGGCCGCCGCAGGATCCTTGAAGTAACTGATCAGGATGTCGCGGTAGCCCCGCTGCAACGACTGGCGCAACTCGCCGTGGTCAGGCTCCGGGAGATTGCGCAAAAACAGGGACGGATCCCGCTTGTAGAAGACCCCCAGGTAGCCCAGGCGCCCCTGAAGTCGATTGGGTAGCCGCCAGGACAGCGGCGTCGAGGCCGACTCACCGCCCGACTCCGATTGGGCAGACAGTCCCTTGCGCAGGAAGCGCGAAACCGCGGCATCCAGGCTGTAGACAACCTGCTCAAGCTGGTCCTGGGGCAGATGCACCTCCGCCTCGTGGTAATCGACGCGGCCGTTGACTTCCCCCACCACAACCGCCGGCAGAAGCACCCCTTGCTGACGCAACCCTTGGAGGGCCTCTGAGGGCGTGACACCCTGCTGCAGCAGCACCACATCAAAGGCATCCCGCCGCTGGAGCAATTCAGCGATCGGGTCGGAAAGGGAGCCCAGGTCCTCCAGGCAGTAGCGCTCACCCTTCAGCCAGCTGGTGGCAGCCTTGACCAGACGAGGGTCCGACAGCAGCGAAGCAATAGTGAGCGCCGGCTGGGTCATGGCCCTGAGTTGGAGCCCTGGCAAGTGACCTCAGTGTTGACGGGAGTGCCCTCGAGCGGTGAAACTCGTTGTTTGTCTTCCAATTGCCGTGGCAGGCCGCAATGACGGCGTCCTCCCGTCAGCCTGACCACGCCCCTTCTGTCATGAGTACTGATTCGCAAACCGGCCCCTACGCCATCGTTGAGACCTCGGGTACCCAGGTCTGGGTTCAGCCCAACCGCTACTACGACCTCAACCGGATCCACGCCGATGTCGACAGCACCCTCACCCTCGAGAACGTGCTGCTGGTGAACGACGGCAAGGCCGCCAACGTGGGTCAGCCCTACGTCAAAGGGGCCACCGTTGAGCTGCAGGTGATGGCTCACCGCCGCGGCCAGAAGGTCATCGTCTACAAGATGCGCCCTAAGAAGAAGACCCGCCGTAAGAACGGTCACCGTCAGGAGCTCACCCGCGTGATGGTCAAGTCCATCAGCGTCGGCGGCAAAGCACTGGCCTGAACCTCCAGATCCTTCTCCTGAACTCCTGAGCTTCCTCCCCCATGGCCCACAAGAAAGGCACCGGCTCCACCCGTAACGGCCGCGACTCCAACGCCAAGCGTCTTGGCGTGAAGCGCTACGGCGGTGAATCCGTCAGCGCCGGTTCGATCCTGATCCGGCAGCGCGGCACCTCTGTACTGCCCGGCAACAACGTCGGCCGCGGTGCTGACGACACCCTCTTCGCCCTGGTCGACGGTGTTGTCAGCTTCGACACCATCAAACGCGGTCTGCGCACCCGCAAGCGCATCAACGTGGCCCTCGGCTGAAACCCAGCACCACAGTTGATTGAGCCGGCACCCAGGTGCCGGCTTTTTTGTGGCCGGGCCTCAGGCCAGGCGGTAGGCGCGGGTGGTGATCAGATAGGGATGGAACACCTCCAGGAAGCGGGCCTGGAGGGTGCGGAAGAAGCGCTCCACCAGGGCCGGATCATCGAAGTGGAAGGGATATTCGCCGTTGAATCCCTGGAAGAAATACCAATTCAATAGGGCGATCGCCTCCGGCCCCATCCGCTGAGCGAACTGCTCGAGCTGCGCCGAGGGATCGTTGAGGTGCTCAAGGACGTCCAGGCACACCACCGTGTCAAACCGCTCGGGCAGGGCGGCGTCGCCGAGGTCGCGGAAACAACGCAGCTTGTGGGCCAAGCCAAAGCGCTCCGCCCGCTCCGTCACGAAAGCGCGATTGGCGGGGTTGAGGTCGACGAACCAGACCGACTCGACCTCAGGCAGGGCCGCCGCCGCCAGGGCATGGGTGCCAATCCCGCCGCCGAAGTCGAGGACCTGCCCCTTGGCAAACATGGCCTGCAAGCGCAGGGTATCCGCGATGTAATCCGCACTGCTCAGGTGCCAAGCCGCGAGCTCCAGCAGATGGGCATGGCCCACCTCGTTCTCGTAGAAGCTCCCCGCCTGCTCGGGATCAAAGGCCCCAGGGTGGGCAGCGGCCAGGGCCTCAGTCGCCATCGGCAACTGCTGCTCCAGCTCCGCTGCCGTGAGCTGGAGATGGGAGGCCAGATGCTGGCGTAGATCAAATCCTCCGGAGAGAAAGTGATCGAGGGAGAGAGCGGCGGTGACGGTCATGGCAGATCACCGTAGAGGTCGCTGCTCAGGTCCCAACTCCGCCCCAGCCCCGGGAACCATCAACCAGCGGCGGAGCCAGGCCGTCAGCCAATAGAAGGGCAGGGTGTCCAGTAAGGCCGCCAGGGCCTTGAACAGGTAGCCACTGGCAATGAAGCTCAGCAGTTGAGGCGCCACCGGAAGATCCGCGCGCACCGGAAGGACGTGGGCGGCGTAGTGGCTGATCAGCACCACCGCCGTCGTATCCACCAACTGGCTGACCAGGGTCGAGCCGTTGTTGCGCAACCAAAGCGCCCGACCACCGGTGCGCCGCTTCCAGAAATGAAACAGGCGGACATCGGTGAACTGGGCCGCCATGTAGGCCGCCATTGACGCTCCGATCGCGCCAAAGGCCAAGCCCTGAACGGCAAAAAACGTCTCCTCCGGCGCCCCCGGCAGACCCGGCAACACACCGCCGAGCCAGAGCACCAGGACGATCCAACCGTTCAACAGCAAGCCCACCCAGACCAACTGATTGGCCCGCTGCTCGCCCCAGATCTCACTGATCAGGTCCGTGCAGAGGAAGGTCACCGGATAGGGGAGGGCTCCAACCGCCACCACCACCGGCCATGAGCCGATCTGGCCGAGCTGCAGGAAGCGCGTCAGGCCAAGGATGTTCAACATCCCCATCGTTCCAAGGAACAAACCCGAGAGGACGAGAAAGGCCAGCTCCCGCCGCTGTTGCAGCGCCTCATCCACGGGCATTGGGGGGCCTCAGCTGTGCCACACGGTGGCACCATTGCGGCGTGCTCGCCTCAATCCAGCGTTGACCTGCGGCTTTCTCGTACTGGACAAGCCCGTAGGGATGAGCTCCCACAGCTGTGTCTCAAGGATTCGCAGGGCCTACGGGCTCAAACGGGTGGGGCATGGAGGGACCCTGGATCCCGCAGTCACCGGTGTGCTGCCCATTGCCCTGGGGCCCGCCACCCGGTTGCTCCCCTATCTGGAGAGCGACAAGACCTATCGGGGGGTCATCCAACTGGGGGTCACAACCGACAGCGATGACCTGGAGGGCCAGGTCCTGGAGCAGCGCCCCCTTCCCAACCTCAGCCCAGAGGCCATCGGCGAGGCGCTCGCCCCATTTCGCGGGGCGATTCAACAGCGACCTCCGGCGGTCTCAGCGGTCCACGTCAATGGAGAGCGCGCCTACAAATTGGCCCGCGCCGGCCAGTGCCCTGAGCTGCCCCCCCGCCCGGTGACGATTCACCGCTTGGAGCTGCTGGGCTGGGATCCAACCCAAGGGCAGATCGACCTGGAGGTGCACTGCAGCTCTGGCACCTACATCCGCTCCCTGGCCCGAGACCTTGGCGAGGCCCTGGGCTGCGGTGGCAGCCTGGCGCGCCTGCGGCGAACCCAAGCCCTGGGCTTTGACCTGGCGCAAAGCGTCACCCTGGAGCAACTGGAGGGGGCACCTCCCGCGCTGCTCAACCCCCTGGAGGTCCTGCGCCACCTCCCCCAACACCGGCTGGACGAGGAGGGGCTCGCGGGCTGGCGCTGCGGGCGCCTGCAGGACTGTGACCCCAGTTGGGCACTCGAGGACGCCGTTGTGGTCGTGAATCCAGATGGCAACCTGGCGGGCATGGCCCGGGTCGCCTCCCCTGGGCAACTCCAACCCAAGCTCGTGCTCGACGCCGCGGGCTAGTTCACTCGGAAATCACGCATGGCCGGCCACAGCCGATGGGCCCAAATCAAACGCACCAAGGCCGTGGTGGATGCCAAGCGCGGAGCAGTCTTCACGCGGCTGGGACGGGAAATCATGGTGGCGGCCCGGGCCGGCGCAGACCCCGCGGGCAATTTCCAACTGCGCACCGCCATCGAGAAGGCCAAGGCGGCGCGGGTGCCCAACGCCAACATCGAGCGGGCCATCGCCAAGGGCTCCGGGCAGGGGGGAAGCGGAGCCGATCAATTTGAAGAGGTGCGCTACGAGGGCTATGGGCCCGGTGGCGTGGCGGTGCTGATCGAATCGCTCACGGACAACCGCAACCGCTCGGCCGCGGAGATTCGGCTGGCCTTCAACAAAAACGGCGGCAACCTCGGGGAGACCGGCTGCGTCGGGTACCTCTTCGAGCACCGCAGCGTCGTGCGCCTCAGCCAAGCCGGCCTGCAGGACGAGGTCCTGCTGGAGCAGCTGCTCAACCTTGAGGAGCCGGTGCTGAGCTACGAGATCGATGCCGACGGCGCAGACATCCTCGGCGCCTTTGAACAACTGGAATCGCTGCAGGACAGTCTCCGCAGTGCCGGCCTGCCCGTGAGCAGCTGGGAACACCGTTGGATTGCCCAAACCCCCTGCCAGCTGGAGGATCCCGAGACCCTCGCCGGCTGCCTGAAGCTGCTCGATGCCCTCGAAGAGCTGGACGACGTGCGGATGGTCACCTCCAACCTGGAGGCGGACGAAGCTCTGATGGACGCCGCCCTTAGCTGAGGGCAGAGGCCGCCTCCGGGTCCGCCACCACCTCCAACTGGGGATGGCGCTGCAACCAACTGGCGGGAACCTGCTCGCAGGGCGGCTCCTGCAGGGAGCGCCGCAGGATCTCGGCCTTGGCCGCGCCGGTCACCACCAACAGCAGGGAACGGGCCCCGAGGATCTCAGCCGTCCCCAGGGTGATGGCTTGATCGGGGACAGATGCCGGGTCTCCGCCGAAGTCCGCGGCGTTCTGCTCCCGGGTGGCCTGGCTCAAGGCCAAGGCCCGGCAGGGCAGCTCTGGGCCGCAGGGGGGCTCGTTGAAGCCCACATGACCGTTGCTGCCGAGGCCCAGCAGTTGCAGCCCAATGCCCCCAGCCCCCTGGAGCTCCTGGCGGTATCGCCGGGCCTCCTGCTGCGGATCAGCCGCCAGACCATTGGGAATCCGCAGGGCACCAGGGGGGAGCTGCAGCGGTGCCCCCAGCTGAGCTTGCATAAACGCGGCAAAGGAGCGCGGGTCCTGCGCACCCAGGCCGACGTATTCATCGAGGTTGAAGCTGCACCATCCCGCCAGGAGCCGCTGACGCTCCTCGGCGGGTAACTGGCGCCACTGCCGCACCAAGGCGCCGTAGACCGGCCGCATCGTCCGGCCCGTGGCCAGGCCCAGGTTGCCCCCGGAGCGCAGTGCCTCCAGCAGACGACTAGCCACCAACTCCGCCACGGCACCGCCATCGGCAGCCCGCGTCAGGGTCATCAGCTGAGTGCTCACAAACGGGGGGCCATCGCCTGCCATGCCTCCGTCTTTAAGCCTGGCTGAGGTCTGGCCCGTTGCGCCAGGGCCCCATAGGACTCCAGCTGCACGCCGCGGTAGTAGTGGCGAAGGATCGCCTCAAAACTCTCGCCCCGCTGGGCCAAAGCCAGGGCCCCCCACTGGCTCATGCCGATGCCGTGGCCATAGCCGCGGCCGACGGCCACCAGCTGAACAGCCGCCCCCGGCAGTGGACGGGCCTGGGGCAGGGAGAAGGCAGGCAGCGGCGGCGGTGGTGCCGGCCAACCCAGGGGGGCATGACTGGCCGTCAAGCCGAACGGCTCAACGCTGGAGGTCATGGTCGGGGCCAACTCAAAGCGAACCCAGGTACTACGCAGGCCCAGGCGGCTCCGGAGTTGGGCACCGCTCAGCAGCACCTGCTGGCCGCCGCGACCGACCGCACGCGCCTGCTTGACCCGGCCGGTGGGCGTTCTGGACAGGACCTCAATCGCCAGGACCTGATCGAGCTCGGGGAACGCCCGGCGCAACAGGGGCCCATCGAGGGGCTTGCTCCACTGGTGCACCGGCGAGGCATGGTCGAAGTCGGGGACACTGACCAGATAGGGCAGATGGCGGGTCCAGAGGTCCCCGCTGCTCTCGGTTGCTCCACCGCTGCTGCTGTGGAAGACCGCATCAATCAGGGCGTCGCCAAAGGTCAAGACCAGACCGCGGGTCTGGTTGACCGCCCCCCAGGTGCTGGCGGTTTCCGCCTCCACCCCCTTGTAGACCTGGCTGGCCACGGTGGCCTTGAGGTCGAAGGCCGCAGCGGGCTTGCGCGCCTTCAGGGCGTAGGTGCGGGCTGCCACCGCCTGGGCCTTCAGGGCCGCCTCGGGCCAACTGGCTGGCATCTCACTGCCGACCACGCTGGGGAGATAGGTCTCCACGGGCACGTGGTTGACCACCTGCAGCTGGCCCCCCTGACGCCGCAGCTGCAGGCGGCCGCGGTAGTGACGCGCTCCAAGCCAGAGGCCTGGATCACGATCAGGCCCCTGGGCTTCAGGCACCGCCTCGAACCACAGCTCCTTCTGCTGGCGCTGTGCCTCAAAACGCAGCTCAGCCCCGGACGGCTCCAGTCCCAGCTGCTGACCGCGCTCATCCAGGACCCGCAGGCCACCCGAGGGTGAAGCGGCCCTAAGGCGCAGGCTGGGGGCCTCCAGCACCAACACCCGCAACCAGGGCTCCGCCGCGCGCAATGGGGCCACGGCCATCGCCATGCAGATCCCCGCAACCAGGGCGGCGAGTTGGGGATGGGTGCGCCGCGGCATCGACCCCAAGGGGAAAGGCAGGCCATTGTGACCAGCCCGGGCGAGCCGTGCCAGCCCCGCCATGGCACGATCGATCCAGAGAGACCGGGGAGAACACCGGCCGTGCAGGTCACCTTCCTCGGCACCAGCTCGGGAGTCCCTACGCGAGCCCGCAATGTGTCAGCGGTGGCCCTGCGCCTGCCGCAGCGGGCGGAGATCTGGCTGTTTGATTGCGGCGAGGGCACCCAGCATCAGTTCCTGCGCAGTGAGCTGCGGGTCAGCCAGCTGCGTCGGGTGTTCATCACCCACATGCACGGCGACCACACCTTTGGCCTGCCGGGCCTGCTGGCCAGCCTCGGGCTGGCCGGGACCTGCAGCGGCATCGACCTCTACGGACCGGATCCCCTGCGGGACTACCTCGAGGGGGTGATGCGCACCTCCTCCATGCGCATTGGCTATCCCCTGCGCAGCCATCGGGTCAAAGAGGCAGCCCGCACTGGAGCGCTGCTGCTGGATGACGATGACATCACCGTGCGCTGCACCGCGCTGATCCACCGGGTGCCGGCCTTCGCCTACCGGGTGGAGCAGAAGCCCCGCCCTGGGCGCTTTGACGTGGAACAGGCCAAAGCCCTGGGAATCCCCCCTGGGCCGATCTACGCCGAGCTCAAGGCCGGCCGCAGCGTCACCCTGGAGGACGGCCGGATCATCAACGGGGAAGCCCTCTGCGGCCCCGACCGTCCGGGTTGCAGCGTCGTTTACTGCACCGACACCGTCTTCAGCGAAGCGGCCGTGGAGCTGGCCGCCGGCGCCGACTTGCTGATCCACGAGAGCACCTTCGCCCATGCCGAGGCCGAAATGGCCTTCGCCAAACAGCACTCCACCAGCACCATGGCCGCCCAAACCGCCCTGGCGGCAGGGGTCAAGCAGCTCGCCCTGACCCACCTCAGCCCGCGCTACGTGCCCGGCAATCCCGTCACCCCAGATGACCTCTTGGCGGAGGCCCAGGCGATCTTCCCCAACACGCTGCTGGCGAAGGATTTCCTGACCCTCGAGGTCGCCGCCCAGGAGCCCTAGGCCTGCAACAGTTCGTGAGTGCCTTGGCCGCGGTCAACCAGCGGGCCCGCCAGCCGTGATACAAGGACTCAGGCGCGTTTTAAACGCCACGTCGCCGGCTTTTTCGATGGCCTCTGTTTTCTCCTCTGCACTCCGGTCCTTGGCCCGGCTGATGCTTCTGCCCCTGGCTCTGCTGGTGGGTCTTGCCG
Organism: Synechococcus sp. LTW-G; assembly: GCF_054459035.1. NCBI lineage: Bacteria > Bacillati > Cyanobacteriota > Cyanophyceae > Synechococcales > Synechococcaceae > Synechococcus > Synechococcus sp. LTW-G. The sequence continues at coordinate 102,518 of NZ_JBTKYW010000006.1, read as the reverse complement.
GCCCTGCCCAGGCCGCCCAGTGGACTGCTGAGCAGCTCACCGTGCCCGCTGATGCCGCAGGCACAACCGTGACCTTCAGCGAGCAGGAAGTCAACGCAGGTCGTAAGACCTTCAACAACAGCTGCGGCGTCTGCCACGCCGGCGGCATCACCAAGACCAACCACAACGTTGGCCTCGACCCCGAGACCCTGGCCCTGGCCACCCCGGCCCGTGACAACGTTGAGGCCCTGGTCGACTACATGAAGGACCCGACCAGCTACGACGGCGAGTACAGCATTGCCGACGTGCACCCCAGCATTCGCAGCAGCGACGTCTTCGTGCAGATGCGGAACATGAACGACGAAGACCTGCGCCTGATGGCCGGCTTCATCCTGACCGCTCCCAAAGTGCTTGGTCCCCAGTGGGGCGGCGGCAAGATCTACTTCTGATCTCGCTTCAACCTCAACGACAGCAAAGCCCCGCCATCACGGCGGGGCTTTTTTTATGCCCCAGATCAGGCCGCCTCCGGCGGCGTGAGGTTGCTGGGATCGCAGGAGGTGGGCTGCTTGCTGTACCACCACTCCTGCAGGGGCGCACTGAGGCGCTGAGAGAAGAGCGTCAGCACGGTCTGGGTGGGCCTGGAACCCGGCTGCAACAGCTCCACCGCATAGGAGGGGCACCGGCGGGCCGCCAGGTCAGGGACGAAGCGCTTGCCCACACGACGCCAGCTGGGCTCCTTGCTGCGCCAGGAGAGCCGGCAGCAGGGCCAGGGCAGCTCCTCACGGTCAAACAGCCGGCAGCAGGGGCCAACCACCCGAAAGCTGTACTGCGCACCAGGACTGGTGTGCTCGCTACCTGGCGCATACACCTCTTGCACCTGAGGAAGGGTTGAACCCGAGGCTGAGGGAGTCACAACGGCAGGCGGGGACTAAAGACAAAAAAACCACCCCGGGGGGTGGTTCTGAAAGCACAAAGAGACGGGGCGTGAACGGGCACGCCCCGGGTCGAGCTCAGTACAGCTCTTCTTCGGCGTGGGTCTTGATGGTGCAGTCGCTGGTGGGGTAAGCCACGCAGGTCAGAACGAAACCAGCTTCGATCTGGTCGTCGTCGAGGAAGCTCTGGTCGGACTGGTCGACGGTGCCAGCGGTGATCTTGCCGGCGCAGGTGCTGCAAGCACCAGCACGGCAGGAGTAGGGGAGATCGATGCCCTGCTCTTCAGCGGCGTCGAGGATGTACTGGTCGTCGGGAACCTCGATGGTCTTGTTGAGGCCCTCTGCCTCGCTGATGAGGGTGACCTTGTAGGAAGCCATGAAAGGAATGGGGCTCACAGGCTCCTGGACAAAACACCCAGGCCCTGTAGGACGGACCCTTCCTACATCCGACAAGGGCAGTTCCTGGGGTTTCGAGGGGATCTCAAGGCGAAGCCCAATGGGAAGCATGGGCACACATCAGCGTGACTTATGCAACAAGCCACGGTTTCGGATTTTTGTCAGGAGCGCCTGATGGTCATCAGTCCCCACTGACTCTGCTGGGCGCTGAGCTCAGCGCTCCAGCCCTGCTCCGCCAGAACCTGCTGCAAGCGGGGGGCCTGACTGACCAGCAGTCCACTGAGCAGGCCCAGGCCCTCGGGGGCCAGAACGGTGTCAAAGGCTGGACAGAGGGCCTCGATCACCGGGGCCAGGATGTTGCAGAGCAGCAGGTCAGCAGGACGCCCCTCCAGCAGCTCCGCCAGGCGTTCAATTGAGCCCAGGTCCACCTGGAACTGCTCGGCAAACCCACTCACCACGGCGTTGTCTCGGGTGGCGCGCACCGCCAGGGAGTCCGTGTCGGCTGCAGCCACGCTGCCGGCGCCCTCGAGCAGGGAGGCAATGCCCAAGATCCCGCTGCCGCAGCCCAGGTCAGCCACACGAATGGGCCCCAAGCTTCCGCCGCGCTCATCCGCCAGCTGCTCGATCGCCTCGAGGCAGAGGCGCGTCGTGGGATGGCTGCCGGTGCCAAAGGCACTGCCGGGGTCCATCCGGATGACCTGGCGGTGGGCGTGCTCGGGGGGCAGCTCCAGCCAGGCGGGAAGGATCAACAGGCGCTGACCGACGGGATCGGGTTCCCAGTGCTGCTTCCAGCTCAGGCTCCAGTCCTCGTCGTCCTGCTCAAACCAGTGGATGGTCGGCAGGGTCAAGCCAAAGGTCTCAGCCAAGGGCTGGAGGGCCTGCTCCAGCTGCTGCCGTTCACTCTCCGGCCAATCGGACGCCGGCAGCCAGGCCACCAACTTCCGGTCCTGGGGCTGGTCGGGGCTGTGCCGCAGAGCCACCCTGGGAATCCCCAGGGCGTTGAGCTTCCAGGTCAGCGATTCCTCGAGTTCCGGAAGCGCGAGCAGCTCAAGCCGCCACCAAGCCAAGGCCATCGGTGTCAGAGGGTGACGGGGTGCGCCTGCTGAATACCCTCAATGGCATGGATCCCCGCCAGGAGATCGGCAGGCAGGGGGTCATCCAGGCTCAGGACCATCACGGCATCACCGCGCACGATCCGGCGGCCCACCTGCATCGAGGCGATGTTGACGTTGTGCTCGCCCAGGACCGAGCCGATGTGGCCAATGATTCCGGGCATGTCGCGGTGACGGGTGAAGAGCATGTGCTTGCTCGGGGTCACGCTCACCGGGAACTCATCGATCGTGGTCACCCGCAGCTCGCCATCGGCGAAGACCGCACCGGTGACGACATGGCTGCCGTTGGCGCCCTTGGCGGTGAGCTGCAGCGAACCACCGGCGAAGTCGCGGGCGGCATCATCTTTGACCTCGACCACGTGGATACCGCGCTCCTTGGCTTCCAGGCCGGCATTCACAAAGTTGATCGAATCCCCCAGGGCGGTGGAGAGCAGGCCCTTCTGGGAGGCAATCACCAGGGGCTGGGCGGGGTGGTTGGCGAATTCGCCCTGGAGACGCACCTCCAACTCACTGATCTGGCCGCCGGCCAGCTGGCTCACCAACTGACCCAGGATCTCGGCCAGCTGCAGATGGGGCTTCAGGCGCTCCATCACCTCGGCGTTCAAGCCGGGGATATTCACGGCACTGCGGGCGGGAAGACCGAGCAGGACATCGCGGATCTGCTCCGCCACATCCACCGCCACATTCTCCTGGGCCTCTTCGGTGGATGCCCCCAGGTGGGGGGTCAGGATCAGCCGCTCGCTCACCTTGCGAAGGGGGCTATCGGCGGCCAGGGGCTCCTTGGCGTAGACGTCCAGTGCTGCACCGGCGATGACGCCGTTCTCGACCGCCTCAGCTAGGGCCGCTTCATCGATGATTCCGCCCCGGGCGCAGTTCACGATGCGCGCGGTGGGCTTCATCGTCCGCAGCAGTTCCGCGTTCACCAGGTTTTCGGTGTCCGGGGTGCGGGGGAGGTGGAGGCTGACGTAATCGGCTTCAGCGAACAGGGCCGGCAGCTCCTGCAGACGCACCTGCATCTGCTGAGCCCGCTCCGCCGAGACGAAGGGGTCGTAGGCCATCACGTCCATCCCCATCGCCTTCGCGACCCGGGCAACGTGGGAGCCGATCTTGCCCAGGCCAACCACGCCCAGCTTTTTCTTATAGAGCTCGTTTCCGACGTACTTCTTGCGGTCCCAGCCACCGGCCATGGTGCTGCCGTGGGCGTGGGGCACGTGCCGGGAGAGCGAAAGCATCAGTGCCAGTGCATGCTCGGCGGCGGCAATGGTGTTGCCCTCGGGCGAGTTCACGACGATCACGCCGCGCTTAGTGGCCGCCGGGACATCGACGTTGTCGACCCCCACACCGGCCCGGCCAATGATCCGCAGCTTGGTGGCGGCCTCGATGATGTCCGCGGTCACCGTGGTGCCCGAACGAATCATCAAGGCGTCGTAGTCGCCAATGATCGACTTCAGCTCTTCAGGCGGCAGGCCCGTTCGCACATCCACCTGGGCCACCTGAGAGAGGATGTCGATCCCTGTTTGATCGATGGGATCGGATACCAGAACCTTCGTCATGACCCGGCGGGGTGGAGCGGCCGGAGGTGAAGTGTAGAGAGGGACCTTGAAGCCGCCACAACGGCCGGCCGCAGCATGGAGAATCGGCTGGTCTGAAGCGTGACTCCGTGGGCAGCAGCGTGGTGGTGGTGCTCTCGTCGCGAAAGCGACTGCACCAACTCAAGGAACAGTTGGCCTCCCTCAGCCCTGCCCCGGTGCGTCTCGTCGCCGTGGGGACTGGAGAAACCGCGATGGCCGAGGTGGATGAGCTGAACCCCTCGATCGCCCGCAAACGGCGCCAAAAAGGGATGGCCACCTGGCTGATGCCCTTTGGTTTCTTCGCCGGCGTGACCTTCACCTTCATGACGGACCTCGACACCTTTGCCTTTGCGGGCGAGGTGGGCTCCCATCTGATCGGCGGCCTGCTGGGTTTGGGCTCAGGCCTGATGGGGAGCTACGCCGCGGCGGCCAGCGTGAGCTCCGACAGCGACGACCGCATCCGCGCCCTGCGCAATCGCCTCGAGGAGGGCAACTGGCTGCTACTGCTCGAAACCGCCACCGGCGTCGAGGTGCCCTGGACCCGGCTCAAGGAGGCCAATCCCCAGAGCGTGGTGCGGCTCGGCGACAACTAGGAGCGCGCCGATGCTGCCCCGTGATCAACTGCTGCAGGGCTGTCGCAACCCCGAGGCCATGGGGGCGCTCATCGGCCTGGCGGAGCAGGCCCTGCGCACCTGGGAACCCGTTTGGAGTGACTTCCTCGCCGCTGACCTCCTCGAGGAGGCGCTAGTGCGACTCGGCAGCCTGACCGAGCTGACCCTCTCCAGCGACGGCGGCTGGCCCCAGGCCGAGCGCCGCAGGTTGCTGCTGCGCCGCGTGGAGATCAGCGACGGCGAACGGCCAGAACCACCCCTGCAGGGGCTCGTGATCACGGGAAACTTCCTCTTTGATCCAGCCGAACCCTTGGATGTGCGCCAAGGCCTGATCCAGGCCGGAGCCCAAGCGGGGGACCTCGGCGACATCTGGATGCGGGGTGACCGCGGGGCCCAACTGATCCTGCGGCAGGAAGTCGCAGAGGCCTGGGGGGGACGAACGGCGCAGGTGCGCAGCGTTGAGATCAGCACTGAGGCCGTGGCCGTCAGCGCCCTGCAACTCCCCGCCAGCCGCACCCCGAAGCAACTCAGCAGCGTCGAAGCCTCACTGCGCCTGGATGCCGTGGCCTCGGCGGGGCTTGGGGTGTCCCGCAGCAAAATGGCCGACTGGATCCGGGCGGGGGCCGTTCGGGTGAATTGGGCCGTCATCACTAGCCCCAGCCGAGAGCTCAAGCAGGGCGACCGGGTCCGCCTCGATGGCCGAGGGGAGCTGGAGATCCTCGAGATTCAGCCCACCAAACGGGAACGCTGGCGCCTGGTGATGAAAAGACGCTGATCCACCGACTGCTAGGTTCCTCAAGCCGAGAGGCTTCTGAGGGCGATTAGCTCAGAGGTAGAGCACTACCTTGACACGGTAGGAGTCACTGGTTCGATTCCAGTATCGCCCACTTTTCAACTCGATCCCGAGCATCAAGGCCATGCCAGTGACCGTGGTTCTCGGGCTGGGCCGATCGGGTCTTGGGGCCGCACGCTTACTGGCACGGCACGGAGCCAACGTTCTGGTGCTGGAAAGCGGCCAGGGGGCTGAGCATCAGCGCAAGGCCGAGAAGCTCCGCGGCGAAGGGATCGCGGTGGAGCTGGGCAAGCCCCTGGCACCAGAAAGTTTTGAGCCGCTCCTGGGGGACTGTGAACGGGTGATCGTCAGCCCGGGCATCCGTTGGGATCACCCGACCTTGATCTGGCTGCGGCAGCAAGGAATCCCCACCAACGGTGAGATCAGCACCGCCTGGGAAGCCAGCGGTTCGACCCCTTGGATTGGCATCACCGGGACCAACGGCAAGACCACGGTCACCCATCTGGTCGCTCACCTGCTCGAGCAGGGGGGCATCGACGCGCCGATGTGCGGCAATGTCGGCCACTCCGCCGCGGAGTTGGCCCTCGAACGCTTCTCTGAGGGGCAGACCCGGCCCAAGGCCCTGGTGGTGGAACTGAGCAGCTATCAAATCGAATCCGCCCCGGAGCTGGCTCCGGCCATCGGCCTCTGGACCACGCTGACTCCGGATCACCTGGAGCGGCACGGAACGCTCGAGAACTACAGAGCCATCAAACGGGGACTGCTGGAGCGCTCTGCGATCCAAGTGCTGAATGGGGATGACCCTGACCTCTGCGCGCACGCCGCCACCTGGCCGAACGCCCGCTGGATCACCGCGTCATCCCGGGAGACGGCCCTGGCCAAAGGAATCGACCCCTGGCTTTGGATCGAGGGGAATCAGGTCATGCAGCGCAGCGGCGCCCTACTCCCAGCCAACGCTCTGGCCATGCCGGGGGCCCATAACCGCCAGAACATGCTGATGGCCCTGTCCGTGGGATTGGAGCTGGGCCTCAGCGGCTCGGCGATGGAAGCGGCCCTGCGGGCCTTCCCCGGCGTCCCCCACCGACTCGAGCTGATCCGCAGCCTCGATGGGGTCGACTGGATCAACGACAGCAAAGCCACCAACTACGACGCCGCCGAAGTGGCCCTGCGGGCAGTCAAAGGTCCCCTTGTGGCCCTGGCCGGCGGGGAGGCCAAGCAGGGGGATGCCAGCGCCTGGATCGCGGCGCTTCAACGCAGCGCCAAGGCCGTAGTGCTCTTCGGTGCCGCCCAATCCCACTTTCAAGAGCTGCTGCTCTCCGGCGGGTACACCGGCGTGATCCAGTGCTGCGACGCCCTCCCTGAAGCGGTGGCTGCGGCACGACAGCTCAGCCAACGGGAACACTGCCGGGCTGTCCTGCTCTCTCCGGCCTGCGCCAGCTTCGATCAATACCGCGACTTTGAAGCGCGAGGCGAGCATTTCCGCTCCCTGACCGAGGGCCTCTAGGGGCCTGAACAACCGCCTTACACTCGCGGCCAACGGGACGAGCAGCCTTGGCCTACTGGCTGATGAAGAGTGAGCCGGATGTCTATGGCATCCAGCATCTCCAGCGCGAGGGCACAACGCTGTGGGATGGCATTCGCAACTATCAAGCGCGCAATTTCATGCGCTCCATGTCGATCGGCGATCGCGCTTTCTTCTATCACTCCAACGCCAAACCACCGGGCATTGTCGGGATGATGGAAGTGATCGAGACCGGGATCACTGACCCCTCTCAATTCGATTCAGCGAACAAATACTTCGACCCCAAATCCAAACCGGAAGCACCCCGCTGGGACTGTGTTCGCCTGAAGTACGTCGGCACCTTTGTCGCCATGCTGAGCCTTGACGCCCTGCGGGAACAGTTCAGCGTCGAGGAGCTGCCGGTGGTGCGCAACGGCAATCGTCTTTCGATCCTGCCGGTCCCTGATGCCAGCGCTGAGCGGCTCCTTGCCCTCCTCGGACCCCTTTGAAGCAAGCCCAGATCAAGCCGGGGCGAGCCTTGCTCGACAGCCTCAGCCAACTGAGGGCTTACCCGCGGATTGTTCTGGGATTTACCGCCAGCCTGTTTGGCCTGCACCTGTTGGGTTGGGTCTTGTTCGGCCTGGGGGAAGCCATCAGCAACGCTGGACTCTCCCTACTGATCCGGCTGATCGGGATTGCGCTCTATGCCATCAGCCTGATCTGGTTGATCGATGGCCTCACCCGAGCGGGATTGGATCTCAGTCGCGGCCTGGCCCCCAAGGCCGGCGCCCTCTACCGCTGGCATGGTGCCTGCAGCTGGCACCTCACCCGGGGGGTCCTGCGCCTCACCACCGCCCTCAGCCTGATCGTGTTGACGAGCTTCCTGAGCTGGTCCCTGCTGCTGCTGATTGCTGAGCCTCTGGCGCCCCTGCCCCTGGTGGTTGGCGTCGTCCTCGGGGGGGGACTCGCCCTCAGTCAGCTCTTCAACGCCTGCCTAGTGGTGGCGGAAGGCCTCGGAGCGACCCAAGCCTTCCGGGCAGGCTTTGCGCTGCTGGAGCAGCAAGGGCCGGGCCTGCTGGCTCTCTCGGCGGTGCTGCTTGCCATCACAGGCCTGCCCTTCATCCTGGGCCTCCTGAGTGAACTGCTCTGGGATGGCTCGGGCCTGCTGATCACCTGCGCGGTGGTGGTGCCATCCCTCTGCCTGATGGCCACGACCGTGACCAACAGCTATGTCCAATGGCGCCGGATCAGGCGAGGGGCTCGCTGAAGCGGGATTGCTGCGGGAAGAGGTTCGCCAGATAGCAGCGGGTGATCTCACGGGTCTGCACGCCGTTTTGGACCAGAAAGCCGGCCAGGGCCGCCTGGAAGAGGCGGTATTGATCCCAGTTGGGGTGGGCCTCAATAAAGCCCTGCATGGACTGAAGCAGGGGCTCGGGAACCTCAGCGCACATGCTCACCGTGCCAGTTGCTTCCATGCCGTTCCTGCGGTCGATGAGCACTAGTTCCCCACAACGCGAGGGAACGGTCAACACCGCCCTGATCGAGCCATTCCCAGGGGATCTCAGGGCTAGATCACAGCAGCCTGAGCGGGTTTGCACCCCGCAGCGGCGACAGAGCCAGCACCCCTGTCAGGCCACCAGGGCTTGTCAACAGGGCTTGCCGAATTGATGGCCGTTCTCCCCAGGTGACTGGGGCGACTGCCCGCTAGTGCCCTCAGGCTGTGGAAAACCAGTGCAAAACCCTGGGGAAGAGGCGCGCTCGGCTGGGAGAAAAACGGAGATCAGCAGTCCTGATCAGAGCGATGATCTCATCAGCAATCTCACCCCTGCCGCCATGGCCATCGCCCTGTTTGGAACCGGCCTGCTGGGGAGTGCGATCGCCCGGCGGCTCCTCGAGGGTGAGCAGGAGCTCTGGGTCTGGAACCGCTCGCCGGAGCGCTGCCAAGACTTGATCCAGGCGGGAGCCCGCAGCGCCGCCACGGCCCGGGAGGTGGCCGAGCAGGCGGACTGGCTGATCACCGTGCTGAGCGATGGACCCAGCACCTCGGCACTGCTTCTCGGGGACCTGGATCAGCAGCTCGACGGCCGCATCGTGATCCAAATCGCCACGATCGGCCCCGAGGAAAGCCAGGCCCTGGCCGATGGTGTGGCAGCGCGCGGAGGGCGCTACCTGGAAGCTCCGGTCCTGGGCAGCAAACCGGAAGCCCTCCTCGGCCGGCTGCAACTGATGGCGGGCGGCGAGCCTGCGGTCTTTGCCGCGGCCCAACCGATCCTGACCCAACTCAGCGAAGCCCCCAGGCGGCTTGGGGCCGTGGGCAGCGCCATGGCCTGCAAGCTGGCCCTCAACCAGCTCATCGCCAGCCTCACCCATGCCTTCAGCCTCTCGCTGCATCTGGTGCAGCACAGCGGGGTGGAGGTGGAGGCCTTCATGGAGATCCTGCGGGGAAGTGCCCTCTACGCCCCCACCTTCGACAAAAAACTGGAGCGGGAACTCGCGGGCGACTACGGCAACCCCAACTTCCCCACGGCCCACCTGCGCAAGGACCTCGCCCTCTTCCTCCAGGCCTCGCAGGCCGCAGGACTGAACGGCGACGGGCTCGAAGGACTCCTGCACCTGCTGCAAGGATCCACTGCAGCAGGCCTCGATGGGCTGGATTACTGCGCCCTACACGCCCTCACGGCTGGCCATGGAGCTGAGAGAGCGCCGCGGTAAAGCCAGCGGCTGCCTCCCGACTCCAGCTGCCCTCGATCGCCCGCTGCCCCGGCCCAGGGGTGAGCATCACCCTCAACGCCCAGCCCTGGCGGTCGCCATCGAGGGCCATCCACCAGCCCTCCCGTTCGAGCTCAAGCTCGATCGCTTCTTCGGCCATCAGTTGATCGATCAGCTGACGGTGCTGGTCGATGAGCGCGCCCAGGCCATCGCGGAGGCTGCAGGCTTCGGCCTCACTGAGCTCCACCGCCCAGCCATCACCTCCAATCAACACGGAAAAAGGGTGACGGCCGGCATCCCATGCCAAGCGCCACCCTTCTCCTTCGCGTTCAATCACGGTCACCCGGGAGCGAACCGCATCCGTTGAGGCTCAACCAGGAAGCAGATCGGGCTGGTCCTGCTCGTCGCTCAGCTCGATGATGGCGCGCTGCACGGGCTTCACCATCGAATCCTCCAGCAGACCGTCGAAGTCATCGAAACGACGCTGCTTGGCGCGGAAGGCGATGCGGACGGTGGTCAGGTAGCGGTTGCTGGACTGCCGAACGAGATTCTCAGCGCGCTGCGCGAGCTCTTTGGGGCTGACGTTGACGCCGAGATACATGCACTATTCGCCGATCGACTCATCGTAGGTCAGCAGACTGCTGGATAAGGGAACGCTGACGGGGAAGACCATCGGCTCCTCCCCAGCCACCACCAGACGAATCTCGCGAGCCAGCTGAAGCGCCTCCAGCGGCGGCCTCAGTAGATCGATCACGCCACAGACCATGGCGCGGTGAGCGAGATCCCTGCACTCAATCCGCAAGGAGCCCCAACCACGGGACAGTCGCGCGGCGAGGAGAGGATCCAGGCGACGCGCCTGCTCGGGGTCCTCCCGATAGAACGACCACAGGGCAACAGCAACCCGCTCCATGACCCAAGACAAGTCCCGCTTGTCTCACCATGAAGCCTGGTTTTGCGTCACCCTCTTAGACGGCAGTTTCCCTTCAGCTTTGGCCAATGGCCGGCACCCTTGCCATTGACCTCGGCAGCACCACCACGGTGGTAGCCCATCAAGGCGCCGGTGATCAGAGCGCCTGCCTGCTGCCGCTGCCGCCCTTCAGCAGCAGCGATCCGGTCGTCATCCCCAGCCTGATCTGGTTGGCGGATCGGGAGACCCGCCAACCGCTGATTGGACGGCAGGTCGTCGAAGGGGGACTCCTGGAGCAAGACGGGCCCCAGCTGCAGCGGGACTTCAAACGTCTGATCGGTCAACCCAGAAGCGAGACCAGTGCCAGCTGGCTGAGCCCAGAACAAAGCGGGCGCCTGCTGCTGGAGCAGATCTGGTCCCATCTACCGGAGGCCCTCGCACCGGATCGCCTGGTGCTGACCGCACCGATCGATGGCTACCGGGGCTACCGCCAGTGGCTACTGGAGGCCGTCGAGGCCATGGACGTCCCTGATGTGGCCCTGGTGGATGAGCCCACCGCTGCGGCCATCGGCGCAGGCCTCCCCCCCGGCAGCCGTGTGCTGGTGGTCGACGTGGGCGGGGGCACCACCGACCTGTCGCTGGTGGCGCTGCCGGGCGGCGAGGGCCGGGCAGCACCCATCGCCCAACTGCTGCGCTTTGGCGGCCGGACCCTCAAAAACAGCCAACAAACCCTGCGGACCGCCGAGGTCCTGGGGAAGGCCGGACTGGCCATCGGCGGCCGCGATCTCGACCGCTGGATTGCGGCCCATCTCTGCCCGTATTGGACCAGCCCGCCGCGGGGACTGCTCGAGGTCTGCGAAAGGCTCAAGTGCGAATTGAGCAAAGCGGAGGAGGCGCTGGCGCTCTGGACGCCCCAGGACGCCGGCGCCATCCCGCTGCGGCTACAGCGGGCGGAGCTCCAGCAACTGCTCGAAGAACGGGGGCTGCTGAGCCTGTTGGACGACTTGCTGGAGAGCGTCCTGGCTGCAGCGCGGGCCGCGGGCGTACAAGCCGAGGACATTGATGCGGTTCTGCCCGTGGGGGGAAGCGCCCAGATCCCCTTGATTCGCGACTGGATCCAGCAACGGCTCCCGGGCATCCCCCTGCGGGGGAGTCGCCCCGTGGAAGCCGTGGCCCTGGGCGCCTTGAGCCTGACCCCCGGGGTTCGCATCAAAGATGTGCTCAGCCAAGGGGTCTCTCTGCGTTGCTGGGATCAGCGCAGCGCTGAACATCGCTGGCATCCGCTGTTCATGGCGGGCCAGAGCTGGCCGATCGAGCAACCCCTGACCATCCGCCTGTCCTGCAGCCAGGCCGAGCAGAGCGCCTTGGAACTGGTGCTTGGCGAACCCCAAGCCGAGGAGCGCAGCGAAGTCGTCTTTGTCGATGGCCTGCCGGTCCTGCGCCGCAACAGCGCTGGATCTGCCCGGGTCCAGGCCTGGCCGCAGGCTCCTGTCCAGATTCCCCTGAGCCCCTGCGGCAGTCCCGGCGAGGACCGCATCGAGCTGCAGTTTTGGATCGATTCGGCCTGCCACCTGCAGGTTGAGCCTTTGGATCTGCAGACCCAAATCCGCCAAAGCACGATCGATTTGGGGGCGGTCCGCTAGGCCGGCTCGAACTCTGCCCCTGGCCGCGTGATCACTGGAAGGTCGCTGCATAGAACGGAGCTGGACTCCAGACCCACCACTTGGCCATCCGCCGACACCGGCTTCCGCGTTTTTGGCTGGTGCTCACCTTGGGCTTGGTGGCATCGGGGGTTGGCGCGGCCTACTGGTGGGAGAAACAACTTCCCACTCGGCTCGATCAAGCGGCCAAAGCCGGGCGACTGGATGACTGCCTGCTCTTTGGCGAACAGCTCTCAGCCCTGCGCTGGCTCGGGGGCCAAGCCCCCTTGGAACTCAGCCGCTGCCGCCGGCTGAAAGCCGAACAGCTCTGGCAGGCGCAACAACCCGCCCAGGCTCTGCAACTGCAGCGTCTGCTCGTCAACTCCGGCAACAGCACCCCGGAGGACCAACAGCGCCTGCTGACTTGGCAACAGCAACTGGAGACCGAAGCCCTGTCCCTCTACCGCCGCGGACAACTGGATCGGGCCTTGGCGGTGCTCAAGAGCCTGAATGCCGACCAAAACCCCCAAGGCACTGCCCTGGGCGATCAACTCCGTGAGGACTGGAGCCGAAACCGGTTTCAAAAGGAGCGCGCTGCCCGGCTGATCCCCCAAGAGCGCTGGTGGGAAGCCCTCGATGCCCTCAATCGCATCGAACATCCCTGGTGGAAACAACACACCCAAGCCCTACGCCAACAGGTCGAGGGGGGGATCGAGGGGCTGCGCAAGCGCGACCACGGCGAGCACGACTCCCATGGAGGCCTGGGCTCCAACGTCCCCGAGGCCCAGCTCAGCCGACTCGTCAGCCAGAAGCTCAGCCAAGGGCTGGATGACTGGCAAGCCTTCAGCCAAGCCTGCGCCGAACTGGGGGGACAGGTCATCGAGGATGGGCCCGAGACAGCCTGCAGGCGTTAATCACGCGTGACAGGATGGCCACCACTTCAGGGCGATCCTTCATGCAGGCGGGAGATCAAGTCACGGTCAGCCAGAGCGTTGTGGTCTTCCACCACCCGCAGCACCGCGGCCAGGCCTTCGATCTCAAGGGCCAGCAGGGGGAGGTCTTCCAGGTCCTGAACGACTACAAGGGCCGCACCATCAGCCCGACCATGCCGGTGATCGTGGCCTTCGGGAAGTTCCGCGCCCACTTCCGCGCCGATGAACTCGAGGCGGTGGCCTGACGGCCAGCCCTAGGGCTCACCTTTTAAGAGGAACACCCCCTCTTCGCCGTCGATCCCCTTGAGGCAGAGGGCGATCAGCTCCTGACGGTTCGTCGGGACCACGCGACCACAGAAGTCCGGCTGAATCGGCAGCTCCCGGTGGCCGCGGTCCACCATCGCCAGCAGCGAAACCCGCTTGGGACGACCCCAGGCCTGCAGCGCCTCAAGGGCAGCGCGCACGGTGCGCCCCGTGAAGATCACGTCATCCACCAGCACCACCTCCTTGCCATCGAGGCTCGACGGCAAGGAGGTCGGCGTCACCAGGCGTGTACCGACGCGGTCCAGGTCATCGCGGTGAAAGGTGGGATCGACACTGCCGCAATCCACCGGATGCCCCGAGAGCTGCTCCAGCAACTGAGCCAAAACCTCGGCCAAGGCAACCCCTCGGGTTGGAATACCCAGCAAGACCAGATCGCGGCTGTCATCGACGCTCTCCAGCACCTGGGAGGCCAAGCGGTTCAGGGTCCGTCCCAACTCAACCGCTGACAGGATTTCAACGCGATCAACGGCCATGGGTCTCAGAAGGGAGCGCGATGGGCGTGGGAACCCATGGTGTAGCCAAAAGCTGACGCAACCATGCTGAGGACTGGCTCAGCGCAAGGCAAGAGGTAGGTTGGATTCATCTGGTCGTGCAGGGAAAGGCGGGGTTTTATCGGGTGACAGCCATACCGTCCACCGAATCGAGCTCGCACAACGCGGGGACCGCAGCAGGTCCTTCGCAGTCCTCCCAGAACGGAGCGATTGCGCCTGTTGTGCTCTGCATCCTGGATGGATGGGGCTACCGCCACGACGACAGCCATAACGCCATCCGGGCGGCCCAAACCCCGGTGATGGATGCCCTTTGGCATGCCTATCCCCACACCCTGATCGAAGCCAGCGGCGCCGATGTCGGCCTCCCGGACGATCAGATGGGTAACTCGGAAGTCGGTCACCTGACCATCGGCGCCGGCCGCATCATTCGCCAGGAACTGGTGCGCATCAGCCAGGCCGTGCGCGACGGCAGCATCGCTGAGAACGCAGAACTCAACGCCCTGGCCGATCAACTCCGAGGCAGCGGCAAGACGCTGCACCTGATCGGCCTCTGCTCCGACGGTGGCGTCCATAGCCACATTGACCACCTGGGGGGCCTGCTGCAATGGGCCAAGGCCCGCGGGCTCAAGGAGGTCTGCATCCACGCCATCACCGATGGCCGTGACACTCCGCCGCAAAGCGCCGAGCCTTTCCTCAACACGATCGAAGCCCAGATCGAAAACGCAGGAATCGGCCGGATCAGCACCCTCTGCGGGCGTTACTGGGCGATGGATCGTGATAGCCGCTGGGAGCGCACCGAAAAGGCCTACCGCCTGCTCACCGAAGAGGGAACGATCAGCGAACTCTCGCCCCAGGAGGTCCTGAAGGCGTCCTACGGCGAGGAGATCTACGACGAATTTCTCGAACCCACCCGACTGGCTCCCGGCGCGATCGAATCCGGGGACGGTGTGGTGCTGTTCAACTTCCGCCCTGACCGCGTCCGCCAGCTGGTCAAAGCGCTTGTGGTGGAAGGTTTTGACGGCTTTGAGCGGACGTTCATCCCCGACCTGAACGTCGTTACCTTCACCCAATACGAAGCCGGCCTGCCGGTGAGCGTGGCCTTCCCCCCTGAGTCCCTCGATGGCCTCCTGGGCCAGGTGGTCTCCGAAGCCGGTCTGCGGCAGTTCCGCACGGCAGAAACCGAGAAGTACCCCCACGTCACCTACTTCATGAATGGGGGCATCGAGCAGCCCTACCCCGGCGAGGACCGTCACCTGGTCCCCTCCCCTCGCGTCGCCACCTACGACCAGGCTCCAGCGATGTCCGCCGAGCAGCTGACCGACAACTGCATCTCCGCGGTCAACAAGGGGATCTATTCCCTGGTGGTGATCAACTACGCCAACCCCGACATGGTGGGGCACACCGGGGCGATGGAAGCCACCGTTGAAGCCATCGGCGCAGTCGACCGGAGCGTGGGCCGCCTGCTCGAGGCCACCAACCGCATGGGCGGCACCCTGATCGTCACCGCCGACCACGGCAACGCCGAATTGATGGAAGGCCCCGATGGCCTGCCCTGGACCGCCCACACCACCAACCCCGTCCCCTTGATCCTGGTGGAGGGCGAAAAGCGCAAGATCCCCGGCCACGGCACCGCCGTCGAACTGCGCAGTGGTGGTGGTCTGGCGGATGTGGCCCCGACCCTGCTGGAGATCCTGGGCCTGGAGCAGCCGAGCCGCATGACTGGCGCCTCCCTGATCACGCCCCTGGGCAGCCCAAGCCAACCCAGCCGCATCCCCCAGACCCTCGGCGTCTAGTCACTGCCTAGGCTGCATCGATGATTCAAACCACCCTCACCTGGATCTGGCTCAGCAGTGGTGCACTGCTGGTGATCACCGTTCTCCTTCACAGCCCCAAGGGGGATGGCATGGGTGGCATCGCCTCCAGCGGCAGCTCGATGTTCAGCAGCGCCCGCAGCGCTGAAGCGACCCTGAACCGCATCACCTGGACCCTGCTCGCCATCTTCATGGGACTGGCCACGGCCCTCAGCGCCGGCTGGTTCAAAGGCCTCTAACGCGATGACACGACGGGGATTGCTCGCCTCCTTGGCCCTGCTGGTGGGCGGCAAATCGGCTGATGCTGCGAGCAAGGCAGCTGATCCGCAGTGGCAACTCACGGATGCCCAGTGGAAGGCACGCCTGTCTCCAGCCGCTTACCAGGTCCTGCGTCAGGAGGGGACCGAGCCTCCTTTCTCCAGCCCCCTCAACAACGAGAAACGCGCCGGCATCTTCCACTGCGCCGGTTGTGATCTACCGCTGTTCAGCTCCAAGGCGAAGTACGACAGCGGCACCGGCTGGCCCAGCTTCTGGGAGCCCCTAGCCAATGCCATCGAGACCAAGGTGGACTTCAAATTGATCGTCCCCCGGACCGAATACCACTGCCGCCGCTGCGGCGGCCATCAGGGCCACGTCTTCGGTGACGGCCCTCGCCCGACCGGCAAGCGCTACTGCAACAACGGGGTGGCACTGACCTTCACCCCCAACGCCTGAGGGCAGACAGCAAGAAGCCCAGGATGCGCTGCACCCCGGGCTTGCTTATTGAGCTTGTGCTCAGAACAGCTGAGGCGAACCGACACGCTCGGCGTAGGCCTCTTCGCCGTGTTCAGCCACATCAACGCCAAGGTTTTCAGCGTTTTCGCCGACACGGAACTGAACACCAAGACCCCGCAGAACACCGGCAATCAAGAAGGTGCCAAGGGCAGCCAGGCCATAGGCCACCAGAACCGCCTGCAGCTGACCCAGTACCAGGGCTCCACGGCCCTGTTCCGCCAGGACCTGGCCGGCGGGGTGGGAGGCGATCAACTCAGCATTTGCAAACACGCCGGTGAGCAGGGCACCCGCGGTACCGCCGACACCATGGACGGCATAGGTGTCGAGGGAATCGTCAAAGCGCAGCTTCACCTTGACCTGGACCGAGATGTAGCAGAGGACGGCGGTGATCGCACCGATGGCCATGCCCGAGCCGATGGTCACAAAACCAGCGGCGGGTGTCACGCCCACCAAGCCAGCCACAGCCCCGGTGGCCATACCCACGGCGGTGGGCTTGCCATCGCGCCAGGTCTCCACCACCGACCAGGCCACCAGACCCGC
Organism: Synechococcus sp. LTW-G; assembly: GCF_054459035.1. Taxonomy (NCBI): domain Bacteria; kingdom Bacillati; phylum Cyanobacteriota; class Cyanophyceae; order Synechococcales; family Synechococcaceae; genus Synechococcus; species Synechococcus sp. LTW-G. The sequence goes on along the minus strand of NZ_JBTKYW010000006.1, from coordinate 85,495 downwards.
AGCGGCAGCGACATGGGTGGTGGTAAAGGGAATCTCGGCGCCGCCAACGGCCAGCTGGCTGCCGCCGTTGAAGCCGAACCAACCAAACCAAAGCAACCCGGTACCCAGCAGGATCTGGGTCACGTCATGGGGAGGACGGATCGCCTTGGGCCACTGACGGCGCGCACCGATCAGACCGGCCAGCACCAGTGCGGTCACGCCGGAGCTGATGTGCACGACGGTGCCACCGGCGAAATCGAGGTCTTTGCCCAGGAAGCCGCCGCCCCAGACCATGTGGGCCAGCGGGGAATAGACCAGCAACAGCCAGATCGGCGTGAACAGGCACCAGAAGCGGAAGCTGATGCGCTCCACCAGGGCACCGGAGATCAGGGCCGGCGTGATGATCGCGAACATGCCCTGGAACAGGGCAAAGGTCAGGCCGGGAACCGCCAGACCATCCCAAACCTCCGGCAGCCGCTCGAGCAGGGCAAAGGTGAAGGGGTTCCCCACCACCGCCTGGGCGGCGCCGCCATCGGCGAAGGCCAAGCTGAAACCAAAGCTGGCCCAGACCAAGGTGGCGATGCCCATCATCACGAAGCTCATCGCCATCGTGTTGAGGACGTTGCGCCCCTGAACAAAGCCGCCGTAGAAGAAGGCCAGACCAGGGGTCATCAACAGAACCATTGCTGCCGAGATCAGCAGCAAGGTGTTGTCGGAGCTATCCAGTGAGGCTTCTGCCGCCTGGGCTGGCAAGAACGCACCCAGCAGGAACTGCAGCGCAGGAACGGTGAGGAGAGCGATCAGCAATCGGCGCTGTCGCGAAAGAAACGGCACGCGAACTCATTCGGTGATGACAGCTACCGTTTCAGACATTGCAGGAGATGGACTGTTCGCTACGAACAATTTGATGGGCTCTAGGTGATCCGTGTCCGCTCAGACCTCAGCTTCCCCGCCCTGGGCAGCACGCAGGCGATCCATCCCCGCCGAGGCCATGCGCTGGGAGCGGTTGATCGCCTTAACAATGAAGAACAGCACCCAGCCCACAATCAGGGAATTGAGCAGCACATTCAGGGCCTGTCCAATCAGGAGCTGCCCACCGGCATTGGGAATCTCCCACTTTTCCCAGCCGCCATTGCGAATCAGGGGATTCACCAATGGCATCAACAGGTCTTTCGTGAGCGCATCGACGATCTGCTGAAACTGGGTGCCCACCACCACCGCAATGGCCAGGTTCAGGGCATTGCCCTTCTGAAAGAAGAACTCCGTGAATTCCTTCAACCAGCGACGAAAAGCGAGCATGAAAGACCTGGGAAAGCAGGCCTGCATTCGAACACGGGTGACTCAAAGCCCCTAAGTCTTCAGCCCTTGGAGTCGGGCTCTTGAAGACCGGAGCGCAGAAAAGCAACGCTCTTCTGAACACGCTCGATCTCATAGTCCGTCTTTACCTTCTGCTTCTCGAGAAGCTCCACTCGCTTCAAGAGGTCCTCCAGCAGCTTGTTCTGAAGTGACTCCACCTGGACCAGCCGCTTCTTCCTGTCGGGGTCCGCCGGTCCAGGGGAGACCGCTCCATCTAGAACAGCACCCTCCGTCTCTAGATACACCTCCGCAAGGCGCTCAAGAACCTTGGTGTACTGCCTGCCCTGCCGCCGGCAGAGCTCCCGAAAGCGATCGAGAACCTCAGGCCTGAAGTTCGCAGCAAAAGCACCAGGACGCGGCATAGCCAAGACTCACATAGCCAAAACAATACGTCCGCCTCTTCGCGCTCATTTCCCTGCTCAATGGCGAGCAGTTGCACCCGCACCAGCTCGCCCTCGCGGCAAGACAAAGCGGCCCTGTGGCATAGCTCTGCATTGCATCGCCTAGACAAATAGTCCAGGCATGACTGGAATCGCCCTGATCGACGCCGAGCGATAGGCACAAAAAAGGGGCACGAATGTGCCCCAGATGCATTGCAATGACTGGAGGTTCATCGGGGAGGGGTCACCCTCTCCCCGACCGGCCTCAATAGTCGAAGTCGCCGCCGCCCATGCCGCCGCCGGCAGGAGCTGCTTCCTTCTTCTCGGGCATGTCAGCCACGATGCACTCGGTGGTCAGAACCATGCCTGCAATCGAGGCAGCGTTCTGCAGACCGGAGCGGGTCACCTTGGCGGGGTCCACGATGCCGGCAGCCAGCATGTCGACGTACTCGCCAACGGCGGCGTTGTAGCCCTCGTTGAAGGGCTTGTTCTTGACGTGCTCGGCCACGACGGAGCCGTTCACACCGGCGTTCTCAGCGATGCGCTTGAGGGGAGCGGTCAGGGCGGAAGCCACGATGGTGGCGCCGATCAGCTCTTCGCCGGACAGGTTGGCCTTGGCCCAATCCTCGAGGGCGGGAGCCAGGTGAGCCAGGGTGGTGCCACCGCCAGGAACGATGCCTTCTTCAACGGCCGCCTTGGTGGCGTTGATGGCGTCTTCCAGGCGCAGCTTCTTGTCCTTCATCTCGGTCTCGGTGGCGGCACCCACCTTGACCACGGCCACACCGCCGCTCAGCTTGGCCAGACGCTCCTGCAGCTTTTCCTTGTCGTAGGTGGAGTCGGTCTCATCCATCTGCTTGCGGATCTGCTCGCAGCGGGCCTTCACAGCCACCTCGTTGCCTTCGGCCACGATGGTGGTGGTGTCCTTGTTGATGGTGATGCGGCGGGCGGTGCCCAGCATCTCCAGCTTGGCGTTCTCCAGCTTGAGGCCGGCATCCTCGGTGATCAGCTGACCGTTGGTCAGGACAGCGATGTCCTCGAGCATGGCCTTACGGCGATCGCCGAAGCCAGGGGCCTTCACAGCCGCCACGTTCAGGACGCCACGCAGACGGTTGACCACCAGGGTGGCCAGGGCTTCCTTCTCGATGTCCTCAGCGATGATCAGCAGAGGCTTGCCGGTGCGAGCGATCTGCTCGAGCACGGGCACCAGGTCCTGCACCAGACCGATCTTCTTGTCGGTCAGCAGGATGTAGGGCTCCTCCAGAACCGCTTCCATCCGCTCGGTGTCGGTGGCGAAGTAAGGGGAGATGTAGCCCTTGTCGAAGCGCATGCCTTCGGTGACCTCCAGTTCGGTGGTCATCGACTTGCCTTCCTCGAGGGAGATCACACCCTCTTTGCCGACCTTGTCCATGGCGTCGGCAATCATGCGGCCGACTTCCTCGTCGTTGCCGGCGGAGATGGTGCCGACCTGGGCGATGGCGTTGGAGTCGCTGATGGGCTTGGCGTTCTCCTTGATCTTCTCGACCAGGAATTCAGCGGCCTTATCGATGCCCTTCTTCAGGGTGATGGCGTTGGCGCCAGCAGCAACGTTGCGCAGACCGGACTTGACCATGGCGTGGGCCAGGACGGTCGCGGTGGTGGTGCCGTCACCGGCGGCGTCGTTGGTCTTGGAGGCGGCCTGACGGATCAGGGCGACACCGGTGTTCTCGATGTGATCCTCGAGCTCGATCTCCTTGGCGATCGTGACGCCGTCGTTGATGATCTGAGGAGCGCCGAACTTCTTCTCGAGAACGACGTTGCGGCCCTTAGGACCAAGGGTCACGGCAACGGACTCAGCCAGGATGTCGATGCCTTTTTCGAGGGCGCGGCGGGCCTGCTCGTTGTAAATAATGCGCTTAGCCATGGGAGGCGAATCTCGCGGTAGGGGTTTTTAGAAGACGGTGTTGAGGCTCAGTTGACGACAGCCAGGATGTCCTTCTCGGAGAGGAGCACGTACTCGTCGCTGCCGAGCTTGATGTCGGTGCCGGCGTACTTGCTGTAGAGCACCTTGTCGCCAACGCTCACTTCAGGAGCCTGACGGGAACCGTCGTCGTTGCGCTTGCCGGGGCCCACCTGAACCACCTCGCCCACCTGGGGCTTTTCTTTGGCGGTGTCGGGCAGAAGGATGCCACCGGCGGTCTTCTCTTCGGACTCAGAGACCTTGATGAAGATGCGATCGCCCAGGGGCTTGACGGTGGAAACGCTGAGGGAAACAGCAGCCATGGATGGAATTCGGGTTGGTTGGCGAAACCATTGGCATGGCGCCAGAGACGCTGCCAGGGTCGCGGCGTAAAAACGCCTGGGAACGCGAGTTAGCACTCACATCCCCTGAGTGCCAAGTTATGGGCGCGCTTCCCGAGTCCACAACCACCCCGCGGGGCGGGTGACCGAACAGGGCAGGGGAGGGGTGACGGGGTGCAGGGGCGCGGTGGTATGTTTGCGCCGCTTCAGGCGGGCTGCGTCCCGCTGTGCGTCCTGCGACTTCTCCTTTAAATGGCTGCTGCTACTGCCACCGGCACCAAAGGCATCGTCCGGCAGGTGATCGGACCGGTGATCGACGTTGAATTCCCGGCCGGCAAGCTGCCAAAGATCTACAACGCTCTCCGCATTGAGGGCAAAAACTCGGCTGGTCAAGACGTTGCTCTGACCGCTGAGGTTCAACAGCTGCTCGGCGACCACCGCGTCCGCGCCGTCGCCATGAGCGGCACCGACGGCCTGGTCCGCGGCATGGGCGCCCTGGACACCGGTGCTCCGATTTCCGTGCCCGTGGGTGAGGCCACCCTCGGCCGCATCTTCAACGTGCTTGGTGAGCCCGTTGATGAGCAGGGTCCGGTGAAGACCACCACCACCGCCCCCATCCACCGCGAAGCTCCCAAGCTGACCGACCTCGAGACCAAGCCCAAGGTGTTCGAGACCGGCATCAAGGTGATCGACCTGCTGGCTCCCTACCGCCAGGGCGGAAAAATCGGCCTCTTCGGCGGTGCCGGCGTGGGCAAGACCGTGTTGATCCAGGAGCTGATCAACAACATCGCTAAAGAGCACGGCGGTGTGTCCGTGTTCGGTGGCGTGGGTGAGCGCACCCGCGAGGGCAACGACCTCTACGAGGAATTCAAGGAATCCGGCGTGATCAACGCCGAGGACCTCTCAAAGTCGAAGGTGGCCCTCTGCTACGGCCAGATGAACGAGCCCCCCGGCGCCCGCATGCGCGTCGGTCTCTCGGCTCTGACCATGGCTGAGCACTTCCGCGACGTGAACAAGCAGGACGTGCTGCTGTTCGTCGACAACATCTTCCGCTTCGTTCAGGCCGGCTCCGAAGTCTCCGCACTGCTGGGCCGCATGCCTTCCGCTGTGGGCTACCAGCCCACCCTTGGCACCGACGTCGGCGAGCTGCAGGAGCGCATCACCTCCACCCTCGAGGGTTCCATCACCTCGATTCAGGCTGTGTACGTGCCTGCGGACGACCTGACCGACCCCGCACCGGCTACCACCTTTGCTCACCTGGACGCCACTACCGTGCTGAGCCGCGGCCTGGCTTCCAAGGGCATCTACCCCGCTGTGGATCCCCTGGATTCCACCAGCACCATGCTCCAGCCCTCCGTTGTGGGTGACGAGCACTACCGCACCGCCCGCGCCGTGCAGTCCACCCTGCAGCGCTACAAGGAGCTCCAGGACATCATTGCGATTCTGGGTCTGGACGAACTGTCCGAAGACGACCGTCGCACCGTGGACCGCGCCCGCAAGATCGAGAAGTTCCTGTCCCAGCCCTTCTTCGTGGCTGAGATCTTCACCGGCATGCCCGGCAAGTACGTGAAGCTCGAGGACACCATCAAGGGCTTCAACATGGTTCTCTCCGGTGAACTGGATCACCTGCCCGAGGCTGCCTTCTATCTCGTGGGCAACGTCGACGAAGTGAAGGCCAAGGCGGCCAAGATCCAAGCCGACGCCAAAGGTTGATCCGGAGCGTTAGCTGATGTCTCTCACCCTCCGCGTTCTGGCTCCAGACCAGAGCGTCTTCGACGGCCCTGCCGACGAAGTGATCCTTCCCTCCACCACCGGGCAACTGGGCATTCTTCCCGGTCACGTCTCCCTGCTCACCGCCCTCGACTACGGGGTGCTGCGTGTGCGCGAGAACAATGACTGGAAAGCCATCGCCCTCCAGGGTGGTTTTGCCGAGATCGAAGCGGATGAAGTCACCGTTCTGGTGAACACCGCTGAGCTTGGTAGCGCTATCAACGCTGACGAAGCCAACAAAGAACTGGAAGCCGCCACCGCTGCTGCCAACCAGTTCGAAGGTCAGGCCGCCAGCACCGAGAAGCTCAAGGCCCAACAAGCCGTCTCCCGTGCCCGCGCTCGGGTTCAAGCGGCAACCCTCAACAACTGAGCTCTGCCCCCAGTGGCACGCACCAGCGCCCCAAATGGGGCGCTTTTTTATGCTCAGCCCACAGATCCCAAGCCATGGGCCTCGGCACGACTCTCGGCAGGCAGCTGCGCCAATGGCAGATCCAGAACCCTGAGGCGCTGCAAAGCGGACGGGCGATCGCCAATCGCCTCATCGATGCTCTCGGCGCGGAGGACGCGCTGAAGGGTCCGATTCGCGACCTTGCCAACCAACCCCTGCTGCTGCTGCTGCTCCATGGCAGCGGCGCCAGCCAAACCAGTGCCCGCGCCAGCCTGGGGGCACACATTCGACAGACCTACTCCGCCGAGGTCCAAAGCGAGCTTCAGGATCTGCTCGACGCCGCCTGCGGGACAAGCAAGCCCGAGCCTGCGGCCGCCCCACCGCGCCAGAGCGTTGCGGCCGCTCCTGCCGCAACGGCCCTCAAGGGTCTGGAACCACTCGCCCCAGGGCTGGCCCTCTCAGCCTGCGGCGCCTTGGTGCTGAGCTGGTTCGGCCAGGAACTGGACCGGCTGATCTTTGATAGCTGGGGCTGGAGCGGGGGTCTGGTGCTGGTGCTGAGCCTGGCCGGCCTGGCCGTCGGACCGTGGCGCAGCAGCCTGAGGCGACGCTGGAGTCTGAGCAGCGAGCAGGCCTCACAACCGCGGCAGGTCTGGCGCTGGATCAGTTCCCCCTGGGTCCATGGCAGCGGTCTAGAAGCCGCGGTGAATCTGGCCGTGCTGCTGATCGTCCTGGGGAACTCGCCCCTGCCCCTCGGCCAGGTGATCCTGCGCTACAGCCTGACGGCCCTGGCCTGCCTGAGCCTGGCCGCACTCTGCGCCCAACGCTGGAGCGTCCAACGAACCTGGAGCGGATCCGCCGGGCCGGTCTGTGCCTTGATCGGCCTGGCGGCCGGCTCCAGCCTGCTGCACTGGAAGCTCTTGGTCTTTCGTCCCCTGGGGCTGAGCATCCCGGCTTGGGTACTGCTGCTGTTGGTGGGGGCCCTGCAACTGGGCTGGCAGCTCCCCCGCCAGCAACCCGAGGAACGCAGCACGGCCCTGCAACGCCTGCTGGCCTCCAGCTGCAGTTGGGGACTGATCCTGGGTCTGGTCTGGGCCCTGATCAGCCGGCTGCAGGCAGGGCTCTAGCGGCCTGCTGCATGTAGCGCCCCCAAAGCTGCGCCACCAAGCCACCGCTCGCTCCTGAGGCGGGACGGTTGTCGTCGTTCCCCATCCAAATCGCCGTCAGAACCTTCAGCGAGGGGGAGTAGCCGATGAACAGGGCATCCACGCCGTTGTTGGTGGTGCCGGTCTTGCCGCGAGCATCCGGGACCACCGCCGCCGCTCGGCCCGTTCCGCCCTGGACCACCCCAGCCAACATCTGATCCATCACCGCAGCCACCTCCGGCCGGATCAACTGGCGGGATCGCTCTCCAATCGGGGTTGTCACACCACGGGCCGGACAGCGGTCCAGGCTCTTCAGCGATCGGCAGATGCCCAGGTCATAGATGCGGCTGACCCCGTGCACGGGCACCGATCTCCCCCCGTTCGCGACCACGGCATAGGCCCGGGCCATCTCGTAGAGATAGGTCTCCCGGCCGCCCAGCATGGTGTTGTAGTCCGCGTCCAGGGGCGTCGAAATGCCCAGCCGTCGCGCGAGCTTGAGCACCTGGGAGAACCCCGCCCGCTCCGCCAGCCGCAGGGCCACGACATTCTCCGAACCCGCCAGACCCGCGGCCACGCTGATCGCTCCGGCGGACTGACGGCAGCCCCCCACATAGTCCAGTGGGGCACAGGAGATGGACTCGGATGGTGAGACGCCGGCGGCCAAGGCCGCCAGGAAGGGGAACAACTTGAAGGTCGAGCCGGGCTGGCGCAGGGCCTGAACCCGATCAAAACTCGAGCGGCTGTAATCGCCACCGCCGACGTAGGCCAGGATGTCGCCGGTCTCGGTATTCAGGCTGATCAGCGCCCCCTGGGTCAGCCCCGCCGCGGCCGCGGGCCCCTCCAAAAAACGCTTCAGCTGCTCCTGGGCCAACTGCTGCAGCTTGGGGTTGATCGTGCTCTCCACCGCGTAATTGCCAGCCCCATCACCGCCCCTGAGGTTCAAACCAAAGCGGGTGCCCTCGAGCTCACCAATGACGTAGTCGCTGAAGAAGGGGTAACTGCTGAAGCTCGACTCCCGGCAGGCCGAGGGATCGATGTTCAGGGGCCGCCGCTGGGCATCGATCAGGCCCTGATCGCTCAACCAACCCTGCTCGTGCATCAGCTTCAGCACCAGGTTGCGGCGCTCCAGGCCCGCACCTGGGTCCTCGAGGTTGCAGGGGCTGTAGCCGTTCGGGCTGGGAAGCAGTCCCACCAAAAAGGCCGACTGGCCGACGTCCAGATCGCTGGCGGACTTGCGGAAGTAGAGCTGGGCCGCCTGCTCAAAGCCTTCAGTCCCCAGGCCCAGGTAGGCGCGATCGAGATAGAGCTTGAGGATCTGGTTCTTGCTGAAGCCCACCTCCAGCTGCAGGGCCACCCATAGCTCGCGCAGCTTGCGGGTCAGGCTTAGGTCGCGCCCCACCTCCGGGTAGACCATGCGCGCCACCTGTTGGGTGAGGCCGCTGCCGCCGCCGCTCCCCAAGACAGCGGAGCGCAGGGTGCCGAACAGGTCGATGCCGCTGTTCCAACCAAAGCGGGCCTCCTCGGAAGCCAGCAGGGCCTGGCGCAGGTGCAGCGGATAGGACTGCAAGGACGGCAGCGCCGTGGAGGACCCCTCCTTGGCGTCCACCTGCTGACCATCGGCCGCAAAGATCTTGACCGGACCGTCGATGCTGCGGATCCGGGAGCCGCCGCCAATGCTGGCGGCCAGCAGCATGCCACTCACCAACAGGGCTGAGCCCGCCAAGGCCGTGATGCCCACCAGGCGAATCGCCTGCTCCAGGGGGCTGCGGGGGTGGAAGTAGCGCAGCTCAGGCGCCTGGCCCTTGAGGGGCGAGCCCAGCTGCACCGCATCCCCATCCCGCAGCTGAATCCAGCGGATCCGACGATCCCGATGGAACAGGCCATTGGAGGAACCAAAGTCCTCCAATGCAAAGTCCCGGTCGCTGGGACGCTCCTTCTCGAGGATGGCGTGCACCCGGCTGAGACTCGGATCGCTCAACGGCAGCTCGCAGGCCGGATCACGGCCCAGGCGATAACGCCTGGGCTCAAGCTCGAGCTCCTGGATCTTCCCGTCCTTCCCCCAGAGCTCCAGGCGCGCCTGGTGTTCCAGCAAGGCAGGCAGGGTGCTCCGCACCGCCTCGGGCCGCTCTCGCCAAGGTCCGCGAAGGGCTGCACGGGCAAAGTCTTTCCAAGCCTCCCGAACGGCCGGTGAGGCAAGACGATCCAAGCGAGAGAAGGTGCTCAGGCGGGTGTTGCAGTCCAGCCATAGGCTAAGACCAGCCCACCTCCGCCCCCCTTCGGTGCAGCGTCAACGGGACCCCTGGGAGCCCTTCCGTCTCTGGTTGGCGATCACGATCGGGCTCTATGCCCTGCGGGCCTTCTTTGCCTTCACCTGGGTGGGTGCGATCCCGGGCTGGATCCTGCTGTTGATGGTGCTCGTGGCGCTGGCGCTGGCCAGCAAAGCGGTCCTCTTCCCCGGGCGTGTCGTGCCCTATCGCGAGGGGGATGGCGGCCTCTGGAACGACCTGCGCGATGACTGGAGACTCTGGTGGGCCCGCCGGCGAGGAGAGCGATGAGCGCCCCCAAAGCGCGTTTGCTGCTCGCCAGCGATCCCAGCAAAGCCGCGCCCCTCGATCCCAAACAGCCCCTGACGATCGGCAAGGCGGCGAGCAATCGGCTCTGCCTCGCCAGCCAAACCGGGGTCTCCGATCACCACGCCGTCGTCCGGTTCTCGCAAACCCAGGGCTGGTTGATCTGCGAGTGGCAGAGCAACGACGGCACCTTCCTCGAAGGGCAACGGATTCAGCAGTGCCGCCAGCTCGAGGATGGCGATGAGATCCGGCTGGGACTCCAGGGCCCCGTGCTGCAGTTCGAGCTGATCACCGCGCCGATCGCCAAACCCGCTGCCCCCGTCTCCAAACCCGCAGCGCCCCGCCGAATCGATGTGGATGGGGAAGCGGTGGAGCTGGCCGAGATCCTCTCGGCGGGAGTGCAGAGCCTGCCCCGCCACCCCTACGTCTTCAGCTGGTGGTTGCTGTTCTGCCTCGGGGGGCTGCTGTTGCTGCCCTTCCCGCTGATCTTCTGGCCTTTAGAACTCGGCGCCCTGGCCGGCTGGATCGTGCTGGGTTCCCGCAAGGACCACAGCCTGGTGGTGGTGCTGCGGGATGGCCGTGCCCTACGCCATGGCTTTGCCAACCGCCGTACGGCCCTGGCCCATCGCAACGGCATCCGCAAGGCCCTCGCCAGCCAGGGCCGATGAACAGCCTGCTGCCGCTGGGGACACGCCTGCCGTTCGACGGCCTCGATCAACCCCTTGAACTCACACGCCTCCTGGGGGGCGGAACCCAGGGGCAGGTCTACGCCGTGCGCTGCGGTGCGGAGGAGCTCGCCCTGAAGTGGTACTTCCCCAGTTGCATCGCCCGCGACCCACTGCTGCGGCAGCGCCTGCAGCAAAGCATTCGCCTGGGGGCTCCCAACGGCGCCTTTCTCTGGCCCATGGCACTACTGGAGCCCAGCGCCGAGAGTCGCCCCCTGATCCGCTGCCAAGAGCCAGGCTTTGGCTACTTGATGCCCCTACGTCCCAGTGGTTTTCAGGGGGCCCATCTCCATGCCGGCGGGCGGATGGAGATCAGCCTGCAGAACATCCTGCGGGCCTGCTTTCACCTGGCCGATGCCTTCCACGAACTCCACCTCAAGGGGCTCTGTTACAAGGACATCTCCCTGGGGAACCTCTTCCTCAGGCCAGGCGATGGCGCGATCCTGATCTGCGACAACGACAACGTCGCGATCGACGGCCAGGGCGCCGGCAGCGTGCTCGGGACCCCAGGATTCATGGCCCCGGAGGTGCTGCTGGGGGCAGCCAAGCCCAGTGCCAGCACGGATCAATTCAGCCTGGCCGTGCTGCTCTTTCGGCTGCTCACCCGCCACGACCCCTTCCGCGGGCGACAGGAACTGGCGATCCGCTGCCTCGATGAACCCGCCCGGCGCCGGCTCTACGGCGAGGAGGCGCTGTTCATCTTTGATCCAGAGAACCCCGCGAACCGGCCTGATCCGGAGGAACACGCCGCGGCCTTGCTGACCTGGCCGATCTACCCGGGGAGCCTGCAGCAGCTGTTTGAGACGAGCTTTGGCGCGGGGCTTCGGAAACCCGGCATGCGCCCGCTGACCGGGCAGTGGAAACAGGTGCTCGCGCGCTGCCTGGACCAACGCCACCTCTGTCAGCACTGCGGCGAAGAGCTCTTCCACAGCGGACCCTGCTGGAGCTGCGGTCACACCAACCCGGCAGTCCTGCAACTGCAGCTCCCCCGAGGGCAGGTGGTGGCCTGCCCAGGCAATGACCTCTACCCCCATCACTTCGATGGACGCGACAGCGAGCGGCTCGATCAGCCCCTGGCGCAACTGGTCGGCCACCCCACGGACCCAAGCGTTGTCGGTCTCAGGAACCTCGGAGCAACGGCCTGGCAAGGCCAGTTGAGCAACGGCCAGCTGCTGGAGGTGGAGCCGGGCAAAACCTGTAATGTCGCGGCCCTGCAGCAGCTCAGCACCCAGGCCGGGCCGATCACCCCGATCCGCAGATAAGCCATGCCCTTCCCCAACGTTCGCCTCAGCAACCGCCCGCTGCACTTCGTCTACCTCTGCGATTGCTCCGGCTCCATGGCCGCCCAGGGCAAGATGCAGGCCCTGAATCAGGCGATCCGGCAGTCCCTGCCGGGGATGGCGGAGGTGGCCGAGCAAAACCCTGAAGCCCGGGTGCTGGTGCGGGCCGTGCGTTTTGCCGATGGCGCCGCCTGGCATCTGGCCGAGCCCACACCCGTGCAGGAGCTGCAGTGGCGTGATCTCGAGGCCGGTGGCATCACCGCCATGGGGGAAGCGCTGGAGCTGGTGGCCGGCGTGCTGCAGTCCCCGCCGATGGAGGAGCGGGCTCTGCCCCCGGTCTTGGTGCTGATCTCCGATGGCCAACCCACCGACGACTTCGATGCGGGGCTGAGCCAGCTGATGCGTCAGCCCTGGGCCCAGAAGGCCGTGCGCCTGGCGATTGCCATGGGCCATGACGCCGACCTCGAGGTGCTGCAGCAGTTCATTGGTCCTGAGCCCAGCGGTGGCGGCAAGTCGCCGCGGCGACCGCTGCAGGCCAGCAATGCCACGACCCTGGCGCAGTACATCCAATGGGCCTCGACCGCCGTGGTCGGAGCGGCCTCCATGCCCGCCAGCCGGCTGGATGACACGCCGCAGGACGCGGGCAACATTCCCCTGCCGGATCTGCCGCCGACCCTGCTGGACCCCGTCGACGATGTCGGTCCACTGGTGTGGTGAGACCCGCCTGGACTGGCGCACGCCATTGCAGCGTGATCGGTGCCGCCCACCGGCGGCAGGGCAAACCCTGCCAAGACGCCTCCCGGGTCTGCCAAGTCGGCCCTGAGCTGCAACTGCTGCTGGTCTCCGATGGCCACGGCGGCAGCCGCTATCGCCTCAGCGATGTGGGCAGCCAACTGGCCTGCGCTGCGGCAGAGGAGTCGGTCGCGGCGCTGGCCAGGACGCTCTCCCTTCAGGATCAAGACGGCTGGCGCCGGCAGCTCGCGCAGGAGCTGCCCACCGCGATTCAGCAGCGCTGGCTCCGGGCGATCGAGGAGCACTGGAGCAGCCAGCCCGCTTCAGCAGACGAAGTCTTCTCCAGCGCGCTCTACGGCTGCACCCTGGGATTGGTCCTGCTGAGCCCCGACTGGTGGGGCTGCACCGGCATCGGCGATTGGGACCTCGTGGAGATCCACGCCAATGGGGACACCCGTCTGGTGAACCAGGAGCAACTGAACAACGCCACAGGAGAGGCCACCTTGAGCCTCTGCCAAAGCGAAGCCCTGGGTGCCTGGTCATCGCGGGTCCAACTCCAGTCCGCCCTCCCCACAACCGCCCTGGTGCTCTGCACCGATGGGGTGCGCAAGTCCTGCGCCACCGATGGGGACTTCCTGCAGCTCTGCAAGCAGATGCTGGAGATCCAGGGGGAGGCCTTGGTCCAGGGATTGGAGGAAATCACGGCCCAAGGCAGCGGTGACGATGTCTCCGTTGCCATCGCCCAGCGCAGCGAACCAGCCCGGCGCGGGAAGGCGGGGGTCATCACCGCCCTGGGCGCTGCCGCAGCCCTGATCGCGGGGGCCCTCTGGTGGTGGCCCAAGGCCCCTGATCCGCTGGCCCTCGAGATCCAACAGCTCTGCCAGAACCCCGAGCGGATTGAGGCCAGCCTCAAGCAACGGCGCCAGCAATTCCTGGCCTTCAAGAGCAGTCCCGCCCAAGCCCAGGCGCTGCTGGATCACCCCGAGCGAGATCCCCTGGGCGCCCTGATTGCCAGCAGCGCGCCTAGGGCCAAGGCGGAGCCGAAGATCTGCCCAGCCCTAGAACAAGCCCTGCGGGCGCAATGGGAGGCGGCGAGCGAGACTCAAGAGCCATCCCGCGCCCCGGCGCGACCATGAACGACTACCAGCTCGGCGTGAAGCTGCGGCGCCAAATCCTGGCGGACTTTGAGCGGGGAATCAGCAGTGATGTGCGCCGCTACCAGGCGCTGCTCAGCGATTTTTGCGGAGACAACGAACTGCTGCTGCTGCCGGCCCTGAAGCACCTGGTGCAAACCGCCGCCTTCCAGGAGGCCGTGGCCGAGCGGCCGCCCCTACCCAGCGAAACCCAACTCAACCTGCGGCTGCAGCAGGAGCTCGACGCCCTCTTCGCCCCGGCCCTATGCCTGCGAATGGCCGAAGTCCTGCGGGGCCTGCTGGGCCTGGCCCCCGATGGGCAGGCCATCCCCAGCGACCTCCAGGACGAGCCCACCGCCGGGGTGGATACCCCCGTTCACTCCAACAGCGGTGTCGTCGCAGTGCTGAGCTTCATCGCTGGCGTGCTGGTGGTGGGCGTTGTTGGCGCCCTCACCTGGCTGGTGCTGCTTAACCGCTCCATGACACCCTCCACGGCAACGGCGCCGGCCCTGGTAAGCGAGCCCGAACCCACCCAAACCGAACCGGAGCCGGCCACCAGCGAACCCAAGTTGGATCCGGCCCAACTGCAGCTGAACCAGGCCGTCGAGACCGTCCGCCAGCTGTACGACGACATCTCCCTGGGGAACACCGCTGCCGCCAAGCAACTCTTCAGCCCCCAAGCCGCCGATCAGTTCGACCCCGCCTTCTTCAGCCAGTTCCAACGGGTGGCCGTCGACAACCTCCAGGAAGTCAGCCGCGATGGCAGCAAGGTCACCCTGCAGGGGGTCGTGACCTTCGTCTATCCGGATGGCACCAGCCAGGCCGAATCACGTTCCTTCACCGTGGACACCGCCAGCCATCCGGGACTGATCACCGCCAGCAGCTTTGATCAAGTGGTCAGCCCGCGCCGCTGAGCAGGCACAAAAAAGCCCCCGCTCTGCGGGGGCCAAGGAAACGGGGGAACCGCAAATCAGGCGGTACCGCAGAAGGTGACGTCGGGGAACTTGAGCTTGGCCTCTTCCAGGCTCTTGCCCTTGCCTTCCTCTTGCCAGTAGTTGATCACCTCTGTGGCCTTGTTGAGGACTTCAACGCGCTCGTTATCGGTGATCCAGCTCTTGCCTTCCAGCTCGGTCTTCAGGGTTTCCCAGGCGTCCTCACGGGGCCAGAAGAAGTAGGAGGTCAGGGGGCTGGGGCCGCCACCGACGATCTGATCGACGGCCAGGGCCACGTTGTCCGGCAGCCAGAGGATCTTCACCAGGAAGCGGCCCTCATCGGCCTTCGGGGTACGGCCGGAGGGAACGCCGTTCTCGTCGATGGTGGCGGTCGCCAGGGCAGCGCTGGCACCACTCAGCACCGGACGAGCCTCAGTGGTCTCCGTTGCCGGAGCTTCTGTCGAGGCAGTCGTAGCAGCAGTCGCCGCGGCGCTCTCAGCGCTCTCGGTGCTCATGGTGTCCGCGCTCAAGGCTTAATGACAAACAACTAACCTACCAGCCGCTGTTCTCCAGTCTCCTGAGCCCGCGCGCTGTTCTCCTGTTCGACATCGACGGCGTGATCCGCGATGTGGGAGGCAGCTACCGCAAGGCCATCGTGGAGACGGTGCATCACTACAGCGGCCAGCGGCCCAGCCCCGAGAGCATCGATGCCCTGAAGGCCGAGGGGTGCTGGAACAACGACTGGGAGGCCTCCCTGGAGTTGCTGCGCCGGCAGGGTCAGCAAGACCTCCCGGCCTTTGAGGCACTGGTGGAGGTCTTCAACAGCTTCTATTTCGGTGGTGATCCAGAGGGTGACCCCGCGGCTTGGGCGGGCTTCATCCGCAACGAGCCCCTGCTGGTGGATCCCGCGTTCTTTGCGGCGCTCTCGGCTGCAGATGTGGCCTGGGGGTTTGTCAGTGGCGCCGAGCCGCCCTCGGCCCGCTTCGTGCTGGAGACCCGCCTTGGCCTGAGGCAGCCGCCACTCATCGCCATGGGAGAGGCCCCCGACAAACCCGATCCCAGCGGCTTCCTGCGGCTGGCGGGCTCCCTCGCAGCGGCAACCGTGCCGGTGGCCTACCTGGGGGACACCGTGGCTGACGTCACCACCGTGGTGCGGGCACGCCAAGAGCGCCCGGCTCAACGCTTCATCAGCCTGGCGGTGGCCCCGCCGCACCTCCAGAACAGCCCGCGCCGCGGGGCCTATGAGAAGCAGCTGCGGGCCGCCGGTGCTGATGCGGTCATCGCCAACACCAGCGCTGTGTTGGCGGCTCTGGAGCAGGCGATCGCTTAGCGCTCCAAGGCCGCCGGAGCCTTAAGGGCGGCGACGGTGAGGTTCTCGTGGCCGTAGTCGGTCACCGCCACGTCGTCCTCAATCCGAATGCCAATCCCCTTCCAGCGCGCCTCGATCTCAGGCTGCCCCTCAGGGACCGGCAGCCGATCGCTGACGTAGAGACCTGGCTCAACCGTCAGCACCATGCCGGTCTCCAGGGCCACATGGTGCTCACCCAGGCGATAGGCACCGACGTCATGGACGTCCAGGCCCAACCAATGGCCGGTGCGATGCATGTAGAGGTGCCGGTAGGCCCCCTGCTCGATGATCCCGTCCACCTCGCCCCGCAGCAGACCCAGGTCCACCAAGCCCTCCACAAGCACGCGCACGGCGGTGTCATGGACGCCTTCAGCGGTCTGCCCAGGAGCAACGACGGCCACGGCCGCCTCCTGGGCCGCGAGCACAAGGTCATAGAGGGCGCGCTGCTCGGCGCTGAAGCGGCCGTTGATTGGGAAGGTGCGGGTGATGTCTCCGTTGTAGTAGTCGTTCAGAGAACAACCGGCGTCGATCAAGAGCAGATCGCCGTCCTTCAGAAACGCATTGTTCGCCGTGTAGTGCAGCACGCAGGCGTTGTCCCCACCGGCGACGATCGAGCCGTAGGCCGGGCCGCGGGCCCCCTGCTCGAGGAAGTGCTGCTCAATCACCCCCTGAACCTGGCGCTCGTTCAGCCCTGGGCGGGCCACCTGGCGGGCCAGTTCATGGGCCTCGGCGGAGATGCGGGCCGCTTCGCGCATCCGCGCGATTTCTTCGGGGCTCTTGCGCAGCCGCAGGGCATGCAGGAGCGGACAGGGCGCCACCAGGCCCAGGGCCGCCGTACCACTGCGGGGGGCACGGTCGAGCTGACCAGCCCAGGCCTGCAGCACGTGGGGCTCCACCTCGGGGTGCTTGCCCACCCGGAAGGCGATGCCTTCGGCACCGCGCAAATAATCGGCCAACCGTTCCGCCAGCTCATCGCGGGGGTGGGCCAGGTCTGCGCCAAAGCGCTCCACGGCCCCTTCACAGCCCCATCGGAAGCCCATCCAGACCTCCGCACTGGGTTCCTTGGGCTGCACAAAGAGAACAAACCGCTCCCCCTCGGGCCGATGGGGCAGAAACAGCGCAACCGCGTCGGGCTCATCGAAACCCGTCAGGTACCAGAAGTCACTGTTCTGGCGAAAAGGCCACTCGCAGTCGGCGTGATGCGTCACCAGCGGAGCCGCGGGAATCACCGCAGCAGCGCCGCCAAGGGCCTGAAAGAAACGAGCACGGCGCTGGGCAAAGACGTCCGGAGCGAGCGACATGAAAGCGAGCGGTGCTGAGCGCGACGATGGCACAACCGCTTCAATACGTGGCGACCAGGCCCCTGCCCTTGCCTCAGCCCTCCACCGCTGAACGCTGCGCCCTGTTGCTCTCGCAATGGCGGGGAGACCTGCGTCTGAGCGATCGGGAGCGCTCGGTGCTGGAGCCTGAGCTGCGCACCCTGGATCAACAGTTGCTGGCGCTGAAGCAGCGGCGGCTGCGGGTGGCGGTCTTTGGCCGGGTGGGCGTGGGCAAATCCAGCCTGCTGAATGCCCTGCTGGAGAAGCCGGCCTTCGCCACGGACGTGGCCCACGGCTGCACCCGCAAGCAGCAGCGCGAGACCTGGGGGGTCCAGGTGCCCGATCTCAGCCAGATCGAGCTGGTGGACACCCCGGGCATTGATGAGATTGCCGCCCGGGCCCGCCATCGCCTGGCGGCCCGGGTCGCCCTGGGGGCCGACCTGGTCCTGCTGGTGCTCGACAGCGACCTGACCACCCCAGAGGCCGAGGCGATCGAGCAGCTACTGGGCGCCGGCAAACCGCTGCTGCTGGTGCTCAATCGCATCGACAACTGGCCCAGCGGCGAGCGCTCAGCGCTGATCGAGAGCATCCGCTCGCGCCTCCCCCGCCAGGCGCAGCACCTGGAGATCCTGCCGGTGGCCGCCGCCCCGCGGCGGGCGGTGCTGCTGGAGGGGGGCCGCGTGCGCAGCGAACCCCAGCCAGCGCAGATCGCACCACTGCGCAGGGCCCTGCTGGAGCTGCTCCAGGACCAGGGCTCCCTGCTGCTGGGCCTCAATGGACTGCGGGCGGCGGATCGTTTCAGCCAGAGCCTGCATGCCTGGCGACTGAAGCGCGGCAAGGCCGCCGCCCAAGGGCTGATCGGTCGCTATGCGGCGATGAAAGCCACCGGCGTCGCCGCCAATCCGCTGCTGCTGCTGGATCTCGCCGGCGGCTTTGCGATCGACACCGCCCTGGTGCTGCAGCTCTGCAAGCTCTACGACCTGGAGATGAGCAGCAGCGGCGCCCGGGCCCTGTTGACGCGACTCTCGGCACAAAACGCCCTGCTGGGGGGAACCCAACTGGGCATCCAACTGCTGCTGGGGGGACTGCGGCAGGTGCTGCTGCTGGCCGCCCCCCTGAGTGGCGGCTTGAGCTTGGCGCCGGCGGCTCCGGTGGCCATGGCCCAGGCAGCCCTTGCCGTCTACAGCACCCGCCTGACCGGACGCCTGGCGGCGGCGGAGCTACTGCGCAGCGCCCAGCGGGGGCGCTTTCGGCCCGCCTCGCTGCTGCGGCGCCTGGCCGGGCAAGACCCCCAGGTGCGCGACTGGCTGCAGCAGTGGCAGCGCATGGGTGGAGGCCCCATCCCCTCGGGCCAGCTGTTGCCGTGAGCAGCCGCGAACTCGCCCTGTTCGGCACCAGCGCCGATCCCCCGACCGAAGGGCATCAGGCCCTTCTGCTTGGCCTGGCCCAGCGCTACGACCAGGTGGTGGCCTGGGCCAGCGACAACCCCTTCAAGCAACATGGGGCACCGCTGGAGCTCCGCGCCCAGCTCCTGGGGACCTTGATCGAGAGCCTGGGCAACGACCAGGTGCAGCTGGCTCAGGACCTCAGCAGTCCCAAAGCGATCGAGACCCTCGATCGCGCCGCCATCCGCTGGCCGGATCGGCAGCTGGTGTTTGTCGTCGGGGGCGATCTCGCCGCTCAAATCCCCAGTTGGTATCGGGCGGCAGATCTGCTGCAGCGCTGCCGCCTGACGGTCGTGCCGCGCCAGGGTCACCCCATGGCGGCAGGCGCCCTGGAGAGGCTGCGGGATCTGGGGGCCCAAGTGGAGCTGCTGGAGCTACCTGTGCCAGCAAGCGCCAGCTCAGCCATTCGCGGCGGGCAAGAGAACAGCTCGATTCCCGAAGTGCTCTGGCCCGAACTGCTCAAGCACAATCTCTATGGCCTCACCTCCAAGCTCGCCCCCTAATGCGCGTCGCCCTGGCCCAGATCAATCCCCTGGTGGGGGACCTGAGCGGCAACGGGGCTCAACTGCTTGAGGCCTGCCGCCACGCCGCAGAGGGCGGTGCCGACCTGGTGGTCTCATCAGAACTGGCGCTCTGGGGCTACCCCCCGCGGGACCTGCTGCTGCGCCCATCCCTGCGGCACAAACAAGACGCGGTGCTGGACGGGCTAGCCCGTGACCTGCCAACCGGCCAGAGCCTCTTGCTGGGGGTGAGTGAGACGGTCAGCGATGGCCAGCAGCCCGATCTGTTCAACAGCGTGGCCCTGGTGGAGAAGGGCGTCTGGCGGATCGTGGCCCGCAAACGTCTGCTCCCCAGCTACGACGTCTTCGATGAACGGCGTTACTTCCGCCCGGCCGAAGAGCCCTGCCTGCTGGAGCTCGAGCGGAAGGGACGCCGCTGGCGCCTGGGCCTGACCGTCTGCGAGGACCTCTGGGTGGAGGAACAGCTCCACAGCCAACGGCTCCTGGGGGGAGATCCGGTGGGGGACTTGGCGGCGCTGAAGCCTGACCTGCTGATCAATCTCTCGGCCTCCCCCTTCGGCCAGGGCAAACCGCAACTCAGGCGAGAGCTGGCCAAGAGCGCCGCCCAGCGCTTGGGCGCCCCCGTGCTCTACGTCAACCAGGTGGGAGGCAATGACGAGCTGATCTTCGATGGCGGCAGTTTCGCCACCACGGCGAACGGTGAGGTAGCCGCTCAGCTGAGCTTTGGAAAAGCGGATCTGGCCTGCTGGACAGTCGGCGACGCCTCCGCTGCAGCGCCGATCCCCTGCGACGAAGAACTGCTGCTGCGGGCCCTGGTGCTGGGGGTAGGGGACTACGCGCGCAAATGCGGCTTCGGCAAAGCGCTGCTTGGACTGAGCGGTGGCATCGATTCCGCCCTGGTGGCGGTGCTGGCGGCGGCGGCCCTGGGCGCCAAGCAGGTGCAGGCGCTACTGATGCCGTCCCCCTGGAGTTCCGAGGGCTCCATCAACGACTCCCTGGAGCTCGCCAATCGCCTGGGGATCAGTACCGAGACGGTGCCGATCGAGGGCTTGATGGCTGGATTCGATGCCGCCCTGAGCGCACCCTTGGGGGGCACGCCGGCGGGGGTGACGGCGGAAAACCTGCAATCCCGCATCCGGGGCACCCTGCTGATGGCGGTGGCCAATCAACAGGGGCAACTGCTGCTCACCACCGGCAATAAGAGCGAGCTGGCCGTCGGCTACTGCACCCTCTACGGCGACATGAATGGGGGTCTGGCGGTGATCGGTGACCTCTACAAGTCAACGGTCTTTCACCTCTGCGACTGGATTGATTCCGAGGCTGCACAAGCGGTGCGGCAGGAGCTGGGCCTAGCGGCGCAGGGGGAATTAATCGGTTCCGCCATTCGCACCAAGCCGCCCAGTGCCGAGTTGCGTCCCGATCAAAAAGACAGCGATTCCCTGCCGGACTACGCCGTACTGGATCCGCTGCTGAAGGCTCTGCTGGAGGAGCACCAAAGCCCCGAGGAGTTAGCCCAGCAGGGAACCGACCCAGCCCTGGCCGAGCGGGTGATGGGGCTGCTACGCCGGGCGGAGTTCAAGCGACGCCAGGCCCCGCCGGTGCTCAAGCTCAGCCAGCGGGCCTTCGGCAGCGGTTGGCGAATGCCCATCGCAGCTGCGGTGCAGTAGCCAGAGGGGCCTGAGCTCGCCATCTTGGAGGTGATCGAAGGTCTGCCATGGCCGGCTCCATCGCACCGATCGCCAGCATCGGCGTGCCACGGGAAATCAAGCCCGATGAGCAGCGGGTCGCGCTGACGCCCGATGCCGTGCGCGAGCTGGTGAGCCATGGCCTCTCGGTGCGGGTGGAGCACCAGGCCGGCTCCGGCGCCGGCATTGAGGACGCGGCCTATGTCGCCGCTGGGGCGGAACTGGTCAGCCGCGAGGAGGCCTGGGGCGCGCACCTGGTGGTCAAGGTCAAGGAACCCCAGACAGAGGAATTCCCCTTCCTGCGCGCCGATCAGGTGCTCTTCACCTACCTGCACCTCGCCGCCTACCCCGCCGTCGGCGAGGCCCTGATCGAGGCCGGCACCACCGCCATCGCCTACGAGACGGTTCAGCTCTCCGACGGCAGCCTGCCGCTGCTGGCGCCCATGAGCGAGATCGCCGGCCGGCTCGCCGCCCAGGTGGGAGCCCATCTGCTGGAGAAACCCCACGGCGGGCGCGGCGTTCTCATGGGCGGCTGCACCGGGGTGCGGCCGGCCCGAGTAGTGGTCCTGGGGGCCGGCAGTGTCGGCTGGAACGCCGCCCGGGTCGCCGCCGCGATGGATGCGGAGGTGCTGCTGCTGGATCTCTCCCCCGAGCGGCTGCGGCAACTGGAGCCGGCACGCCAAGGGCGGATGGTGAGCCTGGTCAGCAGCGTTGGCCGCCTGGAGCGGTTGATCCCCAGCGCCGACCTGGTCATCGGCGCGGTGCTGCGTCCGGGCGATCGCGCCCCGACCTTGGTGAGCGAAGAGCTGGTGAAGCAGATGCAACCGGGTTCGGTGATCGTCGATGTCGCCATCGACCAGGGGGGCTGCATCGCCACCAGCCGGGAGACGACCCACACCGATCCGGTGGTGACCATCCATGGCGTGCAGCACTACGCCGTCGGCAACATGCCCGGCGCCGTGCCCTACACCTCCACCGAAGCCCTGGTCAGCGTCACCCTGCCCTACATCCTGGCGATCGCCGGTCGGGGCCTGATCGAAGCGGTCACCGACCGGCCCGAACTGGTCTCAGGCCTGAACACCATCGGGGGCTCCGTCTGCCACCCCGGCGTGGCCAAAGCCCTGGGGGTGGGCAATCGTCACCCGATGGCCTGCCTGAACTAGGCCTCGCCGTCCAGGTACAGCCAACGGCCCTCGAGCACCCCACCCTCGCGGCCAAAGCGGGAGCACTCCCGCAGGACGTGCGTCTGCCCCGCCTGGCGGTACTGGGCCTCGAAGCTCACCCGGCCGCTGAGGTCACTCTCGCCTCCGGCCTCCCGGGCGCTGATCCTCAGATGGGTCCAACGCACGCCGCGGTTGCTGGCCTTGAGAGCTTGGCGCCGCTCGGCCATGGACTCAGGGGAGGGGTGGGTCTCGGTCAAGTAGTCGATCAGGTTGCGGCTGAAGGCGCTGTAGCGCGAGCGCATCAACTGCTCAGCCGTGGCCGGCAGGGCCTGGCCGAGGTGGAACGGCTCACAACAGTCGGCGTAGGCCCCGCCGCCGCAGGGGCAGGGGTCCTTGCGCACGCCAAAGCCCGCCATCAGACCAGCCGCCGCAGCGGACGCTGCAGCGCCTCGGGGTTGATCCCCTCCCGCAGCGCCAGCACCAAACCGGCGGCCTCGCTGTAGCTCGACGCCCGGAGCACCTCGATCCCCAAGGACTCGGCCGTCACCGACAGGACGCAGGGGTTCTCGACGGCGATCACCGGAATGCCCCGCTCGGCGCAGGCCAAGACTGCCGCGCCGCCCAGGGCCCCGGCCGGGGCCACCACAGCACCGATCTGCTCAGCGCGAATCGATTCAGCGGGGGCCTGGTCCGATGGCCAGAGGGCTGGTGCGCGGCTCAGACCCACCAGCACGCAGGGCAGGAAGGTGTAACCCAGCTCCTCGCCCGCCGCCCGGGGGTCCAACTGGGGATCGATCTCCAGGGGGCTCAGCGCCGGGGCATGGGCACAGGGCAGATTCAGCTGACGGCTCAGCCAGTGGCTGATCACCGCCTCGGCACCAGCCAGGGCATCGACGCCGCCCCCCTGGCGATAGGCCGTCAGGGCCTCGCTATCAGGGTCATCCGGGAAGCGGGCGATCACGGCGATGGCCGTGGCACCAGCGTCGCGCAGGCGCGCCCCAGCCTCCAGCAAGACATCGGGGCGCGAAAGCTGGCCCCAGCTGGCACCGCTCTCCCCCTGGCTCAGGCTGACACCGATCGGAGCCGCGGTGGTTTCCACCGGCCCCAGGCTCAGCCCGAGGCTGGCCCGGCAACCGTCGGCCACCTGGAGATGCCGCAGCCGGAGCTCCTCCTCGATGCCGGCATCCAGCAGCAGGCCAATGCGCTGAGAGCGAACCGGCTGGAGCGCCAGTTCTGCAGCCGCGAAACGATCGAGGCTCGATCCCTCGACGTAGTGAATGCGGGGGTCACTCCAATAGAGCGAGGCCCCATTCATCACATTCGGATGGGTGATCAGGCAGCCACTGGCGGCCGCCAACAGCCGCGCCGCGGGCACCGCATCACCCGCGTAGCCACCAACCTCACAGCCGATGCCCGTGGGGACCACCATCACGGTGGGCAAGGGATCGCCAGGGCGGGTCATACGAGCAGGGCGGGCTGGTGCACCATCGCTTCCAGGGTTAGCTGGCGCCGGCCATCGGACCGGCAGACCGCCTGGGTGATCGCCCAGCGCAACGGGACCCCGTGCTGACGCAGTTCAGCCTCGATCTGCGGCAGCAGCGGACCGGGCTGGGCCACCAGGGTGAGCGCCAGGGATCGAAAGCCAGAGAGCCCTGGACTCACTTTTGGTATTGACCGAACTGCGCTTCATAGAGCGCGTCTTCTTGGCCGGCGAGCACCTTGAGGTCGCTGCGGGGATAGGCCACACAGAGCAGCGCAAAACCCTGATCCCGCAGCTCAGCCTTGACGCCCATGGCGTCGGGCTGATGCACGGATCCCTCTTTCACCACGGCAGCGCAGGTGGTGCAGACACCGGAGCAGCAGGAGCTAGGGACAGCCACACCGGCGGCTTCCGCAGCAGCGAGAACGGTCTGATCGGCAGCGCAGCTGAAGCTATGGCTGGTGCCATCGAGTTCACAGACAACGGTGTAGGTCTCGCCCATGGAGGGAGCAGCTCAGTCCAGAAGCTCCCCATTGTCCAGGATCACGGCCCGGGCAGGGCGCCCCACTGCTGCGGATGCGGCGCCAGGTATTCCGGTGGGGCCAGCCCAGGCTGCTCATAGAGCGGTGCACTCAAGGCCAGATCAAAGGCCAGGGACACCCGCAGATCGCCCTCGTCCTCATTGGCCGTCACGGCGTGGTCAATCTGAGCAGGGAAGAGCACCAGCAACCCAGCCCGTGGGGCCAGGTCGAAGTGGGGGGCATTCCAGTGCAGGGCCCCCTCGAGGGGACCGCCATGGCCCACGGATAACCCTGGCACCAGCTCATTGCTCTGCCGGGCGGGGTAGAGCCGAAGGCAACCACTGCGGCCGGAGCCATCGCCATTGAGGTAGACGATGGCGCTCAGATGGGCATTGGGATGGTGATGACGGCCCACCGCCTGGCCCGGTTCACTCACCACCGGCCAGGAGCGCTGAATGTGCAGGGCCACCTGGTCGCAGTGGAAGCCCAGTTGCTCCAAGTACTCCCAGGCATGCCGGCGCACCTGATCGCTAATGGCCGAAAAAGCCGGAAGCTGGTGGACGCGCCAGACACCGTTGATGTCGCCGGTCCAGGCGCAACCGGGATGGGGGTTGCCGCTGGCCTCGCCCCGTAGGGCCAGGACATCCTGGAGCAGTAACACCGAATCCATCGGATCCAGGGCCAGATCTGCGGTGCCCAGGGCCAAAGGGAAGAGCGGTTGCAGGGAAAGCGTCATGGCGCGCCGGCGCTTCCCTCATCCTGGAACAAGGCACAAAAAAAGCCCTCCACTTGGGAGGGCTTTGAGCGTCTGAGCAACGTGCTCAGGCCATGGCAGAAGCACCGCCGACCACTTCCAGGATCTCCTGGGTAATGGCGGCCTGGCGGGCCTTGTTGTAGTCCAGGGTCAGGGACTTCGCGAGCGCCTTGGCGTTGTCGCTGGCGTTGTTCATGGCGGTCATCCGGCTGGCGAGCTCGGAAGCGGCCGCCTCCTGCAGGGAACGCAGCAGCTGGTTCTGCAGATACAGAGGCAGCAGTGCATTCAGCAGCTGATCGGGGCTCTGCTCGAACACCAGATCAGAAGGCAGAGAAGGCTGGTCGTTGTTGACCGTGCCCGTTTCAACGCCCAGCTGACCGTCGCGGGTGGTGAGACGGAAAATCTCGTCGTCCGCGCTGGCGATGCCCTGGGGATCCAGGGGCAGCAGGGTCTGGGAAACAGGCTTCGAGCTCACCAGGTTGATGAACTTGGTGAAGATGATCTCGACACGATCGGTGGTGCCGGAGAGGAACTCGGCGAGCACCTCGTCGGCAATCTTGCCGGCCTCAGCAGCGCTGGGGACCTGCTCGAGCCCCATGAAGGTGGCGCGAATCGTGTACTGGCTGGCGCGGTTCTGGAAGTATGTGGCGACCTTGCGGCCGATCAACACCAGATCCACGTCATAGCCCTGAGACTTCAGCTCAGCGTGACGCTGTTCCGTGCGCTTGATGATGTTGGCGTTGTAGCCACCGCACAGACCCCGGTCGCCAGTCACGGCAAGCAGGGTGATGGTGCGGACGTCGCGGTTCTCGAGCAGCGGCGCGTCAGCGGTCTCGAACTGCATCCGGGTCTGGAGATTCTCCAGAACGCGGGCAAGACGATCAGCAAACGGACGGCTGCGCAGAACCTGTTCCTGCGCCCGGCGGACCTTGGCGGCTGCCACGAGGCGCATGGCCTCGGTGATCTTCCGGGTGTTTTTAACGGAACTGATCCTGTCGCGGATCTCCTTCAGGTTGGCCATGGATTGGACTCTCCGGGGTAACCGTCAGGGATCAGGCCGCAGCCAGCATCGAAGACTTCACTTCGTTGATGGCAGCCTTGAGCATGGCCTCAGCGTCTTCGCTGAGCTGCTTCTCGGTCTGGATCTTGTTGATGAACTCGGGCTTGTTGGTCTTCAGGTACTCGCGGAGCTCGCGGCAGAACTGAACGACGGACTCGACGGGAACTTCGTCGATCAGGCCCTTAACGCCGGCGTAAACCACGGCGACCTGCTCAGCCAGGATCAGGGGGCTGAACTGGGGCTGCTTGAGGATCTCGCGGAGACGCTTACCGCGGGCCAGCTGCTGCTGAGTCGCAGCATCCAGGTCGGAGGCGAACTGGGAGAAGGCTGCCAGTTCATCGAACTGAGCCAGCTCAAGCTTGAGGGTACCGGCGATCTTCTTGATGGCCTTGGTCTGGGCAGCACCACCCACACGGCTCACGGAGATACCCACGTTGATGGCGGGGCGGAGACCGGAGTTGAAGAGGTCGGAGCTCAGGAAGACCTGACCGTCGGTGATGGAGATCACGTTGGTCGGGATGTACGCCGAGACGTCACCAGCCTGGGTTTCGATGATCGGCAGGGCGGTCATGGAGCCCTTGCCCATGGCGTCGCTCAGCTTGGCGGCGCGCTCGAGCAGGCGGCTGTGGCAATAGAACACGTCGCCGGGGTAGGCCTCACGACCGGGGGGACGACGGAGCAGCAGGGACATCTGACGGTAGGCCTGGGCCTGCTTGGTCAGGTCGTCATAGATGACCAGGGTGGCCTTGCCCTTGTACATGAAGGACTCAGCGATGGCTGCGCCGGTGTAGGGAGCCAGGTACTGCAGAGCAGCGGACTCGGAGGCGTTCGCAGCCACGATCACGGTGTAATCGAGGGCGCCCTTCTCGCGGAGCACCTCAACAACGTTGGCCACAGAGGCAGCCTTCTGGCCGACAGCGACGTAGACGCAGACGACGTCCTCGCCCTTCTGGTTGATGATCGTGTCGATCGCGATGGCGGTCTTGCCGGTCTGGCGGTCGCCAATGATCAGCTCGCGCTGGCCACGACCGATGGGGATCATAGCGTCGATGGCGGTGATGCCGGTCTGCATGGGCTCATGCACCGACTTGCGCTGGATGATGCCAGGCGCCATCGATTCGATCAGGCGGGTCTCGCTGGTGGGGATATCACCCTTGCCATCGATGGCCTGACCCAGGGGGTTCACCACACGGCCGAGCATGGCGTCGCCGACGGGCACCGAGGCGATCTTGCCGGTGGCCTTGACGGTGCTGCCCTCTTGGATGCCGCGACCCTCACCCATCAACACCGCGCCGACGTTGTCGTCTTCGAGGTTGAGAGCAATGCCTTCGGTGCCGTCTTCGAACTGGATCAGCTCACCGGCCATGACCTGCTCGAGGCCATAGACGCGGGCGATGCCGTCGCCGACCTGCAGCACGGTGCCGACGTTGCTGACGGAAACCGACTTGTCGTAATCAGCGATCTGTTGCTTGAGGATCGCGCTGATCTCGTCGGGGCGGATGGAAACCATGGGAGGCGTTGGGGTTGAGGACGAGGGGTGAGAAAGGGGTTCGGGTGCGGAGCTAGCTCACCTTGGCCAGCGCCAGTCCGAGGCGACGCACCTGACCCGCGAGGCTGGCGTCAATCACCTTGGAGCCGACCTTGACGACGAAACCGCCGATCAAAGTGGGGTCGACACTCAGATTGATCTCCAGCTTGTCGGTACCGGCCACGGCCTGAACCTTCTTGCTGAGCTCAGCCTGTTGCTCCTCAGTGAGAGCAGAGGCAGAGGTGACAGAGGCGAGAGCGATATTGCGCTGCTCGCGGTAGAGCTCGAGGGTGCGATCCAGCACCGCGTCGAGCATGCCGATGCGCTGGCGATCAGCCAGGAGCTTCAGCAAATTGAGGAAAGAGGGCTTGAGTTGCTCAGCGAACAGCTTCTCAAGGGCCGCCTTTTTGGCGTCAACCTCGATCACAGGAGAGCCCATGGCTTCCCGGAAATCAGCCGACTCATTCCAGAGACCTAGAACGGCCTTGGCCTGATCCACCACCTCGTCGGTTTCCTTGCGGCTGTCAGCAACCTGCAGGAACGCTTCGGCGTAGGGGGTCGTAATGGTGTTGAGCAGCGGCATCAGGCGTTCCCCAACGTTTTGATGGACTGATCCACCAACTGCGCCTGGGCTTCAGCATTGAGCTTGCCGGGCAGGGTGGCGAGAGCCTTCTCAATGGCCAAGCGAGCCGCCTCACGGCGGAGCTGGTTGCTGACGCGGGACGCCTCAGCGTCGAGATCAGCGGCAGCACCTTGCTTGAGACGAGCCATCTCATCGATGGTGCGCTTCTCAGAATCAAGGCGGATCGCTTCAGCGCGAGCCTTGCCGTCAACACGAATCTGTTCGGCCTTCTGCTGAGCAGCGGCCAGATCCTGCTGGGCTTGAGAGAGGGCAGCGGTGGCTGAGCTGAGGCGCTCTTCAGCGTCCTTCAGGTCGGCCAGGATGATCGCGCGACGGCGCTCAAGGATGCTGCCCAGGAAGTTGGGCAGAAACTTGTAGAGGCCGAAGAGCACGATCGCCAGGTTGACGATGTTGGTCTCGAACACGTTGAGGTTCAGACCAAAGCCACCGTGGCTGGCGAAGAGGGAAGGAATGGTCATCGGGCGGCCAGCAGACGGTCGACGATCAGGTCACCGAGCTTGTCGGCGTCAGTCTTGAGTTGGCCCAAGGCCGACTCGCGCTGGGCATCGATCTCGCGGCGTGCCTGCTCACGGGAGGCGTTTGCGTCAGCGGTTGCTGCAGCCAGAGCCTCGCGATAAAGCTTGTCGGAATCAGCTTCCGCTTCTTGGATCAGCTTCGAGGCGGACAGACGTGCGTCCTTGAGCTGTTCCTTGAGGTCAGCTTCCAAGCGTTCGGCTTGGGCCAGCTTCTGCTTGGCCTCCGCACGGCTGGTGGTCACGTAACCCTCCCGCTCTTCCACGACCCGTCCAACGGGGCTGAAGAACAGGGAATTGAGGATGAAGGTGAGGAGAACCACCTGAACTGCCATGAGAGGCAGGGTGGCGTCGAGGTCAAAGAGACCTCCCTCCGTTGCACCTAGCAAAAGCCAGCTGGTCATGAGGCAGGGGTGCGGGCGGTTGAAGCGGGCCGCAAAACGGCGGCGGAAGCGAAAGGCTGAGGCAAAGGTTGAGGGGATGGGCGGTTCAGCGAACTGAAGGCCGCCCTTCCCTCGTCACCTCAAGCGCGATCAGCCAGCGAAGGGGTTGGCGAACAGCAGCACCAGAGCGACCACAAGGCCGTAGATGGTGAGAGCTTCCATGAAGGCCAGGGACAGCAGCAGGGTGCCGCGGATCTTGCCTTCAGCTTCGGGCTGACGAGCAATGCCTTCGACAGCGCCGCCTGCAGCGGTGCCCTGACCGATACCAGGGCCAATGGCGCCGAGGCCGACGGCCAGACCAGCAGCGACAACAGACGCGGCGGAGGTGATGGAATCCATGGTGGAACGAAGGATGTAGGGCGCTGGGAGAGCGCGGATTGGGACCGGGACGTTATCCCTGCGCCTGGGACATCTGGACTGAACCGAGATGGGCCCGGATTGAACCGGACCTGCGCGCAAGGAGTTTGCCAGAGCGGGTGACCCCGATCAGGCAGGGGGACTGATGAATATCAGTGGTGCTCTTCGTGCACCGCTTCACCGATGTAGTAGGCGGCGAGGGTGGCGAAGATCAGCGCCTGAATGGCACTGGTGAACAGGCCGAGGAACATCGCAGGCAGGGGCACCACGAGAGGCACGAGGAAGGCCAGCACTGCAACGACGAGTTCGTCGGCAAGGATGTTTCCGAAGAGACGGAAGGAGAGCGAGAGGGGCTTGGTGAAGTCCTCAACGATCTTGAACGGGAGCATGATCGGAGTCGGCTCCACGTAGTACTCGAAGTAGCGGAAGCCCTTCCGGCTCAGGCCTGCATAGAAGTAGGCCAGGGACACCAGCAGCGCCAGGGCAACGGTGGTGTTGATATCAGCGGTCGGAGCACCAAGCTCGCCACTGGGCAGATGAATCAGCTTCCAGGGCACCAGAGCGCCGCCCCAGTTGCTCACAAAGATGAACAGGAAGAGGGTGCCGATGAACGGAAGCCAATCGCGATAGGCCTTCTCGCCGATCTGCTCGCGGGCCATGTCGCGGATGTAGTCCCAGAGGAACTCCAGAAGGTTCTGGACACCACGGGGATCGCGCTCCATCTTGCGCGTGCCCACCACGACAAATGCGAGCAAGGCTCCGATCACAACCCAGGAGCTCAGAAACACCTGGCCGTGAATCTTGAGATTCCCCAGCTGCCAATAGAGGTGTTGACCCACCTCCAGTTCGGCAAAGGGAAGAACGAGTGGCAAGGAACCCATCGGGTCGACGTTCGGGGTCGCAAATGCGACGTTGAAAAGGTTTTTGGCGCTCAGCGATCTGTGAGTGCCTGAAGAATCACCGCGGGCTTGTAGAGCAGGAAACCAAGCAGAGCTGGTAACAACTCGAGCTGGGGCAGGCGAGCTGCAGCCAGAACAAGAACCACAGGGACGAGAAGCTGGAACTTGCCCACCTTCTTGGAACCGTTGCCGAGCTTCGCAACACTTCGGGCGAGAAGCCTGAGGTAGATAGCGCCGGCGAGGCCACCGACCAGCAAGCTGCTGGCGATGTGAAGGTCGTAGATCAGGGCCGTGGCCGGGACCGCAATGGCGGACACCAGCAAGGTGGCGAGGATCAGGCGACGTTGAAGCCTCTCAAAGTCAGCCAGGTCGGGACTATCAGCGGGAACCGATTCGGTTTCAGCGACAGCAGAGGACCCAGAGGACTCTGTTTCCAGAGGGGGAAAAGGAACCGTCTCTTGGCTCGCCGTGTCATCCAGTGCGTCCAGCCCCTCGAGGTGAGAGTCCGGATCTGACTGGGGTGATGAAGCAGCCAACAAAGGCGCCTTTGCTCTGAAAAGGCGCGCGGAATCTATCACGCGCTGACGCCTGGTCCTGAGCGAAGCAGAAGAACACGCTGCAGCTGCAGTTCCCTTGCGACAGAAGCGATCTGAGCCGTTGACCAGTCCAATGGGAGCTGACCCAGCGGAGTATCTGCCGGTGCTTGCTCGAGCGCTTGCAACAGGCTGAAGCCCTCGGCACTCAGGTCCAGAGGTGCCATGTCGGAATCCAACAGGGCGCGACCTGGCCAGCCCCAGAGACATGGGTTTCGGCAGCCCAGGGCCGCCAGTAGATCACTGTCCTCATCCCAGCGCTGCTTCTGAACTGGACCCTTGCTCAAGAAAAACTCGAAGTGGCTGATGTCGGGATCCAGATCCTCCACCAAACGCCACTGCGCTTCGGGTGGAAGAGCCTGAGCCCGCTCCAGCAATTCACCCTTGAGCAGCCGCGCGGGGTCCCAGACCTCCGGATTGGAAAAGCCGGCAAAGTCCAGATCTGCCGACGCCACAAAGGCCATCAGGCGCTCGAGGTTGTAACTGGTCTCCTGCGGGTGGAGATACATGTCCGCGAAGTTCGCGTCGGCGGCGCAGTCGATCGCCCAGCGCTGCTCGTGATGGCGCCTCAACCTGTTGTGCTCAGGAAGCTCCGTGAAGAGCTGACGCCCCAACCGCAGTCCATCCGCTTCGGTCCCCACGCCCATCGCCGTCAGCGCCCGCTGGGTGCGGTGAATCTCCCAGCGGCCACCGTCGGCATAGAGGAAGAGATGCAGCAAGGCGCCGGGCTTCAGCAACGCAGCCAGGGCCTTCAGCCCGGCCTCCGGTTGCCGGAGATGGTGCAAGACCCCGACGGAATTGATGTAGTCGAACGGCCCCTCTCCCGCCAGTTCAAGCAGGCTCCTGTTTTCGATCCGGACCTGGGCTCGGTCCAGGGCACCGGAGCGCCGGCAGCGCTCTCGCGCCACCTCCAAAGTCCCCGGCGAAATATCGACCGCGAGGATCTCTGCCCCCGGGTTGAGATGGGCGAGGTAGTCCGTGCTGACCCCCGTCCCGCAGCCCGCATCCAAAATCCTGAGGGGCTCAGCGCTCGAACGGGCCGCAGGCAAGGCACCGGTGCTGGCCGAGTAGGCAGCGTCAACGCACCAGCGCCAGTTGTATCCGGGCGGTGGGCCGTCTTGGAGAGGATCCCCGGGATAGGGGAAGCGGTCGTAAAAGTCGCTCACCACTGGGGTGGCGGCATCAGCAGGTGCCTGAGTCATGGGCTGGAAGCGGGTCAGAAGGTGGATCCGCTGAGGCCGAGCATTTCATGTCCCGGCCTTGCCGCTCGAGCAAACCCACAACGGGCTGCAAACATTTGTTCATGGCCTGCCAGGAGGCCAGAGGGCCAGCCGTAACGTGCCCAGGCCAGGTTCGCTTTCGTCCATGACTGTGACCGCCAGCAGCGGCAGCAGCAGGGTTGCTCCTCAGCGCTACGACACCCTGCCGCTCTCCAGCGTCCGTCAGGCGGAGCAGCAGGACCGCTTCCCGGATGGGGGCGAGCTCAGCAACCTCACGAACTTCTTCCAGAGCGGCCAGCTCCGGGTTGAGGCGGCCCGTCGCGTCTCGGCCAATGCCGAAGCCATCGTCGCTCGGGCGGCCAACCGGATCTTTGCGGGCGGCACCCCGCTCTCCTATCTCGATGCGCCTCTGAACCCAGTGGCGGCAGGGTCTCAGACCCCACTGGCGGCCGACCAAGCCGCGTTCCAGCGCTCCGTGCAGACCTTCGCTGGCGCCAGCGGCAGCACCAAGCGCGGCAATGCCTTCACCCGCCTCCTGGAGGGAGCGGGCGGCGACGCAGATGTCCGCGTCGTTCTGCCCACGGGCTTCAACCCGATCTCGGTGGCCATCTATGGCACCGAGCGGATGAAAAAGTCCATCCGCGACCTGGCCTGGTTCCTGCGCTACGTCGGTTACGCCGTCGTGGCTGGCGATCCGAGCATCCTGCGGGTCAACACCCGTGGTCTCCGCGATGTCCTGGAGAAGGGTTGCTCCCTGGCCGCCACCAACGTGGCCCTGCAGGAAATGCGTGCCGGTGCCGCCGAACTGCTGAAGGACCTGCCCGAAGCCCGTCAACTCCTGATCGACAGCTTCAACGTCCTGCTCGAAGAGCTGGCCGTGCCAACCCCCTCAGCCCGCCAGCGCCTGGGCAGCCCCGAAAACCAGGGCCTACAGCTGCCTGCGATCTACGCCCTGGCGGCCCAGGGCAAGGCCCAGCGCTTCATCATGAGGCCCGCCATGAGTGGCGGCCAGAAAGCAGAAGTGGTGCGGGCGGCCTACCGCCAGATCTTCGAGCGGGACATTGCCAAGGCCTACAGCCAGGTGCCCTGCCCCGTGGAAGCCACCCAGGTGCGCCAGGGCGACATCTCCATGCGGGAGTTCATCCGCTCCCTGGGCCACAGCAAGGAATACCAACAGCAGTTCTACGGCCGCTTCTCCAATAGCCGTGCCGTTGAGCTGGCCTTCCGCCACTTCCTGGGCCGGGGGATCAGCTCCCGCGAGGAATTCACCCGCTACTTCGACATCGTCAGCGCCCAAGGCCTCAAGGGCCTCGTGGATTCGCTGATTAACACCATGGAGTACGCCCAGGTGTTCGGCGAGGAGACCGTTCCCTACCTGCGGGACATCGGCGAGGAAGCACAGGAAAGCGCCGGCTGGGGATCCAACCGCAAGCTCTTCCGCTTCAGCGCTCCCTTTGAAGGCGCTCCCCAATACGTCACCCTCTACGCCAGCTACCGCCAGCCCTACGCCGATCAGCACCCCTATGGCGGCGGCAACGATCCCCTGGGCCTGAACTACGGCGCGATCTTCCCCTCGGGTACCGCCAATGTCTCGACCCGTCCAGCACCGCTGAGCTACGACACCCGCCGCATCCTGGTGGGCAATGGCATGCGTCAGCCGGGCCAGATGAACAGCCCGCAGTTCCGGGCATCGACCCCCCGCAAGGCAGGGCCGAAGCTGGTGAGGCTTCAGCAGATCGCCACCGGCGGCAACTCCGTTCCCCGTCGCGGCGGTCAACCCAGCATCCGCAACACCGAATCCAGCACGCAGGCTGTGATTCGCGCCGTCTATGTCCAGGTCCTGGGCAACACCGGCTACGCCGGCGAGCACAACACCGTCGAGGAAATCAAGCTCGAGAACGGTGACCTGAGCCTGCGTGAATTCATTCGCCAGGTGGCACGAAGCGAGGCCTTCCGCCGTCGCTATTGGAGTGGCCTCTACATCTGTAAGGCCATCGAGGTCATGCACCGCCGCCTGCTGGGCCGCCCCACCTTTGGCCGCTGGGAAATTGACAGCTACTTCGACGTGGCTGCCCGCAAGGGCTTCTACGGCGTGGTGGACGCCATGCTCAACAGCAGCGAGTACAGCGAGACCTTCGGCGAAGACACCGTTCCCTATGAGCGGTTCATTACCCCGAACGACCTCAACACCCGTCGCGTGCCCTCGCTGAAGCGCGCCTTCAACGCAGCGGCTTACGCCGACATCACCCCACGGATTCGCCCTGAGGTCACCCCCCCAAGCGATTTCCGCGACAGCAGTTCGCTGACCCCCCGCAACCTCAAGGGCCGCACCAGCGTTGTGCGTGGCGGCTGGAGCGCCACCCTGACCGGTGGAGAGCAGCTGGCTCCAGCACCGTCCAAGCGCTCCGGCCCCGATTCCGTCCAGACCAAGCCCTCGCCCGAGCGCAAGTGGAGCGCTCCCCGCTGGCAACCCGGTGGCGGCGCAGCTCCCACCTGGAGCGCGGCAGGGATCACCAGCTTTGCCCCGGCCCCCTCTGCAGCCGCGGCGGTCCCCGCCCGCAGCAGCTTCGGCAGTGGCTGGAATGCCGCTGTGTCGACTGGCGGAGCTGGCGCTAACGCCGAGCAGCCCCGGGCTGCCATGGCCAAGGCCCTGAAGCCTGGAACCCTGCAAGGTTTCGGAAAGCGCAAGAGCCTCGGCACCGCCGTGAAGCTCTCCATGGATCCCAGCAGCGCTGAAGTCACGCAGGTGATCGAGGCGGTCTATCGCCAGCTGCTCGGTCGCCAGCCCCTGGCTTCAGAACAACTGGGGGATGCCGAATCCCAGCTCCGTCAAGGTCGCCTGTGCGTCGCCGAGTTTGTCGCTCGGGTTGCAGGCTGTGACCTGTTCGTCAGCCGACTGAACCGGATGGCACCGTTCAAGGCCGCCGCCGCCGCCCATATCGCCCTGTTGGGTCGGGCAGCGCAGGCCGATGAAACGAGCGCCTTCCTCAACACCCGTTGTGTTGAGGGCATGCGCACCGCCATCGACGGCGTTCTGAACAATCCTGCCTACGCCGAGAACTTCGGTCGCGACACCGTTCCCTACCTCAAGGGCATGGGCACCAGCAACGGGATCCCCCTGAGCACGGTCAACCGCACGGCCGCCCTCTATGGCGGCAATGCCGCACTCAATCCAGTGGGGCGCTGAGAAGTCCAGCCTCAGATCCAGACCCTGTCCACCTCGCCGGCTCTAACGAGCCGGCTTTTTAATGGGCATTCTTAACAATGAAGCGAAAAAGATTGAGACAAAGATAAATATTCAGTGGAGCCATGAAGCAAATCTGGCTGTTAGCAACCGCCGCAGCCTGAACGTAGTCTTCGATCAAGAGAAACCCAGTGCCGGCAAGGGTTTCAAGCAAAAATAATCGCCGTGAAGAACTGTTACCGGGACTCAGGACGGCGCGGGGCGTTGCCACAGAATGATTCGGCGCACAGCTCAGCTGTCGCCCCTTCAGCTCGCGTCGACGCAGGTCACTGCATCGCTCAAGGCTGGAGACTCCCCCTTACCCACCGGATATCGGTCACCGTTCAGGCGACCGCTTGTTTCGAGGCAGAACTGCATGAGCATCGTCTCCAACTCGATCATCAACGCGGACGCCGAAGCCCGCTACCTCAGCCCTGGCGAACTCGACCAGATCAAGGCTTTCGTGAGCGGCGGTCAGCGCCGTCTTCGCGTCGCCCAGGTCCTGAGCGAGAGCCGTGAGCGCATCGTCAAGACCGCTGGCGGCGCCCTCTTCCAGAAGCGTCCCGACGTCATCTCCCCCGGCGGCAACGCCTATGGCGAA
Organism: Synechococcus sp. LTW-G; assembly: GCF_054459035.1. Lineage (NCBI taxonomy): Bacteria > Bacillati > Cyanobacteriota > Cyanophyceae > Synechococcales > Synechococcaceae > Synechococcus > Synechococcus sp. LTW-G. Next base: position 49,516 of record NZ_JBTKYW010000006.1, on the reverse strand, counting down.
GAGATGACCGCCTCCTGCCTGCGGGACATGGACTACTACCTGCGCCTGGTGACCTACGGGATCATCGCCGGCGATGTCACCCCGATCGAGGAGATCGGCATCATCGGCGCCAAGGAGATGTATCGCTCCCTCGGCACTCCCCTCGAAGCCATGGCTGAAGCCGTGCGCGAGATGAAGAACGCCGCCATGGGCCTGCTCACCGGTGCTGATGCCGAAGAGGCTGGCTTCTACTTCGACTACGTCGTCGGCGCCCTCTCCTGAGGTTGCTCTCTCTCTGATCCCCGCCTCTTCGAACAGGTTCCATGCAAGACGCAATCACCAACGTCATCAACCAGGCCGACGTTCAGGGTCTGTACCTGGACAGCTCCTCCATGGGGCGCCTGGAGCAGTACTTCGCCAGCGGTGAGCTGCGCGTTCGTGCCGCTGCAACCATCAGCGCCAACGCTTCCGCGATCATCAAGGAAGCTGTGGCCAAGTCGCTGCTGTACTCGGACATCACCCGTCCCGGCGGCAACATGTACACCTGCCGTCGCTATGCAGCCTGCATCCGCGACCTCGACTACTACCTGCGCTACGCCACCTACGCCATGCTGGCCGGTGACACCTCGATCCTCGACGAGCGCGTTCTGAACGGCCTCAAGGAGACCTACAACTCCCTGGGTGTGCCCATCGGCGCCACCGTTCAGTCCATCCAGGCCATGAAGGAAGTGACCGCTTCCCTGGTGGGTCCTGACGCAGGCCGTGAAATGGGCGTGTACTTCGACTACATCAGCTCCGGCCTGGGTAACTGATCCCTGCCTTCGGCAAACCTGCGGATCAATCCATGCGCCTCTTCAAAATCACAGCTTGCATTCCCTGCCCGGAGAAGACCCGTTCCCAGCGAGAGCTGCAGAACACCTTCTTCACCAAGTGGGTGCCCTATGAAAGCTGGTTCGCTGAACAGCAGCGGATCATGAAGCAAGGGGGCAAAATCCTGAAAGTTGAACTCGTTGCTGGTCGCCGTCAGGTGAACCTTGGCAACTGATTCCTTCAGGCCGAAACCTTCTTCAAAAGCCCGGCAGTGCCGGGCTTTTTTATTGGCAAGCGCCAGAGAAATACGGGATAGTCAGTGTCTGATTTCCGCACCCCCTTGCCCGCTAAGCGACCGTGGCTCCCCGTGCCGTTTGAGCACTGGCCCGCAGAGGCACGCTTGCTCCTCGGGATGATCGCGGTCTGGTGCCTCCTGGGCCTAGCCGTCCTGGGATCCGCCAGTTGGTGGGTCGCCGCCCGGGAGATGGGGGATGCCAGCTACTACCTCAAGCGCCAGGCCATCTGGATGCTGGTGAGCTGGGGCCTGCTCTATGCCGGCATCAGCATCAACCTCAGGCGCTGGCTGCGCATGGCCGGTCCAGCCCTACTGGCTGGAAGCGTTCTCGTCGCCCTCACCCTGGTGATCGGCAGCACGGTGAATGGCGCCAGCCGTTGGCTGGTGATCGGCCCGATTCAGATCCAGCCGACTGAACTGATCAAGCCCTTTCTCGTCCTCCAGGGAGCTGCCCTGTTCTCCCATTGGAGACGCATTTCCATCGATCAAAAGGTGCTCTGGCTCGGGGTCTTTGTGGTGACCCTGGGACTGATCCTCAAACAGCCAAACCTGAGTACCGCATCCCTCTGCGGGATCCTGCTCTGGCTGATGGCACTGGGGTCAGGTCTGCCGCTTTGGGCCATGCTCGGCACCGCCGGCGCTGGCCTGGCGGTGGCGGTTGGAAGCATCTCGATCAACGAATACCAGCGCATTCGCGTCACCTCCTTCCTCAACCCTTGGAAAGATGCCCAGGGGGATGGCTATCAGCTGGTTCAGAGCCTCTTGGCCATCGGCTCCGGTGGTCTCTGGGGTGAGGGCTATGGCCTGTCCACACAGAAGCTGCAGTACCTCCCGATCCAGACCACCGACTTCATCTTCGCGGTCTTCGCTGAGGAGTTCGGCTACGTCGGATCCCTGCTGCTGCTGGTCTTCCTGCTGCTCTTTGGCTTTGTCGGCCTGCGCATTGCCCTGAGCTGCAGAAGCAACCAACAGCGGCTGGTGGCCATCGGCTGCACGACCCTGCTGGTGGGCCAGTCAATCCTGAACATTGCCGTGGCCAGTGGTGCCATGCCCACCACGGGATTACCGCTGCCGATGATCAGCTACGGCGGCAACTCCCTCCTCTCCAGCCTGCTCACCGCAGGCCTCCTGCTGCGCTGCTCCCTGGAGGGGGCCGGCCTGGAGCCCGGCAAGCCCCACCGCAACCGCCGGATCCAAGCCAAGCGGCAGAGCATGCCGATAGGCTGACCCCTCGCGCTGCGTACCGTTTGATGCTGGCTCAGGCCCTAGCGGATTGGGCCCGCAGTGGTGAGCAGCTGCTGAGCAGTTCCTTGGCCCATCCCGGGCCCCTGACCGTGGGGCTGGTGTTTGCTGGCGGTTTGATCACCAGCCTGGGCCCCTGCTCCCTCTCGCTGCTGCCTGTGACGCTGGCTTACCTGGCGGGATTTGACCGCGGTGGCCAGAGGCCCTGGGCCCGCAGCCTCAGTTTTTGCAGCGGCATCGTCGGCTCCCTGGTTCTCCTGGGCCTGGGTAGCGGCGCCCTAGGCCGCATCTATGGCCAGGTCCCTGGTGTTGTGCCGACCCTGGTGGCCCTCCTGGCGGTGGTGATGGGTCTGAACCTGCTGGGCCTGGTGCCCCTGCAGCTGCCGGCGGGGCCCGATCCGGAGCAGTGGCGGCAGCGGGTGCCACCCGCGCTGGCCCCACTGGCCGCAGGCCTGGCCTTTGGTCTGGCGGCCTCCCCCTGCACCACCCCTGTGCTGGCGGTCCTGCTGGCCTGGATCGCCCAGTCGGGGACCCCCCTGACCGGCGCCCTCCTGCTGACCGCCTTCGCCGCTGGGCAGGTGATGCCTCTGCTGCTGGCGGGCACCGCTGCGGCCTGGGCCCCGCGACTCCTGGCCCTGCGCTCCCTGGGGCAATGGGTACCGCCCATCAGCGGGGCCGTGCTGCTGCTGACCGGCTGCCTGACCCTGCTGGCCCGCTGGACCTAACCCCAGCTTTCCTTCCACCCCACCGATGAAGCGACTTATCGCCTGGATCTCTGACCTGCGGGTGGCCATTGGCCTGTTGATCCTGATCGCCGCGGCCAGCGGACTGGGGACCTTTGTGCCGCAGAAGGAAGCCGCCGCGCTGTACCACCGTGTCTATGACCCAGAACCCTGGCTGGGACTGCTCAATGGTGACGCGATCCTCTCGCTGCAGCTGGATCATGTGTATTCGAGCAGCTGGTTCCTCGCCCTGCTGGCCTGGCTCGGGCTCGCCCTGATCCTCTGCAGCTGGCGTCGCCAGTGGCCGGCCCTACAGGCCGCCCTGCGCTGGATCGACTACCAAACCCCCCGTCAGCTCAGCAAGCTCACCCTGGCGGAGACCATCGCCGTTCCCGACCCCAAGGCCAGCCTGACGCGGCTTGAGACCTTGCTTCAGAGCCGTGGCTGGGAACTCCAACCCCAGGGGGATCGCCTGGCGGCCCGCAAAGGCGTGCTGGGACGGGTCGGGCCGCTGCTTGTTCACGCCGGTCTGGTGGTCCTGATGGTGGGGGCCGCCTGGGGATCCCTCGGAGGCCAACGTCTGGAGCGGTTTCTCGCCCCTGGCAACGAGCTGGAGCTGCTGAACAGCCGCGGTGAAACCCAGGTCAGCGTCAGCTTGGAGCGCTTCGGCGTGGAGCGGGACCCGGCGGGACGTCCGGAACAATTCCGCTCCCAGTTGACCCTGACCCCAAGCCAAGGCCAGGAGGTCTCCCAGGCGGAGATCAGCGTCAACCATCCGCTGCGTTACCGCGGCATGACCCTGTATCAGGCGGACTGGGCCCTCTCCGCCATCAAGGTGCAACTCGGCAAGAGCCCAATCCTGGAGCTGCCTCTTCAAAGCTTTCCCCAGCTTGGAGAACAGGTCTGGGGGATCGTCCTACCCACCCGGCCCGATGGCAGCAACCCGGTGCTTCTGGCTCTCTCCAGTGAGGAAGGTCCGGTGACGGCCTACTCCGCCGACGCTGAAATCCTGGCCACCCTGATCCCCGGGGGGGACGCCGCTGAGGTCGAGGGAATTCCGCTGCGGGTGGCCGGTGTGGTCCCAGCCAGCGGCATCCTGCTCAAACGGGACCCCGGGGTGCCCCTGGTCTACGGCGGATTCGCCATCGCCCTGGCCGGCGGTGCCCTCAGCCTGATCGCGACCCGTCAGATCTGGGCGATCGCCGAGGCCGGTGGCCAGAAGCTCCACGTTGCCGGTCTCTGCAACCGCAACCTGACGGCCCTGGCCAATGAATTGCCGCTGCTGATCGCGGAGGTTCAGCAGGGCTGACGGGTGCCGTGGCAGGCCCGAATCACCGTGTGGACATTGCCGCGGGGATTGAAATCGGCCTCCAGTTGCATCCAGACCGGAGCGCAGGCCGCGACGAAGTCATCGAGGATGCGGTTGGTCACCTCCTCATGGGAGATCGACTGATCGCGATAGCTGTTGATGTAGAGCTTGATCGCCTTGAGCTCCATCACCCGGGGACCGGGTTGATAGATCAAGCGCAGGGTGGCGAAATCGGGGTACCCCGAGAACGGGCACTTGCAGGTGAATTCCGGCAGGGTGATCGACACCTCGTAGGGGCGCTCAGGCCGGGGGTTGTCGAAACAGATCAGCTCCGCCTCGGCAATGGCGCGCTCTCCGTAGAGGGGAGTACGGGTTGTTGCGGTCGCAGTCATCCAAGCGCTCGTCCTGACTTCGGATGCTACGCATCGCGGCCCTTCAACCAAGGCGGTATCAACGGTCACATCGTCCGCCGAAAGACTGCGCCCTAATGGCTTCAGAAGGTCCGCAAAGACCTTTCCTCGCCGGATTTTCCTGAGAGAATTCCCCCATCTCCAGCCCTGAGCCATGAAAAAAATCGAGGCCATCATTCGCCCCTTCAAGCTCGAAGACGTGAAGCTGGCCCTGGTCAACGCCGGCATCGTCGGCATGACCGTCAGCGAGGTTCGCGGCTTTGGTCGCCAGAAGGGCCAAGTCGAGCGCTACCGCGGTTCTGAGTTCACCGTGGAGTTTCTGCAGAAGCTCAAGCTGGAAATCGTGGTGGATGACGCCCGCGTCGACACCGTGGTGAATGCCATCCAAGACGCCGCCCGCACCGGCGAGATCGGCGATGGCAAGATCTTCATCAGCCCCGTGGAGTCTGTGGTCCGGATCCGCACCGGCGACAAGGACAACAGCGCGATCTGAGCTAGCTGGCCAAGGTCAGCTCCACCAACCTCCGAATCTGCTCCTCTGAGGGGGGCACTTCGGAGGTTTTCTCTTGCTCACTCCAGTCCCCTGAACGCAACCAGAGCAGATATTCGTGGTTGCCCGCGGGCCCGGTGATTGGAGACGCCACCACCCCACAACCGCGCCAGCCCTCCCGCTCCGCCGCTTCGATCACCCCCGCAATGGCATCGGCATGGGCCAGGGGGTCTCGCACCACTCCCCCCTTACCGACCCGCTCTTTCCCCACCTCAAACTGAGGTTTGACCAACAGCACCGCCTCGCGGCGCTCGCCCTTCAGCAGGCGGCCCAAGGCCGGCAGCACCAAGCCCAAGCGAATAAACGAGACGTCCGCCACGGCCAGATCAGGCCAGGGGTCATCACCGCCATAGAGATCCTCCGGCTGCAGATGGCGCAGGTTGGTGCGCTCCTTCAGCACCAGGCGCTCGTCGGTGCGCAGGCTCCAGGCTGTTTGGCCGTAGCCCACATCCACGCCGTAAACCCGGGATGCCCCGTGCTGCAGCAGGCAATCGGTGAAGCCACCGGTGGAGATCCCGCCATCGAGGCAAACGCGCTGATCCAGGCCTAAGGGGAAGGCCTCAACGGCTGCCATCAGCTTCTCGCCACCCCGGGAGACAAACCGTTGGGGCTGCTCCACCTGCAGCTCCAGCTCCGGCAGCACCTCAAGTCCAGGCTTATCCAGGATGCGATCACCGCTGCGGACCTTGCCTGCACGGATCAACTGCTGCGCCTGCTGACGGGAGCTGACCAGACCCAGCTCCACCAGCTGCAGATCCAAGCGTCGCTTTCGACCCATCGGGCAGCGGCCCAGCACCTCTGCATCGTGCCGTACGCCCGTTTAATCACAAAGCTCGAAGCGAAACCGAATAAAAACCGGTGCTGAATGGGTTTCCCTGGGAACACTCCTGAGGATGTTCCAAACCAAGGGGTACCACTGTGGCCCGCACTCCCAAACCCCACAGCGCGAAGGTGGTTGAACTGCTCCAACCCGGCAGCTTCGTGAAGCTGCGCAATCAGCCCTCGGACCTGCCCCCCTTCCAAGTGCTGCGCTGCCGTGGAGGGCGCTGCTGGGTTCAACAACAGGCTTGGGGCCCACTGGTGCAGTGGGAGGTGGAGCACCACAAGCTCACCAGCGTCGCCTAGGGCCCCGAAAGGCCATTCCATACATTGGTCTTGATGTGAGCCAGGCGCGGCCTTGATCGAGCGTTACACCCTGCCCGAGATGGGCGCTATCTGGAGCGAGCAGGCCAAGTTCCAGAGCTGGCTGGACGTGGAGATTGCAGCCACCGAGGCCAACTGTGAACTGGGACGCGTCCCGGCTGAGGCCGTCGCGACGATCAAAGAGAACGCCAGCTTCAGCGTCGAGCGGATCCTCGAGATCGAAGCCGAGGTCCGTCACGACGTCATCGCCTTTCTGACCAACGTCAACGAGCACGTGGGTGACGCCGGTCGCCACATCCACGTGGGCATGACCAGCTCCGATGTCCTCGACACCGGTGTGGCCCTGCAGATGAAGGCCTCCGTCAAGCTGCTGCGCCAGGAGCTGGACTTGCTCGCGGACGCCCTGCGGGCCCTCGCGCGCGAGCACAAGGCCACGGTGATGATCGGCCGCTCCCACGCCATCCACGGCGAACCCATCACCTTCGGCTTCAAGGTGGCTGGCTGGCTCGCCGAGGTGGTGCGCAACCAGCAGCGCTTGGAGCACCTGGAAACCGCCGTCAGCGTCGGCCAGATCTCCGGTGCCATGGGCACCTACGCCAACACCGACCCCCGGGTGGAGGAGATCGCCTGCGCCAAGCTCGGCCTGGTGCCCGACACCGCCAGCACCCAGGTGATCTCCCGCGATCGCCACGCGGAATACATCCAGACCCTGGCCCTGGTGGGTGCCGCCCTCGAGCGCTTCTCCACCGAGATCCGCAACCTGCAGCGCACCGACGTGCTGGAGGTCGAGGAGAACTTCGCCAAGGGACAAAAGGGCAGCTCCGCCATGCCCCACAAACGCAACCCAATCCGCAGCGAACGGATCAGTGGCCTGGCCAGGGTGCTGCGCAGCTACGTCGTGGCAGCGCTGGAGAACTGCGCCCTCTGGCACGAGCGGGACATCAGCCACAGCTCCGTGGAGCGCATGATGCTGCCCGACTGCTCGGTCACCCTCCACTTCATGCTGCGGGAGATGACCTCCGTGGTGAAGGGTCTCGGGGTCTACCCCGGCAACATGGCCCGCAACATGAACGTCTACGGCGGCGTGGTCTTCAGCCAGCGGGTGCTGCTGGCCCTGGTGGAAGCCGGCATCAGCCGCGAAGACGCCTACCGGATCGTGCAGCGCAACGCCCACACCGCCTGGAACACCGAGGGCGGCAACTTCCGGGCAAACCTGGAGGCCGATGGCGAGGTGACCTCACGCCTCACTGCCGAGCAGCTGGCGGAGTGCTTCTCCACCGATCTGCACCAGGCCAACCTGGACGTGATCTGGAAGCGCCTCGCGATCTGATTCAGGGCTTGTGATACGGCCCGCCCTGCTGAATGGTCATCGCCCGGTAGAGCTGCTCCAGCAGCAATAACCGGGCCAGTTCATGGGGAAAGGTCATCGGCGAGAGGCTCAGGCGCCAGCTAGCGCGGGCCTTCAAGGCCGGGTCAATGCCCTCGGCACCGCCGATCACAAAGGCCAAGCGCTCTGACCCCGAGCCCTCGAGACGCTGGGCCAGAGCCACCGAATCCAAGGTCTGGCCTTCCTCGGTGAGGATCACCAAGCGCTCGTCGGGCTTGAGGGCCGCCAGGATCGCTTCGGCCTCCTTGGCCATGCTGGCATCGCGGAGCTCCAGGACCTGCAATCCCGGCAGGCGCTTGAGGAAGGTGGAGGCTCCCTCGAGGACCCAGCTCTTGCGCAACTTGCCCACCGCCAGGATGCGGATGCGGGACGGATTCATCACGCGCTCACGCTACCCATGCCCCTTGCCCTCTTCTGGACGCCCTACGCCGACTGGCTGTACACCGTGGGCAGTACGGCTGGATTGCTGCTGATCGTCTGGCTGGTGCTTAGGCCGCGGAATTAAGCGCCGACGGGTCGGCCTGGCGGGCGGTGGCGGGATTGGAGTCCTCCCCAGAAGCCTGGCCGCCATCGATCGGCTCCCGCACAGGGAAGCGGTTGATCGCCTTGAGGGCCGCCCGGGCGTTGGTGCGCAACTGCTCGCTGATGGCTTCGCAGTAGGGGATCTGCGCCAAAAGATCGACGGTGCGGCGCATGATCCGCACCACATCGCCCTCATCCAACGAAGTGTTCGCGATCAGGTCGCTCCAGCTGACGCCCTTGGCCCAGGCATGGACCAAGCCCATCAGCTCCCCTTCAAACCAGACCGGCATCACGACCTTGCCGGCCTCCTGTTGCCGCTGCAGTTCGCGGCGAATGCCGCGCAGGTCATGCATCGCCTCATCGGCCGCTGGCGGCGGTGGATAGCCACTCCAGAGATCCGGGCGATTCACCTCCGTTGAGATCGCCTCCAGCACGGCGGCGAGGTCCGCGGGATCCAGCTCATCGAGGTGACCGCTCATCAGCGCCAATCCCAGCCAGAGCTCGTTGTCCCCCCGCAGGGCGGCCACGGTGCGGCCCACTTCGCTCGGATCCAGACCCTCGTCCCCCTCGAGGCAGCCGAAGAAGCGCAGGATCTCGATCAATGCCAGAAAGGTTTCCCAGTGGCGATTGGCGCGGAAGTGCAACACGCGCTGGCGCTCTGCAATCTCCGCCTCCAATTCCTCCATGCGGAAGCGCTGCTTACGCAGCTTCTTGCGGTCGCCGGCGCCGTGGGCCGGATGCAATTCCAGGGCCAACTCAAGTTCACGCACCAGATGGGCCTGGGCCTGAACCTCACCGGCCAGGTCGTACTGGGGCGTGACCATGTCGTGGCGCCGGGCCATGTGTCCGACGGCCAAGGCCAGGCCACCACTGGCCTGATCGCCATGGCGCAGCTCGCCGGGGCGGTGCAGCTCGGGAACGGCCACATCCTTGACCTGAAGGCAGGTGAGCTCGGCATGGAGGCTGACCACTGCACTGCAGGGCACCAGCACCCAAACGTTCTCGTCGGTGAGGCAGCACAGCAGAGGGAACTGACCTGAGCCCTGTTGCTTCTCAACGATCACCGCCGGTGTGACCCGGCCCCGCAGAACCGGAGCCTTCAGGCTCACCAGCGTTCCCTCGCTGGCAAAACGCAGGGCCAAGGTGAGTTCATGGGCCAGGGTTTCCTCGGCCTGCTGCTGCAGGATCCGCAGCAGTCGGCGCTCTTCCCGCAAGCGGCCGCGCTGCTTCTCATAGTCCTCAAAGTCCTCCCAATCAACCTCCTGAACGGTGCCGCTCAGGTCCCCCAACTGCTCGCGCAGCTCACTAATGCGGGCCTCGTCCTCCGTGAGATCAAGGGTCGCCAGGTAGCGACCGAAGCTGCGCTCCACCAACTCCTTGGCCTTGGAGAGCTCATAGCGCTGCAGCAGGTTCAGGACCATGCCGTAGCTCGGGGTGAACTGACTCACCAGCGGGTCAGCCGGGCTGGTGGCCAGCTGACCCGCCTCCCGGACACCCTCAAAGCGGCTCTGCACGGTGACGACGTAGCCCTGGGAATCCAGTCCACGGCGACCCGCCCGGCCGGCCATCTGCAGGAATTCGCTGCCCATCAGGGGGCGGTGGCCCCGCTCCGTTCGCTTGGAGAGGGCTGAAATCACGGTGCTGCGGGCGGGCATGTTGATGCCGGCCGCCAGGGTCTCGGTGGCAAACACCACCTTCACCAGCCCCTGCTGGAAGAGCTCCTCGATCAGTTCTTTCCATGCCGGCAACACCCCGGCGTGGTGGGCCGCGATCCCCCGCAGCAGGGCATCGTCATGGCCGCCATCACGTACGGCTTCGGGGGTGGCCGCCATGAAGACATCCAGGCGCGCCTGAATGCGGGCCTGCTCCTGGGGGCTGACCAGGCAGACCTTGCCCAGGTCACGAACGGCCTTGTCGCAGCCGCGTCTGCTGAAGATGAAATAGATGGCCGGCAGCATCTCCCGCTCCGCCATCTGGGCCACGACGAAGGCCAGCGGTGGCGCCTCCGGCTGCGGCGGCCTCGGGGTTTTCGGCCCGCGGCGGTTACGCCCCCCCTTGGGGGCACGCCAGACCTTGCAGTTGGGGTGGAGGCCCGTGCCCTCATCGTTGAGCAGGGGATGCAGGCCCTTGGCACTGCAAAAACTGAACTGCAGCGGCACCGGCCGGAAGTCGCTCATCACCAAGCGGGTCGGCCCATGGACCTGCTCGATCCAGTCGGTGAGCTGCCCGGCGTTGGCCACCGTCGCCGAGAGAGCCACCAGCTGCACCACCGGAGGGCAATGAATGATCGACTCCTCCCAGACCGTGCCGCGCTGGGAGTCATTCATGTAGTGGCACTCATCGAGCACCACGGCCTCCACGTCGGCCAAGGGGTCATCCCCCTGCTCGGCCTCGGCGTAGAGCATGTTCCGGAAGATCTCCGTGGTCATGACCACGATCGAGGCCTCCCGGTTCACGGTGAGGTCGCCAGTCATCAGGCCGACGCGCTCGGCCCCGAACTGCTCGCGGAAATCCCTCAGTTTTTGGTTCGAGAGGGCCTTGAGCGGCGTTGTGTAGAAGACCTTCTGACCGTGGGCCAGGGCGCGATGGATCGCGTACTCACCGATCAAGGTCTTGCCCGATCCGGTGGGGGCGCTGACCACCACCGAATGGCCCTGATTCAGGGCTTCAATCGCCTCCAGCTGAAAGTCATCGAGGCTGAAGGGGAAGAGTTGCTCCAGGGGCGGCACGTCCGTGGACTGGGCCGGGGTGCCGGGGACCGAAGCGCTACTGGGCATTAGTAGATCCTATGGGCTCCAGCCAAACGGGCAAACTGAGGGCATTCACCCGAGGGCGCAGCTGGGGCGATGGAGGCAGCCGATCCATTGGCACCCCTGGCCGCCGATCTGGCCGCCCTGGCTCCGGAACGCCGCCGCCGTCTGCGCAGCCTGCAGCCGGCGGGCCAGGCCGCCTTTGTCGCCGAGGGATCTCCCCTGCTGGATCTCGCCAGCAACGACTACCTGGGGCTGAGCCGCGATCCGGCCATCCAGCGTGCAGCGACTGAAGCCATCCAGAGAGAAGGGGTAGGGGCTGGGGCCTCTCGGCTGATCAGCGGAACACGCCCCCTGCACGAGACCCTCGAGCGGGCCCTGGGCGCCTGGCTGGGGCGCGAGCGGGTCCTGCTCTATCCCAGCGGATTTCAGGCGAACATTGCTGCGGTTCAGGCCCTGGCGGACCGGCACACCTGGGTGCTGGCCGATCGGTTGATTCACCACTCGCTGCTGGTGGGGATCCAAGCGACGGGGGCCAAGCTGCGGCGCTTTCAGCACAACGACCTCAGTGACCTGGAGGCGCAGCTGCAGCGCGCCCGCCGCGATGCCCCCAAACGCCGGCTGCTGGTGCTCAGTGAAAGCCTGTTTTCGATGGAGGGCAGCTCCCCCGATGTCGCCGCCTTAGCCGAGCTCTGCCGCGGCCATGGCGCTGCCCTGTTGCTGGATGAAGCCCACGCCCTTGGGGTGCTGGGGGAGGGGGGCCGAGGCCTGGGCTACGGCATCCAGGACATCAGCGTGATCAGCGGCACCTTCGGCAAGGCCTTCGGCAGTGGCGGAGCCTTTCTGGCGGGGAATGTCACGGTGGGGGACTGGTTGCTGCAGCACTCCGGGCCGTTCCGCTACAGCACGGCCCTGGCGCCACCGCTCGTGGCGGCGGCCGCCGCCGGTCTTACTGCGATTCAGGAGCGGGAACCCGAGCGCCTGGCCCTGCTGCAGCGGGCCCAGCGCTGGCGTGACGCCCTCGAGGCAGCGGGCTGGCCGAGGCCCTGCGGGAGCGGGCCGATCCTGCCGCTGCTGGTGGGGGACGATCACCGCGCCTTGGAACTGCAGCAGCAACTGGAGCAGGCAGGACTGCTGAGCGTGGCGATCCGCCCCCCGACCGTCCCTGTGGGAACGGCACGGCTGCGGCTCGTGCTTCGGCACGATTGCCCCGCCGGGACTTTGGACCGGTTGATTGAGGCTCTGGGGGAACCATGAGCGCGATCCAGCTCATCGGAATGCATGGCTGGGCTGGAGACCACCGCAGCTGGGCTGCCTGGGCGGCGGGCGCTGCGGCGCGGGGTTGGTCCATGAACTGCGGGGAACGGGGCTATGGCCAGGAATCCCCCCTGCAACCCCGCTGGGAGACCAGCGCCCAGCGGCGCGTTGTCCTGGCCCATTCCTTCGGCCCGCACCTACTGAACGAGGACCTCTGGCAGGGAGCCACAGCGGCTGTGCTGCTGGCGAGCTTCACCCGCTTTGTCCCGGAAGGCCGGGAGGGGCGGGCCATCAGTGCGGCCCTGCGGGCCATGGGGCGCAGGATCAAGCTCGGAGAGGAGCAGGAGCAACTGCGGGACTTCCTGCGGCAAGCCGCTGCACCGCAATCCAGGTCGCTGCTGCCCGCTGGCCCCCTGGAACAGGGAATCAGCGATGCGGGCCGGGAACGACTGCTCGAGGACCTCGAGCACCTGGGGGCCACCAGCGCTCTCCCAGCGGGCTTCCCCAGCGGAATCCCCGTGCTGCTGGTCCAGGCTGGCCAGGACCAGATCGTGACGACCAGTAGTCGCCTGGAACTGCAGCAAGCCCTGCCCCAGGCCACGGTCTGGACACGCGACGACCTGGGGCACTCCCTGATCGATCCGGCCTTGCCGGACGCCGTGCTCGATTGGATTGCCGATGTCCAGGCCTGAACCACCGGCAGAGGGTTTCAGCGAGGCCGTCCGCGGCTGCTTCAGCGAGGGGGCCCGCCTGTACCCCAGCCGGGCGCGCCTTCAGGCCGCTGTCGCCCAACGGCTCGCCAGCCTCACTGCCCGCGAGGGGGTGCGATTCCCCCCCGGTCCCCTGGCTGATCTGGGGGCAGGCAGTGGGCTGCTGAGTCGCTCCCTTGAGAAAGCCCTCGGCCAAGGCCCCTGGCTACGGATCGACGCCTGCAGCGCCCTCCTCGAGCAGGGTGCTGGTGAGAACGCTGCGCTGATCCACTGGGATCTCAATCAGGGCCTGCCAGCGAGCCTGCAGCCACCGGCGGCCCTGGCCTCGAGCTTCGCCCTGCAATGGCTGGAGCAACCCGAACAGCAGCTGGGGAACTGGTGTGAGCAACTCCAACCTGGAGGCTGGCTGATCCTGGGGGTCCCCACCTCCGGCAGCTTCCCGCTCTGGCACTCGGCCGCGGCCCAGGCAGGGGTGCCCTGCACCGCCCTGGAGCTGCCTTGCGCCCAACGGCTGATCGACTGCGCCCAGCAACGGCTGCAGTTGCATCACGCTCAGGTGCTGCGGTTCAGCCGTCCGAACCGGGGCGGTCTCTGGTTCCTGCAACAGATCAAGGCGATCGGCGCCCAGGCCAGCCGCAGTTCCAAGCTCAATGCTGGACAACTCCGCCGCCTGCTGCGGGCCTGGCCGGGCCCGCAGCAGGCGATCGTTTGGGAGGTGCTCGTGCTCCTGGGACAGAAGCGATGACAGACACACCGCTTGGCGCCAACCAACGCCTAGTGATCTGCGGCACCGACACCGATGTCGGCAAAACCGTGGTCAGCGCCCTAGTGGTGCAGGGCCTGAAGGCCCACTACTGGAAACCGGTGCAGTGCGGGCTGGAGAACGGAGAAGGGGATCGTGAGCGGGTGCAGCGCTGGCTCGGCCTCCCGGAGGCGCGGGCCCTGCCTGAGGCCTATCGCTTCGCCGCTCCGGTCTCGCCCCATTGGGCCGCCGAACTGGAACCTGGGGATCAGCCCCCGATTGACTGCGAGCACCTCTCTCTCCCGGACGTGGAGGGGCCCCTGGTGGTGGAGACCGCCGGTGGGCTGCTCGTTCCCCTACGCCTGGACTGGTTGCAGATTGAGCAGTTGCAACGCTGGAACCTGCCGGTGCTGCTGGTGGCCCGCTCGGGGCTGGGCACCTTGAACCACAGCCTGCTCTCGATCGAGGCCCTGCGCAGACGCCATCTGCCGCTGCTGGGGATCCTGCTGAACGGGGAGCCCCACCCCAACAATGCGAGCACCCTCGAAAGCATCTCAGGGGTTCCGGTGCTGGGCTGTCTGCCGCCGCTCCCGAGGCTGAACGCGACGGAACTAGATCAACAGTGGCGATCGTTGGGGCTCGTTCATAAGCTCAAGTGATCTTGAGAAACGCATGAAACCCTCCTCTGTCGCAGTCATCGCTGCTGTCACAGCCCTCTGCGCTGGGATCCTGGTGCTGTTCACCGACATCGAAGTTTCGTTCGTGCGCTGGGTGAACTGCGGCCCGTTCTCCACCCTCAACGAAGAGCAGAGCGAGGTCTGCAAGCGCCAGCTCTAGGGGCCCGCCAGGATCGCAGCCTGCACGTCCGCGCGGGTGAGGCCGTAGGGGAAGTGGCGCTCCACTGAGCCCGCACCCTGCCCCCAGCGCACCGTCAGTTCTTCTGAACCCAAGACCATCTCGGCGCTCCAGGCGACGGTGGTCAGGTCCCATTCACAGGAGTGGTGGCCGCGCTGGATGCCGCCGAGCTCAGCGAGCCAACGCTCAAGAACCGGCAGCGGGTGGTTGTACAGCGGGGTCTGAGGCGACGGCAGATCCGACATCCACAAGCAGCGGGCTTGATCCATCAGTTTGCCCACCGGCCTCCAGCCAGCTGGGGGGCTTTAGGAATTCGGCGCCGCGGGACCAGGCCAGGCCGACCCCCAACACCAGGCTGAAGGCGACCGCCACGGCCAGCAGCAGCAGCGCGAACCACTCACCACCGGAGAGGGCGCGACGGACCGGAACTGGTTTCGGTGCGGTCCGTAGTGGCCGAAGGGGCAGGGGGGCCCGCAGGGTCGCGTCGTAACTGCGCCGGCGCTCGGGATCGCTGAGGGTGAGGTAGGCCTGCTGGAGACGGCGAAAGGCCTCCCGGGCCTCGGCCTCGGGCAAGTCGGTGGTGTCCGGGTGGTAGCGCTTGCTCAGGCTGCGAAAGGCCTGCCTCAACTCCTGACTGGAGGCCTCACTCGGCACCTCCAGCAGCTCGTAGTGATTGGCAGCCGCCAACGCAGGACACCGGTTGGGGAGGATCCTAGAGAGTGTGACGAGATCAGCCCAGGGGATGCCAGCGCCAGCAGACGCACTATGGGAGGCCTTGCACTGGAGACCCAGCGACGATCAGCTCCAGCGCTTCCTCCAACTCCAGGAGGAGCTGCGCCAGTGGAATAGCCGGGTCAACCTGACCCGCCTGGTGGAGGGCGATGACTTCTGGATCGCCCAGATCTTCGACAGCCTTTGGCCCCTGGTGCCGCAGTTGCAGGCGAACCCCGAAGCGTCTCTGCGTTGTATCGATGTCGGCACCGGGGGGGGCTTCCCGGGGCTGGCCGTCGCCATTGCCTTCCCCCAGGCGCAGCTGACCCTGGTGGATTCCGTGGGGCGCAAAACCCAGGCCGTTGAAGCAATGGCCCAGAGCCTGGGCCTGGGGGAGCGCGTGGAGCTGCGCTGCGAGCGCATTGAACTCACCGGGCGGCAAAAACGCTGCCGCGGCCAATTCGACCTGGCCATGGCCCGCGCCGTGGCCGCCGCACCGGTGGTGGCGGAATATCTCGTGCCCCTGCTCGCCCCTGGTGGCGAGGCCCTGCTCTACCGCGGGCAGTGGGGTGCGGAGGACCAAGCCCAGCTGGAGAAGGCGGCCACGCAGCTCAGGGCCCAGATCCTGTCCTGCCGTCAACAGGAACTGCCGGGGGAGCGGGGGCAACGCACCGCGATCGTGCTGCAGCCGAAGGAACCCTGCCCGAAGACCTACCCCCGGGCCGTGGGACTTCCCAGCAAATTCCCGCTGGGGAGTTAGTCCTCCTGCATCAGGCGCTTGCTGGGGGCACCCCCCACACGCTCCCGCAGGCGGCGCAGGATGCCGGGGATCTGCTCAACCCAGGGACTGGCCTGAAGCACCGCCTTGAGCTCGGCCTCGCTCACGCTCTCGTCCAAGGCGTCGGCATTGGCACCAGGGAACCAATGGCTCGCCGCACCCAGCAGGCCGTAGCGGGCCTTGGCATAACTCTGGAGATCCCAGGCCTCCAGGAGGTTGTGCAGCCAGAGCAGGGTAGGCAGGTTGATCTGTCCAGGGGTGTCCTGCCATCTGGGCAGCCCCTGCTGCCAACTGCCCAGCCAGGCATCGCCGAGGGCGGAGAGCCGTGCCCCCTCGAGACGACTCACAATCGGAGGCAACAGCTCAGCGGCCTGGGGAAGCAAGGCGACGGCCTCCAGATGCAAGGCCAAGTCCTGCGGCCCTGAGGCTCCGACACTGATGGTCTGAATCCCGGGGTGGCTCAGGCAGAACAGATCGTTGAAGACGATCGGATGCAGCGGAGCACAAAGTTCCAGCAGCCGCTCTGACGGGCTATGGAGATGCCCACCCTTGTCGGTGGGACTGATCACAAACACCCCCATGTCCCGGGCGCGTGCCGCCGCGATGGCGGGGCCGTTGTCCTGGCGGATGAAATACCAGTGGAGGTTGACGTAATCGAAGGCATCGCTGGCAATGGCCGCCTCGATCAGCTCCAGGGGGCCATGGGTCGAGAAGCCCACGCAGCCAATGCGGCCGTCCTGCTGCCAGCGCCGGGCCACCTCCATACAGCCCCCTGGCTGGAGGGTGGCCTGCAGATGCTCCGGCAGGTTGATGCCATGGATCGCCAGGCAGTCCACCCGATCGACCGCCAAGCGATCGAAGCTCAGCTGGAGCTCTGCCTCGAAGGCCTGGGCATCGTCCTGGGGAGGGACCTTGGTCTGCAGAATCCTCTGAGAATCAGGAACCTGGGGTAGCAACCAACCCAGCTGACGCTCGGAACTGCCGTAGTGCCGGGCCGTCTCGACGTGGTGAAAGCCGTGCTGCACGGCCGCTGCCAGCGTGGCCAGCAGGTTGGCCTGGCTCTCAGCCGTGATGCGATCCGGCGGCAGGTCAGACCAGCTCTGCTGAAAGCGCATCCCGCCGAGGGAGAGCAGCGGCATTGCCAGCTCGGTGCGGCCAAAGCGCCGTGTGGGCAGCATCAATGGGGCTCCCGCCTCGGGAAGGTGCGCCGGGAGCGAACCGGCGTCGGCAAACCCAGGGGCTGGAGTTCCTGGTGACGGGTTTGTTCTTGGAGCTCGGGCAGCTCCTCGTAACTCACCCAGTGGATGCAATCGACCGGGCAGGTGTCGATGGCTTCTTGAATCGTCTCGGTGCTGTCGCCGTCCTGACGGATGGCCCGCGAGCGGCCCCAGTCGGCTTCCACCACAAAGGTGTTGCCAGCCACGTGGGCGCAGTAGCGGCAGCCGATGCAGACGGCCTCATCCACCCAGACCGCCTTCTGGCGCAGCGCTCCTCCGAGTACGGGCTCGAGACCGCTGCGCTCGGTGGCCGGGGCCGCTGGTGCCGAGAAGGCAACGGAGGGATCAATCCCCACGCCGAGGGCCTAGCCGTCCCAGCGGGTCACGACGAGCTCAATCGTGCCGTCCTGCTCTTGGCGCTCTTCCGCCACCTGGAAGCCTTCCTGGGCCGAGGCCGCCAGGATGCTGCGCAGGGCATAGCGCTGGGTGAGCTTGGAGAGGAAGCGCTCGACGGGGATCGGCTGACTCCAGAGATCGAGATCGGTCACCAACTCGTAGCTGCCAGAGGCGGCATTCCAACGGAAGCCCAGATCGCCGGCACCCTCGGTGGGGATGGACAGCTCAGCGGTCACGGTTTGGCCGCGGTATCCACGCACCTGGCACTCGCCCTCCATGGGGGAATGACCCAGATCTTTCAGGGCATCAATCAGAGCGGAGCGATCGCGCAGTTCTGTTTTGACGGTGCTGAAGTGCGACATCAGGAGACCTGGGACGAAAGAGTCTGCTCGGGCTGAACTGTGGTGGTTTGGCCCTGGAAGGCTTCAGAGGTGGGCTGGCGTTGTTGAACAACGCCCAACTTCTCCTCGATCCGCTCGGTGAGCTGCTCGCAGCCGTGGCCGGTGATGCCCTCAACGACCTCTTCGACGCGACCGTCAGGCCGAATGCGAAAGCGGATCGTTTGCTGGGCCATCCCGAGACACGGGCGGTGTCACGCGATGCTAGCCGCGAGAGCCGGTTGCTGAGTGGAGCGGCGCCTTATGCCAGCAGTCCCTCATCCACCAGGGTCTGCAGGCGCTCGAGGATCTCCGGACTCTCCAGCTGCTCCAGGGCCAGGCGAGCCTCATCGCGCACGGCCAAATCCGCGTCGTTGAGCATGGCGTTGAGCAGGGAGTCCACCACCTCCTTCTGGCGGGGTTCCACCAGATCCGCATAGAGGCGGCCCAGGGACCAGGCGCTGTTGCTGCGGACCACGGGCTCGCTGTCGATCTTGAGGGCCAAGAGCAGCTGACCAGCGGCCTGATCAGCCTTCGCCAGGCCCGTCGCCCCGGCATCGGCCAAGGAGCTCGCGGCCCAGAGCCTGACCGCTGCGATATCGGTTTCCAGGGCCCGGATCAAGGGATTCATGACCGGAGCATCGGGATAGCTGCTCAGGCTCCAGGCAACGGCCTTACGCACGTAGCCATTGCTGTCGTTTTGCAGCAGCTGCAGGAGCGGCGTCAGCGCCTGGAGGTCCGGGTTCCGCCCCAGGGCATAGACCGCGCTCATGCGAATGATCGGGCAGCTGGCCTCCAGCAGGGGCAGCAGCTTGGCCGGAGCACGGGGATCGCGGTACTCGCAGAAGATCCGCAGTCCCTGCATGCGCTCCTCATGGCTGCCATCGAGCCAGGCCAAGCCCAGGTCGCACTCCGCTGCGACATCGGCGGCAGCCAGCTCAGCCGAGTCGAGCTCATCGAGGGGGTCACCAAGCAGCTCTTGGGCCAGCTCCCGGGCCAACATCTCCGGGTCCAGGGCCAGTTCAGCCGGGCTCTGCGAAGACTCGGGATAAGGGCCAGTCATGCGGAGGATCGTAAGGGCCGTGGTGGCCGAGTCCCGGACTCAACCCACCGGCGCGGGGGCTGCCATATCGCCGGGCAGCCAGATGCGAGCACTCACCGCAAACAGGGCCAAACCAAAGAGCAACACGATCGCGGCGGGGAGCAGGGTGGAGCGGAGAAATTGCACGGTTGGGCCTAAGCGATCAGGCCATCATCCCTCCGCCGGCACGCGACCGCTGCCGCGCCGCAGCAACAGGCCCCCGACCACTGCCAAGACCAGACCGCCCCATCCCCAAAGCTGGAGCTTCAAGAGGAAGCCACCGATGCCAAGCAGGGCACCAAAGAGCAGGGCGCAGCCAGCCAGCAACAAGAGCAACAGGCCTGGGAGCGTCTCGTCGGCCTGCACGGCCGTCCGCTGGCGCCAGTGGGTCCAGCCGGGCCCCGGGGGGCGGACCTGACGGACAAAGCGCTCGAGCACCTCGGGCGACTCCGGCGGGGTCGCCAGCATCGCCAGCAACCAGAGCCCCGCTGTCAGCAGGGTGGTCACCAAGAGGCGCACCCCGTAGTCATCGATCCGCAACAGGGGCACCACGGAGGTGGAGAAGCCAATCAGGAAGCCGCCGAGTAGGGCCGCCAGCTCAGCCGCGGCATTGACGCGCCACCAGAACCAGCGCAAGACAAGAACGACCCCGGGGCCGGTCCCCATGGCAATCACCAACCGGAAGACCGTGCCGATGCTGGTGCTCATCAAGGCGGTGAGCACCCCCAAGACCACCAGCAACACCGACGCCAGCTGACCGACCAGGAGCAACTCCTTCTCCCTGGCCTGAGGCCGAACAAAGCGCTGATAGAGGTCGTGGGTGAGGTAGCTCGCCCCCCAGTTCACCGAGGTGCTGACGGTGCTCATGAAGGCGGCCACCAGGGAAACCACGACCAGTCCCAAGGCCACAGGGGGGAGCAGTTGGACCGCCAACAGGGGGTAGCTCTGCTCCCAGTCGGTCTGATCCGGCAGCAGGACCACCGCGGCCAGGGCCACCACGATCCAGGGCCAGCTGCGGAGGACGTAGTTCACGCCCAGGAAGACCCAACCAGCGGTGCGTGCTTCGCGCTCGTCGCGAGTGGCGAGCAGGCGCTGGATGAATTCGCCACCACCATCGCTGCGGCGGAAGCTCCACCACTGGAGGGCCAGGTAGGAGCTGAAGGTGGCAATGGAGATGCCTGCCCCATCCAGCCACTGCAGCCGTCCGCCCTCGACCTGCCAGGGCACCAAGGACAACAGCTCTGGCCGCTCGAGACCGCGGATGCTCTCCAGCAGGGCATCCATCCCGCCCGCGGCATGGACCGCTGCCACCGAGACAGCGATCGCCCCCAGCAGGGCCAGCACCAGCTGAAGCATGTCCGTGACGACCACGGCCCAGAGGCCGCCAGCTGCGGTGTAGACCAAAACCAGCAGGCCAACGATGGCCAGCAGGGTGACCCTGGCCTGGGGCGTGGGCGCCAAGCCCAGGGCCTCACTCACCTTGGCCATGGCCAAGAAGGCATAGCCCAGGCCGATGCAGTTGATCGGCAGGGCGAACAAAAAGGCCTTGATGCCCCGCAACCAGGCGGCCGTGGGCCCGCCGTAACGCAACTCCGTCAGGGCCGCATCGGTCAGGACACCGCTACGTCTCCAGAGCGGAGCAAAGACCACCGCCATGGCGACATGGGCCACACCAAAGCTCCACCACTCCCAGTTGCCGGCGAGGCCGCGCACGCCCACCAGGCCCGCCACATAGAGAGGCGTGTCGATCGAGAAGGTGGTGGCCGCCATCGAGGCCCCGGCCAGCCAACCCTTGAGCTGACGACCCGCAACGAAGTAGTCCTCCTCGCTGCGATTGCGGCGGGCCAGCCAGAGGCCAAGGACGAGGCTTGCCACCAGATAGGCGATGACGATCGCCCAATCGATGCTGGTCATGGCCGCCCTTCACTGGAGGGCAGTCTCCCTCAGTTCAGCAGCAACGGCTACGCGGGCTCCAGGCTTCCTTCGAGGCGGCGGCGCAGCTGACCACAGGCCGCATCCGCGTCCAAACCGCGGCTGGCGCGAACACTCACGGCCACATGCCGGTCCATCAGCGCGCGGCGGAAGGCCTCAACCGCCTGGGGGGTGGGGCGCTGGAACTCCTCTTCCTGGATCGGGTTGTAGGGAATCAGGTTCACGTGGCTTTGGAAGCCCCGCAGCAACTGAGCCAGCGCCGCCGCATGACGCGGCTGATCATTCAGGCCCCCCAGCAGGATGTACTCGAAACTGACTCGGCGGCCGGTGATCTCCACGTACCGGCGGCAGTCCTCGAGCAACGCCTCAATCGGGTAGGCATGGGCGGTGGGGATCAGCTCCTCGCGAAGCCGCTGATCCGGGGCGTGCAAACTCACCGCCAGGGTGAATTGGGCACGGCCCAGGCGCTCAAGGGCCAACTCCGCCAATCGCGGCAAGGTGCGCGGAACCCCGACGGTGCTGACCGTGATCTGACGCTGGGCCATGCCCAGATCCGTGCAGAGGCAATCAATGGCCGAGAGGACCGACTCCACATTCAGGAGCGGTTCACCCATCCCCATGAAGACCACATGACTGGGGCGTTGGTCCATGACCTCACGCACGCTCAGCACCTGATCCACGATTTCGTGCACCGCCAGGGAGCGTTGCAGGCCCCCCTTGCCGGTGGCGCAAAAACGGCAGGCCATCGGGCAGCCCACCTGGCTGCTGACGCAGACCGTCAGGCGACCTTCGGCGGGGATCCCGACGGTCTCAATGCTGAGCTGATCGTGGGTCCCCAGCAGCAACTTGGTGGTGCCATCACTGGCGATGCTGCGGTGGAGCTCCCGCGAGCGTCCCATCCAGTCGAACGCACCGGCAGGGGGTTGGGCTGCGAGCTCCTCGCGGAAGGCCTTGGGCAAGACCGAGACCTGATCCAGGGAGCGCGCTCCCTTGGCATAGAGCCAGTCATGGAGTTGACGGCCGCGGAAGGCGGCCTGCCCGTGCTGCTTGGCCCACTGCTCCAAAGCAGAGAGGCCCATCCCCAACAGGGGACGGGCCTCATCTAGTGGCGGGCTGGCCTGGGGCATCAACCCCAAGCCAACAGCGCATGCCCCAGCTTGTACTCCACCGCCAGCAGGGCGATGAAGCCCAGCATTGCGACACGACCGTTCAGTCGTTCGGTATGGGCGTGGAAGCCGTAGCGCGGCAAACGGCGCTGGGGAACGAGCTTGGGCTGGATCATGACTCGTCGGCCAACAGACCCTCATTTTGGAGACCCTGAACGGCCTCCGGGTCGGCGATCAGCTCCTCCTCAAGTCCCTCTTCCACCGTGGGGCGGGTGAAGGCTGCGGTGGTGCTGGCGCTGGCCTCGATGCCGTGACGGGTGCGGGTGGCATCCAGGTCGGCATCGGAGGGATCGTCGAGGATCGCGCCGGCATTGGCCGCAGAGGGAGCTGCGGGCATATCGACGGTGTAATCCGGGCGCAGGTTCTGCAGACGGCGGTAGTTCATCGCATCCTCATCAAGGATGTCGGGATGGGGACCCGCCTCAGCGCGGAGCTCCTCTTCGAAGCCGCTGAAGCCGGTACCTGCAGGGATCAGGCGACCAATGATCACGTTCTCCTTGAGGCCGCGCAGCCAGTCGCTCTTGCCCTCGATGGCGGCTTCGGTCAGCACGCGGGTGGTCTCCTGGAAGGAGGCCGCGGAGATGAAGCTGTCGGTGTTGAGGGAGGCCTTGGTGATGCCGAGCAGCACCGGAGTGAACTCGGAGGGAGCACCACCGGTGATGGCCATGGCGCTGTTGACCTGCTCCACCTGGCGCAGTTCGATCAACTCACCGGGCAGCAGGGTGGTGTCGCCGGCGTCCTCGATCCGGACCTTGCTGGTCATCTGACGAACAATCACCTCGATGTGCTTGTCGTCGATGGTCACGCCCTGGGACTTGTAGACGTTCTGGACTTCCTGCACCAGGCGGAACTGGAGCTTGGAGATCGCCTCCATGGCCGCTTCCAGGGTCGGCTTGCGGCTGCGCAGATCTTCGAAGAAGCACTCCAGCAGCTCGTGGGGGTTGATCGGACCGTCGGTCAGCAGCTCACCGGCGGTGACTTGCTGGCTGTCGCTGACCATGACGTTCCGGCCCAGGAGGATCGGGTACTCGGTGATGGAGTCATCGCCTTCGATGACCGTCACGGTGACGGAGTCGTCGTCGTCGCCCTGCTTGATCTCAACGGTGCCGGCCTTGCGGCAGAGCACAGCCGATTCCCGCGGACGGCGGGCCTCGAGCAGTTCCTCAATACGAGGCAGACCCTGCACGATGTCACCGGTCTTCTGGCGCTCGAACACCAGGAGGGCCAGGGAGTCACCGCGCTGCACCAGTT
The DNA here is from genome assembly GCF_054459035.1 of Synechococcus sp. LTW-G. Lineage (NCBI taxonomy): Bacteria > Bacillati > Cyanobacteriota > Cyanophyceae > Synechococcales > Synechococcaceae > Synechococcus > Synechococcus sp. LTW-G. The sequence continues at coordinate 25,924 of NZ_JBTKYW010000006.1, read as the reverse complement.
CACCATCGCGAACGTGCAGGACGGAGTCGGGCGAGACCATGTAGGGACGGCCCAAGCGGATGGTGAGGGTGTTGCCATCCACGGACTGGACCTGACCGCAACAGGGGGCCGGAACGCCCTTGGCCAGGAGATCGCCATCGACGAAGCGCTGACCGGGCTTGACCTCGGACTTCGCAGAGCCCAGGTCAATGCTGCGGGTGTCGCTTGCGCGCTCAACGATCAGACGGCGCACAGGCTCACCATCGATCACATCGGGGACCTGCACCACACCGTCTTCCTTGCAGAGGATTTGGGTGGTTGCGACCACATCACCGGCCTTGACGCTGTCGCCGTCATTGACGGAGAGGTCGGTATGGGTGGAACCGTGGCTGGCGTCAGACAGGGTGTCGCGACGAACCAGCAGGCTCTCAAGGATTACGAGCTGGAGGCGCTCGATGGTCTTGGCGCGCTTGTCGGGAACAGCCTCGACATCCACCGTCATTTGAGGGGTGGTGTCAAAGGTTTCGAGGATCAGCTGCGTGCGCAGCAGTTCGACGCCCTCAACGCTCTTGATCAGCTCGCCGTCCTTGAAGGCCAAACGCTGGGTGGCCTTGAGGCCCAGGCTGGGACCGTTCTTCTGGGTGACGCTACCGAGATCAGGCAGGTGAGCCTCATCGGGGATGCGGTACTCCTCAACGGGACGCAGCAGCAGGGCGCCGCCCTCGGAGGTCTCGACGGCTTCAACGAAGACCATGGCGTCGGCCTTGAGACCCTTGGCGATCTCCTCGCCGGGGTTGACCATCTTGCCGTCGCTGTAGCGAGCCACGACCTTGGCGTCGGAGACGTGGTGCAGCTGGCCAGAGCGAACGATGATCTCGCGAAGAATGTCGTTCTTCTGGGTGACGGTGACGATGCCCGCGGTCTGGCTGAAGATGTCCTTCACCACCTCGGTGCCGGCTTCAATCCACTGACCGTCTTCGATCATCAACAGGGAGATGTCCTTGTTGATCTCGTGGGTCTCCTGGGGGATCCAGAGCAGGGTGCCGCCCTTGTTGACCTCGTAGCCGTTCTTGGCGCTACGGGCTTTCTTGATGGCCAGCCCAGGGGCGAACTTGACGATGCCACCGGTCTGGGTGCGGAAGCGATCATCGGCGAGTTCCGCGATCACCTCACCGTTTCCGATCTTGGTGCCGGGGTGGGTGTTGAGGCGATAGCGGATGTTGTCCTTGCCCTCCAGGTGCCAGAGCTCACCAGCATGGGTGGATTCACCCAGCAGCTTGCAGTCCTTCAGGGTGAGGCTGGTGGTGACGATCTGGACCTCACGGGAGTCGCCAGCGCTCTCGCGCAGGCGCACGGCACCGCCGTACTCACTGACCAGACGGCTCTCGGCCAGAACCTCGCCAGTGGTGACCTTGGTGTTGCCAGCGATCACGGGCTGGGCGTTGGGCGGCAGGTTGTAGACATCGCCGCTGTAGACCCACATCCGGCCAAGACGCTGGGCCTTGAAGGTGCTGTTGCCCTGGCGGTCGGTGACTTCCTTGGGCTGGATGGCGTCCTCGTAACGCACCTGGCCAGCCAGGTCACAGATGACGTCCTTGGTGGCCTTCTCAACGCTCTTCTTGACGGAGGAGCCAGAAGAGATCTGAGCCAGCATCATGTCGGCCGGCACCTCAGCGGCATCGGTGACGAACAGCAGGGAACCGGCGGTGATCGAGAGCTTCTGGGCCTTGCCGCTGCCGCTGGGCTTCAGGGTCAGGGGGAAATCGTTCTCGGCAATCTGAGCCTCCACACCGTGGGGGGTGCGGAAGGGGCGCACGCGCGCCTTGGCTCCGAACTCGATCGTGCCCGCGATTTGCGAGCGAACCACACCCGTTTCTGCGGTGGACACACCACCGGTGTGGAAGGTCCGCATGGTGAGCTGGGTACCGGGCTCACCGATGGACTGGGCGGCGACGATGCCGACGGCTTCGCCCAGGTCAACCAGTTGGTTGTGTGCCAGGGCCCAGCCATAGCACTTGCGGCAAACCGAACGGGCGGCTTCGCAGGTCAGCGGTGAACGAACCACCACGGTCTGCACGCCGGCGGCTTCGATCTGGGCGGTGATGACGGCATCGATCTCACCATCGCGGTCGACAATCAGATTGCCTTCGCCGTCCAGGACGGGCTCAGCGGCAAGACGGCCGACGAGCTTGGCGGCGTAACGGCCCCTGTCATCGGCGTTGATGGGAATACCGCGGGTGGTGCCGCAGTCGTCTTCACGGACGATCACGTCCTGGGCGACGTCCACCAGACGACGGGTCAGGTAGCCGGAGTCGGCGGTACGCAGTGCCGTGTCCACCAGACCCTTACGGGCGCCGTAGGAGGAGATGACGTACTCAGTAACCGTCAGGCCTTCACGGAAGTTGGTCCGGATCGGAAGGTCAATAATTTCCCCTTGGGGGTTGGCCATCAGGCCGCGCATGCCCACCAGCTGACGCACCTGGGACATGTTTCCCCGGGCCCCGGAGTTGGCCATCATCCAGACCGAGTTCAGCGGGTCGTTCTCGTTGAAGTTCTTCTTGACTTCTTCAACCAGACGCTCGTTGGTTTCAGTCCAGGTGTCGATCACCTTGGTGTGCCGCTCCACCTCGGTGATTTCACCCAGGCGATAGCGCTCCTCGGTGTCGGTGATCTGCTGCTCTGCTTCTTCCAGCAGACGAGCCTTTTCACCGGGGATCCGCAGGTCATCCACGGAGATGGAGACGGCGGCCTGGGTGGCGTAATGGAAGCCCAGATCCTTGAGTTCATCGGCCAGGGAAGCCGTCGCCGCGGTGCCGTGGTTCTTGTAAGCCCACGCCATCAAGTTGCGCAGCTGCTTCTTATCGATCGTCCGATTACGGAAGGTCGGAGCCGCCTTGCTCAAGGGGGCGTTTGCGGGTGCTGGAGCCTCAGCCTTTGCGGACTTCTTGCTGGACTTTTTGCTGGTCTTTTTGGAGGGGGTGGCGGTCATGGCTGCGCGCGAAGAAAGGGAGTTAGGGGTTGAAAACGTCCGGGATCTCAGGCGGCTGCCACCGCATCGATGATCGTGCTGTTCATCACCACGCGTCCGACGGTGGTCAACAGATAACGGCTGATCAGAGCACCGTCCTCATCGAGACGATCACGACGGAACCTCCACTGTTCAATCCGAGTCCCATCGCTGAGGGTCTCCTGCTGGACAGGCTCCTTGGCTTCACCTTCGGTATCGACTTCACCGTTGAAGCGCACCCAGACCCAGTCGTGCATGGTCAGGTGCTTGTCTTCAAAGGCATTCAGCACGTCACGCAGACCAGCGAAGGTGCGGCTGCGGTCACCGAACTCAGGCTTGATGCCCGCTGGCTGCTCGGCGGTGAGGTAGTAGGCACCCAAAACCATGTCCTGGGACGGCGTGATGATCGGATCACCCGTTGCCGGAGAAAGGATGTTGTTGCTGGCCAGCATCAACATGCGGGCTTCGGTCTGTGCCTCGATGGCCAGGGGCACGTGGACGGCCATCTGGTCACCGTCAAAGTCAGCGTTGAAGGCCGGGCAAACCAGGGGGTGCAGCTGAATGGCGCGGCCATCGACCAGCTTCGGCTCAAAGGCCTGAATGCCAAGACGGTGCAGGGTTGGGGCTCGGTTCAGCATGATCGGGTGACCATCGATCACCTCCTGCAGCACCTGCATCACCTCATCATCGGCGCGCTGAATCAGCTTCTTCGCAGCCTTGATGTTGTTGACGATGTTCTGACGAATCAGACGGTGAATCACGAAGGGCTGGAACAGCTCGATCGCCATCTCCTTAGGCAGACCGCACTGGTGCATCTTCAGCTTCGGACCCACCACGATCACGGAACGACCGGAGTAGTCGACGCGCTTACCGAGCAGGTTCTGACGGAAGCGGCCCTGCTTGCCCTCAATGATGTCGCTCAGTGATTTGAGCGGACGGTTGTTGGCACCCACCACGGTGCGACCGCGACGGCCGTTATCGATCAGGGCGTCGACCGCCTCCTGCAGCATCCGCTTCTCGTTGCGGACGATGATTTCAGGGGCGAGGATTTCCTGCAGACGCGCCAACCGGTTGTTCCGGTTGATCACACGGCGGTAGAGGTCGTTGAGGTCAGAGGTTGCGAAACGGCCACCATCGAGCTGCACCATCGGGCGCAGGTCGGGGGGAATCACCGGAATCACGTCCAGAACCATCCACTCAGGACGGGCACCGGTGGCGATGAAGTTGTCGATCACGCGCAGGCGCTTGATCAACTTGGCGCGCTTCTGACCTTTCGAGCCAGCGATCTCTTCGCGGAGCTGTTCAGCAACGACCGGAAGATCCAGGTCTTCGAGCAGCTGCTTGAGAGCCTCAGCGCCGATACCAACGGTGGGCTCGTTCTCGATCTCCGAATCTTCGGCGTAGATCTCGTCTTCGATCTCCAGCCACTCGTCTTCGGTGAGCAGCTGCTTGTAGGTCAGATCCTTGTGGTCGCCCTGGTCGAGCACCACATAGCAGTTGAAATAAACAATCTGCTCAACATCCCGCAGTGGCATGTCCAGCAGGATGGCCACGTAGCTGGGGATGCCCTTCAGGTACCAAACGTGGGACACCGGAGCGGCGAGCTTGATGAAGCCCATCCGGTGACGGCGCACCCGGCTTTCCGTGACCTCCACACCGCAGCGCTCGCAGACGATGCCGCGGTGGCGCACCCGCTTGTACTTACCGCAGTGGCATTCCCAGTCTTTGGAGGGGCCAAAGATCTTCTCGCAGAAGAGCCCGTCCATTTCGGGCTTCAGGGTGCGGTAGTTGATGGTTTCGGGCTTGGTGACCTCGCCCACCACCTGACCGTTAGGCAGCGTGCGCTGCCCCCACTGCATGACCCGCTCGGGTGAGGCGAGCGTGATCTTGACGTAATCGAAGTGGTTTTCGGTGCGGAGATTGCTGTTGGTCATGACCTAAGAGCGCGCGGAGATCGGAAGGAAGAAGGGATCTGACGGTCACCCCAAAGGGTGGGCCGAGTTGATCAGCAATCAGTCGTCGTCGTAATCCGCGACGCCGAGGGATTCGTAGGTGGGTCGGTTGGGGGTGCTGCGGCGTGGATTCACGTCCTGCATGAGGTCGACTTCCTCACCCGCATCGGTGTAGACCGCGATGTCGAGACCCAGGGACTGAAGCTCGCGCATCAGCACCTTGAAGGACTCGGGGGTGCCAGGACGGGGAATCGGCTTGCCCTTGACGATGGCGTTGAGCGCCTCGTTGCGGCCCTGCATGTCGTCGGACTTGACGGTGAGCAGTTCCTGCAGGGTGTAGGCGGCGCCGTAGGCCTCGAGGGCCCAGACCTCCATCTCACCCAGACGCTGGCCGCCCTGCTGGGCCTTACCACCCAGGGGCTGCTGGGTGACCAGGGAGTAGGGACCCGTGGAACGAGCGTGGATCTTGTCGTCCACCAGGTGAACCAGCTTGAGGATGTGGGCGTAACCCACGGTCACGGGCTGGTCAAAGGCCTCGCCGGTCCGGCCATCGATCAACTGGATCTTGCCGGGGTTATCAGGGTTGTAGACCCAGTCCTTACCGGGCTGGGACTTAGCTGCCTCGAGATAGGCCTGAACGGTGTTCTTCGAGGTCTCAGGGCCGTGCATTTCGTCGAAGGGCACCACCTTGACGCGGCAATCCAGGTGAGATGCAGCCCAGCCCATCAAGCACTCGAAGACCTGTCCGACGTTCATCCGGCTCGGCACACCCAGGGGGTTGAGCACGATGTCGATCGGGGTGCCGTCGGGCAGATAGGGCATGTCCTCCAGGGGAAGGATGCGGCTGATGATGCCCTTGTTGCCGTGGCGGCCGGCCATCTTGTCGCCGACCTGGATCTTGCGGCGCTGGGCCACGTAGACCCGAACCACCATGTTTGCGCCGGGCGGCAGCTCATCGCCCTGCTCGCGGGTATAGATCCGGACGTCGACCACACGGCCACGCTCGGTGCTGGGAACTCGCAGGGAGTTGTCGCGGACATCGCGAGCCTTCTCACCGAAGATCGCGCGTAGCAGCTTCTCTTCCGGGGGCTGGTCCGACTCACCCTTGGGGGTCACCTTGCCGACCAGGATGTCGCCGCTTTCGACATAGGCACCAATGCGGATGATGCCCATCTCGTCCAGGTTGCCCAGGCTCTCCTCGGCAACGTTGGGGATCTCGCGGGTGATCTCCTCAGGTCCAAGCTTGGTCTGACGGGCTTCGATCTCGTACTTCTCGATGTGCACCGAGGTGTAGAGGTCGTCGCGCACCAGGCGCTCGGAAACGAGAATCGCGTCCTCGTAGTTGTAACCCTCCCAAGGCATGTAGGCGATCAGAACGTTCTGACCCAGGGCGATTTCACCACCCTCACAGGCCGAACCGTTGGCCAGGACCTGACCGGCAATCACCTGATCGCCAAGTTTGACGATCGGACGATGGTTGAGGCAGGTGTCCTGGTTGGAGCGCTGGTACTTCTGGAGGTAGTGGGTGTGGTCGTTGCCCTCTTCATCGCGAATGACGATCGCGGTGGCATCGACAAAGCTGACCGTGCCGTTGACGGTGGTGATGGGGACCATGCCCGAGTCACGGGCGACCTGGGTCTCCAGACCGGTGCCGACCAGGGGACGCTCAGGGCGCAGCAGAGGCACAGCCTGACGTTGCATGTTCGAACCCATCAGGGCCCGGTTGGCGTCGTCGTGCTCGAGGAAGGGGATCAGCGAGGTTGCAACCGAGATCACCTGAACCGGTGAGAGCTGCACGTAATCAACCTGCTCGGGGGGCACGGTCTCAAAGTCCTGGCGGTAGCGCACGGGAACCAGGTCGGCCTTAATCCGGCCATCGGCGTCGGTGGCGACGTCGCCAGGAGCCACACGGCACTCGTCCTCGAGATCCGCCGAGAGGTAGAGGGGGTCACCCTGCTTGAGGACGATGCCGTCCTCCACCTTCCAGAACGGAGTCTCGATGAAGCCGTACTCGTTCACCCGGGCGTGGGTGGCCAAGGAGCCAATCAGACCGGCATTCGGACCTTCAGGGGTCTCGATCGGGCAAATCCGGCCGTAGTGGGAAGGGTGGATGTCGCGCACGGCAAAGCCAGCGCGCTCGCGGGTCAGACCGCCTGGGCCCAGGGCGCTGATGCGGCGCTTGTGGGTCAGCTCAGCCAGGGGATTCGTCTGATCCATGAACTGGCTCAGCTGGCTGGAGCCGAAGAACTCCTTGATCGCCGCCACCAGGGGCTTGGGGTTCACCAGCTGGGCCGGGGTCAGACTTTCGGTCTCACCAACGGTCATCCGCTCTTTGATGATCCGCTCGAGGCGATTCAGACCAACGCGGACCTGGTTCTGCAGCAATTCGCCCACGGAGCGAACGCGGCGGTTACCGAGGTGGTCGATGTCATCGAGGGTGGCGCCACCCACATCGAGCTCGAGGTTGATCAGGTAATCGATCGTGCTGAGGACGTCCTCAGGGGTGAGGGTGCGCGTCGCATCGGGGATGGTCAGGCGCAGCTTCTTGTTGATCTTGTAGCGACCAACCCGGCCGAGGTCGTAGCGCTTGGGATCAAAGAAGCGGCTGTGCAGCAGGGTCTGACCACCGCTCACCGAGGGGGGTTCACCCGGACGCAGCTTCTTGTAGAGCTCAAGCAGAGCCTGGTCTTCTGAAGCGATGCCTTCGTCGTTCGCCGCCTCGATGGACTTTTGGTAGTACTCGGGGTGGCGCAGCTTGTCGAGGACATCGTTGTCGGACAGGCCGATGGCCCGCATCAACACGTGGGCGTTGATCTTGCGGGTCTTGTCGACGCGAACGTGCAGCAGGTCGTTCTTGTCGGTTTCAAACTTCAGCCAGGCGCCACGGTTGGGGATCAGGCTGGCGTTAAAGGTCTTACGGCCGTTCTTGTCCTGCTCGTCTTTGAAATAGACGCCGGGTGAACGCACGATCTGGTTCACGATCACGCGCTCGGCGCCGTTGATGATGAACGTGCCGCGCTCGGTCATCAGGGGCAGTTCCCCGATGAACACTTCCTGCTCCTTGATTTCGCCGGTCTCCTTGTTGACCAGGCGGCAGGTCACATACATCTGGGACGCGAAGGTCGCGTCACGGCGCTTGGCCTCTTCCACGTCGTGGCGAGGGCGCTTCAGGCGGTACTCGCTACCGATGAAGTGCAGCTCAAGCTTGCCGGTGTAGTCGGTGATCGGGGAGAAGCTCTCCAGCTCCTCGATCAGGCCCTTCTCCAGAAACCATTTGAAGCTCGCGCGCTGCACCTCCACCAGGTCGGGGAGGTAAGTGGCGGTCTTGGCGACCTGAATCGCGCTGCTCATGCGGTGAACCTGCAGGAACGGGTGAAACGGAACGGAGGGCCTGGACAGCAGTTTCAGAACCAGGCGGAGATCAAGACGAAGGGGGATGCCAGCGCGACATCACCACACAGACGACAGAGCCAGCCGTCCCTCTCGGGAGCGACTGGCCAGCAGGGGCGCCTATTCAGATCGCTTGAACACCGCAGGGAACGACAACTCGCACCGGAAAGACAACGCACCACTGGTCATGGGCTAACTCACCAGATCCCTGGCGAGCGCTTTCGGGCTGCAACGAGCACGGATAAATCACGACTCGCTGCCAGGCCAATGAAACATCATACATTGTGAAGAGCGGGTCCAAACAGTGCACAGGCGTTGCGGGTGCTCTGTAAGGCAACGGTCTGCAGCGGCTCCTGGCGCAGGACTGCCACTCGCTCCGCCACAGCCATCACATAGGAAGGCTCGTTGCGCTTGCCCCGTCGCGGCACGGGCGCCAAGAACGGGCAGTCGGTCTCCACGAGGTATCGATCCGCGGGAACCGCTTGGGCGCAGGCATGGGTGTCGGTGGCCTTCGGGAAGGTCACATTGCCGCTAAAGCTGATGTAGAGCCCCAACTCAAGGAACCCCTGCATTTCCTCGGGAGTACCGCTCCAGCAGTGCATCACGCCCTTAGGGCAGGCACCCCGCTCAGCACGCTCGCGCAACTCGGCAAGCATCGGTTCAGCGGCATCGCGGCAGTGAATGATCACGGGCAGATCCAGCTCCACCGCCAGATCCAGCTGGGGCCGGAGCATCGCCAGCTGTTGCTCGAGATTGTTGTCGCGGAACAGATCCAAACCGAGCTCGCCGATCGCCACGACCCTGGGGTCAGCTTGAGCCGCCTCGCGCAACACCTGCTGCGTGTTGGAAGCCCAATGCTCCGGATCCAGAGGATGAACGCCAACGGAGTAGCGAAGCTCGGGGAAGCGATCGGCCAGCGCTCGAATCGCCGGAATCTCAGAAGGCTCCACACATGCGTGAAGGAGGCGCCCCACACCGGCATCACGCCAGCGTTGAGCAACCTCCTCCAAGTCTTCGTCGAAATTTCGAAAGACGATGTGGCAGTGGCTGTCAATCAAAGGAGCCGGAAGGCTCTCGAGAGCGACGGCAGCTGCCATGGATCCAAGGTTCACCTGGATCCAACCTAAAAAATCAGGCCTTCGCTGCGGGCTCGATGGCGCTCTTAACAGCAGCGCTCAGGCGAGATTTCTGGTGGGCACCGTTGTTGCGGTGCAGCACGCCGACCTTGACGGCCTTGTCGATCTTGCTGAAGGCAGCGCTCAGGCTCGACTGGACAGCCTGCTTGGCTGCATCGCCGGGCTCCTGGCTGTAGGCGGTGCAAGCGGCGAAGCAACGCTTCATCAGGGTGCGGACCGCAGACTTGTAGGTGCGGTTGTGCAGACGATTGCGCTCGGCAACCTCAATGCGTTTCTTCGACGACTTGTTATTGGCCACAGACGGAAAAGGCGCTGATTCGGCAGTCGACAAGCTTACCCCCTGGCTTGCGACCCTCCCCAAAGGCTGAGCAACTAGCTTGAACAATCACCGCCGCACCACGGTTTCGTGACCGCCAGCTCCCCTCCAAGCCGTGCCGAGTCGATCGCACCGCTGCAGATCGAGCTGCTGCGCGATGCCGAGCAGGCCGGTCAACGGCTCGAGGCCATCGCCGAGCGCACCGGTAGCGGCCAAAGCCGAGAGGTCGCCCAACGGGTTGAGGGAATCCTCGAGCAGGTGCAACAGCAGGGCGATGCCGCCCTCTTTGAACTGACCGAGCGTTTTGATGGGGTCCGCCCGGATCCTTTGCGCGTTCCCAAGGAGGAAATCGAAGCGGCCTGGGCCGCCACCTCCCCTGAGCTGCAGGAGGCCCTGGCCCTGGCCCACCGCCGGATCCTGGACTTCCACCAGCGCCAACTGCCCAAGGACCTGGCCATCACCGGAGAGCACGGAGAGCGGCTGGGCCGCCGCTGGCGCCCGGTGGAGCGGGCCGGTCTCTATGTCCCAGGGGGCCGCGCCAGCTACCCCAGCACCGTTTTGATGAATGCGGTGCCCGCCAAGGTTGCGGGGGTCAAGCGGGTGGTCATGGTGACCCCTCCCGGACCCGACGGCCGCATCAACAGCACCGTGCTGGCGGCAGCCCACCTAGCAGGAATCGACGAGATCTATCGGGTCGGAGGTGCCCAGGCCGTGGGAGCCCTGGCCTACGGCACGGAATCCATCCCCCGGGTGGATGTCATCAGCGGTCCAGGCAACCTCTATGTGACCCTGGCCAAAAAAGCGGTCTACGGCCGGGTCGCCATTGACTCACTAGCTGGTCCCAGTGAAGTGCTGGTGATCGCCGATGCCAGCGCCAATCCTGACCACGTCGCGGCCGATCTCCTGGCGCAGGCGGAGCACGACCCCCTAGCTGCAGCAATCCTTCTGACCACCAGCGAGGAACTGGCACGGGCCATCCCCGCCGCGATTGAGCAGCAACTGGAGGGACACCCCCGTGCCGCCATCACCCGTCAGGCCCTCAACGACTGGGGCTTGATCGTGGTCTGCTCAGACCTGGATGAGGCGGCACAGCTCAGTGATCGCTTTGCCCCCGAACACCTGGAACTGCAGGTGGAGCAGCCTGAGCCCCTGGCCGAACAGATCCAACAGGCCGGGGCGATCTTCATGGGGGCCTGGACCCCGGAGGCTGTTGGCGATTACCTGGCCGGCCCGAACCACACCCTGCCGACCTCGGGTACGGCCCGATTCGCCGGAGCGCTGTGCGTGGAGACCTTCATGCGCCACACCAGCTTGATTCAATTCAACCGGCAAGCCCTGGAAGCCACCGGCGCTGCCGTTGGCACCCTGGCTGACAGCGAGGGACTCCACAGCCACGCAGAGTCCGTTCGCCGGCGCCTGGCCTAAGCGCTCAGCGCTTGACCAGATCCCGGACGCCGGCAACACCGTCGTTGATCTCGCCCACCAGCACCTGGTCGGTGATGTTCACGAACAGACCGTTCTCCAGGACGCCGGGGAGGTTGTTGATCTCCTTCTCCAGGCTGACGGGATCGCCAATGCCACCGCTGAACTTGACGTCCAGCACGAGGTTGCCCTGGTCCGTCACGACGGGACCAGCCTTTTTGACTGCCATACGGAGCTGGGCGTCACCCCCCATCTCCTTGAGCTGGCCCTGGACCTGACGCCAGGCACCGGGCATCACCTCCACGGGCAGCAGAAAGCCCAGGTTGAGGGTGTCCACGAGCTTGGTGGAATCCACCACAACCACGAAGCGCTTGGCACGAACCGCCACCAGCTTCTCCTGAACGTGGCAGGCGCCGCCGCCCTTGATCAACTGGAACGAAGGATCCACCTCATCGGCGCCATCGATGGCCAGATCGATCCGATCCACGGCATTCAGGCTCTGCAGCGGGATACCCAGCTCGGCAGCAAGCACCTCACCTTGGAAGGAGGTGGTCACCCCAACGATGTCCCGCAGCTCTCCGCTTTTGAGCTTGGCGCCGAGGGCCTGAATCATCAGGGCAGCGGTTGAACCGGAGCCCAAGCCCACCACCATTCCGCTCTGGATCTGCTCGGTGGCTGCAGCCGCCACCGCCTGTTTCATCTGGTCCTGCAGATCCGCCATCACGCCGTTTTCACTGGCCAGTGACCGTAGCTCAGGCCTCAGGAATGCGGCAGAGCCTCAGGCCGGATCGAGAGATCGATCTGTTCATCGCCCCGCAACACGCGGATCGCCAGGACATCACCAACCTGGGAGGCCTCCACCAAACGCAGCAGCTCCCCGGGATCGCTGACCTCTTGATCCGCGGCCTGGACCACCAGATCTCCCCGGCGCAAGCCAGCCCGTTCGGCAGGGCTATCCGGGATCACCCGTTGCACCAGTGCTCCGTCCCGCTCGGGCAGTTGGAGCAGGGCATTGGGGTCAGCGTTGTTGTCGCGAGCCAGCCTCGGATTGAGGGGCACCAGCTGTAGGCCCAGGTAGGGGTGCACCACGGAGTCCCCTTGGCTCAGCTGGGCCGCAACACCCTTGGCCAGGTTGATCGGGATCGCGAAGCCCAATCCAGCTCCCGGACCCGAACGCACCAGGGTGTTGATCCCAATCACCTCGCCGCTGGCATTAATCAGTGGGCCACCGGAATTGCCCGGATTGATCGCCGCATCGGTCTGAATCAATTCCAGACGCTTGTCCGAGAAGCCCAGGCTGGTGATGTTGCGGTGCAGGCTGCTGACGATGCCCAGGGTGACGGTGCGCTCCAAGCCATAGGGGGTCCCTAAGGCGATGGCCCAATCCCCCACCTCCAGGGCACTGGAGTCCCCCAGTGGCGCGGACTTCAACCCCTGGGTTTTGGCAATGCGCACCACCGCCAGATCGGTCACGGGATCGATTCCGAGCACCGAGCCCTCCAGCTCTTGACCACTGGCCAGCGTCACCTCAACCCGGTCAGCGCCATCCACGACGTGGGCGTTCGTGAGAACCATGCCTTGACCATCAATCACGATTCCGGATCCCTGCCCGCGCTCACGGCTATTGGGGATCTGATCGCCAAACATCTCCCGCAGGAGCGGGTCGCTAAAGGAAGGGTCCAGACCAATCCGTGGGACGGTCCTCTCGGTGTCGATCCGCACGACCGCCGGCCCAACCCGTTTCACCGCCGCAGAGACAAAACTGTGGTTGGTGTTGCTTCCAAAGTCCGCCCAGGCTGGAGCCGCCGGGAACCAAGCGGCCAGCAACAACACCAGGGCCAGCAGAACGCGCACCAAGATCCGCAACACACCCAAGTGGACTGAAGGCTAGGCAGATTCCACGGGAGACCAACGCAGAAGGGTCGAGGCCACCTCGCCCGAGGGCTGCAAGGTCAGCCAACGCCCCCCCGGCCAGTCAGGCCGCCCCAAGGGACAGGGTTGAACAGCCGCAAAGGACGCCAACGACGAGGGACAGGCCCAAAGGGGTATGGGAGACCCAGCGCCGCTGCGGGGCAGTTCGCCCTGCCAATGCTGGTGGACATGGCCGAAGAGAACGGCTTTGAGGGCTGGGGCCCGCTGGAGGCAGCGAAGAAACGGGCCTGGATCCTGCAGAGCGATCGGATCCAAGCCTGAATCACCAATGGGCACCGGGGGATGGTGCAAAGCCAGCACCACGGGCTGATCGGCCAGCTCCAGCTGGCGCTCGAGCCAAGCCAGCTGCCTGGGGTCAAGGAAGCCAGCAACGGCGCCACTGCGGTGACTCGAGAGCAACAGCAGCGTCCAGTCGCCGAGGTCCAGGGCCGCCGGGGCAATCACAGCGCGACGTCCCAAGGCCGATCGCATCAGGGCCGGATGGTCGTGGTTGCCCGGGGTCAAGGCCAGGGGAACCTCCCTCAGGGGTTCAACGTCCTCCAGGACCTCCTGCAGGCGGCGATACCCGCCCCAGCTTTCGTCCTGGCAGAGGTCCCCTGTGATCAGCAGCAGATCCGGGGGCTGATCGATCTGGGACAGGGCCTGCCGCAGGCCGTGGCGCAAGGACGCCATGGAGGGACGACCTCGGCAGTGCCCCCGAGGGTCTGCCAGGAGGTGCGGATCACTCAACTGAAGGAGGCCAAGCACACCAACCGAGCAGATCAATGGCCCTAAGTTGCCCGTTCTTGACCGAGCTGGCATGGCCGCTATCCCCCCGGGCACCCGTCAACGCTGTGCTCTCTGCCAAGTGGAGATTCAGGGCTTAGTCGGCGGCCTGGATCAGGTGCACTTCAGCCAAGGCAAGCCCTCCACCCGCTCCAAGCTCTACGCCCGGGTTTGCCAGTTCCTGCGCACAGACGAACAAAAGTCGCAGTGCCTCAACCAGGACCCCAGCTTGCGGGGCGAGGCCCAACCTGGGGATGCCTACATGGAGCCACCTGCTGTCGATCTCGGCAGCATGGGGGCCTGACGCTCCAAGGCCGATCACGTACTGTTGTGTTGTGCCCGGCGGGCACCTCTGACTGAACAGCGCTGACTCCTCGGGAGCAGCTGGACAGCCAGACAGCAGATCACTGCAGGTGCCGGACGGGTCGCCCGTTCCCCTGTTCACGATCCAGGCTTTGCCGCATCCCCTGCACCCTGACCTCCAAACCCTGGCTAGCCAGGCGGCGGAGGGCGCTGGATTCCAGGTCTGCGGCCTTGAACTGCTCACCCATCGAATTCCGATGACGTTGCTGGTCCAGCTGCGTCTGGCCGATGGCGGAGACGTGAGCCTGGACAACTGCGCCAGCTTCAGCGGAGTGCTGGGCGACGCCATCGAGAACAGCGGGCTGCTGCAGGACCCCTATGTCCTGGAAGTCAGCAGTCCGGGCGTCAGCGAGCAGCTGAGCGACGACCGAGACTTCCGCAGCTTCCGCGGATTCCCGGTTTCGATCCGCTACCGCGACACCAAATCCGGGGGCGACAACGAGCGTGAGGGCCTCTTGCTCGAACGCGATGAGGAGAACGTTCTCCTCAACGTCCGGGGACGCACGGTTCGAATCCCGCGCCCCGATGTGATCAGCGTGAAGCTGGTGACTCCCAAAGAGGCCTAACCCCTCCGTTCCCCTCTCCAATCCCGCACCCAACCACCTGCCATGGCACTGGTCCTGCTCCCCGGTCTCTCCAATCTGATCGAGGACATCAGCGAAGAGAAAAAACTGCCCCCTGCGGTGGTGGAAGCGGCCCTGCGTGAAGCCCTGCTCAAGGGCTATGAGCGCTACCGCCGCACCCTTTATCTGGGGATTAGCGAGGACCCCTTCGAGGAGGACTACTTCTCCAACTTCGATGTCGCCCTGGATCTCGACGAAGAGGGCTACCGGGTACTGGCCTCCAAAATCATCGTTGAAGAGGTCGAGAGCGAAGACCACCAAATCTCACTGGCCGAAGTGATGCAGGTGGCGGAAGACGCCCAGGCCGGTGACACCGTGGTGCTGGACGTCACCCCCGAGAAGGAAGACTTCGGCCGCATGGCCGCCGCCACCACCAAACAGGTGCTGGCCCAGAAGCTGCGCGACCAGCAGCGCCGCATGATCCAGGAGGAGTTCGCCGACCTGGAAGATCCCGTCCTGACCGCTCGCGTGATTCGCTTCGAGCGACAGAGCGTGATCATGGCCGTCAGCAGCGGACTGGGTCGCCCCGAAGTGGAGGCCGAACTCCCCCGCCGCGACCAGCTGCCCAATGACAACTACCGGGCCAACGCCACCTTCAAGGTCTTCCTGAAGGAAGTCAGTGAGATTCCGCGCCGCGGACCTCAACTGTTTGTCAGCCGCGCCAACGCCGGTCTGGTCGTCTATCTCTTCGAGAACGAAGTGCCCGAGATCCAGGAGGGGTCGGT
The DNA here is from genome assembly GCF_054459035.1 of Synechococcus sp. LTW-G. Classification (NCBI taxonomy): domain Bacteria; kingdom Bacillati; phylum Cyanobacteriota; class Cyanophyceae; order Synechococcales; family Synechococcaceae; genus Synechococcus; species Synechococcus sp. LTW-G. Next base: position 10,314 of record NZ_JBTKYW010000006.1, on the reverse strand, counting down.
CCGCATCGTTGCCGTCGCCCGTGAGGCCAACCCCCCCTCCCGCTCGGTCGGTCCCCGCACCAAGGTGGCCGTGGACAGCGTGGAGCGCGAAGTGGACCCTGTCGGCGCCTGCATTGGCGCCCGCGGCTCTCGCATCCAACAGGTCGTGAACGAACTGCGTGGCGAAAAAATCGATGTCATCCGCTGGTCCCATGACCCGGGCCAGTACATCGCCAACTCCCTGAGCCCCGCCCGCGTGGAAGCGGTTCGACTGGTGGATCCCGAAGGGCAGCATGCCCACGTCCTAGTGCCCCCCGATCAGCTCAGCCTGGCCATCGGTCGCGAGGGTCAGAACGTCCGTCTCGCCGCTCGCCTGACCGGCTGGAAGATCGACATCAAAAACAGCACCGAGTACGACCAGGCCTCTGAGGACGAGAAGGTCGCGGAACTGATCTCCATGCGCCAGGAAGAGGAAGCGCTTCAGGCGGAAGCTGAAGCCCGAATGGAGGCAGAACACGCCCTGCGTGCCGAGGAAGACGCCCGTCTTCGGGAGCTCTATCCCCTGCCCGAGGACGAAGAGGAGTACGGCGAGCAGGCCCAGTACGACGAAGCGGCCTACGAGCAAGAGCCTGTGGCTGAGGCTGAGGCCACCGAAGCCGTGGCAACGGAAGAGACGACCGACGAGGAAGGAGCCCGGTGAAGCAACAGCCCGTCCTCAGGCGTTGTGTGACCTGCCGTGCACTGCTGGATCGCCAGCACCTGCTACGGGTCATCCGCCTTGCCGAGGGCGGCATGGCTCTGGACCAAGGGATGGGCCGATCGGCCTATCTCTGTCCGACCGAGAGCTGTTTTGAGGAAGCCAAGCGCCGCAAGCGTCTGCAGAAGGCACTCCGGTGCCAAGTGTCAGATTCCATCTACGCGGCCTTGGCGCAGCGCCTGAATGCCACCTCTTATCAGGCGCTGAGGCAAGATAAATAGTGGCCTCACTGTGGGTGATGGCCCGGTGGCACGTGTTGCCCCCGACCACTTGGAGCACTTGATGACCAGCAGCGGCAAAGTCAGGATTTACGAGCTGTCCAAGGACTTGGGCCTTGAGAACAAGGACGTGCTCGATGCCGCCGAGAAACTGTCGATCGCAGCGAAGAGCCATAGCAGCTCCATCAGCGATGACGAGGCAGCGAAAATCCGCAGCCTGATTAAAGGTGGCGGGAATGGCAGCAAGGCCGCTCCGACGGTGGACGAGCCCAAGAAAGCCATCCTCTCGGTCAAGAAGGCCGCTCCTGCTGCACCGGCAGCGCCTGCGAAACCCGCAGCGGCCAAACCGGTAGCAGCCAGCCCTGCTCCGGCCAAACCTGCTGCTGCGGCCCCTGCTCCTCGGCCCCAGCCCCAGGCAGCCAAGCCCGCCGCTCCGTCCGCTCCAGCTCGCCCAGCTGCACCATCCGCTCCCCCAGCCCGCCCTGCGGCAGCGGCCAAGCCCGCAGCCAAACCTGCGGCCAGTGCTCCCCCCAGCCGTCCAGCGGCCCCGTCAGCGCCTCCGGCTCGTCCCGCAGCGGCCAAGCCTGCCGCCAAACCCGCTGCCAGCGCTCCCCCCAGCCGGCCCGCAGCCCCGGCCCCGAGCCGACCTGCACCGGCAATCGTGTCTAAGACCCCGGCAGGAGCAGGAGCCCCCCCGGCCCGCAAGCCGGCGCCCCCTGTGTCGCGCCCTGCGGCAGGTAGCCCCCCCCAGCGTCCTGGCGCCCCCACGCGTCCCGCTGCAGGCGGTGGCCGCCCGCAGCTCGTGAGCCGTCCTCAGGGCGGCCAGGGCGGAGCCCGTCCTGCCACGCCCTCCGGCCGCCCGGCCCTGAGCCAGCGGCCAGGGATGCCCACACGCCCCGGCGCACCAGCCCCCACGCGGGTGGGACAGGGCGGCAAGCCCGCCAAACCCGCCCGCCCTCAGGTGGAGCTGGTCGGCAAACCCATTCGCCGTGATCTCAGCGGTCCTGGTGGCGGCGGGAACCGCCCCGCGCCCCCGACCCGTCCCGGCATGCCTGGCATGCGCAAGCCGGTGGCCCCTGGCGAGCTCATGCAGCTCCAGAAACCTGGAGCAAGGCCCAGCGCACCGCCGCCTCGGCGTCCTGGTGGCGCCCCTGGCGCACCCGCCGGCGCCCCCGGAGCCCCTGGAGCAGGCGACGCCAACCGTCCTTCAGCCACTCCCCCGTCGGCTCCTCGCCGCCCGAATTTCCGCGCTCCCATGCCGCCCGGTGGCGGCCGTCCCCGCCGCCCCGATTGGGACGACAGCGCGCGTCTGGATGCACTGCGCAGCCGCTCACCCCAGAAGCAGCGCCAGCGCGTTCACATCATTGGCGAGAACGACGACTCGCTGGCCGCACAAACCGGCGGCTACGCCGGTGACACCGATGCGGTGGTGCTGCAGGCCTCCCTCGCCCGTCCAGCGAAACCCCGCAGCGCTGGCTCCGCTCAGCCGAAGCCAACCGTTGTGGCCCGCAAGCGCCGCAAGGAAACCGCCCGTCAGCGTCAGCGCCGCCGTGCGATGGAGCTGCGTGCCGCACGGGAAGCCAAGCAACAGCGGCCCGAAATGCTCATCGTTCCGGAGGGCAACCTCACGGTGCAGGAGCTGGCCGACAAGCTGGGCGTCGAGAGCTCCGAGATCATCAAGAGCCTCTTCTTCAAGGGCATCATCGCCACGGTGACCCAAACCCTCGATCTCTCAGCGATCGAGACGGTGTCCCAGGAATTCGGCGTTCCGGTGCTCGAGGACGACGTCGAGGAAGCGGCGGCCAAGACCGTCGAGATGATCGAAGAGAGCGATCTCGCTCACCTAATCCGGCGTCCACCTGTGGTCACGGTCATGGGCCACGTGGACCACGGCAAGACCAGCCTGCTGGACTCAATCCGCAAAACCCGGGTCACCGCTGGCGAAGCCGGTGGCATCACCCAGCACATCGGTGCCTACCAAGTCGAAGTTCCCCACGCCGGGGAGCAGCGGAAGATCACCTTCCTGGACACCCCTGGCCACGAAGCCTTCACCGCCATGCGGGCCCGTGGCACCAAGGTCACTGACGTGGCCGTGCTGGTGGTGGCCGCCGATGACGGCGTGCGTCCCCAGACCCTGGAAGCCATCAGCCACGCCCGCGCCGCCAAGGTGCCGATCGTGGTGGCGATCAACAAGATCGACAAAGAAGGTGCCTCCCCGGATCGCGTCAAACAGGAGCTGTCCTCCCACGAACTCGTGGCTGAGGACTGGGGCGGCAACACCGTGATGGTGCCGGTGAGTGCCATCAAGGGCGAGAACATCGAGAAGCTGCTGGAGATGATCCTGCTGGTCACCGAAGTGGAAGACCTGCAGGCCAACCCAGACCGGATGGCCCGGGGCACCGTCATCGAGGCACACCTCGACAAGGCGAAGGGCCCTGTGGCCACCCTGCTGATCCAGAACGGCACCCTGCGCACCGGCGACGTGCTGGCCGCTGGTCCGATCCTGGGCAAGGTGCGCGCCATGGTCGACGACAACGGCAAGCGCGTCAAAGAAGCCGGCCCCTCCTACGCCGTTGAGGCCCTGGGCTTCAGCGAAGTGCCGACGGCCGGCGACGAGTTCGAGGTCTACACCGACGAAAAAACGGCCCGTGCGGTGGTCGGCGACCGCGCCACCGAAGCCCGCGCAACCCGCCTGGCCCAACAGATGGCCTCCCGCCGGGTCTCTCTGGCCTCCATGTCGGGCCAGGCCAGCGAAGGGGAACTCAAGGAACTCAACCTCATCCTCAAGGCCGACGTTCAGGGTTCCGTCGAGGCAATCCTCGGGTCCTTGGAACAACTGCCTCAAGAGGAGGTTCAGGTCCGCGTGCTGCTCTCTGCACCGGGCGAAGTCACCGAAACCGACGTCGACCTGGCGGCGGCTTCCGGTGCTGTCATCGTCGGCTTCAACACCTCGATGGCGCCTGGCGCCAAGCGTGCTGCTGACGCCACGGGCGTGGATGTTCGTGACTACGACGTCATCTACAAACTGCTCGAGGACATCCAGATGGCCATGGAAGGCCTGCTGGAACCCGAACTGGTGGAAGAGCCCCTGGGCGAAACCGAGGTTCGGGCCGTCTTCACGATCGGCAAAAGCGCCGTGGCAGGTTGCTACGTCACAAGCGGCAAACTGCAGCGCAACTGCAAGGTCCGCGTCTGGCGCGGCAAGGAAAAGGTGTTCGAGGGCGACCTGGACTCCCTGCGCCGCGGCAAGGACGATGTCAAAGAAGTCGCCACCGGCTTCGAATGCGGCATCGGCTGTGATCGTTTTGCCAACTGGCAAGAGGGCGACCGGGTGGAATCCTTCAAACTGGTCACACAGCGACGCACCCTCAGCAACTGACCGTGAATCCGGCAAGACGCGAACCGCTCCTGTGGCTCCAGCTACTGGGGCTCGCGGCCTTGCCGCTCGAAATCCTGTTGCTATTCCTGCTGTTTGCAGGGGCAGACCCGGGTCCCTTCCCCGGCTTTGAACGCTTACTGACCTGGGCGATCGGCGCCCTGGGAAGCGCGGTCCTCTTCTGGCGCCTTCCTCCCGACCTCTGGTCTGTGCTGATCCTGCAGGTGCCCCTGCGGGGTCGCAGGCCTGAGCAGTTTCGTCTGAGTGCCCTACAGACCGCCCTGCCTCTGAAGGTTGTCATTGCCCTGGGCGCCGCACTGCTGCTTCCCCTGACCTGGTGGGCCGACAGCCACGCCGGCATGGCCTGGGCCTGGTCCCCTCTCTCCAGCAGCCCCAGGCTGGTGATTCTGCTGCTCTGCATCCCGGTGCTGGCGCTGATCCAATGGCAGTGGGCCCAAGTGATCCAGTCCCTCTGGATGCTCACCAGATCCGCGGGTCTGGTGGATCAGACCCTGCCCCTCACCCAAGTCCAGGCCGCTGAGCAGCGCCTCAACGCTGGGCTACCGCTCTTGCTTCTCGCGCCGTTGGCCTTTGCGGAACCTGCGGCTTCCGTCGAGCCGGAACCGAAGGTCACACCGCAAGAGCAACAGGAAAAAACCGAAGCTATCGCTCCTGAACCCGAGCAGACCGACTCACCTACCGAGACAGAGCCCGTCGCCGCAGAAGCTTCTGAACCTGCTGCAGAGCCTTTGCAGGCGGACGCGGAGGTCGTTGAGGAAACCGACGAGGGCCACGAGGCCAACGCTGAAGCCCTTGCCTCAGAAGACGTCGATGTGCCGCAAGCGGAAGCCTCAGGCGCCGACGCAGAGCCCGAGGAGGAAGCGGTCGTTCACGAAGAGCCCTGTTCCGAAGAAACCGGCCCCGAAGAGACCACTGCCGAAGCACCCCAAGACACTGAGGAAGACCCTGCCAAACAGGACAGCGAAGACGCGTCAGTCGTCGACGCTGGGGGAACGGTCGCGCCAGAGGAGAAGCCCGAAGAGGGCTAACGCCGACACCTGAATCAGCAGGTCAGTGGACTGCACCACCTCCCCACCGGCCGAACGCATGGCCATCGTGGCGAGGCCAACGGCCGCCGAAGCGGTGAAGGCCAACCAGAGTCCTCGCCTGAGGCCGCGCCAGGGGGTGCGGGCCTCCTGCAACAGGCGAGCCCTGAGATCGGGATCCAGTGGGGGACGGGGGTCAGGCGGCATCCGTGCGTCTCAGGCATCGAAGCCTGAATGCTAATTTCACTGGGCTGCCGGTGTAGCTCAGTGGTAGAGCAACTGATTCGTAATCAGTAGGTCGTCGGTTCAAGTCCGATCTCCGGCTTTTCAGGTCCTGACGCTCTCAAAAGAGATGGGACCCTGCAGTCACAGCAAGACATCTGAGCCAGCGGCTTTGAATTCGAGCCAAAGATGGCACCTGGCTCTAGCGATACTCGACCAGGGCAGCTGGTGGATGTTCAGCTTCTGAAAGTTCGCTGAGCATTTGAAAGTCGTCAAAGTCAAAACCAGGGGCGACCGCACACACCATCAGGCTCCAACGCCCTGAAGCCCGAGCGGCCTGCCAGACACCCGCTGGCACCACGACCGTTTCTGCTGAAGCCGGTAAAAGACAGTGCTCCTGCAGCTGCCCATCCATCACCAACAGCAACGCCAAGGGATCCCCCGCTAGGCAGCACCAACTCTCATCGGCGTGGTTCACCCGATGCCAGCGACTGATCTCCCCGGGGCCCAACAGAAACAGGATCTGGGTCAGGGCGTCGCGCTGCACCCCATCGGCGCGGCGCACCTTGAGCGCGCTGCGGAAGGTCTCTCGATACCACCCCCCCTCGGGGTGAGGTTGAAGATCAAGGGCCGCAACGATCTCAGCCACGCTGTGGCGTTCTGGATCCCACGGACCGAGGTTGTCTTGCGTCATGCCTGCCATGCTTGGGCCAACGGCACGGAGGTGCGATCGATCGCAGCACGATGCAACGTCTGGTCGATGCGGCCCGGGCCGAAGCCAAACAGGGCTGGAGCGAAGGGGGAATTCCCATCGGCGCCGTCCTAGCCCAAGAGGATGGAACGATCGTCGCCCGTGGACACAACCAACGGGTCCAGAACGGGGATCCCACCAGCCATGGTGAAACCCAGTGCATCCGCAACGCCGGGCGGCGCCGCGACTGGCGTGAGCTGACCCTGGTCACCACCCTCTCTCCCTGTCCGATGTGCGCCGGAACGGCCGTTCTGCTGGGATTCCGGCGGGTGGTCATCGGAGAGCGCAAGACCTTTCAAGGGGCCGAGACCTGGCTCAAGGAGGCTGGAATCGAAGTCACCTGCCTGGACGATCCACGCTGCGAAGCGCTGATGCAAACCATGCAGCAGCAGAAGCCTGAGCTCTGGGCAGAAGACATCGGCTGCTGAACAGCGATGAACATCGTCCTGCTGAGGCCAGAAGACTGGATCGACGAGCAGCGCGTGCTGCTGAATGACGAGCGGGCGCGCCACATCCGCAATGTGCTCAAGTCGAGCGTGGGCGAGACCCTGCGGCTCGGGCTCATCGGAGGTGCCTGCGGTCAGGGGCTGATTGAGTCGCTGGACTCCAGTGGCGTGGTGCTCAGAACCGTCCTCAGCGAACCGCCACCCAAGCGCCATCCCTTCGATTTGGTGCTGGCCCTACCGAGACCCAAGATGCTGCGCCGGATCCTGCGGCAATGCGCCGAATTTGGGATCAGCCATCTACACCTGATCAACAGTGCGCGGGTCGAGAAGAGCTACTGGCAAAGCCCGCTGCTGCAAGCCAGCAACGTCGAGGCCGCCCTGCTGGCGGGCATGGAGCGCTCCCGAGACACCATCGCCCCGCAGGTGCATCTGCACCAACGCTTCCGGCCCTTCATCGAAGACGAGCTCCCAGGGCTCTGCGCCGGACGGCTCTGCCTGATCACTGAGATGGGGGCCGAGGAGCCCTTGGCTCAGCACGCCGGCCAACCCGCTCTGGTGATGATCGGGCCCGAGGGCGGCTTTGTCCCTTTTGAGATCGAGCTCGCCCAGGCCCACGGTGCCCGCCCCGTCCATCTAGGAGAGCGCACCTTGAGCGTGGACACAGCCCTCAGCGCAACCCTGGCTCAGGGATCAGCTGTGTTTGCTCTCAGCTCGGGCCAAAGCCTCGGCGGGATCCCCCTGTAGATCCGCCTCCAGGAAGGCCGGCGTTTCCGGCAAGGCCAAGTGCACGTGGTTGTCCATGTGCACCTGCACAGTCAGATCCTTGGCCTGCACGTCGAGGATGTGACCGCCATGGTTGTGGTCATCGCTCAGCAGGTGCAGGTGATAGCCGGGCACATTGATCGTGCGGGCATAGCTGGGAGTCCAGAACCCCACCAGGCTTCCGCGCAGACCGCTCTGGCTGAACTCCGCCTGGTGACTGGTCGCACTCACCAGGTCCGTGCCATGGGCGCTCTTGCAGGCCACGCGGTAGTGGATCCTTTCGAACGTGCCGGTAATGCGGATGGCGCAGAAGAGATTGTCGCTGCGCCTTAGGCCATCGAGCTGGGCGGTGAGGTCGTCCCAACTGCTGACGGACGGCAGCGTCGTGGTGGTGTCAGCCGCAAAGAAGGTCGTTGCCCAAAAGGGAGCCAGGGCCGAGTCCGGGGCGACATGCACCGACCCATCACTGCGGGCCTGCCAGCAGGTGCCATCGAGCATGATCCCCTCACCATCGAGGCCATCGAAGGTGCCCAGGCCGAAGTTTCCATGGCGCTTGATGTCCGCCACCCGCACGCAACCCTCATAGACCCCCTGCACCAGCGCTCCAGAGGTGGAGACCTGATAGATCGTGTGGTGGTCAAGATCCAGGGTTTCCGCCAGGGAGCGGCGAACCAGATGGCTGACGCTGTCGCCCGTGCGTTCAGCCAAGGCGTGCAGCGCGTCCCAGAGACCATCGCCAACGGAGACGTTCAGGTGGTGACCGCTCGCATGCTGCGTGCTCATCGGAACCTCAGTGGATGAACTGCTGGTGCACGTTCTGCATCAGCCGGATGTTCTCGGAGTAGTCCACCGGAACATTGATCAGAACCGGTACCGGCTGCTGCAGGGCCTCCCGCAGGACAGGGCCGAGGTCCTCGGCGTTCTGGATCGAGTAGCCCTTCGCGCCAAACGCCTCGGCGAACTTGACGACGTCGTAGTCGCCAAGCTGGATCCCCGAGACCCGTCCGTAGTGGGCCTGCTCCTGGAACTCCACCATGTTGTAGGAGTGGCTGTTCCAAATCACGTGCACGAAGCGGCTGCCCATCCGCACCGCCGTCTCCAGCTCTGTCGCCGTGAACAAAAAGCCACCGTCCCCTGAGACGGAGACCACGGGACAGCCGGGGCGCACCATCCCAGCGGCAATGGCCCAGGGCAGGGCCACGCCCAGGGTCTGCTGACCATTGCTCACCAGCACCTGGCGGGCTCGCTCAGCCTGGGCATAGCGGTTCATCCAGATGTAGTGGGAGCCGACATCCAGGCAGAGCGTGGTGTCCTTGGTGATCACCGAACTGATCTCGTGCACCAGGCGCAACGGATGAAGAGGAGCAGCCCCACCCATGGAGGCACCCTCGGCGGCCGTCGCCCGTAATTCAGCGGCGAGGGCCTGCTGCTGCTGACGGAAATCAGGGGCGATCGTCAGTGGCGGCAGGGTGGCCATGGCGATCAGGGTCTGCTGCAGATCTCCGATCAACTCCACCTGGGGCAGGAAGGCTTGGTCCTGGTCCGCAGCCTGGACATCGACATTGATCAGGGTGCGGGATTGATCGCTATTCCAGAGGCTGGGGTCGTATTCGACCGGATCAAAGCCGAGGCAGATGACCCCATCGGCCGCGCTCAGCAGAGCATCCGCCGGTTGGTTGCGGAAGAGTCCCAACCGCCCCACGTACTGCTCCGGCGCGACCCAGCGCCCGGGCCCTTGGAAGGTGGCGCAGTAGGGCAGTCCGCTGCGGCGCACATAGGCCTGGAGCGCTTCGCTGAGATCTGGATCTGAAGCCTGCATCCCCAGAAGGAGCAGGGGCCGCTCCAGGGTTGCCATCAACTCCGCGGCCCGGCTCAGGGCCTGGGGATGGCAGGGCCCCTGCAGGATCGGCTCACCCCAGCCCGCCGATGGGTCGGCCTCGATCTCAGCCAAGCCAACGTCCTTGGGCAGCCCCAGAAAGGCTGCCCCCGGCCGGCCCTGCTCAGCCGCCCGAATGGCATTGCCCAGGACCTCCGGTAGGTCGTGAATCGAGAGGGCGGACTGGGCAAAGCGCGTCACCGGCTGCATCAGGCCGATGGCATCCAGCGACTGATGGGTCTGCTTGAAGCGATCGTCCAGGGGCACCTCACCACCGATCGCCAACACCGGATCGCCTTCAGTGGTCGCCGTTGCCAGGCCCGTCACCAGGTTGGTCACGCCAGGGCCGGAGGTGGCCAGGCAGACGCCGATGCGGCCGGTGAGGCGGCCAAAGGCTTGAGCCATGAATGCCGCGTTCTGCTCATGGCGGCAGAGCACCAGCTCGATGGGCGAATCCAGCAGGGCCGTGAAGACGCTGTCGACCTTGGCCCCGGGGATGCCAAACACATGGGTGACGCCATGGGCTTCCAGCGCCTTGACCAGAAACTGAGCACCCGTCAGAGCCTTGGACCGCGGCGCCGGCTCCACTGGGCGGCCTGGCGTTCTGCGGTTAGAGGTCTGCGGTGCGTGGGGATGGGAATGGCGTGCCGATGTCGTCATCCGACGGTCCGAAGGCTGATTCGCACACCATGACCACAACGCTGCACCACAGCCCCTGCGTTCGTTTTTTTTCGGGAATCTGCGCCCCACCAACAAAAAGCCCCCTCTTGCGAGGGGGCTTCTGGTTCAACCGAGATTGAACCGTTTGGTTTGAGGATCAACCTCAGCCGATGGCAGGTGCGGTCAGAGCCACGGGGGTGGACTCAGCAGCAGCCAGGTCG